>JANMGP010000125.1:0-19614 GCA_031374705.1 Verrucomicrobiaceae bacterium | reverse complement strand
CGCGGTTGTCGTGGTTCCCCAAGGTGAGATGGACCGGAATATCCGCGTCACGCAGCGGCGCGATGAGTTTTGCGAAGTGCTCGTAGTCGCCTGCCTGGCCATCATTCAAGGCAAGATCGCCGTTGATGATTACGGCCGCCGGATGACGCTCTTGCCCCACCATCCACGCAACCGTCTCGCGCAAGTGCGTAGGAATCGGCGAGTCCGACGGATGGTTTTTGCCAATGTGTGTGTCGTTGAGAATGGCGATCCGGTCCGGATCGACTGAATGGGTCGCGGCAGCGCGAATCACGGAGCCGAAAACTCCGACCCCACCCAAGTGGGTCAGAAATGTGCGTCGAGATACGGATGAGAGGTGGACTGGCATGCGACACTAAGTGCTCGAATCGGCGACGCGTGCCTCGTCCGCCTCGCCGAACTCCACGGCAGACCTGGACGTGCGCCGTCTGCGGGCTTCCTCCGTCAACCGAGAGTCAAGCGTGTCGTGGACCTTCAACGAGATCGTTGTCATGGCCGGAATGTATTACGCGCACTGCATTGTGGCAATACGGGAGGCTGCAGCGAGCGATAGTCGAAATCTCCGCGTATTCGATGGGTGCGCATCCATTTCCCTCGACCACGACGGGATGGCTGTGGAAGAAGATTGGTCCACTTTATAAATGCCAAAACGTCCGAATAAGCCTACCGGCAAACCATCGAAGAAACCGATCGTCAGCGGTCAATAAGAACTGCCTCGGGGGCCGGCTGCGGATGAAGCCGCTGCGGGGGAACGGAGCATTAGCGACCCGCCGACTTAAGCAGAGGTGCAACCGGTTCAATGCAAAATCATCGAGACGATTGTTGCGATTCAGCGGCAGGCGTTGCGCATTCGTTACGGCGCAAAGAGAAACTCATTACTGTTGAAAATCGCGCGGCAGAGCACGGCGAGGCCGTGCTGTCGGACTAAGGGTTCTGCGTCGGCAATCTCGTCAGCGCTGGCGTCGCGAGTGAGCGCGAGTTGATACACTCGGTTGATTTGCTTCCCGAGGTCGTCGCCGGTTTCTTTTTTCACGCGGGCTGTGAATGCTTCGGAAAGCTGAAGCGTGAATTGGCTGTTGAAAAGATTGAGCGCCTGGATGGGTGTCGTGCTCGCGCGGCGGATGGCAGTGCTTTGGCCGGCGTCGGGGCAGTCGAATGCGCCGAAGACAGCCTCGGGTTCGCGACGGACTTTGTGCGCGTAGATCATGCGGCGCTGGTTTTCCGGCATCAGAGTTTCGACGGGGTTGAATCCGCTGAGACCGCCGCGTTGGGTGAAGAGATCGAAGCCGCGACCATACATCGTGAGATTGAGTCGTCCACTGACGGCGAGCATGGAGTCGCGGATCGTTTCGGCTTCGAGTCGGCGTCCGGGGAGACGCCAGAGGAGGCGCGCATCGGCGTCGATTTGATGCCCTGGATTCATGATTCTTGATTTATGATTTCCGATTTCCGGACCCGCTCTCCCCAAATCATAAATCTGCCCCCTTTGCCGATACGTGCCCGACATCACGATCAACCGGTGCATGTGCTTCACGCTCCACCCGCTCCGCATGAACTCGGCGGCGAGCCAGTCGAGTAATTCGGGATGCGATGGTGTCGTTCCGTTGTTCCCGAAGTCGCTCGGCGTTTCCACGAGGCCGACGCCGAAGTGTCCCTGCCATATGCGGTTCACCATCACTCGCGCGGTGAGCGGGTTCTTCGGGCTCGCGATCCAGTCGGCGAGAGCTTTGCGGCGTTCTTGTTCGGGCGTGGCTTTCGGCAGCGTGAGCTCGCCAAACGCGCTGAGCACAGCGGGCAGCACTTCTTCTTTCGGCTGCTCGGGATCGCCCCGGCTGAGCAGGCGGATTTCATCCGGCTTCGTGAATGCGCCTCCGAATACGACCGGCCTTTGCGCGATCTCTTTCTTCCGATTTTCCAAACGGGAAAGCTCTTCCACAGCCAGCTTCAGCCCGTCCGCTTCTTCGAGCACGATTACGTCCGCAGTGATTCCCGTGCCCGTTTTTCCGCCGCGCAAAATGATGCGGCTTTCTCGCCGAAGTTCTTGCATCCCCGCATCGTGCAATCCGCTCCACAGAGGTACCATTTCCGAGTCGCCGTCGGTGACATTCGCGAAGCGAAATTGGTCGGCGTTTCCGATCTCGGTTTGGTCATCGCGGGTCGCGAGGTTCCCGTCGCGGTCGAGCACATAACGAGCATCGCGCGTATGGACGCCGCTGCCGTGGACGCCCCACGAAAGCCAAATGCGGAACCGGCCTTCGATGCCCGGATTCCATGTGAAAGTGTCGTCGCCCGCGACGTTGTCCCACCAAGTGTAACGCCCGCGACTCAAGTTCGGCGCACGGTCTGCGTCGCCCGCGTCGTCGCGATAACCACGACCCGCGCCTGCCGGATTTTCGCCGTGGCCGTTCTTCTTTTTCAGCGAAGTCGTCCGCTCGGAATCTTCGTCGTCGATAAAGATCACGCGCCCTGGCTGCGCGGATTCCAGACGCTTCCGCAGCGCCGCAATAGCTGCTTCAATGTCCGCTGCCTGCTCCACGCGAGGCCCATCCGACTTCGGATCGCGAATCGGTCGTTCCTCATACTGGACGCCCGCGAAGAATGCCTGCATCGCGTAGTAATCCTTCGCGGTGATCGGATCAAACTTGTGATCATGACACCGTGCGCAGCCGACGCTCAGCCCGAGGAAAGTCTGCCCGACATTGTTCACGATTTCGTCCAGCGAATCCTGCCGCGCGAGCCGGATGGACGGCTCGTCTTTCCCGATCTGCCCAGGCAGCAACACCGACGCCGTGACGAGAAATCCCGTGGCCGCATCCTCGCCCATCGCATCGCCGACGATCTGCTCTTTGATAAATTGATCGTATGGTGTGTCGTTGTTGAAAGCGCGGATGACGTAGTCGCGATACGGCCATGCGTTGGGTCGCTCAGTGTTCACTTCAAAACCGTGCGTGTCGGCGTAGCGCACGACATCGAGCCAATGCTGCGCCCATCGTTCGCCATAGCGCGGCGACGCCAGGAAGTCGTCCATGAGTCGTTGCAATGACGATTGACGGATCACGAATGACGAACCCTCGCGACATTGCTCGACAAAGGCAGACACTTGCTCGGGCGTCGGCGGAAGACCCGTGAGATCAAAAGCGATGCGTCGAATCAGCGCGACCGGATCGGCGGACTGCGAACGACTCAGACCGTTCTCCGCGAGTTTGGCGTCGATGAAAGAATCGATCGTGCGCGGCCCGTCCGGCGCGGAGAGCGGCTTGAAGCTCCAGTGTTCGCGCCTGTCTGCGAGCCGCACGCGATCCACACCATCCGGCCAAACCGCGCCTTCGTTGATCCAGCGAGTGAGCGTGTCGATCTCCGCCGCCGTCAACCGCTCGCCCTTCGGCGGCATCTGCTTTTCCGCGTCAGTCGAAGTTACCAGCCGTATCAGCGGACTCGCCTTCGCATCGCCCGCGATGAAGCTCGAACCGTGCTCATCGCCGCCGCGCAACGCCGCCGCTTTCACGTCCAGTCGCAAACCGGACTTCTGTTTTTTCTCCCCATGACACTCCGTGCAATGCTTCTCAAAAACCGGCCGCACCTCGCGCACAAAGTCCACCCGCGCAGCGCGAAGCCCATCAGTCCAAAACTGCGTGAGCACTGCTCCCAAGATGGCAAGACGAGTATTGTTCATAAAGCGGTTGACGAATGGATTTCCGTCGTCGCTCGATAGTGAAATCAATGCTGCCACCGTACGCACGGCGTTTTTCCACAAATCCAATGCGCAACGATACGCAAAGATTTATCGGGCCGCAGACTCTTCCAATCATGCGTGCCATCCTCGCTCTCAGTCTCGCCCTCGTTTCATTGGTGTTTGCCGATCCCGTCGCGTTCGATGTGCGCTCTGCGAAATCTGGACGCTGGTCCGACGCCGCAACGTGGGGCGGTGCTTTGCCGAACGCCGGAGCACGTGTGCAAGTTCAGACTGGGCATGTCGTGACGTATGATGTCGATTCCACCGATGCGCTGCGGGTCATCCACGTCGCAGGCACGCTCACCTTTTCGCGGGAGAAAAACACGCGCCTCGAAGTAGGGCTGCTGCGCGTGACTCCCGGTGACACTTGTACCGAGGATGGATTCGATTGCCACGACGATGCGCCTGTTCCGGCCGGCGGCACCATGCCCGCGCTGGAAATCGGCACGGCAGAAGCGCCGATTCCCGCCGGTGTCACAGCGACGATTCGGCTGCGGTATTTTGAAGGGATGAACAAAGAAACGCTCCCGGCGATCATCGCGTGCGGCGGACGCTGGGACATTCATGGCGCACCGATGCCGCGAACGTGGCTGAAGCTCGCCGCATCCGCGAAGCAAGGCGCGACCGAACTGGAGCTGGAGTCGCCCGCGACCGGGTGGCACTCGGGCGATCGTGTGATCGTCACAGGCTCGCGCGAGCAAGACTACAAGGCGGCGGTGAAAAAGGCAGCGCATGGAGCGTTTGCCGGGGCCACGGAAGAGCGGACGATTGTGAAGCTCGACGGCCCGCGCGTGACGCTCGACCAACCGCTGGAATACGCGCATTTCGGCGAAGGCATCATGCGAAGTGAAGTCGCGCTGCTCTCGCGAAACGTCGTCGTGGAAAGCGCCGAGCCCGCGGGCGTGCGTGGTCACACGATGTATCACCGCGACTCGGCGGGCGGCATCAGCTACGCGGAATTCCGGCACCTCGGCAAAAAGGGTATCCTCGGAAAATACGCGATCCATTTTCACCTCGTCCGCGACACCATGCGCGGCAGCGGCGTGCTCGGTGCGAGCGTGTGGGATTCCGATAATCGCTGGATTACCGTCCACGGAACCGATCATCTGCTCGTGCGCGATTGCGTCGGCTATCGCTCGCGCGGGCATGGCTATTTTCTGGAGGACGCCACGGAGCAATGGAACATCTTCGACCGCAATCTTGCCGTGCAGGCCATCGGCGCGCAACGTCTTCCGAAGCAGGTTCTGTCGTTCGACCCGAATGACGGCGCGGGCTTTTGGTGGGCGAACGGGCGCAACACTTTCACGCGCAACGTCGCGTGCGAGAACGACGAATACGGCTTCCGATTCGAGATTCAAAAAGCGAGCAACTTTAACCCGACGCTGCGCATCCGCAACGAGGACGGCGAGCCCATCGAGCGCGATGTGCGCACGCTGCCGTTTGTGCGGTTCGAGGACAACGAATCGCACACCGTGGGGCTCTACAGCTTCAATCTCGGCGACGACAAAAACGGCTCCGTCCACGGCGACCGAGAGCATCCGTTCATCGTGCGAAATTTGCGCGCGTGGGAGACGCATTACGTCCTGCGTCCGAATGTGCAGTTCTTTCTCTGCGAAGGTCTGCGCGTGAAAAACGCAGTGTATGGCATCTACCATCCCGACTACGACGCGCACGTTTATCGCGACCTCGAGTTCGACAACATCAACAGCGAACCCATCAATCGCGGCCACGACGACGAGAGCATCCAATACGGCGATTTCACCTACGAACGCGTGACGCTCGCAAACTGCCGCGTAGGCCGCGACCCGCTGATTCAGATGGCCTGCACGACACCGCGCGAAGGTGCGAGCGGTCATTTCCGCGATCTGAAAGTCGTGAACTCCCGCTCGCAATCCAACGTCGTGGACCTCGGCGGCGGACCGCGCAACGACACACTCCAATACCCGGTGAGCTACTACTTCCACACCGCCGACGGCATCCGCCGAGTGGTCAGCGCGAAGTTCCCCGACGCCGCGAAAGACGGACGCATCGTGGAAGGCTGGACCGGCAAAGACGTGCGCGCTTCCGAAGTCAGCGGCGTCCCATTTCCTGCGCTGCTGGAGCCTAAGGACGACAGCGCTCCGGCCACGATGGTCACCAGCATCCGACACGAAGGCAGCACCCTCGCAGTGCGCGGCGTCACGCAAGACGACGGCACAATCTCCGCAGTTACGGTCAACGGAATGAAAGCGACGATCGTCACGCAACAAGCGGGTATCGCCGATTGGACAGCGTCCATCCCGCAAGCCGGGCAAATCGTCGCGCAAGCAAAGGACGCAGCGGGCAATGCGGAGAAACGCGGGCACATCGTCTCCGGCGTGCGTTGACCCGCCGCGTTGGGTCGGAACGCCCCTCGTTCTTCAATCGCATGCAGCATGGCTTCCGGGCAGGCGCGATGAATCTGATGCCCGATGCTGGGCGAGTAGGGAGACACGCTTGATGCTGACGCTTCGAAGGTCGCCAGTATATCACCCGAATCACCAGTCCGAGCAATTTTGCGTCTTGTGGTGTGCCGGGCGGCGAGGGGCCGGCTACGCGGTTTTGGCAGCGGACGAGTTGATGATGTCTCTGACGGTCTTGAGCAGCTTCTCGGAAGTGTAGGGCTTTTCGAGGATGCTCGTGATACCTAGTTCGCTGAGGGTGGCGTGCCTTTCTTTGTCGATATGGCCGCTTGAAATGATGGCTTTAATCCCGGAGTTCATCTTCTTGAGGGAGCGAATTAGCGTGATACCGTCCATCATGCCCATGTGGAGATCTGTGATGACAACGTCGATCTCGCGGCGTTCAAAGTAAAGCGCGAGTGCGTCCGTGCCGTCTTCTGCGGTGTAGCACCGGTAATTGTGTTCGGTGAGGGTGCGGACGACAGCTTCGCGGATGGTGGCTTCGTCGTCCACGACGAGGACAAGCTCTCCGTTGCCCCGGAGAGATTCGGGACTGGTCTCTGCTTCCGCCTCCTGTTTGGCCTCCGGGTTCGCGGGAATGAAGACTTTGAAGGTGGTGCCGACTCCGACCTGGCTCTGAATGGTAAGGAATCCTTTATGCGCTTTGATAATGCTGATCACCGTGGCGAGACCGAGGCCGGTGCCTTTGCCCTGCTCCTTCGTGGTAAAGAACGGGTCGAAAATCTTCTTCATCACTTCGGGCGGCATGCCGGACCCGGAGTCGGCGACGCTGAAACAGACATGCGCACCGACAGTGGCGCCTGGATTTGCTTCAGCGAGGTATTCGTCCACCTCTACGTTTTCGATCGCGACGCGAAGCTTGCCGCCGTTTTCGCCGATCGCGTCGCGGGCGTTGACGCACAGATTTAACAGCACCTGGTGGAGCTGGGTTGCATCGCCGTTGATTAGCCAAAGCTCGCCAGGGAACTGGGTCTGAATGTTGATGTTCTTTGGAAATGTCTGCTGCATCACCTTCGTCATCTCGGACGCAAGGTTCTTTGGATGGAGGAGCGCATGTTCGCCGTCGGCCCCGCGGGCAAACGTGAGGACTTGTTTGACGATGCCGGCGCCGCGTGCGGCACTGGCTTCGATGATTCCGAGCATCTTCTGCTCATTCTTGCCGAGCGATTCGCGGAGGATGCCTACGGCCATCATGATGGGGGACAAGATGTTGTTTAGATCGTGAGCGACACCGCTCGCGAGCGCGCCGATGCTTTCGAGGCGCTGGGAACGGAGGAAGCGGGACTCGAGTTTCTTGGTCTCGGTGATGTCGCTGTTGACGACGAGGATCGAGGTCGGTTTTCGGGTGTTTTCGTCTATCGCGAGCGTCCAGCGACTGTCCACGATAACGGCGTTACCGTCCTTTCGACTGTGGGTCATCTGGCCGGACCACTGGCGTTTTTCCATGAGCTCGTTCACGCTCTTGCGGGCGGTGTCCGGATCGATATTGAGCAGTTCCTTAACACTGCGGCCCACCGCCTCTTCGGACGTCCAGCCATAGATCCTCTCGGCGCCTCTGTTCCAGAACAGGACTTCACGATCGAGATTGCAGACGATGATGGCGTCGGCGGCGAGGTTCAGGGCGTGGGCGAGTTCGCGGGTTTCCTCCTCGGTGCGGACCTGGATACTGCGGTCTATTGCGGTTTCGAGCGCAGCTCTGCGTCCGCGATACTGGATGAGCTGCCACGTGGTCTCTGCCCAAAACCGTGTGCCGTCCTTCCTGGTATGCAGCCACAAATCGGTAGTGCCTAGATTGGAAGCGGCGATGGATTCCATCTGATCGCGATAGTCTCGGAAATGCGCAAAGTCCTCGGGAGGGCGCACTCTCTCGGCGGTCATGGTGAGAAACTCTTCGCGGGACCATCCGTATTGTTCCACTGCGGCGGGATTTGCGTCGAGAAACTCCCCGTTCGCGATGTCGAATATCCACATCGCGAAGGGGCTGCCTTGGATGAGGTCATGGAAAGTTGGCTCTCCCGATTGCGAAGGGCTGGGGAGGACCTGTGCAGGAGGGAGGGCCGTGGCCGGCATAGGCGTTGGCGACGAACTAAAAAAAGGAATGGGCTTCGGGCTCGCAAGCATCAGTTAGAGTGAGAGAGCAGCTTTCCCGCCATGGCTACGGCTTTTTTTGGGCGCTCACACCGCCACGGTTAATGCCTTGAAACGAGCGGAGTGTAACCGAGCCGAGCACGAGAAGAGCCCCGCAAATGCTCCACGGCCCGGGGAATTCGCCTCTCTGCCAGAAAACCCAAATCGGGTTCAGGATGGGCTCGAGCATCGGGATAAGGATGGCTTCAAGCGCGCTCACCCGCTGGATCGAGATACTGTAAAAGACGTAGGGGATGCCGAGCTGGACGATTCCAAGAATCGCCAGGGCACCGCAGGCTTTCGCCGACGGGAGCCCGGCATGGATGGCGGATGGGACCGCGATGACAACTGTGAGTATGTTCCCCAGCAGGAGCGCGGTAGCTGGAGAACGGTCTTTCTCGAGCCTCAGGCAGAGCACCATCACGGCGAAAGCAACGCCGCTCCCCAATCCTGCGGCGATTCCCCAGGCACCACGCGTGTCGAACTCATCGCGGAAAAAGAGCGCGATTCCGCAGAGCGCAATACAAATGCAAACCCAGTCCATGCGCCGGGCCTTCTCGCCGAGCACCCAGTGACCCAGCAGAGCGACGTAAATTGGCGCTGTGTATTGGAGAAAAATCGAGTTTGCGGCAGTGGTCCGGTCGTTCGCGATGACAAAAAGTGATACCGTAGCTGCGTAGGCGACAGCCGCGAGGATCTGCACTTTGGAAAAAGTAAACGCCGGCCGGCGAATCCACCCGAGGAGGATGAGCCCTGCAAAAAGCGAGCGGGCTCCCGCTTTGGCCAGCGACGGCCACTCGACGGACTTGATGAGCACGCCCCCCAGACTCCACAGGACGGCGGTGACGAGAAGGAGGAAGACTGCGGAGCGGTGGCGCACCTATTTCTTTCGGAGTGGCTCCCACCACGCACGGTTCGCTACGTACCACGCGATGGTTTCGCGGATGCCCTGCTCCGGGCGGTGCCTGGGCCGCCAGCCGAGTTCGCTCTGGATCTTCGAAGAATCGATTGCGTAGCGTCGGTCGTGGCCGAGCCGGTCGGCGACGTATTTGATAAGAGAGTCCGGCTTTTTCAGCTCGCCGAGAATCATCTTCACCACCTCAATGTTCGTCAACTCGCCGTCGCCGCCGATGTTGTAAACCTCGCCGCTGCGGCCTTTTTCCAGGACCATCAGGGCGGCCTCATTGTGGTCGTGCACGTGAATCCAATCGCGGATGTTCAGCCCATCGCCATAAACGGGGAGCTGGATATCAGCCATGGCGTTTGTGATCATGAGCGGAATCAGCTTTTCGGGAAACTGATACGGCCCGTAGTTGTTTGAGCAGCGGGTGACGAGGACGTCCTGCTTGAACGTGTGAAAGTGCGCGAGCGCCAGGAGGTCGGAGCTGGTCTTGCTCGCCGAGTAAGGCGAACTGGGCTGGATGGGGGATTGTTCTGTGAAGCGGCCCGTCGGTCCGAGCGAGCCATACACTTCGTCCGTCCCGATTTGCAAAAACCGCCCGACTTTATGCCGTCGCGCGGCGTCGAGGAGGACGCCTGTGCCTACGACGTTGGTTTGGATAAAAGCCATCGGCCCCGAGATGGAACGATCCACGTGGGACTCGGCGGCGAAATTCACCACGGCGTCGAACTTCCCGCCTTCAAAAACAACCTCCATCGCGGGCGCGTCGGCGATGTCTGCATGGTGAAAAACATAGCGCGAACCGGCCTGGCCGACAACATCCGAGAGGTTTGCCGGGTTTCCCGCGTAGGTGAGGGCGTCCACGTTGTGAACGGTCCAGCCGGGACGTGCGGAAAGGAGAAGTCGAACAAAATTGCTGCCGATGAAGCCGCAGCCGCCGGTGACTAGAATACGCATGTTCGCTGCGGGTGTAGCAGACGGCGGGCCGCTGAGAAGCGCTGATTCGGCGGGAAATTCAGAATCGGATGCTCGTGGTGCATTTTCTGCCGGGCAAACCGATCGAACGGCTTGACGCGGAGGGCGCCGCACGCGATTTCAATCAGCACCATGTTGAAACGTTTTCTCTACCCAGTCTTTGTTGCTGCTGCCGTGTGTGCTTCTGCGCAGGACCCCGCCGCGAAACCTGCCGCCGCGACCGCGCCTGCCGATGCGCCAAAGCCCGAGGCTCCGAAGCCGCCGGAGGCATTTATCAAGGCCAAGGAGGCTGCCGACAAAGGAGACTTCGCGACGGCGGTGAAGCTTCTGACTGCCGAGGCGGAGAAGGGGAATAACGATGCGATGACTGCGGTGGCGGAGTTTTACTTCGCGGGACGCGGTGTTCCTGCTTCCGCAGCGACTGGGTTGAAGTGGCTCACGAAGGCCGCGGATGCCGGACATCCTCCGGCGCAGACAATGCTCGCAGGGGTGCTTTTCCGCGGGGCTCCCGAGCTGAAAAAAGATGAGGAGCGTGCCAGGTTTCTTTTGCATCAGGCGGCGGAAGGCGGATATGCGCCCGCGCAGTTTCAAGCCGGCGCATTCGCAGAGGCCGCAGTGGATACGAAGAGTCGTGAGCCGAACTACAAGGAATCACGGGATTGGTATGAGAAGGCCGCTGCACAAGGGAACTCCGACGCGTTGTTTGCGATGAGCCGCTACTACGATCGCGGCCTCGGCGGCCCTGCAAATGTTGAGAAGGCAACAGAGTCTTACATCGCGGCGGCGCGTGCAGGTTCGGCCGTGGCGATGAATGAAATGGGCGTGCGGTATCAGAAAGGCACCGGGATCAAACAGGACAACGTCGCAGCGATCGGCTGGTTCATGCTTGCGACGCAGCACGGCGTGCCTGCCGCGTTTATCAATCTCGGCAATTGCTACGAAACTGGAAACGGAGTTCTGATGGATCTGGCCCGTGCCGGCGAGCACTATGCCGCGGCAGCGAAAGCGGGGAATCCCGTTGCGCAAGTGATGCTGGCCAGACTCTTCGAGGAGGGAAGAGGAACTCCGAAAAACCTTGGTTACGCCTACGTGAATTACACGCGCGCAGCAGCAGGCGGGGTCGCAGAAGCAGAGAAAAAACGCGACGAGATTAAAGCGAAACTTACACCCGCCGAACTGAAGGAAGCGGAGCAAATTCTCGCGGGAAAGGCTGAGAAACCCGCGGAAGATCCGAAGAAGGACCCGAAGAAAAAAAAGTAGCCGTGTCGAGCGAAACCCCGTCGTGCGTCACCGGCCAAATGCCTTTCGGAGCATATCGATGCTCCTCGGCACAGCGGTGTCCGCGGCCTCTTTGCCTTCCATTTCGAGTGACACGTAGCCGCTGTAGTTTGAATCTGCGAGAATTCTGGCGATCCGCGGATAGTCGAGTTCGAGCGTGTACCAGAGCCCTCCGCCATTGTATGTCTTGGCCTGCACAAAAACGGTGCGCGGAGCGATCGCGGTGAGTTTGTCGTAGGGGTCTTCGAGGAAGTTGCCGGTATCCATGAGCGCGCCGATGTAAGGCGAGTTGAACGCGCCGAGGATCCGGTTCATTCCTTCCGGCGAACGCGACAGGCCCCAGTGGTTTTCGAGTGCGAGGATGACGCCGAGTTCCTCCGCTCGCTTCAGGCATTTCCCGAGTCCATCGATGGACCAGTCAAACGCTTCGTCCTCGCTGTGCCCCGCGATGGGTGGTTCGAGGCCGCGTTTTTTCATGAACTCGTCGAAGTCTTCGATGGTCCTCCAGCGTCCCGCGTTCACGCGAATGCAGGCCGCGCCGAGCGCGTCGGCAATTTCAAGTGTCTTGATGGTGTGGTCCACCGCGGCCTGTCTCACTTTCGCGTCCGGACTGACGAAATTCTGATGGGTGCTCAGGGAGATTAAATCGATGCCGTTGCGAAATGCGAGGCGCTTCAGATTGCGGCAGTAGGTCCGCCCGGCGGCGTCGAACGGCGCTTTTTCGTCTATCTCCATCTGCCGGTGGAGGACGTCCACGCCCTCGACTCCGAGCTGCGCTGCGCGCTCGATCACTGCTTCGATGGGAAACTTTTTTTCCTCGAAGTGCCAGTAGCTGTAAGTCGAGATGCCGAGTTTTATCGGCTTCTTGAATTTTACGGGCGCGGGTTCGTCCGCGAGTGCCGGAATAGCGAATGTAGTTGCGCTTGCAGCGAGGAATTGGCGGCGGTTCATTCCGGAACTCTAGCGCAATCTCCGATGGTACGCCATGACTTCCGGCGGACAATTTCCAGACGGGTTGGGGATGACCGGCCAGTGTCAGTCCTCACGATAATCGTCGAATACGGGGAGGGAAATCCGCCAGCGAATCCCGATAAGCCGGAGGATCAGTGTAATCGCCGCACCGATCGGAAGGTTTGCCTGGGCATTGGGTTGCACTTTTTCCAGAATGACAAAGCCCAGCGCCCCGAAAATTGCGGCGGTCGCATAGAGGAAAATGTCGCGCCGGAAGACATGGGGTATCTGGCCGATGAGCACATCGCGCCACATTCCGCCGGCGACTCCCGTGATAACGCCCATCGTAATGGCGATGTGGGGTGCCACACCGAATGAGAGCGCCTTTTTTGCGCCCAGCATGGTGAAAAAAGCGAGCGCTGCCGCGTCTGCAATAAGCAGCACATTCACCGGAAGTTCACGGGCGCGGGCGATGAAAAATGTGGCGAAAGCCGTGATGCTCGCAGTGATGGTAAATGACGGATCGCGAACCCAGAAAACGGGCGTGTCGCCCAGCGACAGATCCCGGATGGTCCCACCGCCAAATGCCGTGACCATCGCAAGGACGAGCACGCCGAAGAGGTCCACGCGCTTGCCTTTTGCCGCGAGAACGCCGGTGATTGCAGCCACGGCGACGCCGAGATGTTCGAGAACGGTCTGCAATCCCGGAAGCGTCTAGCGCACGGCTCTTGGTGGTGCTCCGATCCGCCCGCGTGGCGCGGTGATGGTCGATCTGCGAAGACTGTCAATGACGCCGCCGTTCGTGACACGTGGCGGAAAGCCAATGCGTCCCGGCATGTATCCGGATTTTTTCGTGGGAGCCGGTCCCGCGTGAATCGGCGGCAGCGGTTCCGTGGATGGCGAATGGTTCCATACATCGGAAAGGTAGCGGGGCCCGCCACCGGCGATCGCCGGAAGTTTTCCGTAGAGCGCAAAGTCCATCAGGTTGCATCGTGAAGGAGAATCCGTTTCGAGGAGAACATACCGTGCAGTGACATCGAGATTCCGGTCGCTGCCGAATGTGGGATTCAGCGGCAGATTCTTGAGAACCGGCTGCCATGAAACGCCGGAGGAAGGTTTGTCGCTGCTGACCGAGACGGTGAATCGCGCCGTCCCGTTGCCGACGATGTTGATCCGCTGGATGAGCTGCGGTTTCGCTAGCGTGATCAGGAATTGATGGCGGCCCGGTTCCATGGTGATTCCAGTTCCCTCGTTGCCGTCGAGCAAGGTGGCTTGATCTTTGAGTGATTTGAACCCCGGCTTTTGGAAATCGAACTCCTCGATCGAAGCATAGCAGCGCTCAAGTGCCGCGGGGTCAGTGACCGGCGGCTTGGCGGCAAACGATGTTACAGCAGCGGCAACGGAAAGGGCGAAGATGGCTCTCATGGTGGTATTTGCGGAAAATACTACCACAATGTTACAATGTTACCAAATAGAAAGAATCTTTCTAACGCGTCCTTACGTTTTCACTGCCACAGGATCTGGCGTCAACCGATTTTCAGGCGCGGGTCTTCGGCGAGAAGTTCTTCGAGTGTGCTCCATCCTTTTTCGTCGGTAGCCTGAAATGCGTGAAGGTAAACCGCGACAACCCCGGGATCGTGTTTGGACAAAAGGTCCGTGACAACTTCAGTAAGTTTGCCTTTTTCGGGGGCGGAAGGGAGGTCTTCGATGGTCCCGTGCTCGTCGTGCGGGATGCCGAATCCGTCGAGGAAATCGCACAGGAGTTTGCTGTGCGCTCCGACGAGCCAGATCTGGAGGAGATGGGCCGCGACGTCGGCATTTTGCTTGCGACCGAGTCCATCCCGAATCCAAGTGTAGCGCTCGGTGCGCGGCTTCCGCTCAACGAATACCGGGCGGATTTTGCGCTGCTGGCACAGCGTGGTCAGCGTCGCCTGGAGGAGATTGGGCTCCTTCTCGGCGAGGTGGGCAAATAGATCTGCGGCGACAGGCGCCGGCATCTTGGCGAAAATTTCGTTCGTTTTATACATCGTGGGGCGTGGAGAGTAGGCGGGACATCACGGCTGGCAAGCCCGCGCAATGTTAAGCTTGCGCAATTGGTGCCAGCAAAGTTGCATGGACTCCCTTTTTCATGATCTATTCCTTCACGCTTAAAACGATGATGCTCGTGGTCGGGTTGCTGCTGATCGCGTCCCATCTCTACGCGCTCGTCCGGGGAGGTGCTGCGAGGGAGTGGCTCCGCAGTTTCCCGCGCAACAAGCCCGCCGGTGCCATCCTGACCATCATTCTGGCCGCGTGGTTTTTCTGGCTGGTAAAGGTGAGCGACCTCGGCGAGTTCAGCAATTGGCGCGATCTTGTGCTGTATTTGACCCCGGTCAGCGCCGTGCTCGCGATTTTTTACATGCAGGAGTTTCTTGCCGTGAGGGCACTCGGCGGACTGGTGCTGATGGCTGCCGAGCCGATTCTCGAATCTGCATTTCTGCGTGAGGAGCAGTCGCGATTGCTGCTGGTTGCGCTCACGTTTGTTTGGATCATCGTAGGGATGTTCTGGGTCGGGATGCCATACACGCTCCGCGATCAAATCTCGTGGGTGAGTGCCACTGAAAAGCGATGGCGAGCCGCGGCATTTGCCGGGCTCGCCTATGGGACGCTTTTGGTCGTTGTGGGCGGGTTACTTTGAGCCGGACACAACGTCGTTCAGCTTGAAGATTGGCAGGAACATCGCGATGACGATGCCGCCGACAATCACTCCGAGAAATACAATCAGGAAGGGCTCGAGGAGTGAAGTGAGCGCCGAGAGTGTCGCCTCGATTTCTTCGTCCCAGAAGTCCGCCATTTTCTCCAGCATGTTGTCGATTTTACCGGTGCTCTCACCGGCGGACACCATCCGGAGCATCATTGGCGGGAAGATAGGCTGACGGCTGAGTGCCGCCGTGAGTTGGTCGCCTTTTTCCACATCCGCAGATACGTTCCGAAGGGCCTTTGTCACGACGCTGTTGCCCGATGTGTCGCCGACGATTTGCATGACTTCGAGAATCGGTACGCCTGAGCGGATGAGCTGCGCAAATGTGCGGGCAAATCGCGTCATGCAAATTTTGTGAAGGAGCGGTCCGAAGATGGGTAGCTTGAGCTTCCAGCGGTCCCAAGTGTCGGCTCCCTTCGGGCTCCTTACCCACGCCCGAATACCATAGTAAACCCCTGCAAGGCCGCCGACGATGTAATACCAGTTCCCTCGGACGAAATCGGACAGGTCGATCAGGAATTGCGTCGGGCCCGGCAACTGCGCGCCGAAGTCGGCAAAAATGCTTCCGAATACCGGGACGACTTTGACGATCAGGAATGTGGTGATGCCCATCGCGATACAAATCACAATGACCGGGTAAGTCAGCGCGGACTTCACTTTTTTGGTCAGCCGCGCGGATGCCTCGAGGAATCCCGCAAGCCGGTCGAGCACCTCCGCGAGCATACCGCCGGACTCGCCTGCTTTTACCATCGAGGTGTAAAGCCGCTTGAAAATTGTCGGGTGTTTCAGGATGGACTCATAAAAAGTGGAACCGTCCTGAACCATCGCGCTGACTTCGCCGACGATCCGGCGCAGGCCTGCTTGTTTGCGCGGGTCCGCCTGCTCAAAAAGAGCTGTGAGGCCCGTTACAAGCGGAAGACCGGCATCGACCATCGTGGCGAGTTGACGGGTGAAAAGAACGAGATCCGTTTCGGATACTTTTGCTGGTCCACGGGTGATTTTCCCCGCAGCCTTTTGCTGGATGGAAAGCACCATTAAACCGCGCGTCATAATCGAGTTGATGGCGTTCTCTTCGTTGAGACCTTCTTGTACACCGGAAATTAATTTTCCTGATTGGTCCCGAGCTTGGTAGGCGAATGTGAGCATGGCTACTGAGACAAGCATGAGCGGTGCCAAACCGAGCTGCAGGCCGCGGTTTTTTATCAAACATAAGCCCGTTCCCGAATGCGCATTGCGCCCCAGACCGCGTGCTCGGCCAGCAGCGGATCGGGATCGTTCGCAGCTCTATGCAGCGCAGGGAGGTCTTCTTCGGTTCCAACATTACCGAGGGCAACACATACGTTTCGCAGAAAGCGGACGCGCTTGATCCGCTTAATCGGCGACTTTTGGAAAAGGGCTCGGAAGGCGGCATCGTCGAGTGCGAGAAAATCCCGCAACGGCATTCCAATAAACTCCCGTGCTGCAAACCGCGCCTCGCGGGATTCTTGCGCGAAGCGATTCCATGGACATGCTTCGAGGCAGGCGTCGCAACCGTAGATGCGATGCCCGATCATCGGCCTCAGTTCCATTGGGATTGGGCCTTTGTTTTCGATCGTGAGATAGCTGATGCAAAGTCGCGCATCGACCTTCTGCGGCGCAGTGATGGCGCCGGTCGGGCATGCGGCGATACAGCGCGTGCATTTTCCGCAGTGGTCGCGCGCGGGCTCATCCGGCGGTAATTCAAGAGTGGTGAGGATTGCGCCCAGAAAAAACCAGGTGCCCAACTTTGGATGGATCAACATCGTGCTCTTACCATGCCATCCGAGGCCGGAGAGCGCTGCGAAGTCGCGCTCCAGCACCGGCCCGGTGTCCACGTAGTGCCGCTGTTTTCCTCCTTGCGATTGCAGCCACGAATCAAGTTGCCGCAGCTTTGGCTCGATGATGTCGTGGTAGTCGTCGCCCCATGCGTAGCGGGCAATTGCGGGACTTGGCGTCCCGTGCTGCCAGTAGTTCATCGCAAGCATGACGACTGATTTTGCCCCCGGTTGGACGAGGTCTGGATTGGTCCTTCGGTCCGCGTTGCGCTCCATCCACGCCATGTCGCCGTGGTTTCCCTCCGCCAGCCAGTCATGGAATGCGTCTGCATGCGGCGGCGGGCCGGCCGGAGCGATCCGGCATTCATCGAAACCGAGCGCCTTGGCCTCGGCGATCAGAGCGGACTTGATTTCGTGCGGGCTCAGCGGACGGCTGTTCCTTTATACATCGCAGATTCCCACCGCCTGCTTGAGCGAGACGAGCGGTTCGCGCTTCGGGATGAATTCCTGCGCGACATGGCCCTTGAAGCCGGTCTCGACAATGGCCCGCATGATCGCCGGATAATTCAGCTCCTGAGTCTCATCGATTTCATTCCGGCCCGGAACGCCGCCGGTGTGATAGTGTGCAAAATAATCCTTCCCGGAGCGGATGCGCGAGATCACATCGCCGTCCATGATCTGCATGTGGTAAATGTCGAAGAGCAACTTGAAATTCGCCGAGCCGATTTGTTTGCACAGTGCGATGCCCCAGTCGCTGTGGTCGCACATGTAGTCCTTGTGATCGACGCGGCTGTTGAGCAGCTCCATGACAATCGTCACGCCGCGTTTCTCGGCGAGCGGCAGGATTTTTTTGAGCCCGTCGGCGCAATTCTTCAGCCCCGTTTCAGAGTCCATTCCATTGCGGTTTCCCGAAAAGCAAATCAGGTTTTGAAAGCCCGCATCAGCCACTGCATTGATGAACGGCTCGTAAGCCTTCACGAGCAACTCGTGGTGCTCCGGCCTGTTAAATCCCAGCGGAATGCTCCCGATCTTTTCACCCTTCGGCCCCGCAATCGTGGGAAACGAGGTCAACGCAGAAATCAGTCCGTGCTTTTTCAAAGTCGGGAAATCAGACGGTTCCACCAGATCAATACTGGTAAGTCCCATCGCCTTGCCCGCAGCGCAGAGATCCTCAAACGGCACTTTTGGGTAGCACCATTTACACGCGGAATGGTGGATGCGTCCTTTCATGCCGCTGGCCTCATCGGCTGCGGAAATCCGGGCGCCGAGAGCCGCTGCAGCGGTCACGGTGGTGGCGAGAAATGAACGGCGGGATGTCTTCATGGCGCGGGATCCTACAGTCCTTCTGGAAAAAGGGAACGCCGGATTATGAATCATGCGGCTTCTCGCGCGTGTCTTCTTTAAAGCGGAATGGTTTGCCTCCGGTGATGGCGTCGCTCGCGATGCTGGGACACCAATGACGCTCGACATGGGCGATGATGAGATCGTGGCCGGTAAAATGATCGACCCCGGGCGGGCGCGGGGGATTGTACATCGAATCGGTCATGTCCCGCATGAAAGCGACGTTCTTGCCCAGATAGTCTTGCTGCCGGATGGCGAAGGAGCAAGCGCAGAGGCGGTTCGGGACACCGAGGGCTGCCGGGGCAAGGACGACGCCGTCGAATCGCGACGCGATAGCGGAGCGGAAAGTCTTTGTGCAATTCCTGATGCTGGCGCAAAAACGTAGCTCGACATTCCAATGTCGAGTGAGCGTCGGGAAAGTAGGACGTTCTCTCTGACGAAGATGGCAAAACTCGACTTTGGAAAGTCGCGCTACGCCGCGCCTCCGACTTTTTGCGCCCGAGTCATTCCTGCTTGCGGTTCTTCCTGCGAGGAGCTGTGCCGGGTTCGTCGCCGTCGCTGTCGCCGCTGCCGTTGCCCCAGAGCGGCTTTACGTTTCCGGTGTTCCAGGCGTCCCACTTTGCTTGCAGCTCTTTTGCTTTGTCGGGCTCGGTGGATGCGAGGTCTTTGGTTTCGCCGATGTCGGTGGCGAGGTTGTAGAGCTTTGCGGGGGTGACGGGCTGGCCGCGTTTGCCGGTGAGGGTGTCGGCGTTGGCGTCGTAGCGGACGAGTTTGAAGTCGCCCATGCGGATGGCCATTTGCTGGCCGAACCGCCAATAGAGGGCTTCGTGCGGTGCGCCTTTTGTCGCGCCGGTGACGAATGGGAGGAGGTCCACGCCGTCGAGCTTCCACTCGGGCTTTGGCTCCAATCCTGCGGCGGTGAGCGCGGTGGCGGAGAGGTCGAGCTGATTTACCGGGTGGTCGGAGACTCCGGGCTTCACGCGACCGGGCCACGAGATGAGGAACGGCACGCGCACGCCGCCTTCGAGGGTGGTCCTTTTTGAGCCGCGCAATGGCTCGTTGCGGGAGCCGTTCACCGTGACGCCAGGCATGGTCGGCCCGCCGTTGTCGCTGATGAAGAAGACGAGGGTGTTTTGCTCCAGCCCGGTGTCCACGAGCTTTTGGCGGACTTTGCCGATGGCGTCGTCCATCGCGAGCATCATGGCGTCGTAAGTGCGGCGCTGCTTGTCGGCGATGTCGGGGAACTTCGCGAGGCGGTCGTCGGTGGCGTTCATGGGCGTGTGGACGGCGTTGAACGCGAGATAGAGGAACCACGG
>JANMGP010000094.1:0-5752 GCA_031374705.1 Verrucomicrobiaceae bacterium | reverse complement strand
CCGCTCCCGCGCAAGCGCAAGGCGCGAAAGTCTAAACACCCGCCGTCCGCCACAAGCAAAGACTCCGGCTGTGTCACTCCGCGTTCGCGAAGATGAACACAGCCGGAGACTTTGCTTCCCCCGCACACCGTCATGCCGTCGCCGAGGGGGGAGTCGGCCACGGCGATTGCGAACCGAAGATTCGTTCGCAATTGAGTGCGGCAACCGCACACGCGCCTGCGGCGTGGGAGACTGCGCACCGCCACCTTTCCCGCAGACTCCCGAGTTGGTGCGCTCGTGCGACCCTCTGCATCACTCGCGCTACGCTGGCGAGATGACGCAGGGCGTCGCATTTCACCCGCTCCGCACCGCCCGCCCAATCACGCACCGCGCCAGCAATCCGCTGTCACGCTCCGTGCTGCATTCCTCCCGCCGCTGATTTGCTGCGCGTGCTCAGCCTCATGGGAATCGGGGGAGGCTTCGCGGTGTGCAGGGATGCTGGTTCGCTCATTCGGCGCGAGCCTCGGGAGATTGGATGGGCGAGGGTGTTGCTTGCGCTGTCGCTATGCTGTTCCCAAACCTCAAAGATTTCACGGCTCATCCGCATTGCTCATGTGCGAAGCAAATGGCCACTTTATATCCTGCACCTAGGGAGACGCTGAATAATTCAATATCCGAAAAATCCCCCAGAGACGGGAGCGCCCAACAGAGGGCAAAAACCGATTTATTCAGCGTTTCCCTAGAGGCGGTGCGAGAAGCTACCCGCCGTTCCAAAAGCGTTTCCAAAAGCCAGCCCGCGCCTTGGCTTTCTCTTCAATCGGCTCAACGAAATCATCTGCTTCAAGACTGCCATAGAATCTTTCCTTGAGCTTCTTCTCCTTCGCTTCTGTCACAGCAACTCGCCAATCTGACCAGTCCTCTGCCCACTCGACGTGATTGCGGGTAATCCAATAGTGTGACCGGCATGGGAGGTTCCAATTCCCGATGGACGGATACAGAGATACGGTATCTCCATCGAAAATCATCTTCCAATCGGTCGGCGTAAGTGGCGTCACAACCTCCCGCCCGCAACCACAGCAGCAGCGATGCACTGCGGTTCCATGAGTGATGGACACGTACAGAACGGAGGGTTCGAGAGTGTCGGGAATGAACTCGACGAATTTATGGCTGAGCTTGGTCACTGAGCAGTTGGTTCTCGTTGATGGTGTAGGTGGAATCGTGCTCGTACTCCATGTCCTGATAGAATCCGCAGAGTTTCTTCCATTTGATGACGGCAAGGGCCGCATTCAGCATGTTCAAGTCCGCGATTTGGATGTTCGTGGAGTAGGCGTCGTCTTTGGCGTCATTGAAGGAGACGCATTTGGTAAAATGGTCCCGCTTACGAGGTGTGCTCGTGGTCACGCGCACGATGCCGAGCAGGTTGTTATCGCCAACTTGGACTCCCATGCCGACATCAATAAACGAAGCTGAACTCGCTTCCAGGAGTGCGACGATTTCACGTTTTGCCCGACCCTCGTCCATGCAGATGAAAACGAAATCCAAGCCGTGCAGCAGTTGGACATTCGAGGCGCCGAGCGCGACTGCGTGCGGGATGATTTTCCGCCGCATTCTTGAGTAGATTTCGGCGAGGTAGTTCACTTTTAGCGGCGGCGTGCGAAGTTGCTCCACCGAGGGCGCACCCGGCGCTCGGAAGGCGTTGTGCTGGCAAAACACATCCGCGTCGAACAGATGGATTTCATCCACTGGCGTCTTCGCCACGAGGTCGAGCACGTAGGATCCAGTACCGCCCAAGCCGACGATGCCGATTTTGTGCCCCTTGAGCTTCCCACTGATTGCTTCAATTTCGGCGCGGCTGGAATTCGTATCCAAATAGTTGAACACTGACTCCTCGGGCTTTGTCTCAATCACCCGAAACGTTTTCGCCGTCACCGCAGGATCGAGTGACTCCGCCGGTGCGGAAATGATTTCCGCATAACGGCTCATCTTCTCGTAGTAGTCCTGATAGCCGTTCGGAGGCTTGTTCGAGAACGAATGGTTCACGACGATCCCCTCTGCCAGCGTCTGCGTCTGACTGCCATTCTGGATTTGCGACATAATAGCCCCGTTCTTGTGGCATGGATGCGGCCCGATGAAGTAAACGACGTGCGTTTCCGGCTTGGTGATGGCGTTACCCGCCAGCGCAAGGGTGGACACAAGCGTGCCGAACTCGATTTGCCCAGACGAGTTGACGCAGGGGACGTGGAAAATTAGGAGGTGCGTCCCCCTGATTTCGACTTCGTAGCCCTCATTGCGGAGCCTGACGATGTCAGGATTAGGATTTACTGGTTGGTGTGACATTGAAGTGCATTCCGCATTGGAGTTTCACGACGTCGCCCTCGACCATTTTGCCTTCGGGCTTGCTTGGCGGCCCGTGCTTGAACGTAACCGTGTAAATGGTGTTCGGGTCAACCGAACCGAATGCCAGCATCACGAGATCGGCATACGATATCGTTTTTCCGGCTACGACTTTCTCCCGACCGTTCACGACGATTTTAGTGTCCTTCGATGCGGACTTGTCTCGGCAAGTGAACACCGCTCCGTCGCGGTACTCCACAATCGCATCGTCTGAGATCGCCTGATCGTGCGGTGACTCGAAATCGCGGAACAGAACTGCATCGCTCGGCAGTCCGAACAATCGCTTGAGCGAATGCCCTGTCTGCTTCCCGATGAGTGTGACTTCCCATTCGTCATCGCACGCGAACGCCAGCTTTGCCGGTCCGTGGCAGGGTGCCTGCGGTGCCGATTCACAGCGCGGAATGACGCGGAAGACATTCCCTTCGGCGAGGTCCACGAGCGCGTCGTCAGCGAAGACAACATCGTTCGGGCTCCCGTGGTCGCGGACGAGAACGAAGTCCCGCCCGACGCCCGATTGGTCGAGAATGTCCCGAGCATTGAGCTTTTGGCGAGGCATCGGAAAAAGGGAGTCGCCGATTAGTGCTGCCCATTTTGCTGCGGCATCGCAGCCGCCATCTTGTTGTTCGTTTTGTATATTGGTATCCATATGTTGTATGATTTCACACGGATAACGGCAGGCTGTGACGATGGGCTGTGTCGTCATTTAGGAATCGTGCTGTCACAGAGCGTCGTTCTCAGTATACGATGCAAGCCGTGTCCATTGACTTTACTCAAGAATCTGATGCCGGGCTTCTCTACCTGATTGGAGAGGCGACCGACGAACCCACCGAGAAATCGCTCGCACGAGATGCGATGCGGGAATTCCACGTGCGGCATTACCCGTATGTCTTGGGCCGCTTGGGGGAGTTTGCGAAAAACATGGGCTCTGTCGTCGTTGATGTGGAGCGGTTCACGGCCATAACGTTCGAGAAGGCATTTCGAGCCGCAAAGCGATTTAAGGACACCAGCCACGGGATTCATGAACTTGCTTCACGAAAAGTGCGGGCATGGATGGGGCAGATTGCCACCAATTTGGTACGGGATGAACTCAAGCGCGTGAACCGTAAACAATTTGGGATTCAACTGGTTCCGCTAAACGACGACATTGACGCGGCAATTGACACCGACGAATCGGACCAAGATGAAAGCCTAGAACCAACTGACTCTCGCGCTTTGGCAGAGCTAAAAGCGATATTGGCAACGCTCAGGGTCGAGGAGCAGGACATTTTGATTACCTACGCGACGTTTGGAAAGCCAACCGCAACCGGCAGGGAACTGCCGCCCGACATCCGAGATGCGCTCGAAGAAAGAACAAGATACGAGCGGAGCAACATTCGCCAGAAATGGCGCCGCCTCTCGCAACGACTCAAAGCCCAACTCGAACCCTTCCTCAACACCTGAAATCCATCCTCATACAATGCCTTATCCAAACACAAGCGAGCCCGATGACGAACTAACGCCCGAACTGAAAAGGGCGCTGGTCGAAATCGGCGCAATCATTCCTACGACCACTGAAGAGGTCGAACTCGCGGAAGCCCAGTACACTTCCGAACCGTCTAGCGCCAAAGTGAACGCAGCCTTTGAGAAGGTGCTTTTCCTTCTGGCCGAGGAAGCGCCCGCCGAGGGCTTCATTCAATTGCCGACTGCTACTGCATCCACCACTGGCTGCGAGCTGGCTATGGCGGCAAGGAACGGCGGTGAACTTGATGCCGATACGCTTGCGAAGATCGAGCAGGATGTCGCCCGCGCGACGCAAAATCCTTCGTAGGATTGAAACCGAAACTCCACCCATTGCGTGAAGCGGAGATTCTCGAACACAGCAGTGATGTTGCGGACGAGGATGCGCCTTCTGGCCGGGTTTCGACGGCAAGAATTTGTAAGGCCAAGGGCATCAGCATTGTTCACAATAGCTACGGTTCCACGAAATTTGACGGGATGCTGGTCTTGCGCGGCGGCAGTTGGGTAATCCTCTGCAACTTGGATACCGGCAACACGCCAGGGTCAACTCGCGAGCGATTTACCATCGCGCATGAACTCGGCCACTATCACATTCCGGAGCATCGGAAGCAGCTTCTTGCCGGATGCCGTTCGCACGGTTCCTACGCGGGTGCTTTCGATGGTGCCGAAAGTGTCGAGGAGCTCGAAGCCGATACCTTTGCCGCCAATCTACTGATGCCCATCGGCAGATTTGCCCCAAAACTCAATTGTTCGAAGCAAACGCCTCTGGCGACAATTAGAGCACTCCGGCACGAATTCGATACTTCGTGGGAGAGCACTGCGATTCAGGCAATGCGCCACGACGCACGCATCATCACTATCGCGAAGTGGAAAAACGACTGCTTCGCGTGGCATCGGATTTCGGAGCCCGCATTCAAGGCTGGTGGCTACCGTAGTTTTCAGCTCCGCGACATCAACTCCATCCCGCGTGATTGTGCGACGGCCTTGGCGCTCAAAGACTCGGAACTCGGAGGCGACAACGAAATTCGGAGCAATGCCGTGACCGCCGCGCACTGCTTCGGATGGGTCGCAGCAGGAGGGAAACGCGACATCCTCATCCGTGAGGAAGCCGTGAGAAATGGACGATTCGGTGTTCTGTCCGTGTTTTCTACGTTAGAGGAACCACAGAACGGGAACCGACGGTGACTTAGCTCCCCGCCTCCAAGGTGCATTGAATGGTGGGGCACGTTTCGGGGAGCGCTCGTTTCCGAGTAAATGGGCTTGCGGCAAGCTCGCTCGCGCCCTTTGCGTGGGAGACTGCGCACCGCCACCTTCCCCGCAGACTCCCAAGATGGTGGGCTCGCGCTTCGCTGGCGAGAGAACGCAGGGCGTCGCATTTCAAAGCTCCGCACCGCCCGCCCAATCACGCAACGCGCCAGCAATCCGCTGTCACGCTCCGTGCTGCATTCCTCCCGCCGTAAGTATGCTGCACGTGCTCAGCCTCATGGGAATCCGGGGAGGCTTCGCGGTGCGCAGAAATGATGGATCGCTCATTCGGCGCGGGCCTGGGGAGTCGGTTCCGGGAAGGGTTTTGCTTTGCGCTGTCGCTACGCTGTTCTGCCAATCGCAGCGGCCCTATGGCTCGCAGAAGAGTCCTTGAAGCTGTTGGGCGATTTTCGCCTTCGATTGCTCCAACTCCGTCTTCGAGAGTGTCCGTCCTTCTTTTCGCTCGATGAGGTGATCGATTAAGAGTTTTCGCGCCTCGCCTCGCCGATAGCGGACGACACTCTTTCTCGCCTCGGCGTCCTGCTTTGCGCGGGTCACTGTTCCTGAGAACGAACGGTGCGGGCCGCCGAGGAGTAGATCGTATCGCGCAAGTCCGGTGACGTATGCTGAGAGCGAT
>JANMGP010000070.1:0-48544 GCA_031374705.1 Verrucomicrobiaceae bacterium | reverse complement strand
AGGGGTGCCGATCATCTGCTCGAGGTTCGTGGTGATCGTCGCCTCCGTAAGCCGTCCGTGAATCGCCTTCGCCACGCCGAAATCTATTACCTTCGGCACAGGAACGCCGTCTTGTACTGTGACGAGGATATTCGACGGCTTCAAGTCCCGGTGGATGATCCCCTTTTGATGCGCGTGCTGCACCGCCTGGCACACGGCGATGAAAAGCCGCAACCGCTCGCGCGTGGAAAGTTTCGCCTCGTCGCAGTAGTCGGTGATTCGGATACCATGCACCAACTCCATCACGAAGTATGGACGGCCAAACTGAGTCGCCCCGGCGTCGAACACCTTTGCGATGTTCGGATGGTCCATCACCGCCAGTGCCTGGCGTTCCTGCTCGAAACGCGCGATCACCTCGCGCGTGTCCATGCCGAGCTTGAGGATTTTCAGCGCTACCTGCCGCCGCACCGGTTGCTCCTGATCTGCAACCCACACCGTGCCGAATCCTCCCTCGCCGATCTGTTCGAGCAACTTGTAATTGCCGATCCGGTCGCCGGATTTCTCGGGCCCGGACTCACCGGGACCAGAAGGCGATACCGAGATGAGACCGTCGACCGGTCTTCGCATGAATCCACTCGCCTCGTGTGAGGCGAGCAGCCGCCCGACACGTTCGCGCAGTTCGTGATCATCTCCGCAAACCGCATCAAGATACGCCGCGCGCTCCGCTTCCGGCAGCCTTGCGGCGGCGGCAAAGATCTCCTCATCGCGGTTGGTTGGCGGCGTGTTCATCGGGAGCGCAATCAAGCGCTTATACACCCATGCGCCGTTCGCCCGCAATTCCTATCACGCAACACGAGAATTTTCTAATACCGGGAGCAAAAAGTCGGGAGTTCGGCGTAGCTCGACTTTCCAAATTCGAGTTTTGACGCTTTCAAAAGCGAGGACGCTCTTCTCTTCCTCGGGCCATTACTCGACATTGGAATGTCGAGCTACCTTTTGCGTGGCCCTGTTCGTGGGTCGCCGGCCTGCTGGCGCAGATTCCATTTGCTCCGAAGGCTGCTCCGACCGATATGTTTGCAGGTATGACGATTGATCCTTCTATCACGATGCAGGAATTGGTGGCGCGCTTTCCGAGTGCGCAGCGGGCGCTTTTCCGGCGGTATCATGTCGGCGGGTGTTCGAGTTGCGGATTCCGGCCGGATGAAACGCTGGCGGAAGTCTGCGCGCGGAACGAAAACCTGCCTGTGGAAGAAGTGGCCAGGACGATTATCGAAGCACACGAGGCGGAGGACGAAATGGAAGTGACGGTCCAGCAGGCGGCGGAACTGCTGAAGGCTGGGAAGGCGAAGATGGTGGATGTGCGCAGCCGGGAGGAATGGGATGCCGTGCATATCGAGGACAGCACGTTCCTTACTCAGGAGCTGATGCACGAACTCGGCGGGTGGCCGCGCGAACAGCTCATCATTTTTGTCTGCCACCACGGCGTGAGAAGTCTGGATGCGGCGGCTTATTTCGCAGGGCACGGACTGGAGAATGCCAAAAGCATGAAGGGCGGAATCGACGCATGGAGTTGCGAAATCGACCCCGCGCTCCCGCGCTACGACGTCGCCTAATCCATTGCCATGAACGAAGAACTTCATCAGAAAATCCAGGACGCCATCGCGCAGCCGAAAAACCTCGGCGAGATGGAAAATGCCGATGCCGTGGGGACCGTCGGCAGTCCGGATTGCGGGGATATGCTGCGGATGTGGATTAAATTCCGCGAGGAAGACGGGAAGAAGGTGATCGACAAGGCCTCTTTCCAGACATTCGGCTGCGAAACGGCCATTGCGGTTGCGAGTCTGGCCACGCAACTCATTCAAGGGAAGACACCGGAAGAAGCGCTGGCCATGGATGGCGCGGCACTCAGTGCTCCGCTGGGACCGCTCCCGCCGATGAAGATTCACTGCGCCCAACTCGTCGAAGGAGCGCTGCGTCAGGCGCTCGGCGGTGCACCGGCACCCGCTCCCGTGCAAAAAGCAACGCCCATGGCTCCGACCCTGATGGATAGCTTTGGAGCGGCGGCTCCCGTGAAGAAAACGATTGTGATGAAGCCTCCGGCTCCGAAGGCCGGCTAGTCGCACGCGAGGGCGGTGCGGTTTTCACCGTCGCGCGCTTTCTTTTTGCCGCAGTCTCTGGTTAGCCCGAATTTCTCACACTCTGAGAAGCGCCCCACCGCCGCCGTGTATGTAGATTTCCAGCAGATTCAGGGAGGCCCGCAGATTCTTTGCAGGTGGAAATCTGTTGGCCTCCCTGAATCTGCTGGAAAAAGGTGTGAGAAGTGCGGGGTAGCCCGCGGCGCCTCGCCGCCATTTCGTCAACTGCGACGAGGGCGTCGCAGCAACGACAGTGCATCCCGCTCGGTGCGGCTAACCACATAACTTGCCGCAGGCAACAAGGGTAGGGAAAGGGATGGTTGTGACGAACGGGGATTTCATGGTGCAAATCCAGGTTTTCGAACTGCAGGGACTGAATGTTCGCCCGGCTGCGCACGGCATCGCAACCGGGTGGCCAGGTTCAGGGATTCTGCGCGCCTCGCTTCTTGCCTGGAGCGGCTTTAGGCTGGGCGCTTGGTGTAAACGGTTCCTTCGATTTTGTCTCGAGTGCAGAGACGGAATTCTTAAAGAACGCCAACATGTCACCCGCAGATTTTTTCAGTTCCGCGTCTTCGATTTTCGGTAAAGAGGACTCGATGAATAGGATCCCTCGCCGCGCCTCAGTAATAGAGAGTTTGAAGTAATCCGCACGAAACCCAGCGCCCTTGAGCTTGCTCATCTTTACGATCGCATCGCGCTGGTTCTTGCTCACATCAATCGCGATGCTGTTGAATTTGTGTTTTTGGCAGATATCAACGAAAGGCGTCCAGATGCTTGTGGCTCCTTTCAGCAGCTTGTTGCTAAAGTCTGAAATATCCGGGTCTTCGCGTTTCTCGCGCTTGCCGGCGAGTGCGATTTGGATCTGATGTTGCAACGTCCCGGAGACGATCCGGGCGAAGTTTTGATCGCCGCCCGCAAGTGGTTTCAGCGGGCTCGGAGCTGGCGGAGCGACCGGAACTGCCGCCGCCGGAACGGCAGTCTGTGCGTGGAGCGAGAAACATCCGAAAGTCAGGGCGAAAAGCAGAATTGTTATATTCATTTTCCGACGATGGCAAGGGAACGAATTCCGAGGCAAGCCCCAAGCGAACCGATTCGGACGACCGTGGAAGGTCACGATGACCGACGGCCCCGTGGGTAGCGATTTTCGAGCGCCGAATTTCTCCGATCTCGAACGATGTGACGGAGATTTAAGTTGTCGGATTACCAAATCTGGAAGACACCGGACAGTCACTCCAGTAACCACGTTTATGAAAAAAATCCTCTTGGCGCTCCTTGCGTCCGTTTCTGTCGCGATAGCGTCTCCCGTCATCAATGAGTTTGTCGCTGAAAATCAGCACGGTCTTACCGATATCGACGGCGCGCATTCCGATTGGGTCGAGATTTACAATCCCGATCCGACGCCGGTGGACTTGAGCGGCTACTTTCTCACGGATAACGCCGCATTGCCCACCAAATGGGCGTTTCCGAGCGTGACGCTGAACTCCGGCCAGTTCCTGGTCGTGTTTGCCTCGGGAAAAAATCGTGCGGTGGCAGGTTCGGAGTTGCACACGAATTTCTCGCTCAATTCCGCAGGCGGGTATCTCGCGCTCGTGCAGTCGCCGGGAGCAGGAGCGGTGTCGGCGTTTAACTACTCAAAGCAGCGCGATGGCTATAGTTACGGCGTCTCGCAGGATTCAGTGACGACGAGCGCGGTGAATGGTGTGACGCCGTCGTGGCTCGTGCCGGCCAGTGCGGGCGCGCTCGCGGCGGACTGGAATCAGCCAAGCATGGCGTCTGCCGCAGGCTGGCAAAATGGAACGGGCGTCGGCGCGGTGGGCTACGAGACCGCGGCTCCCCCGGTGACCTTGGGGAACATCACGACCACGGGCACGGCGACGCAGAGCACGACAAACGGGAGTTTTACAGCGACGCTGGCGAAGGACGGAAACTACACGAATTTCTCACACACTCTTGGCACCGACAACGCGCCGTCGTGGCAAAACACGTTTGCGTCGGACAGGCAGTTCGCGAGCGTCAAAATCTTTAACCGCACGTCGTGCTGCGGATCGCGATTGCGCGACATCACCGTCAAGGTGCTCAACTCCAGCAACGCGGCCGTTTTCACCAGCGCACTGCTGAATCCCGAGAACGCCGGCAGCACGTATCCGAACGGCCCGGCTTCGATCACAGTGGACCTTGTCGCGCTGACCGGCGGCTACGTCGTCGGCCGCACCATCCGCATCGAACGCACGATCGACGTGGACCTCTCCGGCTCCGGAGGTCAGGGAAATGCGGATGAGGCCCGCGTGCTTTCGATGGCCGAGGTGGAAATCCAGGCTGTCACCGGCGGCGGGACCATCGGTGGCGATGTCAATCTGGCACCGGCCGGTACGGCGACGCAGACGTCCACCCTGAGCACCTACTCGGCGAGTCTGGCCAACAATAATAACACGACCGATTTCAGCCATACTTTGAGCACCGACAACGCGCCGAAATGGACGCTGAATCTTGGCACACGGAAGATCCTTTCATCGGTCACCATAACCAATCGCACGTCGTGTTGCGGCTCGCGATTGCGCGATATCACGGTGCGCGTGCTCGACTCGAACAACTCGACCGTCACCTACCTCTCGCCGCTGCTGAACCCGGAAAACACCGGGTACGTTTATCCCAACGGGCCTGCATCGCTTTCGCTGAATTTTACAGCACTCACCGGCGGCTACATCGTCGGCCAGTATATCGAAATCAGCCGGACGCCGGACATCGACCTCAGCGGCACCGGAGGCCAGGGCGGGACGCCGGGAGTCAACAGCGACGAGTCGAACGTCCTTTCGCTCGGCGAAGTTTCCGTCATCGGAAACGAGTACGGAAACTACCAGCCGCTCATCAGCACCGACGTGAAAACGGCGATGCTCAACGTCAACACATCTGCGTTTACCCGCTATCCATTCACCAATGCCACGCTCGCGGCAAACGTGACATCCATGAAGCTGCGGCTTCGGTACGACGACGGATTTATCGCGTTTCTGAACGGCACTGAAATCGCGCGACGCAATGCGGTCGCGGTGACTTCGGCATGGAACTCCGCGGCGACGGGCGGCGACCGCGATGATCTCGCCGCGGTGAACTACGAGGAAATCGACGTGTCTGCATACGCATCGGCGCTCATTTCCGGGACGAATGTGCTCGCGATTCAGGCGATGACTTCGGCGACGAACGACCCGGATTTCCTCCTCCAGCCGCAACTCATCATCAACAGCCTCGTCATCCAGCCGGCCGCCACCTACCTCGGCCAGATCACGCCGGGCGCGCTGAATGACTCACGGTGGTTCCTCGATTTCGTTGAGGACACGTCGTTTTCGCTGAAGAGGGGATTCTACAGCACTCCGCAGACCGTGGATTTGGCGACGACCACGGTCGGCGCGATCATCCGCTACACCACGAACAACTCGACGCCGACGGAGACGAGTGCGGTTTATACACCGGGCACACCCATCCCCATCACAGCGACGACGGTGTTACGCGCGAAGGCATTCAAGCCCGATTGGGAGCCGACCAATACCGACACGCAAACCTACATTTTCCTCAGCGATGTCCTCGGTCAGCAGCCGACAGGATCGCCGCCTCCCGGATGGCCGACCAGCCCGGTTCTGAACTCCTCCGGACAAAACCAGGTTCTGAACTACGGAATGGATCAAAACGTCCGCACTCTTTACGGCGACGCACAGATGCTCGCAGCGCTCACGCAAATCCCCACCATTTCCGTGGTCACCGACCAGGCGAATCTCACCGACCCGAATACGGGCATCTATGTCAACGCGAGCGGCCATGGCGAAGAATGGGAACGGCCCGCGAGCATGGAGTGGCTCGATCCATCGAAGCCCGCGGGATTGCAGGGCGAATTCCAGCATAACGTCGGCATCCGCATCCGCGGCGGAGCGAGCCGGAGCCCAAGTTTTTTCAAACACAGTCTGCGTGTCTATTTCCGCGACAGCTACAGCGTGGGAAAACTCGACTACCCGGTGTTTGGCGACATTGGATCGAGCGAGCACGACGTCATCGACCTCGCGAGCAGCCAGAACTATTCGTGGGCGCGCTCCGGCGAAGGGAATCCGCAGTTCGACACGATGCTTCGCGATCCGTTTGCCCGGCAGACGCTCCTCGATTGCGGGTCGCCGAGCACGCGCACGCGCTACTTTCACCTCTATCTAAACGGCACGTACTGGGGCCTTTATTGGTTTGATGAGCGTGTCGGTGCCGGGTTTGCGGAGGCTTATTTTGGCGGCAACAAAGCAGACTATGACGTCATCAAATGCGGCAATCGCGGCACCACGCCAAACTTCATTGCCGAGGCCACGGACGGCTATCTCGACGTGCTGCCCGGTGGCGGCGTCGCGGCGTGGAAGGATCTCTGGAACAAGGCGCGCGCATTTGCCACGGCGCCGGGAGTCACGCAAAGCGGCAACCCTGATCTCGCCGCGTATTTTGCGATGCTCGGAAAGAATCCCGACGGAACGCCGAACCCGGCGATTCCACGACTCGTCGAAGAAGACAGCCTCATCGACTACATGCTCTGCATTTTCTACACGGGCGACGGCGACGCGCCGCTCTCGTCGTTCCTCGCGAACAATACCGCGAACAACTGGTTCGCGTTGCGCAGCCGCGTGAGCGGGAAGGGCTTCACCTTTTACAACCACGACGCCGAGCACACGCTCGGGACGCCGAGTTCGCAAAACGACCGCACCGGCCCCTTCAACGGAACGAATCAGACAAACTTCCTCTACTCGAATCCGCAGTGGCTTTTCCAGGACCTGTGCTTCAGCCCGGAGTTCCGAATGAGGGTCGCCGACCGCGCACACAAGCATCTCTTCAATGGCGGAACGATGACGCCGGCTCTGGCGCAGGCGCGCATCGACTCGCTCGCCGCGAAAATCAACCTCGCCGTGAAGGGCCACTCAATGCGCTGGGGCGACGTGCTCAAAACACCTGCCTACAATGCCACCGACTGGGCCAACGCCGTCACCGTCGCGCGGAATTACGTCGCTACCCGGAACAACACAACCGTAACCCAGCTCCGTGCGTACAATCTCACCACGGCTTACGGAGACGCCACCGCGCCGCTCTATCCGCTGACCACCGCGCCTAGCTTCAGCCAGCACGGCGGAAATGTCGCGGGCGGCTACAACCTCACGATTACCGCTCCGGCAGGCGTGATTTACTACACGACAAACGGCACCGACCCGCGTGCCATCGGCGGCGCAGTCGCCGGCACGACTTACAGCGGGGCCATCGCCATCACGCAGCCCGCGACCACCGTGAAGACCCGCGTGCTCAACGGCAGCGAATGGTCCGCGCTCACCGAGGCAACGTTCTTTGCGGACGTCGTCCCGGCATCGTCGGCAAATATCGTCTTCAGCGAAATCCATTATCATCCGGCCAACCCGACTCCGGCGGAAATCACGGCGGGCTTCGTTGACTCGGACGAATTCGAATACCTGGAAATCATGAACATCGGCGCGAGTGGCGTGAACCTCACAGGTTGCTACTTTGCCGACGGTATCGACTTCACCTTTCCAACCACGGTCATCGCAGCGGGCAGTCGAATCGTGCTTGCGCGGAACTCCGCCGCTTTCACCAGTCGCTACGGATTCGCGCCCGCAGGTGTTTATGGCGGAAAGCTCAGCAACAGCGGCGAGCACCTCCTGCTCCGCGCACCGGACCTGGTCACCAACATCCGCGAATGTACGTATGCGGTCCTGTCGCCGTGGCCTGTGGAGCCGGACGGCTTTGGTCCATCGCTCGTTTTGAAAACCCCGGCGTCGAATCCCAATCACGGCATCGCGATGAACTGGCGTGCCAGCGCCAGCCTGAGCCCCGGTGGAACGGACGCGTCGGGCTACGCGGCATGGAAAACGGCAAACAGCATCACCAGCGACAGCGACGACGGCGATGGCGATGGCCTGACCGCGCTGGTAGAATATGCGCTCAGTGCATCGCCCACTGCCGGGTCGCTTGATCAGATTCCGACCACGGTTCGCAATCCCGACGGCACATTCACTTTCACCCTCCGGCGCGCTCTCGCGGCGGATGACGTGATTCACACCATCCAGGAAACCACGGATCTCGCCGGTGCGCCATTCACGCCGGCGGCGGTCACTTTGATGAGCCGGACGGTGTCAGGCGGAGTGGAGACGTATGTTTACAGCATCCCGGCGACTGCGAACTCGCAGCGGTTCTTCCGCGCGCATTTTCAAGTGCCGTAGCTGCCCGCTGGACGGGGACGTTATCGCGTAGTAAAACACTGTGCATGGCCACATACGTTTACGAAACCATCCCTAAGAAGGCCGGCCAGAAGCCGCGCCAGTTTGAAATCGAGCAAAAGATGACCGAGCCCGCGCTCACCCACGACCCGAAGACCGGCGAGCCCGTCCGGCGACTCATCGTAGGCGGGAGCTTGATTACGCGTGGAACGAGCATCCTTTCGATGAATAGGCCGAAGCGTCGCTGAAATCTTTCACTTCTGTAAGAAGGAGCCCGTTGCCATTTGGGCGGGCTGGGGCATATTGCGCGACCTTTCATGCCCCGAATTCTTCGCGCAATCGTTACTTCCGTCGTCCTCGCCAGCTCTGCACAAGCCGGCGTGGTCATTAATGAAATCCTGTACCGTCCCGGGACGACGGTTCCGTTTACCGTGGAAAATCCGGCCACGGAGTTCATCGAACTGTACAATACGGATGTCGCTCCGGTGAATATCGGTGGATGGGCGCTGAAATCCGGCGTGAGCTACACCATCCCGGCAAACACGATGATTCCGGCCAATGGCTACGTGGTGATTGCAGCGAACCCAGCGGCTCTTCAGACACGGTACGGGTTTGTCGGCGCGCTCGGTCCGTGGCAGGCAGGATCAGCTCTTTCCAATGGGAGCGAACGCGTGCGACTCTCAAAGCCGGGACTCACGGCGGGTTCGTTCGACAAGGTCGATGACGTCACCTATGCCAGTGAAGGCGATTGGGCTCCACGAGTTCGCGAGGCGACCTTCGGCGGCTACGATTGGAGTTCACCGGCGACGTCCGGCGGGAATTCCATCGAGCTTCGCAATCCAGCGCTCAGCAACGACAACGGCCAGAATTGGGCCGCGTCCACCGCTGGTGCGGGCGCAACACCGGGTGCGGTAAACTCCGTGGCGACGGGCAACATCGCGCCGATCATCAAGGCCGTGAAACACTCCCCGGCCGTGCCGAAGACGACCGACCCGATTCGGATCACCTGCGAGCTGAACGACGAAACGCCCGCCGCCGGCCTGACGGCTAATCTCCTCTGGCGCGATGCGACCACGACGACGCCACCCGGATTTACGACCACTTCGATGCTCCATGAAGGCAATGGCAAGTTCGCCGTCACCCTGCCCCCGCAGACGACAAATCTCACGGTCATCGAGTTCTATATCTCGGCCACCGACGGAGTAAACACGCGGGCCTTTCCCGCTCCGGTGGGTGCCGAGGGACAGGTCGCAAACTGCAACATTCAGGTCAATAACGAGACGAGAAATGCGACCGATACATTCTACGACATGGTTTTGACGGGTTCGGAAAACGCGACCCTCAATTCGACCCAGCCGAATGACTCCATAGGCAACAAAATCGACCGGCAGTTCAACATCACATTCATCAGCTCCAGGGCCGGCGAGTCGAGCATCCGCTACCGCAGTTCCGTCCGGTTTCGCGGGAACAGCAGCCGCGGCTACACGGTCGGCGGCGTCTATTTCAAACCGCTCCGCATCTCGATTCCCAACGACGACACACTCGACGGACTGACGGATTTCGCAATCAATCCCAAGGCGTCGTTTACCCAGTATTTTGGCAACCGCGTGCTGGAAGCCTGCGGCGTCCGGACTCCGGATTCGCTCCCGGTCGAATTGCGCCGCAATGGTGTGGAGTTGACCACGTCCAGCGGATCGACACCGGACTTTGGAAAGTGGAGCCGGATTGAGGAATTCAACGGCGACTTCACCAACAACCACTGGCCGACGGCGACCGGCGGGAATCTCTACAAAAAAGGAAGGCCCGACCAATTCTGGCGCACCGGCGCGGCGGTTCCGGGCAACCCGGATGGATTACTGGATGGCTGGAGCAAGCAGAACAATTCGTCGGCCAATGACTGGACGGATATGACGAGCTTCTTCGCGGTCGTCCAGACCGTGTGCGCTCCCCATTTTACCGGAGCCCCGGCCGGCAACGTTTCGCAGGGGACGTGGGATGGCACACCGCTTTCCGCCGCGGAAATCGCGCAGTTGGAAACCGTGGCCGATCTCGATCAATGGGCTCGCTGGTTCGCGGCGATGACGGTGCTGCAAGACAACGAAACCAACATTTCCAACGGGCAGGACGATGATTACACGATCTACTTCGCACCGAATGCGCTCGGTCAACGCCGACTGAATCTTGTGCCTCACGATCTGGACACCATTTTCGGTTTGGGCGACGGCCCGCTCGCAGGCAACGCCCGGGGGCTGTATGACATGACGGCTGAGGGCTCCGTATTTAGCCCGCTGCTTCCGCTGATCGGCAATAGCATCACTACTGGAAACGCCGTATTCCGGCAAAAATACTTGGATGCACTGCGCGAACTGCTCGGCACTGTGTTCGACGCTGGCACGTTTGGCCCGATGACCGATCGTCATCTCGGCGGTTGGGCACCTCCGGCGACTATCACGGCGATCAAGAGTTTCGTAAGCACCCGTCGCGCACACCTGCTGGACTTGATTCCCGACGGCGTGGTTGGCGGGAGCGTTGCGACGGTGATCACTCCGCCGACTGCGACTTCCACGGCCACTCTGGCTGCGACCGGGACCGGCGTTGTCATCCATGAAGTGCTGGCAAACAACGTCACGGCTTACACAAACGGAGCGACGCACCCGGATGTCATAGAGCTCCGAAACACCTCCGGAGCGCAGGTGGATATTTCCGGGATGACTCTCTCCGACGACGCGGCGACGCCTGCAAAATATACGTTTCCTGCGAACACGACCATCAATGCGAACGCATTTCTGGTGGTCCACGCAGACTCCGATTTGACCGCGCCCGGCCTTCATACAGGCTTTCAGCTCGATCAGGATGGCGATGAAGTCCTGCTCTACGCCAGCGCGGCCAACGGCGGCGCACTGCGGGATTCCGTCGCGTTCGGCGCACAGCCGAGGGACTACTCCGTCGGTCGCACCGGCGGCGCGCTCAACACTTGGGCACTTTGTACGCCAACGATTGGAACTGCAAATACCGCGGTCGCATCACTTGCGTCTCCCGCCATTCTAAAAATCAACGAGTGGGGGCCGAACCCCGACTATTTGCTCAGCGGCGACTTTGCGGAGCTCTACAATCCGTCACCTCAGCCCGCGCCCATCGGAGCGATGGCCGTCACGGACGACCCGATCAACTACCGCACCCGCCACGTTTTTCCGGTTCTGAGCTTTATAGCGCCGGGCGGCTTCATGCGGCTGAATGCGCGCGGCAACTCTGCGTCCGCGACCAATTCCACAGAACTTGCGTTCGGCTTCAGTTCGTCGTTCGGACGGATCTCACTCATCGGTGCAAACGGAACTACGGTGGACGAGGTTCCAGTCATCGGACAACCGCGCGACACATCGACCGGACGGTCGCCGGATGGCGCGACGACGCTGATGCAATTCTCGCTGCCGACGACCCCGCCGACGCCGGGTGCGTCGAACATCGCGCCTCCTGGGGGCGTGCTGAATTTGCTCAGCTTTCTTCGTGTCACCGAGGTGCTTTTCCGCCCAAATGATCTGGAATTCATCGAGCTCCAGAACATCGGCGGCGTCACGCTCGACCTTTCCGGAGTGCAGTTCACATCGGGTATCAGCTACACATTCGACGCGGGAGTGACGCTTGCACCCGGCGCGATCATCGTGGTCTGCAAGGACCGCGCTGCATTCATCGCCCAATATGGTGCATTGGGTAATCTTGCCGCGCGCAATTTCACGGGCACGCTCGACAATGCGGGCGAGAGCATCGCCCTCCAGCCTGCGCCTCCGTGGAACATCAACATCCTTAATTTCACCTACAACCCGGACTGGTTTGTCGATCCGACGCTCGACCACAGCTTTACCACCGTCAGCCCCGGCACATCCACGGCGCGCGACTGGAGTGAGAAAGAGACATGGAAGCTTTCAACGCAGTCCCTCGGAACGCCGGGCAACGACGGGCCGCCGACCATCACGAGCAGCCTCACCGCTTCGGCCGTGGCGGGGGCATCGTTTTCCTACCAAATCACCGGGACGAAATTCCCGACTTCATTCGGCGCGACAGGACTACCGGCGGGATCGGACATCAACACTGCCACCGGTGTGATTTCCGGAGCGCCGATGGTGGATGGCGTATTTGAAATCACCGTCTCCGCGACAAATTCGGCGGGCAGTGACTCGAAATCACTCGTCCTCACCATCTCCATACCGCCTCCGCCGGTCATCACGAGTGCGCTCTCTGTGAGTGGTTCGATCAACGTTCCGTTGACCTACCAAATCGTCGGAACGAATGGACCGACGAGCTATAACGCAACGGGACTCCCTGCCTGGCTTTCGGTTAATACGACCACGGGAGTGCTCACGGGAACTCCCCCCGCAGTTGGCTCGTTCCAAGTCACGATCGGCGCCGCAAATTTCGGCGGGTCGGATTCCGAGACGCTCAGCATCTCGGTATTCGATGTCGGACCGTTTGACCATTTTGAGTGGAGCGCCGTCACCAATCCTCAGATCGCGAATACGCCGTTCCCCGTCACGTTGCGCGCAGTCGATTCAAGCAGCCGGACCGTGAACTACAACGGGCCTGTGAACGTGGGTGCGGCAGGTGTTTCATCGATGGGTGTCGTCTTTACGGAATTCGGATGCAGCACGCCGACGCCCGACTATTTCGAGATCCAAAATCTCGGCAATACCGCGGTGAACACCAGCGGCTGGTTCGTGATGACAGGACGCAACACTCAGGGCGTGAATGTGGTGAATACTGTTTCGTGGGCGCTCCCGGCGAACCTGGTTTCCGGGCAAATCGTCGGTGCGACGGATAATGCGACGATTGGAAACAACGAGACCGCCTACGGCGCGGACATCGACTGGCCGGGCAATGGGCCTAAGGGCTGGGCGATGCTTTCGGATGCTGCGGGCGTCATTCGCGATTTCTGTGCATGGGGCTACACGGCCGCAGAACTCTCGACGATCAATTTCACCTACGGCGGGTTCACCTACACGCTCGGGTCGCAGTGGACCGGAGATGGCGCTGCAATCCCTCTAGGCAACACGTCGCTCTTCCGCACCGGCAACTCTGACGCCAACGATGCTTCGAACTGGTCCATCGCAGCGTCGCCGTCCTCCGCTTCGGTTCATGGTCTTCAAAATGCCGGCCTCAGCGTGGGAGGGATGGCCCTTGCGATGCAGCCGGTAAACGCCGTCCTCACGAATGGTGTCTGGACCGGAGATCTCAGCATTCTCGACGTCGCCGACGCCCGGCTCACTGCCTCTGCCGCCGGAACTCCGGTTGGAGTCTCCAACATTTTTACCCTTGGCCCGCCCACAGTAAACACGCCACCGCTTTTTACGAAAGGACCGAACCAAACGGTGCCGATGGACAGCGGCACAAAGACAGACGCGGGCTGGGCTACGGCGATCCGTGCGGGCGCATCCACCGAAACTTCCCAGTTGGTTTCGTTCGTCGTCGCGGCGGACAACACGGCGATCTTCGCGGCGCAGCCGGCGATTTCTTCCGCGGGCCAGCTCACGTTCACCCCTGCAATGCATGCCACTGGTAGCGCTACTGTGACTGTCACTCCCAAGGACGATGGCGGCACCGCGGGCGGCGGGATTGACACAGGTTCGGCGCAGACATTCGTCATAACCATCCAGCCGAATGTTGCGCCTTCATTCGTGAAAGGCACGAACCTGATGATCGGCGAGGACGCTGCGCCGGTGTCGCTTCCGGGATGGGCGACGGCCATTTCGGCGGGCTCCGGGGAAAGCGGCCAGACCGTCAGTTTCCTCGTCACCAACACCGACAACACACTATTCACGGCGCAGCCTGCCGTGGCTTCGGACGGTACGCTCACGTTTTCCCTCGCTGGAAAGCCGGGGCTGGCGACTGTGTTTGTTACGGCGATGGATAACGGCGGAACGACGAACGGCGGGACGAATTCCAGCGCCGCGCAGAGTTTCACCGTTACCATTTCCGCGGTGAATCACGCCCCAACTTTCACGCCGGGAGCAAACGTCTCCGTCCGCCATAACGACGGCGCGCAAACCATCGCTGGCTGGGCCACGGGCATCAGCGCAGGTCCGGCATCCGAGGCAGGGCAGACGCTCACGTTTGAAGTCTCCGCTTCGCGCCCCGATTTCTTCATAGTTCAGCCGTCGATTTCGCCCGAAACCGGCTCGCTCACATTCACGCCACACCCTGGCCGCAGCGGAACGGCGACGATTACCGCGACGCTGCACGACGACGGCGGCACTGCAAATGGCGGTGTCGATTCGGTGACGAACCAATTCACCATCACCACCCGCCCGGTGAACGACGCGCCTTCTTTCACTGCGCCCGCGGCTTTATCCGTGGGCGTCGGCTCGGCCTATTCGAAACAATGGGCGACGAACATCGTCAAGGGTCCGGCAGATGAATCCGGCCAGACGGTCTCATTCCTCGTCTCGAACGACAGGCCGGAGCTTTTCACGTCCGCTCCGTCGGTCCTGCCGACCGGTGTGCTTTCGTTCACCACAGCGAATTTATCGGGCACGGCGGTACTGACCATTCGTTTGAAAGACAGCGGTGGAGTGCTGGACGGCGGGGTGGATGAAAGCCCCGCTGTCACGCTGACGGTCCAGATTTCATCGGCGCTTGAGGCCGTCGGAAACTACTATGCGCTGGTCGAGCCCGACGTCGGAGTCACGCGCACAAACGACAACGTCGGCTTCACAAAAATCACGATCTCCAAAGGCGGAAACTTCTCGGGTGCCATCACGCTCGGAGGGCAGAAATTCTCGCTGCGCGGAAAGCTGAGCGACACGGGGGCAATCACATTTTCCGGTGGAAATAACTCGACGGTGCTCGATCGGAAAATCCTCTCCGACCTGATCCTCACGATGCAACTCCAGCTTGGCGACAACCCGTCGCTTTCGGCATCCGTCAAACCCGCTGGCGGAGCGATTGTATCGCGCTTCTCAGCGACCCGGCCCGCCTACAACGGAAAAACGGCCCTCGTTCCGACAACGATCCTCGATCCGCTCATCGACAAGGGAAAACACTCCGCCGCGTTGCTCGCGCTAAGCGCACGCAACAACGGCCTGAGCGCCGCTCAATATCCGCAGGGCGACGGCATCGGTGCGTTGACAGTATCAAAAACGGGCGGCGTCACGCTGAAAGGCAAGCTCGCAGACGGCACCGCGTTTTCCATGGCATCAGTGCTCCTCGCGGGCGACATCATCCCGCTCTACGTGCCGCTCTACAAATCGGCCGGCTCGCTGTCTGGAATTGCCACGGCCCGAGCGCAGCTTACCTCTGATGTGAATGGCGCAGGGTTCTTCTGGTTTCGCCCGCCCGTCGTGAAACCCGCCCATCCTGGCTGGCCGGGCGGCATCAATGTCGATCTTATCGCGACGAAGCTTCTGCCAAAGGCGACGCCGCTTTTCCCAACGCTCGGCGCAACGGACGCCGACGGCAATGCAACGGTCGATCTGACCGACGCCACGCTCGGCACAAAAGCCGTGAACATCGACGCGAAAAACAAAGTCGTCGTGATCGCGCCCGGGGCCGACAAGCTGAAAGTCACAGCCTCCGCCGCATCGGGGAAATGGAGCGGCTCGTTCGTTTCGCCGGTCACCGGAAAGCCGGTGAAGTTTTCCGGAGTGATCCTCCGCAAGGCGGGCTACGCCACCGGCTACTACCTCGACGGCATCCCCGGCGGGCGCGTCCAGCTGGCACCGGCTCCGTAGAGGCCCGGTATCAAGCCAGCGCGGCCTTCCAGCGGGTGAGCTGGGACAACACGTTGGCGGGCGACGGCGCGCCGATGGCTTTGCGGTCGGCCATGGCTTTTCCGAGCTGGAAGCAGTCGAAAAGGTCGGCCTGATACTCCGGCGAGATCGCCTGATAATCCGCGAGGGTGAGCTGCGGCAGGTCGCACGCCTTTTGATTGCACAATGCCACTGCTTTTCCGACGAATTCGTGCGCGTGGCGGAACGGTACGCCGCGGTTCACGAGATAGTCCGCGAGGTCGGTGGCGAGCAGCATCGGGTCGGCGACGGCGGCTGCGCATGCAGCGCGATTGACTTTCACGCCGCGCATCATTCCAGTGAACACGGCGAGCGAGGTTTTTACCGTGTGCACGCTGTCGAAAATCGGCTCCTTGTCCTCCTGCATGTCGCGATTGTATGTCATCGGCAGGCCTTTGAGCGTGGTCAAAATGGACATCAAGTTTCCATACACGCGCCCGGTTTTTCCGCGGGTCAGTTCGGCAACGTCCGGGTTTTTTTTCTGCGGCATGAGCGAGCTGCCGGTCGTGTAGGCATCGCTGATGTGGATGAACTTGAACTCGCTCGAAGCCCAGAGAATCACATCCTCGCTCAGCCGCGACAAATGCGTGGCGACGAGGGCGAGCGCGGCGAGCAACTCGACGGCAAAGTCGCGGTCGCTCACAGCATCCATCGAGTTTTGCGTCACCGAGTCAAATTCGAGCAGCGCGGCGACGTACTCGCGGTCGAGGATGATGGTGGACCCGGCAATCGCGCCGCTGCCGAGCGGGAGGACGTTCATCCGTTTCCGTGCATCCGCGACGCGGCCGCAATCGCGGTCGAGCATTTCGACGTAGGCCAGCAAGTGATGCGCAAAAAGGACGGGCTGCGCGCGCTGGAGATGCGTGTAGCCTGGGATGATTACGTCGCGCTCGCGGTCGCCAAGTTCCACAAGCGCACGCTGCAAATCGCGCAGGCCGGCGATGATCGCGTCGCACTCATCGCGCAAATAGAGTCGGATGTCCGTCGCCACCTGGTCATTCCGAGAACGCGCTGTGTGCAGCTTCGCACCAGCGGATCCGATGCGGCGCGTGAGCTCCGACTCGATGTTCATGTGGATGTCTTCGAGCGCGATCTTGAATTCGAATTTCCCCGCCTCGATCTCCTCGCCGATTTCGCGGAGCCCGGCGACGATCTGCGTGCGCTCATCCGCGGTGAGCAGTCCGGCGCGCTGGAGCGCCGCGCTATGGGCGATGGAGCCCTCAATGTCGTGACGCCAAAGCCGCCAGTCAAAGCTGATGCTTTCACTGAAGGTCTGAAGTAATTCGGCAGTCTGTTCCTGAAATCGGCCTTTCCACATAGTGGGAGAGCGATACGGCGGGGCGGGGGACAAATCACGGCAAAACTTCGCAACAGCCAATCTGCCTCCTGTTTTGAGGGGATACATTTTTTCAACAAGCCGCTCGCGGAGCGGATGGAAGGGTGCTCCGCAAGTGATGCGAGGCGAACGGCAGCACGGCGAGGAGACCTTCCAGTTCCGATTGCGAAAACGGTTTGTGGAGCACGCCCATCGCGCCCGCGTTTGAAGCCGTCATCTGGAGTTCCGGCGTGTTCCTCATCCCAGTCATCAGTACCACACGCGCGCCGGGATCCTTGCTGATTATCTGGCGGGCGGCCGTCACTCCATTGTAGTTCGGCATCATGTAATCCATGAGCACCACGTCCGGCGCGCATTCATTGTAGGCGCGAATCGCGGCCAAGCCGCCCGAGTTCACGACGTGCGCGACCTCATGCCCGGCCTTGCGAATCATCAGCGACAGGAGTTCCGTGAAGTTCTTTTCGTCATCAGCAATGAGAATACGCATGCCCCTTCTCAAGCAACTATCGCACCGGGAACGGATCAGGAGTTGGTTGGTAGCAAATCGGTGCATTCACCCGTGCCTTCGTCGGTGGAAACCGTCCGCTCCTCATGTCGCCCTGCTGACGCCGGTCTCCGCGCAGGAGGTCGAGTGAGAATCCGAACGAGACGTCATAACGGGGATTGCCTCCGACGTTCGCGCCTGTCAGAGTCACTTCCCACATGACGCACGCAGAACCGCTTCCAACGTTGATTCTTGCAGCCATCGGGGAGGGGCCGATGGCTGCTCTGGATGCTGCAATGGCCCACTTTGGCTGCCAGGCAGGCACCGTCCACTGGCTGACGGCGGATGGCGTGCTGACGCTTGCGGCACAAAGAAATTTGCCGCCGATGATTGTGAGCATCGTCCAGACGGTTCCACTCGGCAAAGGAATCGCGGGCCTCGCTGCGGAACGTCGCGAGCCAGTTTGCCTCTGCAATCTCCAGACGGATACCAGCGGCCAGGCCCGTCCGGCGGCAAGAACAACCGGAATGGAGGGCTCGATTGCGGTGCCAATGCTCGTGCAGGGCGAACTGCGCGGAGTGCTCGGGATTGCAAAAATCGAAGCCCACGACTGGACGGATGCCGAGAAAAACATTCTCCTGCAAATCGCCTCACTCCTCGGGGAACAACGACCTTGAACTTTCAGCCCATGACCACAAGCCAACCCAACCAAGAAACCCAAATCCACCACTCCAAATCGCAAGCCGGATCTCAAGCGCGCCCGCTCTCGGGCCGGCTGAACATCGGAATCAGGCTCGCATACCGTGTCCTTCCGGCGATGGCTTTTTGTTCGATGTCCGTGATGGCCCAGACTCCGGGTGTAAAGTTCCGTGGCGATCTCCCGCCGCCGACCCAACCGCCGCAGGCCAACCCGGGCGCTCCGTTTGATGTGGAACTCGCGGACCCCAAGCCGGTGCTCCCGGGATCGAAAATCATCGATCCAAAACGCGCGCCATCACAGCCGGGGACACCAAACGTCGGCCCGGGCTCTAATACGCAACTGCTCCCCGATCCGAGCCCGGTCACCAGGGGAGAGGATCCGCTGAACAACTCCGAAGAGCCTCCGGCCATGCCCGAGCGTACATCCCGCAGGGTTCCAGCGCCGGCGATGCCCCGGAGGGACGTTCCGCAGATCCCGGGCATCGACCTTTTTCCGACCCAGGAGCAGCAGATGGAGAAAGCGGTGGAAGAAATGGAGAAGGGATGGAAACTCGTCATGCACGGCGGTCTCCGCGCCACTTGGGACAGCAACATTTTCATCCAGGATCGCGATGAGCAATCGGACTTCATCGTCACATTCGCTCCCGGGATCGCCGTGGGAGTCGGTGACTTCCGCCAGGAACTCGCGACGCCGGGCGCGTATCGCGACAGGCTCGACCGCTCCGATGCGGAACTCGGTCAGCGCTACTTCTTCCTCGATTACAATCCGAGCTATCACTACTTCACAGATCACAGCGACGAGAGCAGCTTCGAGCAGGACGTCCGCGCGGAGGGCCGGTATGCTTTTGCAAAACTCACACTGTCCGCCAGCGCACGGTTCGAGACGCTCAATATTGCAGACACGGACATTGGCGACCGCGTCAAAATGCGGAGGTTTCAGGGCCGGATTGGCGCTGACTATGCGATCACAGATCGCACGACGCTCGAAGCTGGTTTTGAGCAGTATATCCGGGACTATTCCGGCGACCGCAATGACATCACCGAGTATCGGGCATCGGGATGGATCGACTATCAGGCGATGCCAAAAACCAACATCGCACTCGGCTACGCACATGGCTGGGTGGACGTGGATAACGGATCGAGCCAGTCGTTCGATCAGGTCCAGCTCCGCGTTGTGTGGAAGGCCACGGAGAAACTGGGCGCGCGGATCAGCGGCGGGGTCGAGTGGCGCGGCATCGACAATCGTGACGACTCCACCAACGCCACCTTCGCGGTGGGGCTTATTTACAAGCCGTTCGACGCCACCAGCATTTTCCTGAACGGCTTCAGGAAAACCACGACATCCGCCAGCGGATTCAACGAGCCCTACACATCGACGGGCTTTGACGCGCGGATCGTCCAGCGCTTCTCGGAAAAGTATTTTGTGACCGCGGCTGGCGGATTTCAATCCGCAGACTACGACGAGAATCTGATCGGTGGTTTCTCGCGCAAGGACGACTATCAGTGGGGGCGGCTGAGCCTCGGCTGGGACGTGAACAAGTGGCTCACCACGATGCTCGCTTACGAGTACCGCAACAACGACTCCAATCTGTCGGACCGCTCGTTCGAGGACCATCTGGTGTATCTTCAATTCAGCTTCCTTTTCTAGCGGACCGCAGCGCCGGAACGCGGGTCGGCATGCCTGCGAAACTCCGGCTTACGGGATCTACGACAGAATGCCGGTCCGCATTTTTCCGGGCCGGACCGTTTTCCGCCCTTGCGCCGGTGCGCCGCCTTGGCAAATCTCCGCGCTCATTTTTTCCACGCATGGACGCACAACTTTCCACACTTCAAACCGAGGCCTTGGCCGCGATTTCCGCCGCTGCCGATGAAACCGCCGTCGAACACGCCCGGGTAAAATACCTCGGCCAGCAAGGAGCGCTCACCGCTCTGAGCAAAGGGATGAAGGATGTCTCGAAGGACGACAAACCGCGCATCGGCAAGCTGCTCAACGATGTGCGCAGCGCCGTCACCGCCGCGCTTGATGAACGCAAGGCTTCGCTCCTCGCCGCAGCGGACGCCGCCGCTTTCGCCGGGATCGATGCCACACTGCCCGGCACGCCGACCGGCTTCGCGGGACGCGGCACACTCCACCCCATCACGCAGCTTCTCGACCGCACCATCTCCATTTTCCGCCGCATGGGCTTCGCACTGGCGGACGGTCCAGACATCGAGACCGAGTGGCATTGCTTCGACGCGCTGAACACGCCCGCCGACCATCCCGCGCGCAATGAGCAGGATACTTTCTACATGCCCGATGGTCGCCTGCTTCGCACACACACGAGCACGGTGCAGATTCGGACGATGGAAAAAGCCGCGCCTCCCATCCGCATCATCGCACCCGGCGCCGCGTATCGCCGCGACGAGATCGACGCGACGCACCTAGCGCAGTTCACCCAGATGGAAGGCCTCTACGTCGATGAAGGCGTCTCCGTCGCGGACCTCAAAGGCACGCTGGAGTTCTTCTTCCGCGAGCTCTTCGGCAACGACGCGAAGTTCCGCTTCCGCCCGCATTTTTTCCCATTCACCGAGCCGAGCTACGAAGTGGACATCAAGACAAGCATGCTCGGCGCAAGCGATCGCTGGCTGGAGATCGCCGGCTGCGGCATGGTCGATCCTGCCGTGCTCGAATCGGTAAACACCAAGCGTAAGGACCGCGCATTTGATCCTGAAAAATACACCGGCTTCGCATTCGGCTTCGGCCTCGACCGCCTCGCGATGATCATGAGCGGCACGCCCGACATCCGCTACTTCACCAACAGCGACCAGCGCTTCCTCGGGCAGTTTTAACCGTTGCCCGGCAGTCAATGTGCAAGTAGTTTCCAAGCATGGACCCGGTTATCAATATCGAGGAAAATATCGGAAAGACGGTCGGACGCAGGCGCGTCACCGACATTCCTGCTTATTCTGAGAAGATGCAAAAAACGGTCGCTGAACTGGCGAAAACGTTTGGAATCAAGACCGGAAGAAAGGGAGTTTACCGGTTTAAGACCCATGAAGAAGCCGACGCATGGTGGAACCAGAATTCGATTCCTCGGAGCTAGAGCCAAGACCACCGCAGCAGCGCGATCTTGTTGAGCTCTGCCGAAGGCTAAACGAACTCGGCGCGCGTTATCTCGTGTGCGGAGGTTTTGCGATTATTCACGCTGGCTATTTGCGGGCAACCGGCGACCTGGACTTGCTCATCGACGCGCAGCTCCAGAACGAGGCGAAGGTTTTCACGGCGCTGGAGATTCTTTCCGATAAAGCAGTGCTCGAACTAAAACCGGGAGAAGTTTCGGAATATACCGTGGTTCGTATCCACGATGAGATCACAGTGGACCTCATGGCTTCAGCCAGCGGGATTCGCTTTGCCGATGCAGAATCGGAGATTGTCTATCGTGAGATCGATGGCGTACGCATTCCGTTTGCGTCGCCGCTGCTACTATGGCGAATGAAGCGCAACACGCATCGGGAGAAGGACCAGCCGGATCTGTATTTCCTTCGCCGCCTTTTGGAGTCCCAGGGCATCGCGCTTCCGGAATAGTCGGCGAAGGCTTGCGGAGCGGTTTTTAGGTGACTACGAAGGGCGCGAAGCACGCGAAGATTATCCATGGAACGCGAAGAACTCGAAAGACTCGGCAAGGAAGTAATCGACTCACTTTTTGAAGTGCATCGAGAGTTGGGTCCTGGACTTTTGGAGAACGCGTATGAGATGGCGCTCTGTCATGAACTGACCCTTCGAGGTATTCGCTTTGAGCGGCAGAAACCGCAGGCCGTGGTTTACAAAAGTACCACGCTCGACTGCGGTTTTCGCATCGATGTCATGGTCGCTGATGAAGTGTTGCTGGAATTGAAAAGCGTGGATGCGTCGCTTCCCATCCATGAAGCACAACTGATTAATTATCTGAAGCTGGCGGACAAACGATTGGGTTTTCTCGTCAACTTCAACGCCCCCAGAATCAAGGACGGCATAAAACGCCGCGTCAATAATCTCGATGCAGACCCGAGGCGTCCCCGGGATTTCAATCTTTGAACATTTTCTTCGCGCCCTTCGCGCCCTTCGTAGTTATTTAATTTTTTATGAAAGTATCACTCAATTGGCTCCGCGAACTCGTCGAACTTCCCCCGACCGTGCCTGCGCTTGTGGATCTGCTCACGATGGCGGGCGTCGAGGTCGAGGGGATTGAACCGCGCGGTGCGGATTTTCCGTTCGTCGTCGTCTGCCAGCTCGTCTCGCAGGCAAAACACCCGAACGCCGACCGGCTCAATGTCTGCCAGGTGGACGAAGGCACGGGAACGCTCCGGCAAATCGTCACCGGTGCGAGCAACCAACAGGTGGGAGATAAAATCCCGCTCGCGCAGCCCGGAGCAGTGCTGCCCGGCAATTTCAAAATCAAGGCAGGCAAACTCCGTGACGTGGATTCAAACGGCATGCTCTGCTCGGCCAAGGAACTGAATCTCGCCGAGGATGCAGAGGGACTTTTCATCCTTCCAACGGATGCCCGCATCGGCGCACCGATTTCCGAGGTATTCAAAGCGGATACGATTCTCGATTTGGAAGTCACACCGAATCGCCCTGATTTGCTCAGCGTCACCGGCATCGCCCGCGAAATCGCGACGCTCACCGGGAAAACACTGAACTTCGTGCGGCCCGCAGGCTCGCTGCCCACGGACTCCGGTGGCATCGTCGTGGAGAACGCGGCACTTTGCCCGCTCTACACGGCGCGACGCATCGACGGTGTGAAAGTGGGCGAGTCGCCGGACTGGCTGCGCGCAAAGCTCGAAGCAGTCGGGCTGCGCTCTATCAACAACATCGTGGACATCACAAATCTCGTGTTGCTCGCCTCCGGCCAGCCGCTCCACGCGTTCGACGCCGACAAGCTCGACGGCGCGTTGAAAGTGCGTATTGCTACGGAAGGCGAGGAGTTCCTTGCGCTCGATGGCAAGACTTACAAACTCACCGCCGGACAACTTGTCATCGCAGACCAGCGCCGCGCTGTTGCCATCGCAGGCGTCATGGGCGGCGAGGAAACCGGCGTCACCGAGAGCACGACGAACATCGTGCTCGAGAGCGCCGCATTTTCGCCGCAGAGCATCCGCCGCACATCGCGGACGCTCGGACTTTCCAGCGACTCCAGCGACTCCAGCTATCGCTTTGAGCGCGGCGTGGATGCCGAAGGCGTCGTCCCCGCAAGCGAGAAAGCGACTCAGCTCGTCCTGGAACTCGCAGGCGGAACCGCTGGAGAATTGAAAGGCATCGGAACTACGGCCGCCGTCCGTTCCGCAGTTCCGCTGCGTTCTGCGCGCATCACCACGCTGCTCGGCGTCGAAGTCGCGGACTCGCGCGTCGATGAAATCCTCACCGGATTCGGCCTCGCGAAAACGGACGCTGGATGGGTGCCGCCGAGCTTCCGCGCAGACCTCACACGCGAAGTCGATCTCATCGAGGAAATCGCCCGTGTCGTCGGGATGGACGCAATCCCAGCAAAAGTTCAGGCGCGTTTCGCCAGCGCGAGCGGCTCGGATCGCAACTACGATCGCTCCATGGGACTCCGCCGTGCCTTTGCCGCGCAGGGACTCCACGAGGCTCGCAGCATCACGCTCGTTCCATCGCAGCCGCTCGGACTCGCCTACACCCGCACCGCGCCGGAAAATTGCCTGCGCGTGAAAAACCCGATGCTCGAAGAACAGGTCGTCCTCCGCCCTGCGCTCATCCACGGACTGCTCACCGCAGTCCACGACAACCAACGCGCCGGGGCAAAATCGGTGCGGCTGTTTGAGATTGGCCGGGTCTTCCACACGCAGCGGCCTGAGGAGTTTCTTCACGCCGCTGTCGCCGTCTCAGGCATTCTCGGCGAGCGGACCTGGCGTGCCGCCGAAGCCGGAAACGCCGACCTCTTCGACCTGAAATCACTACTCGCAACCGTATTGGGCACAGGCATCACGTTTGATAAAGACGAGAACGCCGCCCTCGCGCTGGCTCTCGTAGTAAAGATGAACGGCAAGCCGTGCGGTTTCGCCGGACAACTCTGGCCCGCAGACGCTCGCGCGCTCGACTCCGCCGCGCCGGTCCTAGTCGCCGAAATCGACCTCACCGCGATGTGGAAAGCCACTTCGCCCGACGCCGCAAAGAAGTATCGCGAAATCCCGCGCTTCCCCGCGACCACGCGCGACATCGCCATGCTCGCCCCGCTGAAACTCGCCCACGCGCAAGTCGCCGAGACGCTCGCAAAAGCCAACGAACCGCTGCTCGCAGGCGTCGAGCTTTTCGACGTTTTTACCGACGCCACCGGCGCGAAAATACCCGCCGACCAAAAGTCGCTCGCTTACTCGCTCACCTACCGCAGTGCCGACCGCACACTCACGGCCGACGAGGTAAACGCCGCGCATACAAAACTCAAAGACCGCCTCAAGACGCTCGGCGTCACACTGCGCGAGTAATCAGTCGGATCGCAACCCGTTCAAATCACAACTGATTTCTAATGCACGGCACGACGCCGGATAGAATAGCCGTAATTTTTCCAACCATGAAATTCCACGCACTCGCACTCGCTGTCGCTTTCACCCTCACCGCCGCACAGGCAGAGAACTGGCCGCATTGGCGCGGGCCGGCCCTGAATGGCACCTCCACGGAAAAGGGACTGCCGACAAAGTTCAGCACGACCGAGGGTGTGAAGTGGTCGGTCGATCTTCCAGGCATCAGCGGTGCGACGCCAATTATCTGGGGCGACAAGGTTTTTGTAATGAGCCCTGACTCCCAAAAGGACCAATGGCTCATCTGCGTGAACCGGCTCGACGGCAAAGTGCTGTGGAAGCAGAAGATCGCCGGCGGCATGCTCGATAAAGGCCGCGGCAACAGCACCAGTCCGTCACCCGTCACTGATGGCAAGACCGTCTGGGCGCTCGTCGGGACGGGGCAACTCGCCGCATTTGACATGGATGGCAAATCCCTCTGGCAGCGCGATCTCGGCAAGGACTACGGTGCATTTAACATCATGTGGGTTTACGGCAGCAGCCCGCTGCTTTTTGGCGGAAAACTTTACGTCCAGGTTCTCCAGCGCACTCCCGCGGATGGCGGCTACCCCGGCGTCATCGACAAAGGCGATCGTGAGAGCTATCTGCTCGCCCTCGACCCGGCGACGGGCACGACGCTCTGGAAGCACGTCCGTCCGACGGATGCCGTGATGGAGAGTATGGAGAGCTACGCGTCGCCCATCCCGCATACGGTCGGTGGGAAAACACAAATCCTTCTCGCCGGCGGCGACGTTCTCAGCGGACACGATGCGGAGACCGGTGCCGAGTTGTGGCGTGGCGGCGGCATCAATAAGGACAAGGGCAAAGGCTCCGGGGCATGGATGCGCATCGTGCCTTCGCCCGTTAGCGCTGGCGACGTGGCGCTCGTTTGCGGTCCGAAACAGAGCGCATCCATCGCTTACAAGACCGATGGAAAAGGCGACATCACCGAGAGCGGAAAAGCGTGGACGTTTGATGAGCGCAAGACGCCCGATTGCGCCACACCGGCATACCTCGACGGCAAACTGTTCGTCTTCGACGGCGACTCGCACATTACCACCGTGATCGACGCGAAGACGGGCGCGAAAGTGTGGCAAACGACCCTGGAAACCGATCGCTCAAAGGGGAAGGAAGTCTTCCGAGCATCACCGACCGTTGCGGACGGGAAAATATACAACCTCGGCGAACGTGGAACGGTGGTCGTCCAAAACGCCGCCGACGGAGCCCAGCTCGCCGTGATTCCCATGGGGAGCGGCGGCCCCGAGGGCGTCCGCAGCAGCATTGCCGTGAGCGGCGGACAGCTCTTCATTCGGACGACCGACAAGCTCTTTTGCATCGGCCAGTAACAATCCGTTGGAGCGCCTGTGAAATCGCGCATCCCACGTAACGATCTTGGAATCGATTTTCCTGTTGCAATCGATCGGTTTTTTCGTCACTTCTCCGGTATTCTACTGAGATTTTTTCGTCCAACGATCCGTTACCACCAGATTCGAACGCCTTTCCAATCCTGAGTTCATCAGTATTCAATTCAAATACCTCACCATAAACCGTCTCCAATTCGTCACAGTCCAGCGTCTTTAAGAATCCTACCAACATGAAAACAAAATCTTCCATCCGCATTCTCACCACCAGTGCAGCGGCACTCCTTGCCGGCGTCGGCATTACGCAATCCGCGCGGGCTCAAGCGATTTCGATTACCGGCCCGACGGTTTACACCCAAAACTTCGATACGCTCCCTACGGCAGCGGGAAACTGGGCTGATAACAGCACGATCGTGGGATGGCAGGCGGACTCGATGAATTTTTTCCCAGCGAATACGCCACTGAATCCGATTCCATTGGCGATATTTACAGCGGGAGTAACAGCCCCTGTCCGCGGTTTCTTTAGTGCTGGCGTCACCTCAGAGCGGGCGTTGGCGTGGTCCCCGACAACGACTGGTTACGGAGCAACTGCGATGGGAGTAGTTTTTCAGAATACTTCTGCCGCCGCATTAACCCTCGGAAACTTTTCGTATAACGGCGAACTGTATGCGACTCAGAGTACTGCGAACGGCCTCGATGGATTCCAGTTTTTCTATCAAATCGGAGCGACAGCAGTCACTGACTTGGCATCGGGCGGTGCAGTCCACGCTAATGGGAGTGCATATGCCGTAAACGCTGCTTTGGCCGACACCGGATGGACGAGGCTTAGCGCTTTCGACTATGCCACGTCGAACGCCGCTGCCGCTGCCACAACCTTGGCTGCTGCGATCTCGACCCCGATTTCGGGAAATCTCAATCTTACCCTGGCACCCGGTCAGTTCATTACGTTGCGGTGGAGGAATTTCAATGATTCAGGCACTGATGCGCTGATGGGCATCGACGACGTATCGATCGCATTTACAACACCCATCGTCAGCAACAACTTGACGTACAATCTCGCGCACTCTGTAGGTGGTGCGCCGAACGGCACTCTCGCAGTGTCACCCTCGCAGTATTGGTTGAATGGGGCCAGCCCAAGCGGGTTGGCTGCTGCCGACACCGTCAATTTCAGCCAGAGCCCCGGAGCTATCGCAGTAATCAATGTCCCTTCGAACATTTCAGTGGCAGGTATGAATGTCAGCAACACCGGTGGGACATACTCGATTGGCGGGGTCGGCTTGATTTCGGCGCCCCTTGCGAAGACCAATGCCGGAACTCTGATTCTGACTTCGCCAAATACGTTTACGAGCGTCACCCTTGATGGTGGCACGATCGTGACGCAGAACGCGACAGCCCTTGGTGCCACGGGCATCTCAGTAGGTGCTGCCGGGGGAACTCTTCAGGCTGATTCGGATTTGTCGGTTGGTGGTTTTACCGGGACAGGTACTTTGGCGAAAACAGGGGCGAGTGCGCTCACCACAACCGCAGCCAGTGCGGCTGCGGTCACCTTGGACGTCAACGCAGGGAAATTGATCATCGGGCCTAATTTTGGATTCTCGAATGCAGCTTCAACTATCAACGTAAATGCAGGAGGGGCGCTGGAAGCTACTCCGACCGCTGCAACGGCTATTGCTGGAAATGTAAATCTGAATAACCCGGCAGGCTCTACCATCACAGTTAACACTCCGACGGAAACCGGGGCCTCCGCGACTGGTTTGAATCTAACCAAAGCGAACGGAATCACAAGCGCCGGGCCTATCACGAAAGCTGGACTTGGAAGCCTTCGTGTTGCAGGTGCGCAAGGACTGACGAACAATTGGACCGTAACGGGCGGTTTCTTGGAGGCACAAAACTCGACTGCTCTCGGAACAGGTACGGTTGACGTCAATGGAGGTTGGATTTCGATTACGGGCGCGCAAATTGGTAACGCGATCAATTTGAATGGGGGAGGGATTGGAGTCAGAAGCGGCGTGGTTGCGCTCCCTGTCGAGAATTACACGGGCACCGTGCATGTAGCCGCTGACTCGCTGATTACGGTTCGACGCACATCGACGCCAACCCAGCATAATGGGTTTTTCATCGGTGGTCTTTTGACCGGATCGGGCGCATTGACATTCCTTCCTCCGACCGAAGCCACGGTCGGCGCAGGGGTCGCTCCGAACGTGACGACTGTAGCCCCTGTTGGTGAACCACTTTTAAGTGCGGCCACGTCCGCCACCCAAGGGGTGACGCAGGGGGCGGTCACCCTCCTGAATACTGGAAATACCTACAGCGGTAACTGGACTGTTACATCCCAGCAAATCCTCTCCGCATTACCTGCCGGGGGAACCGGAAATGTTTTCGGCACATCCGCAATTACTCTGAGAGGAGGGGCTGTCCGTGTTCTTGATAATGGAACGGCTGACAATGGAACGATTTCTTATGGAAGTGCGATCACGGTAGCGGCTCCGAGCGATCCGGTGAATCCAGGCGTGGCCACCGTGCTCGTGGACCGCCAGACTCTCCCGGTAGGTGCGGTCGCCGCATCCAATCCCAGTGTTCAAGGGACATTTACAGGAAATACCGTTCAGTTCACAACGCTTGCGATTCCGGCTGGACAAACCATTCGTACGCAGGGAGCGAACGGTTACAAAGTTGGCATTTCCGGGCTGACGACGATTTCTGGAACCGGAAATGCAACGTTTGATACGGCAACCGCATCGCTCGGGCTTGCCGGTGGTGTCGGCGGAACGGGCGGATTGACGAAAGTTGGCGTTGGGTTGCTTCAGCTCTCCGGAGTTGTGGATTATGCTGGGAATACGACTGCAAACGCGGGGCTTTTGGATGTGACCGGGGTCACCGGCGGATTCTCGGTCGGCACTGGGAAGACCCTCTCCGGCGTCGGCGCGGTGAGTGGCGGCGTGACCATCACTACCGGCGGCACAGTCGCCCCTGGCGATGCGACTGGCGTTGGTGCTCTGACACTGTCCGACCTCGCGCTGGGTGCTGGTTCGAGCCTACAGTATTCATTTAACGCTGGATCAGTTGGCCAACTCGCAGTGACAGGGGCAAATACACTCCTCCCCACTGGTGGAGCAAATTCTGTCACTTTTAACTTCAATGGCTCGAATGCGGCCATTGGTGTTTATCCTTTGATTGATTATTCTGGAACACCGCTCACGGCAGGTCAGTTTAGCGCGTTCAAGATCGGCACATTGTTCCAGCGCATCCTCGCGAACTTGAGCAATAACGCGGCGAATACGAGCGTGGACTTGAACGTTACCGGCTTGGACTTTCCAAAATGGACAGGTCTTGGATCAAGCGAGTGGAGCACTAACGTACTGAACCCCACGAAAAACTGGGTCCTCGCAACAGGCGGAACGCCAACCGACTTTATCCCGAACGACAAAGTCCTTTTTGACGACAGCGGAACGAACACCACCGTGAGTATTTCGGTGGCCGACGTCACTCCTTCCACCGTGGAGGTCAATAATCCAACCAAAGCCTACACGATTGGAGGAGCCTTCGGAATTTCAGGCACTACGCCGTTTGTAAAGAATGGTGCCGCTAAACTCACGCTCTCCAGCCCGAACAGCTTCACCGGCCCGATAACGCTCAACGCAGGAACCACCTCGGTGCCGACGGTTGAGAATTCGGGCGTCAACGGCCCACTCGGTGGAGGCACTGGCGTAAATCTCGCCGGTGGCACACTGGAGTTCACCGGCGCGGCTGGCAGCACGAACCGCGCGATTAATCTAACTGCTGGAGTCGGCAGCGTGAGCACACCAACTGGAAGCACACTCACCCTCACTGGCGTCGTCAGCGGTGCAGGCACGTTCAACAAGGCTGGTGCGGGAACAGTAGTCCTTACGGGGCTGACGAATACTCCAACTGCCGTTACTATCTCAACCGGCACTTTGCAAGTCGGTGATGGGACTGTAGCGGGAAGCATCGGCACTGCGCCAATTACGAACAATGGAACGCTGGCCTTCAACACCGTCGCTGCCGGATTGCTAGTCCCAAATACAATCACGGGCACTGGCGGATTGCATAAGACGGGGGCTGGCAACGTGACTCTAAACGGCGCTGCCGTTGCGAATACGTTTACCGGAGACACAGTGGTTGATGGCGGAAGCATCGTGCTCAGTCATACAACCGACACGAATTCGGTGGGCGGAAATGTTATCGTCAATACTGGTGGCACGGTCGCCTACGGCACAACTGCCGGCCAGCTCGCAAACCATATCCCGGACACTGCAACGATCACGATTAATGGCGGGACATTTGGTTCCGGTGCGGGAAACACGGAGGCTGCTCCGACAACGGGTGTTTTTGACACTGTTGCGGCAGTTACGCTGAATAGCGGAACCTTCCTATCAGGCCGCGGCGACGCAACTCCGTTCACGATCACCGGTTCGTTTAATGTCCTTGGTGGTCGTGCCTTGCTCAGTCGCGGTGGAAGCGTCTCTGCGGATTCAATGACGCTCACCGGGGGCTCGACAGTGGACATAGATGGTGGCAGCACGGGCGTAATCAGCCGATTAATTGTCGGACCCAATGGCTTGGTTCTGAATGGGACGACGATTAACATGAACGCTGGGCCGAGCGCGGTGGCTGCGGGGTCGCAGGGTAGCTCAATTGTTCTGAACGGAAACGTGACATCGCTCGTGGCTACGACCATTAATCGGATCAGCGCACAAGCGGCACCACGAGCTCAATTTGACGTCAATGGAGCCACTCGAACCTTCAATGTGACGGATACCCTCACGCTCGGCACGACGGCGCAAAAAGTGAACATCGTGAACTCCGTAACGGCCAGCCCTGGTGGAATCATCAAGTCAGGCACAGGCAATCTCATCCTTGCCGGCGACAACACGTACGACGGGCCGACGACAATCCAACAGGGAACCCTGACACTCACTGGAACACTGTCGGGCTCGTCAAGAATTGATGTGCAGTCCGGCACGACATTCAATGTCGCTGGTGTGGCAGGAGGCTTTACACTCGGCGCAACCCAGACATTGCAAGGAAACGGCAGCGTCGTGGGAACGACAACCGTCGGCGGAACTGTGGCTCCAGGGTCGAGCATCGGAACGCTGAATTTCGCAAACGACCTCATCTTCGGTACGGGCGGCCAGGGCTTGTTCGAAATAAATAAGGTCGGAGCAGTTCGCACTGCGGACCTCGCCAACGTCACTGGCGCGCTCACGCTAGCTGGAACCCTGAACGTAACGGCCACGGGCGACACGCTCGTGCAAGGCGACAAGTTTAACCTGTTTGACGCCGCGAGTTTCACTGGCACGATGGCACCCGGCACACTTCCCACGCTGGACCCTGGGCTCTCGTGGAGCCTCGCAGACCTCGGCACGGATGGAACGATCTCGGTCGTTCCGGAGCCCGCCAGCGCAGCGCTGCTCGTTTTGGGAAGCACGCTATTGTTCCGCCGCCGCCGCCAGGCGTAACGGCTAAGAGCCATCGACTAACGCCAAGGGCCGCTGAAAGAACCAGCGGCCCTTTCGCTGTAAGCAATCGCTGTCAGTCAGCGCCGCAACCGCACGATGCCCCCAAGGAGGGGGAACGTCCCGCTCCCCTGAACCACGAAGTGGTTCCCGAGATGCTCGCAGGTTAAGGAGCGCTTCGCGCCTCAGGGGAACGGGACGTCCCCCCTCCTTGGGGACGAACCAGATACTCAGCGATTCACGAACCTGGAATCTGTCATACGATGTCTAACTAACTAAATACGTTTACTACGGAGGGGAGCCAAGAGTTCATGAGATTGCGGAGTGGTTTGGCTGTGAGAACTGCGGGCTAAAAGTGGTGCACGAATGAAGCGCGTCAGCGTGGCACGTGCGCCCCGCTCGTGGTCGTGTCCCGGACGCCACGTCCGCATCTCCCTAACGGCGAAGCCGCAAGCCGCACACTGATGAGTCGCGTGAAGCGCTCTCCCTTAATCCTCCGCCGTCGCCAGTTTTGCCAGCATGCTGAGGTCTTCGAGCGTGCTGGTGTCGCCGGTGATGACTTCGCCAGCGGCGATTTGCTTGAGCAGGCGGCGCATGATTTTCCCGCTGCGCGTTTTGGGTAGCGCGGCGGTGAACCGGATTTCGTCGGGCGTGGCCACGGGGCCGATGACTTTGCGGACATGCTTTTTCAGTTCGTCGGCGAGTGCTTTGGATGATGTCGCGCTCTCTTTTACGGTCACAAAACAGACGACCGCCTGGCCTTTCAGTTCATCGGGTTTGCCCACGACTGCGGCTTCGGCGACGGATGGATGCGAGACGAGCGCGCTCTCGACTTCGGCAGTGCCGAGGCGGTGGCCGGCGACGTTCAGCACGTCGTCGATGCGGCCTACGATCCAGAAATTGCCGTCCTTGTCGCGGCGCGCGCCGTCGCCTGCGAAATACATGCCTTTGAAGTCGCTCCAGTATGTCTTTTTGAATCGCGCTTTGTCGCCCCAGATTCCGCGCAGCATGGAGGGCCACGGTTTGCGGATGACGAGTTTCCCCCCTTGGTTTGGCCCGAGTTCCTTGCCGTCGTCATCGACGATTGCAGCATCCACGCCGAAGAACGGCAGCGTCGCGGTGCCGGGTTTGCACGGCGTGCAGCCGGGCAGCGGCGTGATCATGTGGCCGCCGGTTTCCGTCTGCCACCACGTATCGACGATCGGGCAGCGCGAGCCGCCGACGGTTTTATAATACCACATCCACGCTTCAGGGTTGATGACTTCGCCGACGGTGCCGAGCAGTCGCAGCGAGCTGAGGTCGTGCTTGGTCACCCAGTCGTCGCCCCATTTCATAAACGCGCGAATCGCAGTCGGCGCGGTGTAGAAAACGGACACGCGATTTTCCTCGATGATCTGCCAGAAGCGGTCGTTCTCCGGCCAGTTCGGCGCTCCCTCAAACATGAGCGACGTCGCACCCATCGCGAGCGGACCATAGACCAGATAGCTGTGGCCGGTGACCCAGCCGACATCGGCGGTGCACCAATAAACATCTTCATCGCGAAGGTCGAAGACGTATTTGCAAGTCATGTAAGCGTGGAGCAAATAGCCGCCGGTCGTGTGCAGGATGCCCTTCGGTTTTCCAGTCGAGCCGCTGGTGTAGAGGATGAAAAGCGGCGTCTCGCTGTCGAGCTGCGCGGCGGGGCAATCGGCGTTGACGTATTCCATCTCGCGGTGCCACCAGACGTCGCGGCCTTCCTCAATGTGAACGTCCTGCCCGGTGCGCTTGAAAACGATCACTTTTTTGATCGGCGTGTCGTTTCCTTTCAGCGCGTCGTCCACGTTCTTTTTCAAAGGCACCACGGCCCCGCGGCGGAAGCCGCCATCGGCAGTCAAAACAATCGTCGCGCCGCTATCGAGCACGCGGTCTTTGATCGACTCCGCCGAGAATCCGCCGAAGACCACCGAGTGCATCGCGCCGATGCGCGCGCAAGCCAGCATCGCGATTGCAGCTTCGGGAACCATCGGCATGTATATGATCACACGCGTTCCTTTTTTCGCGCCGTTACGCTTCAGCACATTTGCAAACAAGCACACTTCGCGATGGAGTTGCGCGTAAGTGAGCGTGCGCTTTTCGCCGGTCGGCTCGCCCTGCCAGATGATGGCCGCTTTGTTTGCGCGCGCCGTGCCGAGATGCCGGTCGAGGCAGTTTTCCGCGACGTTGATTTTTCCGCCGACGAACCACTTTGCGTCCGGGCATTTCCACTGAAGCACTTTCGTCCACTTTTTCTGCCACGTCAGCTCCGCGGCTTCGCGGGCGAAGAATTTCTCCGGCTGATCGATGCTTTCCTTCCACATCTTCCGATACTGCGCCATGGAGCTGATGCGGGCCTGTTTGGAAAACTCCTTCGCAGGTTTAAAGACGCGGTTTTCGACGAGTGTGGATTCGATGTTCTTGCTCATGGTGGATAAAAAGCGGGGCCGTCTCGTAGCCGCACCACTGCCTCTCTACAAGCACGCACTCGCAATTCCGCGCTCCTGCCATTCCGGGAGTGAGCGCAATTTTTCGCTGGCATTCACCGCAGGGGAACGGAATCTCTGCGGCCTACGAAATGAGCAATACTCCAACACGCGAACTCTACGATCGATACGTCATCCCGACCTACGGGCGGTTTGAACTCAATCTTGCACGCGGGCTCGGCTGCGAAGTGTGGGACGAGAATGGAAAGCGTTACCTCGATTTCGGCGCAGGCATCGCGGTGACGAGCGTCGGACATTGCCACCCGCGAGTCATTGCGAAAATGCAGGAGCAAATCGCGTCGCTCGTCCACGTGTCGAACCTCTACTTCACCCGTCCGCAGGGTGAACTCGCGGAGCGGCTCGTGCGACTCGTGGGCGCGCCCGGGAAAGTCTTCTTTTGCAACTCCGGAGCAGAGGCCAACGAGGCCCTCTACAAGCTCGGCAGGAAATTTGGCAATGAGACCGCCGGCGGCCCTCGCATCGGTATCGTAACGATGCGCAACAGCTTCCATGGTCGCACGCTGGGCGGCATCGCGGCGACCGGACAGGACAAAGTAAAGAAGGGCTTCGAGCCGATGGCCGCGGGCTTTGCGGTCGCGCCCACGGAAGACGGCTATGTGCCTTACAATGATTGTGAAGCATTGCGAGCCGCGGTCGCGCAGCCGGGAGTCGTCGCTGTTCTCCTGGAGCCCGTGCAGGGGGAAAGCGGCATCCATCCAGCCACGCCGGAGTTTCTGCGGCTGGCGCGCCGGCTTTGCGATGAACGAGGTCTGCTGCTCTTTTTTGATGAAGTCCAGTGCGGCCTCGGCAGGACCGGCGATTGGTGCGGCTGGCGCTCCATCGCGCCGGATGTAATGCCCGACGCCGTTTCGTGGGCCAAGGGAATCGCCGGCGGATTTCCGCTGGGGTCGATCTGGGTGAATGACCGCGAGGTAACGTTGAAGGACGGCACGAAGAAGAAGCTCTGCGACCTGCTGGGGCCTGGCAGTCACGGCACGACCTTCGGTGGCACCCCGCTCGTTTGCGTCGGCGCGAATGAAGTCCTTGCCGTCGTGGAAGAAGAGGGGATGCTCGAAAACGCCCGCACCACCGGAGCCTACGCGCTGGATGTACTGCGAAGGATTGCGTCGCCAAGGATCAAAGAGATTCGGGGGATTGGTCTGATGCTTGGCATCGAACTCGCGCCCGATTTTTCGACCGGCTGCGACCGTGCGCCGAGTCTGTGGATGGTGGATCGCCTGCACGATGCTGGCCTTCTGGTCATCCCAAGCGGCACGCATGCATTGCGCTGGCTCCCGCCGCTTAACGTCGCCCGCGCGGAGATTGATGAGGCGGCGGCGATTTTCGCGCGCACTTTGCCGCAGTAACGACCGTCGTGTAGCCGCCTGAAGGTTGCACACGCCGGACGAATGCGGCACAGTGCCATCCAACATGTCCGAGACTACCAATCCACCGCTGCCTGCAAAACGCGTCAACTTACGCACGCCTGACGTCATGGCTGCCGTGCAGGCCCAGGTGGAGACCCATTATCGCAGCGAAGTCGTCGAGCGCGTCCGCGCAAATGGCGGCGTTCTTACCGTCGGCGGCGTGACCGTGAAACTCGCGAAGCAATTCGGCTTTTGCTACGGCGTCGAGCGCGCCATCGACCTCGCCTATGCAGCCCGGAAAGTCTTCGCCGACAAGCGCGTCTTCATCCTCGGCGAAATCATCCACAACCCCGAGGTCAATCGCCAGATCGCCGACATGGGCATCGTGAATATCGTCGGCCCCGATCGGACTGCGCACGTCGATGGACTCACGCCGGACGACGTCGTCATCGTCCCCGCGTTCGGCACCGATGTCGGGACGCTCGCGCGAATCAAGGAATGCGGCGTGCAGATCGTCGATACCACCTGCGGCGACGTGATGAGCGTCTGGAAGCGAGTGAAGCAAAACGCCACCGAGGACATGACCAGCATCATCCACGGCAAAGCCTCGCACGAAGAAACCCGCGCCACAGCCAGCCGCGCCGTGGTTGGTGGCAAAGGGCATTACCTCATCGTCCTCACGCTCGCGGATACCGACTTCGTCTGCGACTACATCCGCCACGGCGGAGATGCAGAACGACGCGCGGAATTCCTCGCCCGTTTCGAAGGAGCGATGAGCGACAACTTCGACCCCGACCTGCACCTCCAGCGTGTCGGCGTAGCAAACCAAACCACGATGATGCGCGGCGAGACCGAGGAAGTGCAGCGTCGCATCCTGGCCGCGATCAAAGACCGCGACGCCGGAGCCACGACGAACTTTCGTTTCTTTGACACGATCTGCGGAGCCACACAGGAGCGGCAGGATGCGCTGAACGACATGCTCGTGGAAAAAATGAGCCTCCTCCTCGTCGTCGGCGGCTACAACAGCTCAAACACTTCCCACCTCGCGGAAATGGGCGAAGCCGTCCTGCCAACCTACTTCATTCGCAACGCCGGAAAAATGGAGAGCGGCAAGCACATCACCCACTTTGACCAGCACAAGAAAACCGAAGTGGAAACCGCCGACTGGCTGCCCGCCGCGCCTGTCGTTATCGGCGTCACCGCCGGAGCGAGCTGCCCGAACAATCTCCTCGAGGAAACCATCGTGCGCGTCTTCGAGCTCTACGGAATCGGACGCGATCTGATTCTCGCATAGGGCGAATGCAACCCGATAGCCCCGAAGTCCGGCGCGCCGCGCAGAAAGTCAAAAACGGCTTTATGTTTCTTGCGGCCCTGAATCTTACCCTCATCGCCGTCGCCGTCTGGCCCTCGAAAAAACCAAAGCCTCCAGAAACCACCCCGCCGCCCGCCATTGAAGCCCCGCCGAGCCAAACCGTCGCAGACGAAATGAACCGCGTGCTCGACGCCGCGATGAACGCTTGGGAGCAGCGCGACGCAAAAGCCTTCTACGCACAGTTCGCCACCGCCCATGTGCCCGCCGATTCCGCCGCCGTATTCGAGCGCCTCTTCCTCGGCGTGTATGCCGACGAGTTCGGCGCAATCACCGCCAAAACGCTCGTCCCCAAAGAAAGCACCGGCGACCCCGACTTCGGAATGCTCGTCTTCAACGCCGAATGCACGAAGCATCCGAAGGCAAGACTCAGCGCCAACTTCATCCGCGAAAACGGACAGCTCAAACTCGCGCAACTCCGGATGGAAAAGCTGTAGTCCCGGTAGACCGCAGTTCTCACACATTCCTCCAGCAGATTCACGGAGGTCCGCAGATTTTCACTGCAAATAATCTGCGGGCATCCCTGAATCTGCTGGAAAAATACGCGATGGCGGGGCGCTTTTCAGAGTGTGATAATTCGAGCTAGTGCAACTCCAGCGCAACCGGACAATGATCCGAGCCGAGAATGTCGGCGTGAATGCGCGATGCTTTCAGGCGCGGACGCAGGGCCGCCGAACATAGAAAATAGTCGATGCGCCAGCCGATATTTTTCGCCCGCGCACCGCTCATCACGCTCCACCACGTGTAGTGTCCGCCCCCGCTCTCAAACTCCCGGAACGTGTCCACAAACCCCGCCTCAATCGCCGCACTAAAGCCCGTGCGCTCCTCGATCGTGAAGCCGTGATTGCGCTCATTGCCCTTCGGTCGCGCAAGGTCGATCGGGTTGTGCGCGACGTTCAAATCCCCGCAAACGACGACGGGCTTTATTTTCTGCAACGCGCATAGATAAGCGAGAAACGCGGTATCCCATTGCTGACGATACGGTAGCCGCGCCAGCTCGCGTTGCGAATTCGGCACATACACATTCACCAGAAAAAAATCCGCGAACTCCGTCGTCAGCACGCGCCCCTCGCGGTCATGCTCTGCGAGCCCGATTCCACGGGTGATCGACAGCGGCTTCGTTTTCGAAAGCGTGAGCACTCCGCTGTAGCCCTTCTTCTCCGCCCAGTTCCACTCCGCGGACGCGTAGCCCAGCGCCGACCAGTCGTGATCCACATCCGAGGGATGCGCCTTCGTCTCCTGAAAACAAACCACGTCAGCGTTCTGCGCCGCCAAAATATCCGACAGCCCTTTTTTCAACACAGCGCGAAGGCCGTTCACATTCCACGAGAATAGTTTCATCCGAGGGAATGGACGCGAGGCGAGGAAAAGAAGCAAGCCGACGGGACGGATAGACTGCGGCGATAGTCCATCCGTCCGGCGAAGGACGATGGTTTGATTGCGATGCATGCGGCGAAAACACGAAAGCGCATGATTAAAGCTCGTTTTTCTCGGTTTGGTCCACTCCGCGAAGGTTCCATGCGCGGAAGAGGAGCGTGATGCCGAACCAGACGAACACTGCGGCTGCCGGCCACGCCAGCAACCTCGGAAAAAGCAGAGTCACGGTCGCGAGCACCAGCGGGATCACAGCGAAAAAAGCCAGCGTCTTCGCCTCGGCAGGGCCCAGCACGCGATGGTTTAGCACTGCGGCGCCCACGGTGCGCCCGAGACGAATGGCACCTGCCGCCGCACGGGAGATGGACCCTCCACCCGGCCGTGAGCGCTGGTCCTCTTTTCCGCTCGGCAGCCGAATGCGTTTCCGTTTACGGAGCACGACCTCGGTGGCGTGCTGAAGATCGCGTTCGTAGGCCGCTTCCATTTGCGCGGCGAAGGCATCGTCTTCGATCGCCACATCGAGCTCCCAGTTGTTCAGCCAGCTTGCGATATTCAGGTTCGTCGAACCCACGCGCGCCCAGCGTCCATCAGCCACGGCGGTCTTCGCGTGGAGCATTGAGCCATTCCATTCAAAGACGCGCACGCCGGACTCCAGCAGCGGGCGGTATCCCGCCGTGGAAAGCGGACGCAGCCATGGGAGGTCGCTGCCGCCGGGCACGAGGATGCGCACGTCCACGCCGTCATTTGCCGCGCTGCGGAGCGCCTGTACGTACGCGGGAACGCCGGCAAAGTATGCGTCCGTGAGCCACAACCGCCGGACCGCCATCGATGCAATCAATAGGTCCAGGCGGTAAACGCCTGCGAGATTTGGCGCGGTCGCGACAAGGCGGGCTGCCGTTTCGCCGGCGGGATACGGCGTTGGAAGGTCGAGCAAATCCGCCGAAAGCGGGCTCCCGTTTTCGTCCCAAACTTGCGCAAACGCGCGGACCAAGTCGGCGCACACCGGGCCGCGAAGTTCCACGCCGGTGTCCCGCCATGGCTCCACGTTGCGCTCCGCGTTTCCAAGCCACACATCGCTCACACACAGGCCGGACACAAACCCCACGCGACCATCCACTATGATCGATTTCCGGTGGTCGCGGCTCAACCACGCCAGCGGGCTGTCCCAGCGCGCCGGGTTGTGAATCCGCACGATCCCCCCGGCGTTCACCAGTGGTGCCCAGAAGCTCTGTCCCGTTCCCAGCGAGCCCAGCCAGTCCTGCACCACGCGCACTTTCACGCCCTCCCTCGCACGTTCTGCGAGCGCATCGCGAAACATCGCGCCGGTCGCGTCATTCCGGATGATGTAGTTCTCAAAAAAGATGGCCTTCTTCGCGGAGCGTATCGCGTCGAGCCAGGCGGGGTAGTTCTCCGCTGCGTCGAGCAAAAGGCGCACGGCATTGCCCTCAACCAACGGCGCACCAGAGGCCCGCGCAAATGCACGCTGCGCGACGCTTCGCAGGTCGCGGACGTCGGCCCCGCGGTAACGGCGATTGGATGGGACTGTGTTCACGATTGCAGTGTTGCACCAAACGGAAGGGAAGGGGAAGGCGGCGTTGTCGGAATTTGCGCTGCGCTCAATGCACAACGCGGATCCGCATGAACCGACTCGGGCTGGCAGCGGGGGCGGCGGAGTCTTTGATAAGCACGGTGCGAACACCGGTGCCGGAGATTTCTCCGCTGACGTAACCGAGGCCGGTGAAGGGTGCGCCGTTTGTGCTGCTGGCCACGGTGGTCCACGGGCCGTTGACGCCGGAGCCGGAGAGGACTTCGATGGTGATATCATTGCGCTGCGGATCGCGATTGATCGCGATCGTGAGGCGCGGGCCTTCGGGAAGGTTGGCGCGCGTGGCGGCAGGGAGAGTGTTGGCGCTGGCGGGGTTTTGGACGAGGGCGTATTCGATGATGGTGGCGATGCCGTCGCCGTCGGGGTCGCCGAGGTCCGGTGCCGCGGCGTCGCCGAGGTTGTCCAGCTTCCATTGGGCTGAGGCGGTCGGGGATGTGTAGGAAAGGATGGGGCCCTGGGATGTGCCCGAGATGTTCGTGGCGCGGGCGCGGAAGAAAACTGTCTGTCCGGCGGGCGGTGGCGGAATTGCGATGCTGAACGTGTCTGCAGAGTTTACCGTGAGAGCGCTTACGGCGGGTCCGGTCGTCTGGCCGAGGGCGGACGTCGTGCCGTAGTCGAAGACGACCGATGTGGATTCGCCGCCGGCCTGGAGGATGGCGTTCAGCAGGCACGTAGAATTGTCGATTTTCTGAGCAGGGCGCGTGGCGACGTGCGGGCCGGTCCATGGGATGCGGAATACAGTTCCGCCGCCGCCGGTGCCGCCTTCGGGCGCGACGCCGTAGAGCACGCCGCCGGGGCCGAATGCGAGGTGGCCTTTTGGTGTCTTGCCGCGGGCGTTGCCGGTGGTGCCGGTGAAAGAGAACAGCGACGTGAATGCGCCGCCCGGTGAAATGCGGAAGACGGTGCCATTGCCGGATGCGCCGCCGTTTTCGGTGCAGCCGTATAGTGTGCCGTCGAGCGCCGCGAGGAGGCGTCCGGGCTTTGTGCCGGATCCGCCCGTGAATTCATACAACACCGTGAAAACGCCCGCCGGCGTCACGCGAAACACGGTGCCTTGTCCCGCGCTGCCGCCGTCCGATGTCGTGCCGTAAAAATTTCCGTCCACTCCCGCGACGAGCCCGCCCTTTGGCTTGCGAGGGCCGCTGCCTGTAAAGCTAACGAGGCTTGTGAGGGCGCCTGCCGGAGTGACTTTGAATATCGTGCCGTTGCCGGTGGTGCCGCCGTCCTTGGTCGTGCCGTAAAAGTTGCCGTCTGCGCCCATCGCGAGCGTGCTTCCGGGGTTCTCGCCGTTCGGCCCGGTAAATGATACGAGCAGTGCAGGCCAGCCCGACGTCGTGACGCGGAAGAAGCTGCCTTTGCCGGACGTGCCGCCGTCTTCTGAAGTGCCGTATAGATAGCCATCCCCGCCGTCGATGAGTTCCTCCGCGCGCTCCGCGATCGATGCGCTGATGGTGGCGACTTTCGCCGGGGACATCGAATCGATCAGGCGAAAAAGCACGCGTTCCTGCGACAGCCCGAACCGATTCCCGGAAACCTCGATGAATGACCCGGCCGGCGCGCCGATCGAGTCCTGAAACGTGTGCTCCAGCACTGCGGGCCCGGAAGGCGGGATGCGCATCGAGGTGCCGCATCCTTTCGCGCCGCCGTAGTTGAGCGGAATGACGACGCCCGTTGTCGTGGCGAGCGGAGCGCCCGCGGGGCTCCAGCCGGTCGCGTTCGTGAACGCGGCGAGCGACGTCACCACACCGGATGTCGTGATCTGGAAAGCCGTGCCGTTTCCTGCCTGCCCGCCAGCTTCCGTCGTTCCAAAAAGCTCTCCGTTCAGCCCCACGATGAGCCCGGCCCGCGGTCCGGCACCGGGCGCTGAGCCGTTGTCGCCGGTGAACGAAGCGAGCGCAGTAAATGCACCCGAGGTTGCGCCGATTCTAAACGCCACGCCCACGTCATTGTTGCCGCCGCCCGCCGTGCAGCCATAAAGGAATCCATCGCCCGGCGAGAGTAGCGGTGCCGCGGGATACGAGCCGTCCGGGCCTGCAAAATGGCGCATCACGGTAAAGTTGCCTCCTGCGGGATCCACTCGGAAAATCGTGCCTGCGTCTTCAGTGCCACCCGTCTCCGTCGTTCCAAAAAGCATCCCGCCAAACAGCGCGACTCCGCCCAGAGGACCGCTGCCGAGACGACCGCCGGTGGTTCCCGTGAACTCCACGAGCGGCACCCACGAGGTGCCGTTCGTCGCCACTTTAAAGACCGTCCCGAGGTCGCTCGCGCCGCCCGATTGCGTGGTGCCGTAAAGCACGGGGCCGTCGGCGAACAGCCGGCCCGTGGGTGCCATGCCCTTCGACGTGCCGGTGGTGCCTGTGAGGTGGACGAGCGTCGTCAGGACGCCGGTCGTGCTCAGTTTAAAAATTGTCCCCATCTCCGACGTGCCGCCGCCCTGCGTCGAGCCGTAGAAAAAGCCGTCCACATGAAAGATGAGCGGATTTGGAATCGCACCGGGCCGAAGACCCGCAGCGCCCGTAAAATCGACGATGTTCGTGAACACGCCCGCCGTACTCACTTTGAATATGGTGCCGAAATCGCCCGCTCCGCCGTTCACCGTCGTTCCATAAAGCAGCCCGTCCGGACCGAGCACGAGACCGCCGCTGGGGTACGCACCGATGGCCGGCCCGGTGCCGCCCGTAAATGACACAATCGTCGTGAGCGCGCCCGCCGGAGTCATGCGAAACACCGTCCCAAGATCGGAAACGCCGCCGACGATCGTTGTTCCATAGTAGTTCCCGTCCGAGTGTGCGAGCAGCCGCCCGGTCGGCACCGTTCCCACGCGTTCAAAGTCCGCGAGCGTCTCAAACACGGGCGCTGCGTGAAGCAGCGGCAGTGCAAAAAGCGCGAGCAAAATGAGAAGGCGACGGAGCATCGGACACCGCGACTCTAGTCCCATTCCCATTGTCTGCCAATCCGCGCATGTAACAGGTTGGACGGCATTTTTCCCGTGGACTGCAGCAGCCTGCCGCTGTAGTCGACGGCCTTGCGAAAAAGCTGTCGATGAAGGGCGAAGAGCGCGGCGAAACGGTGATTGAACGGAGGTCGGAAAAAATGATTCTTCAGAGGGAAAATCTGTGGACGAAGAGCCATTCCGTCGCGTTTTTCAACAGGCTGCTAGACGGGGTGGCCCGGATTAAACGGCACATACTCGTACGCATCGCAATACCTCGTCCCGTCCGCCGATTCCACCCCCACCACACGCCCAAAATGGCGGTTGCTCCAGCATCTCGTACACGATGTGGACGTCCGACGCCGGGGCCGTCCCCCCGCTTCGTTGTATTGAATGTCGCCCATCCGGCCTTGCCCCGTTTCCTGACCCCGTTTCCTGACCCCGTTTCCTGACCCCGTTTCCTCCGGCTGTGAAAATCGATGCCGATGAAAGTCTTCGAGACTTTCGTTTCAGTGATGGGGGCCGACTCCTGATTTGTTCTTTAGCCCGAATTTCTCACACTCTGAGAAGCGCCCCACCACCGCGGATGTAGTTTTCCAGCAGATTCAGGGGAGGACCGCAGATTCTTTGCAGGTGGAAATCTGTTGGCTTCCCTGAATCTGCTGGAAAAAGGTGTGAGAAGGGCGGGTTAGTGCCCAGGGCACTCACACTCTACCAACTCGCGCCACTCCCTTTGTGCGCTCGGAGACGCTGTGTTTATCGGCTTTCATGTCGCCTGCGCCCCGCCTCATGGGTGCTGGCCCCCGGTGTCCGGTGGCTGTGCGTTTGGGAGGATTGACCGCGGTCAATTCGCGATGACGAAAGGTGGTCTTACCGCTGGACAATTTCCGGATAGTTTCCATCTTGGTCGCACGTCTTATGCGCATATTTTCCTCAATCCTTGCCGTGTCACTCTTCACGTTTGGAACCGCTTTCGCGGAGACAGTGGAGACCATCTACTCTTTTCCCAATGATGGTTCGCAGGGCGAATATCCGTCGGGCAGTATGGCGGTGGGGCCGGGCGGGCATCTTTATGGAACGACGGTGGAAGGCGGGGTCAATGACAAGGGGACTGCGTTCAAGATTACGACGGCGGGCGTTTTTACTTCGCTGGGTAGTTTCGATCCGGCGACGACGGGGACCAGGCCTTACTCGCGGCTGATTAATATCGGGGATGGCTTTCTGTATGGCGTGACGGAGCGGAACACGGGCACGTCGGGAGATCCGAATGGAACGCTGTTCAAGCTGGACCCGGATAACGGGCTGTCGGTGGTGTTTCAATTGCCGGGCTCGGGGACAACTCCGAAGTTCCCGCGGGCGCTGTTGCAGGTCGAGCCGGGGGCGATTCGGGTGCTGGGGAGCGGCGGGCCAGCGGGGTTCTGGAAGGTGCCGCTCGATGGGGGGACGCGGACTTCTTTTGAACTGCCGAGCAGCACAGTCGGCGCATTCCCCTACAGCGCGACGCTGGGGAGCAATGGCCTGATTTATGGAACGACGACGGGCGTCAGTTTCGTGGGCACGGACCCTGTGTTGCGGGGGACTCTTTTCCGCGTGTCGCCGGATGGGTCCAACCTTGAGAAGCTCCACGACTGCGCGCAGGGGACTGGCACGACGCCGACGGGCGCGATGGTGCAGGCGACGGATGGAAATTTCTACGGGACGATGGCGGCGGGCGGAACGGCGGGAAAGGGCTGCGTTTTCCGCCTCACCCCGGACGGCGACTACACGGTGATCCACAATTTTAACGGGCTCGCGACGCCGCTCGGCGACCTCATTCAGGCGACTGACGGGTTCCTCTACGGAACGGCGCAAACGGGCGGCGGTGGCATCGGCGGTGTGTTCCGCATCAGTCTGGGCGGGGCGCTGACGGTGCTGCACACGTTCAACGGCAACAACGGCACGCGCCCGGTGGCGGGCCTCACGCAGGCGCCGGACGGGAATTTATACGGCGTGGTGGCCGAGGGTGGTGCGGGTGGAAAAGGGGCGATCTTTCGCATCAGGCTGAGCCTGCCGCCGCCGAACCGTGCGCCGGTCGCGCTCGACGACATCGGCGTGACGACGAACACGGCGGTCGCCATCGACGTGCTCGCGAATGATTTCGATCCGGAAGGCGGCGTGCTGACCGTCGCGGATGTGTCCACCCCCGCGCACGGCACGGCGACGATTCTCGGCGACAACACAATCGAATACACCCCGGGCGGCACCTTCCAGGGCACGGACACTTTTAACTACACGGCGCGGGATTCCGCGGGGCTCACGACGGAGGCGACGGTGACCATTCAGTCCGACGCGGTGGACGCGGTTGTGTATTCGGGCGTCTTCAACGGGCTGCTCAATCTGGACCCGGATCTGACGGGCGCGAGCGACGTTCCGCGCGCGCAGATTCTTGTCGTTGTGAATGAACTCGGGAAATTTACCGGCAAGCTATTGACCGGGCGCAAGCTGGTGTCGTTTAAGGGCGCGTTCGACCTCACGGACGGGACGGCCGCGGTAAAAGTGAAGCTGCCAAATGGCAAGGCCGTGCTCTTTTTGGGATTCCGTCCGGAGGAACCGGGCACATTGCTCGCCATCGCTTTCGGTCGCGAGATATGGGCGGGCAGCGGGCGTCCGGCAATCCCCGGCGGCGTCGCGAACATCGGAAAACACACCGTCGCGCTCGAAGCATCGACGATGGGGCTGCCGGCCGGCTACGGTTTCGGCGTGATGCAAGTGAAGGCGAACGGTCTTGTGACTTGCGTGGGTAAACATGGCGACGGAACCAAGCTCACCTGGGGAACCACCCTCGTCGCGGCGACGGACGACGCGCCGCTCATCCCGGTATTCTCCGAGCCTCTCACCGGCGGCGTGTCCGCCGGAGTGCTCGATTCCCGCGGAGTAGCACCGAGCAGCTTCGCCGGTGGCGTGCGTTGGATTCGTCCGCCGGCGAAAAAGACCACGCTCCCATATTCCAGCGGTTTCGCCGGCAACGCCACGGCGATCGCCTCGCCATTTACGCCCGCAGCATCGCTGTCCATCGTGCTCGATTTCGGCGTCGATGCCGCTGGCAGCATCGTCTGCAGCGGAGGCCCGCTGGCCAACCCGATTAGCGGCGCGTTCACCATCGTCGGCCCGCCACCGCCCGTCCTCCGCATCGCGCCCACGCTGCCTCTGAAAGCCCTGACGATTGACCGCAAGACCGGCCTGTTCAAAGGCAAGGTGCTGAATGGAACCAAGTCCGTGAACTTCATAGGAGTTGTGCTCCAATCGGGAAACCTCGGAGCCGGCCAGCTCTCGATCGGCGGAACCACCGGGTCCGTGGACCTCGTTCCCTGAGCTCATCACCTTCGCTGGAAAAAGGATGCCAGTGTGCAGGCAGTCGCGAACGAGCGATAACGGACCGCACGCCAAGCAATCTCCGCTGGCGGTGGAATTCGCCAGCGATATCCTTCCGACATGAGCACCGTTAATGAGATTGAGAACGCCGTCCAGAAGCTCTCTCTCGCAGCGATTTGCCCGCGTTCTGCGGTTGGTTTCTCGGCTTTGATGCCGCCGCTTGGGACAAGCAGTTCGAGGAGGATGTCGCCGCCGGTCGCCTCGACGCTCCCGGCGATGAGGCCATCCTCGACATGCGCATCCTGTAAATGAGCGATTGGATCACGCTGGCGATGACGGCTTACTCCTCTTGGATTGAGCGTCTCTTCTCGGCGGATGGCTTGAAGGGCCTGCTCTTTCTTAGCATGGGCGCAACTGCGATCATGGTGCCGGTGCTGGCGCGGCGGCGGTCGCCAGAGGCACCGTATTTCTCCGGTATATTTGCCCTCGCTCTTTGTCCTTTCTTCTTCGGAGCGATCATCGCGCTTCAGGGGATTCATTCCCTCATCGAGCACGAGGATTTTTCCTCAACGAGCTACGTCCTGAATCGGCTCCGGTTTCTGAGGCAGGTTTTTGTTTTCGGTGCTGCGTATTCCGCATTTGCCTTGGTCATCTACTCTGCGATCCGCACTTTGATCCGAAGGAGAACTAATCAACAGCCGCCCTCGAAGTAGCGTATTCGAAAATTAAAGTCTGTCCGAACTGAAGAATAATCAGTCTGTCCCCGCCGTTTCCCGGCTCTTGTTGGCGGAGAATTTCAGGCATACGATATGCATGATTCAGATGGTGTTGGTTTGGTTCGGGCAACCCCGCGCGAAGCTTGTTTCGCCTGGACAGAATCATTTTTAAATTCAACTCGCGAACGCTTCTCGATGGCAATGGCTGCGGCTTTTCGCTTGGTGTCCTATGCCGTCGCGCGAACCACACAAAACCCGTAGTCCAGCACACCGTCCGCGCGGCGGATGGTCTCGGGGATGTAATACAGCTCGAACCGCCGATCCTGCGCGGGCTTCGACCACACCACGCCCGCCCCGCGCAACAGCCGCAAATGCTTGCTCACCCCGTCGAACTCCCGCCCCAGCGCCTTCGCGCAATCGCGCGCGCAAATGATCCGTCCGCCCGCCATCATCCGCACCATTTCCCAGCGAATGGGATTTCCCAGCGCAGCGAAAAAGTCCGGGAGATTTACATGACTCGCCGCAGCCGTTTGCACGACCGGCGCAGCCGCCGCGACGACCGGTTGCGCGGGAGCGTTCGCCGATGGTGGAGGGGCAGGAGTCGCAGCGTTGGAATCGTTCATAAATAAAGTGCGCAGGTGAATTGAGTCACACAAAAGCCGGGCAGAAAGGCCGGCCCACTCTGCCGGGTGCAAGACCGCTGTATTCTGGAGCAATACAATCGCTTCCTAGAGCAAGCGAGACGCTTCCTAGAGCAAGCGAGACGCCTCCTAGAGCAAGCGAGCCGCTTCCTAGAGCAAGCGAGCCGCCTCCTAGAGCAAGCGAGCCGCCTCTTAGAGCAAGTGAGACGCCTCCTAGAGCAAGAAAGCCTCCTACTATAGCAATAGAGCCGCTTACTAGAGCATTCCATATTCTTCCTGCACGACGCAACATTCCTCCTAGAGCTTGATTTCCCAGCCCTCTCTGGTTCACTTCACTCCCACAACATGAATCCCGCATCCGCAACCGCGCCGCAAATCCCCTTCGATAGCCTCCTCACCGCCATCTCCGACAAAACCCGCTGGCGCATCCTCGACGAACTCTTCAAAGGCGAAGCCCTGCCCGCCATCGAGCTTGGCAAACGCCTCAAAGTCCCCGCCACGAACATCTCCAAGCACTGCGTCGTCCTCCACCGCTGCGGCATCCTCAAGCGCGACTACGGCCTCTACAAAATCAACCCCGCCCACCTCATCCCCGGCGAACGCGCCCTCGACCTCGGCGCCGTCGTCATCCGCCTCGACCGCGCCGACCTCGTCAAAAGCTAAAGGTTCTC
>JANMGP010000041.1:0-1815 GCA_031374705.1 Verrucomicrobiaceae bacterium | reverse complement strand
TCTACATCGCCCCGTTCACCAAATTCCGCACCGGTTGCCCGAGCAGGGCGCGGCGGCAGTTTTCGCTGCCTTTGATGCGCATGTCCATGAGGCCTTCTTCGCTGTAAAATGCGGAGTGGGGATTGAGGATGAGGCGGTCGTGGGCGGGGTGCGCGGGGTCGCGCCAGGCTAGCAGGAGCGGGTGTTCGGCGGATGGCGGTTCGGTTTCCAATACGTCGATCCCGGAGCCGCCGAGGTGGCCGCTGGTGATGGCGTCGAGCACGTCGAGCACGGCGAGCACGTCCACGACTCCGCCGCGCGAGGTGTTGATGAGGAAGGAGCCGCGCGGCATTTGCGCGATGGTTTCGCGGTTCATGATGTGGTGCGTGTCGGGCGTGAGCGAGGGAACTGGGTTAAAGGCGATAAAAACGAAATGAATCACGCGTTCAACTCCTCCCGAAGCAGCGAGTTGACGCCCCACAGGACTTCGGGCAATTTCCGAGCATGAGCACACTTCTTGAGGTCGAGAAACTGGCATTTGACTTGCCTGAAGCACAGCGGGCGACCCTTGCTGCACACTTGCTTGAATCGCTTCCGCCAGAGTTGCACGACGAAGACGAAGGGCTCGCTGAAGCACTGCGCCGGGATGGGGAGCTAGATACAAATCCAGAGATTGGGTAGCTTGACCGACGGATCGCCAGTCGCAGGGCGTGATGTAGTTGATTTTTCATCCCCGAGTTCATTCTGACATCTCGAAAATCATGGACTATTACGAGCGAGTCGCGAGTCTGGAGCCTGCGGATGAGTTCAATTCATTTCCATTTCCTCACCGGCGAGTAGAGCCAGCGGTTGCCCGCTGGCTCCCTCACAGACCCGGACGTGCAGGTTTCCCGCATCCGGTTCTTCCGGTGGAAGACTCACCGGATAGCTCGGGCATCTACCCGCTCTTTCCGCCCGCTTTCGTTACCCACTGCTATTCTGTTTACGCCGCTTGATGCTCTGTGTCATCGGCTGCGTTTCCTCTCAGCGGTTCTTCCTTTTTCCGGGTGCCTCCGTTGCCAGCTTAGATTGGGATAAAATTAGGCTGGCTGTCTCGCTGCGCTCGGCTCGCTACATAATGTCTCCCTTCGGTCTCGGTTCGCCACTTTTCCATCGCTACTACGACGGCACTACGAGTTGAGGCTTCGCCCCTTCGGGCTGCCTGCGGCAGTCTGCCTTGCGGCTCTCCTGTTTCTTCACGTACGCTTACTGCCGACGCATCATTTGGCTTTGCTCGCTCGCGGCTCGTGCCGCCTTTGCAGACGACTACGCATGACTGGCTTCCGGCTGCGTGGCCCCACGCTCTTTCCGGGCAGGATTTCTACCTGCTGGGCTCCTTCTCAGAGTTTCTCTTCAACTTCGTTTTGTTTACATGTTTTAGTTTCCTCTGTGTCTGTGTTTATCTAGGCGCAATGCCCCCTTTTCACCTCACGGCATCGCCACACGGTAGAATCGCTGCGGCACAGTCCCGGCATCGGGGTCGGTGTAGGTCGTTGTTGCGCCGGTTGCGGTGACGGTTACGGGCGTCCATGTGATGAGGTCGTCGCTTTTCTCTACTCGGTAGCTTTTTCCGTCCACGCTCGGGAATGTGACGGTGGCGCTCGTGCCGTCGTGGGCGACGCTCGCGACGGGGCGGGAGTTGGCGTCGGTGTCGCTCGTTCCGAAGTGCGCTGCGGCGTCGGCGTAGTTGCCGTCGGCGTCGGGGTCGCGGACGATGGTGAGCCGTTCGACGAAGCCCGCATCGAGGCCGGAGCGCACGCAGTCGTGTTGGGTGTATGCCCTTTTCAGCGGGTGCGT
>JANMGP010000087.1:0-1531 GCA_031374705.1 Verrucomicrobiaceae bacterium | reverse complement strand
CGTCGAGACTCCGCACGGTGTGGTGCATCTGGAGGAGGCCGGTTACTTCCGGTTTAATCCGCGCACGATGAAGCTGACGCCGTTTTGGGGCGGCGCGGGCGACCCGCAGAATCCGTGGGGTTTTGTGTGGGATGATTGGGGGAATTTGTTCGTGCAGGCGGGCAATAATGGCTCCATCCAGGACGCGCTGGTGTCGGCTTTCGAGGGCGGCTGCGGGCCGCGTCCGCCGCAGATTTGGGAAGGTGCGAAAGGCCGCAAAGGGAGCAACCCGGAGTTTGTCGGGACGGCGCATTTCCCGCCGGATTGGCAGGGTCGGCTCATCGTGCCGGGCTACATCAACAATGCGGTGTGGACGCTGCGTTTCTCGCCCGACGGCTCGACGTTCAAAGCCGTGGACGACGTGCCTCTTATCAAGAGCAGCAGCGGGAGTTTCCGCCCGATGGATGCAAAGTTCGCGCCCGACGGCTCGCTGTACATCGCGGATTGGTACAACCCCGTCATCGGCCACTATCAAGCGAGCTTCCGGCATCCCGACCGGGATAAAGTCCACGGGCGGATTTGGCGCGTGACGGCGAAAGGGCGTGATTTGGTAAAGCCGCCCGCGTTTTTGAAAACGGGCACAGAGAGCGCCGTCGCGGATGTGGTGAAGGGGCTGGAGAGCGATGAGAGATTTGTGCGGGATTTCGCGCGACGGATTCTCGGGGCGATGAAAAAGCATGAGGTCTTAAAGGCGGTGAATATGTGGGCGAGGGATCGCAGATCAGCCCCTGCTCTTTTCGAGGCAATGTCCGTGCTCGGCTGGCACGAGGCTGAGGACTTTTTTGTTTCGGGAGCAGCGCTCAAATCAAACGAGCCTGCGCTTCTCGGTTTCGTTGCCAGCTATGTTCCGAAATGGGAAGGAATGAATGACCAATCTCACGCAAAATTGAACGTAAGACTGTGGGAATTGGCGAAATCAGCCGCGCCTCGCGTCAGATTGGCGGCAATCGTCGCTCACACGAACGTCGGCGGCCCGCAGGCACTTCATTCGATCCTTCTCGTTCGCGACGCAGAGCAGGACGCATCACTTAGTTTTGCTCTCCGCGAAGCCGTCGCCCGCCTGAAACCCGTGTGGGAACCCATGCTCGCCCAATCCGACAAAGGGGAACTTCTGCCGGCGGACATCGCCTTTCTCCGCAACCCCGCCGCCGCGAAACCGGCGGCACCGAAAGCCGATCCCATCGTCGCCAAATTCGTCGCCGACGCGCTGAAGCCCGGTGCCGTAGTCGGCAAAGCGACGCCGGACTTTGTCGCCGCGCTTTCCGCCGAAGTCCGCGCGCACGGCGACGCCGCGAAGGGCGCTGCCGTCTTCAAAAAGGCCGAACTCGGCTGCACCGCCTGCCACAAGATCGGCAACGACGGCGGAACCATCGGCCCCGATTTGAACAACATCGGAAGCGCCCAGCCGCTCGACTTCATCATCGGCGCAGTCATCGAGCCCTCGCGCGAAATCAAAGAAGGCTTCGAAGCCCGCATCGTGACGACCAGGAGC
>JANMGP010000003.1:0-28526 GCA_031374705.1 Verrucomicrobiaceae bacterium | reverse complement strand
TGAGGGTTGAGAGCTGAGAGACGCAAGTCGTAGCTCACGCGGCCCTCCGCGTGAACCGAAGATAGCCGAAGGCAATGTCCTCACGCGGAGCGCACTTTTTCTGGCGGCACGCTGTTTTTGATCTGCGCTTCGCGTGAAGGGGTTCACGCGGAGGGCCGCGTGAGCTACGACTCGGCTCACGCCGTCATGACGAAGGCCGTAGCGCGGAAGGATGCGGGGAGGCTGCGCATTTGAGACGATAGTGTCAGTGTTTGCGCGGGGAGGCGTAGCGGCGGGGGCTGGCGGCGTGCGATGGTCGGGGAAATGAGCACACCTACAAACTATCGTTTTTCATTCGGACCTTGGAACATCAGCGAAGGCGCGGACCCTTTTGGCGTCGAGGTCCGCAAGGCTTTCCCGCACGAGGAGAAGTTCGCGCTTTATCGCCCGCTGGGCTTTGAGGGCGTGCAGTTTCACGACGATGATGTGGTGCCGGGGATGGATGCGCTGACGCCGGCGCAACTGATGGCGAAGGCGGGGGAGGTGAAGGCGATGCTGGCGAATCAAGGGCTGACGCCGGAATTCGTCGCGCCGCGGTTGTGGTTTGCGGAGCAGACGACGGACGGGGCTTATACGTCGAACAGCGAGTCGGACCGGGCGTATGCGTGGGACCGCACGAAGAAGTGCATCGATATTGCGCGGGCGATTGACTGCAAGGCGATCGTGCTGTGGCTTTCCCGCGAGGGCACTTACATCCGCGAGGCGAAGGACGCGAAGCTGGCGTATCAGCGCTTGCTGGAGACGGTGAACGCGATGCTGGATTACGATAAGACGATCGAAATTTGGATCGAGCCGAAGCCAAATGAGCCGACGGACCAGGCGTATGTGCCGACCATCGGTCACGCGATCGCGATGTCGTATGCGTCGAAGGATCACAGCCGCGTGAAAGGGCTCATCGAGAGCGCTCACGCGATGCTCGCGGGACTCGATGCGAGCGACGAAATGGCCTTCGCGCTCGCACACGACAAGCTCGCGAGCGTCCATCTCAATGATCAGAACGGCCTGAAATACGATCAGGACAAAAACTTCGGCGGTGCGAATCTGCGCGCGGCGTTTAACCAAGTCCGCGTGCTGGAAGAGAGCGGATACGGCAGCCGCGGTGAGTTCATCGGGCTCGATGTGAAAGCGATGCGCACGCAGCGGGGTTTCCCGGTGACGGATCATTTGAAAAACAGCCGCGAGCTTTTCCTACACCTCGTGGACAAGTGCCGGACGATGGACCAGAAGCTCGTCGCGCAATTCCGCGACGCGCGAGATTACGAAGCGCTGGAGCTTTACATCCTCAAGCATCTCATGGGTATCCGGTAGCGGCGGACGCTTTTGTCCGGGCTTCGGCTTAGTCGAAGATCTTCCCTGGATTCAGGATGCCTTGCGGGTCGAGGGCGGTTTTGAGCTTCTTCATCAGCATGAGCGCGGCGTTGCCGACGGAGGAGGGGAGGAATTCTTTTTTTGCGAGACCCACGCCGTGTTCGCCTGTGATGGTGCCGCCGAGGCTGATTGCGAAGTCGAAGATTTCCTTCATGGCGATTTCCACGCGCGCCATTTCTTCCTTGTTCTTTTCGTCCGTGAGGAAAGTGGGATGCAGGTTGCCGTCGCCCATGTGGCCGAAGGTGCCGATCCTTAGATTGTGCCGCTCGGCGACTCCCTGGACGAAACGGATCATCTTGGTGAGTTCGCTCCGAGGGACGGTGGCGTCTTCGAGAATGGTGGTCGGCGACATGCGTGCGAGTGCGCTAAATGCCGTGCGTCGGGCGCTGGCGAGACGAGTGGCTTCGTCGGCATCGCGGGCGATCTGCACATCCGTCGCACCGCATTGCCGGGCGATTTCCACCATGCGGTTTGCCTGGTCCTCAACGGCGGCGGGATGCCCGTCGGCTTCCATCAGGAGGATGGCTTCGGCATCGCGAGGGAGACCGATCTTGGCGTAGTCCTCCACGCAGTTGAGCGTGATTTTATCGAGAAACTCCAGCGTGCATGGAATGATCTTCGCGGCGATGATGGCGGACACGGTGTCGGCCGCTGCATCCATGCGCGAAAACGTGGCCAGCATGGTCTTCTTTGACTGCGGGCGCGGGACGAGCTTGAGCAGGATTTTTGTGATGATGCCGAGCGTGCCTTCGCTTCCGATGAATATGTCTTTCATCGAGTATCCGGCGACGTCTTTCACGCACTTGTTGCCGAGCCAGACGATGGTGCCGTCGGCGAGGACGACTTCCATCCCCATCACGTAATCGCGCGTGATGCCATACTTCAGCCCGCGCAGCCCGCCGCTGTTTTCCGCGACGTTTCCGCCGATGGTGCTGATGCGCATTGAGCCGGGGTCCGGCGGATAAAGAAGGCCCACGCTGTCGGCAATCTCGGCGACTTTCGCGGTGATGACGCCGCATTCGACAAAAATGGTGAGGTTCTTCTCGTCGAGCTCCAGCACTTTGTCCATCTGCGTGAGGCAAAGGATGACGCACCCGTTCGATGGCACGCTTCCGCCGCTCAGCCCGGTGCCGCTTCCTCGCCCGACGATGGCGATGGCGTGCTTCGAACAATATTGGATCGTCTTCTGCACTTCTTCCACGGTGCGCGCCATGACCACGGCCGCCGCGACGCCGTGGAGGGCGGCGGTGCCGTCGTAGCCAAAGGCCAGCAGGTCCTCGCGGCTGTGGAGAACGCGCTCGGGCGCGATGAAAGCTGAGATGTCTTGAACCAGAGTCGTCATGTGGGTGAAGGCTCTAGCGGGCGAACGGGCGGCGGAAAACGGAAAAATCCGTCGCTCGCGACGAGCGGCGCTTGATTAAACGCGGATGCTCATTTTCCCCCATTGCGTGCGCCTTGCTTGCATCTCCGGCGGGAGCAGGGCAGGAAAGGGGATTCCATGACTGTTGAAGCGACGGGCCAGGCCCAATTACTCGAAAACGCACGCGAAGTTTCGCGACGCCGCACTTTTGCCATCATCTCTCACCCGGATGCCGGCAAGACGACGCTCACGGAGAAATTCCTTCTCTACGGCGGTGCCGTGCAGCTCGCCGGCAGCGTGACGGCGCGCAAGGACCAGCGGGCGACGACGAGCGACTGGATGGAGATGGAAAAGCAGCGCGGGATTTCGGTTTCGTCCACGGTCCTGCAATTTGAATACGGCGATTGCGTGGTGAACCTCCTCGACACGCCGGGGCACAAGGATTTCTCAGAGGACACGTATCGCGTGCTCACGGCGGTGGATGCGGCGGTCATGGTGATCGATGCGGGCAAGGGCATCGAACCTCAGACGCTGAAACTTTTCGAAGTGTGCCGCCGCCGCGGGGTGCCGATTTTCACGTTCATGAACAAGCTCGATCGTCCTGCGCGTGCGCCGCTCGATTTGCTGGACGAGTTGGAGCGTGTCCTCGGCATTGCTGCATTTCCGCTCAACTGGCCGCTTGGAGACGGGCCGGATTTCAAGGGCGTGTACGATCGCGAGACCCGGCAGGTGTACCAGTTCCAGCGTCTCGCCGGTGGCGGTGCTTACCGGGCACCGGTCCATGTCCGCGGGATCGAAGACGAAGCCATTCGCGACGCGCTGCCGGAGAATGTCTATGCGCGGGTGCGCGATGATCTCGAGCTTCTTGACAGTGCCGGTGCCGACTTTGACATCGCGGATGTGCGGGCGGGAAAGCTGACGCCGGTTTTCTTCGGGAGCGCGATGAATAATTTTGGCGTGCAGATGCTCCTCGATCGGTTTCTTTCGCTCGCTCCGCCGCCTGTCGCGCGGGATGGCGGCACACGAATTGTCGAGCCCACCGACCCGGCGTTCTCGGGATTTGTTTTCAAGATTCAGGCAAACATGAATCCCAAGCACCGCGACTACGTGGCGTTCATTCGGATCGTTTCGGGCGTCTTCCGGCGCGACATGGCGGTGACGCACACGCGGACCGGGCGCAAACTGCGGCTCTCGAATTCGCAGCGCCTTTTTGCGCGCGAGCGAGAGACTGTGGACGAGGCCTATCCGGGCGATATCGTCGGTCTCGTGGGTAACAACGATTTCCTTATCGGCGACACGCTGACCGAGGAGCCGGGCATCGCCTACAAAGAGATGCCGCGATTTGCGCCGGAGAGTTTCGCGTACCTGCACAATGACACGCCCGCGCATTTCAAGCGGTTCCGCGACGGGCTCACGCAGCTCCTGAAGGAAGGTGTCGTCCAGTCCTACGATCAGCCCGACGCGCTCGTCCGCATCCCGCTCCTCGGTGCAGTCGGTCCGCTCCAATTCGACGTGCTGCAATACCGCCTGGAATCCGAATACGGGGCGAAGAGCCGTATGGAATCAGCCCCGTGGACTTTTATCCGATGGGTCCGGGAAAAGGATCCCGTTGCGGCTGCTGCGCGCAGTCAGGAAAAGAAACCGGCGGCGCAGATACCCACGGGCGCGGCATGGGCGCGGGACGTCTTCGGGCAATGGGTGGTGCTGCTCCCGAGCGCTTGGACTGCCAAGTATTTTGCCGAAAACAACAGCGCGTTTGAAGTGAGCCCGCTGCCCTTTTAGCCGGAGTGGAGGACGACGAAGCAACCGTTGAAAAGCTGCTCTTCATTTGCAGCCGTAATCGTCGCCGCAGCTTGACCGCGGAAAAGCTTTTCGAGGGATTTCCGCGTTATCAGGTGCGTTCCGCCGGGACGCAGCCGGAGTCGCGGATCGTGGTCACGGAAGGTCACATCGGCTGGGCGGACGTGATTTTTGTGATGGAGAAATCGCACCTCAACCGGATGCGGGTCAAGTTCTCCGAGGCTTTGCAGCACAAGCGTGTGGTCACGCTCTACATCGAGGACGACTATGATTTTATGCAGCCGGAGCTGCTCGACGAACTTCGATGCAAGCTGGAGCCATACGTAAAGCTGCCGGGTGAATCGGGCACGGCGTAGGGACTATCGACGATGTGACGGGCGAAACGCAGCGAGTTGTCGCCTGTTCTCGAGAACCGAGCGCACGGCCGTTGCCCGGCGGCGCAAGATTTCAGTTCGGAACGGGTGGATAATGGCGGCGGATTTTGGTCTCTTCCGTCTAAACGCGTCGAGTGCCTCGAGCATGATGTCGTCATCCTGAATCTCACCCATGCGCGTTTGAAAGCCGTGCATCGCCTCAAGGTGTCCGGCAGTCACGAGCGGGAGCGCCGGATGGAGCATTTCGACGAGGTAGCGGAACTCCTTAAACGCGATTCGCATTGCGTGAATCGTCGCGATGTCGTTTGCCTTGCAGCCTCGGGCCGCCGTGGAGACCACTGCAAACGCATCGGATGCCGATTTATGAAATACTCGAATGAGCGTGCCGACGTCCGTTTTTGCGAGCGCCGTTTTTAATGCCTTCCGGGTTCTACTCAACAATTTGGTCAAATGACCGGCGTGGACTTCAGTAAGTGTTTTGCCAAGCCGCTTTCCCGCCCGCTGTTCGCGTTTTGTGAGCGAACTGCGGAGTGCTTTCAGTGAAGGGAATTTCGTCATGCTTTCCTTCACAGACAGAAGGAGCACATGGGTATCGCGCAGCTTCGAAAAACGGTGGAAGAGCTTGGTGAGATATCTGCGCGGCGGCTTGATCGCGTCTTTCCCGAGCAGTGGGCGGAGGGAGTTTAGCAGCGCGAGAAGCCTGCGCGTCTCTATTCGCAACTCGTGCACCGAGTCTTCCGAGAGGTGCCGGCAGCATTGTTTGAGGCGCTTTCGCCACGCCCGCCCCGAAGTTTTCAGCGAGACTGCAAGGTGTGAACCGATGTCCGGCCTGGATTGGCGGGATCGTTTTTCGGTCTTGTCTGGCGCGGGCATGGCTGCGGTTGGTTGTGGCTCGGTGCGGCGGGTCGACACCAGTCCATCCCAGCGTTCGGATTGCGCAAGGATAAACTCCCCGTGTTTCGGGGCGGTCCTCCTATGGGGACGGCGTCACTCTCAGCCGCATGAGCACGCGCGAACCCAAATCTGATGATGGCTGCGTGCTGCGATATTCGATCGTCGCGGTGCCATCCCCGTTAGGAATGCTGCCAACGTATGTGATTGCTCCGTTGGTACTGTTCCACGAGATCAGATCGGTCGTGAGTTCCGGCGTGAGCGTGAAACCATCGGCGTTGAGTGCACGGATAAATGTGAAGCGCAGATAGGTCCCCGGAATGCCGCCGACGGTGTATGTCGCGAAGCCGAGCGCCGGAGCATTGCGAGAGGTGCTGGAGTTGAGATTCGAACCGGTCGCATATTCAAGGAAGTCGGAGTAGCCGTCGCCGTCTGCGTCTCCACCGGGCGAACCGGTAAAAGGAATGTTGTTTGCGAGACCTGGAGAGCCTCCAATTGTCGCACTTGCACGCCAGTTTGCGGCGATGCCGTGGTTCGGGTTGAGTGACGGGTTATTGAGCACGAGGCTGTAGCCGAGGCCGTCTGCCGCGACGGGCCATGGCTCATTGTTGTCATAGGCGAAATCCCGGATGGTCCCGCCCAGTTGATCCACCAGCTTCAATTGCTCGCCGCCGTTGGTGAGGCTACCTTGCCATGTTCCCGCGATTTTCACGCCGGCGGGCGGCGGTCCGTAGCGCATCGTGTAGGCTGCCAAATTCGCAACAAGGAGTACGCGACCGCCGGGCGTCAGCGCGATGGCGGTAGGGTCGCCGTCGTTGAAGTTGAAATTGATCCCCTCAGTGAAACTCACGCCCGTGAGATCGACGGTCTGCGCCGGGTTGATATTTTGAAGCTCGATATACTCGAAGGCACTCGCCTGCAAAAAGCCTGCGGCGCTCTCGGCGACGCTCGGGTTCGCTGGATTGTAGTTCAGTTCGGAGATGACGAGATTCGTCGCCGACGCGGGCACCGTGTCGATCGTGTAGGTCGCCGTCGTCAGCGGACTCCACGCTCCGCTCGCAGTGCGGAGGCGTGCCCGGATGGTGGTCGTGGCATTGAGTGTGAGAGGCCCCGTGTAAACCTGTCCGCCGCCGGGGGCCGCGCCGGGAGGGAAATAGGTGAGCTTTGGAATGAAGAGCAGATCGCTCGATGCGTTGGGCAGGTTAAGGCAGTGAATCGCGAGGACGTTGGTGCCGATGCGGAGCGCGGGGATGCCGGTGCCGCTGATGTCGATGTCTTCAAAAACAATCGCCGCAGCGTCGTCGTGAATCACATTGGCTTGCGCCGTCGCGGGATTGCTCGTCATCGAAGGGTCGGAGTCGTTCCGGCCCGCGACCACGACACCGTTGATATAAGCGCGGAATCCGTCATCGTATTTCATCGCAAGTTTGAGGGAGCCGATGTTGTTGAGCGTGGCTTGATCGGGAATGTTGAACGTCAGTCGAAGGTAGCAAGTCGCGTTGATTCCGTTCATCTGCGAGCCCGTGTTGCCGTTGGTACCGAGGAGCGGGAGGTAGTCGGGATTTGTATCGTAGCCGATTCCGGTGGTGGCCGTCGTCCAATTGGCGATGTTTGGTGGATCGGCGTAGGTCGTCCATTGTTCCGCACCGCTGTCGGCGGTCAGTGTGAGCCCGCCATTGGCTGCGGCGGGCACGAGCCATCTACATGCGGCACCACTTCCCGCGATGAGCGTTGATTCCGTCACGGTGCCGCTGCCCGATGTCGGATCGCTGCCGTCGGTCGTGTAGTAAATCGTGCCGGTGGCGTAGCTGAAGCCCGCGGGCGGAGTGCCGGTAAAGCTTGTGATTGTGAGGGAAGTCCCCGCCGGGACATCGCCGCCAGCCACGCTGAAAACCGGTGGACGCAGCACCACGCCTCCGCTGATAAACTGGTCGTCCATCCACGTGAGGCGAGTCGTCATCCAGTTGATGAGGTAGTCGATTTCGGATTGGTAGGTGAGGCGTGACGCGAACCCCGGCGGGTTCGGCCAGTAGTCGCCGCCCATTAGTGCGGGGTTCAGGAAAGGCGGTGCGTACTTTCGGAAATGGCGCGCGGCCGGGCTCTGGACGGACAATGGGGAGCTGTTGGTGATGAGCGTGAGGTCGCCGCCGTCGCCGAGCATCGCTGCCTCGCTGTTCACGCGCGCCGCGAAAGCCGCGTTTGTGAGGACCGAGCGCCGCCATTCCCAATACCGATCGAATGTCCGCAGCCTGTAGGCCGGGTCGCCGTGCAAGCGGGGATACCAGAGCCCGCCGATGCCGCCGGAATTGGCCCCCACGGCGTCGTAGTTCCAGCCGTCGGGGCGCTGGCCTTCTGCGTAGTTGGCGTTGCCGAGGGCGATGTTGAAATCCCAAAGCGGACCGGCGCGTATTTTTCCGCTACGATCCTTGTGCCAGTAGGTGCTGAACACGTAGCCGTCGATTTGTTTCGAGAGCTCGACTGCCAGCTGCTGGTCGATGAAAGACGACACATCCATCCACGCAGCATATCCCGTCACCGGGTCGGCGAAGTTCGCGCCATTCAGGACCGCCTGAAAGTTGTTGATGTCGGTCGAGAGGGTGCTGAGTTGAGGCGCGGTGTAAATCCCCGGTTCGTGCGATTGCATGCCAATGTTGAACGGTGCGCTCGTTGTCCACGCCGTGGCTCCCGGATCTGTCTTGTCCCGCTTGAAAATATAGCCGCCTGTGAGCAGCGCCGGGTTGCTGACTTTTTCGTTTAGTTTCGCAATATCCACGCGGTTTTTCCCGCGCGAGATTTTCTCGATGAGCGTGTAAATCCCGCGGTAGTCGGCGTAGCTCACCGGCTGACCGGCCTCTTGATTGTAAAACACTTCCACCTGCCGGGTGCGAGGGGCCAGCCAGTCTGGGCGCATTGCCCGGGTCATGGAATACATCAGGTGATTCCGCATGGCGGCCTTGTCGGAAAATGGCCCGTGCAGCACCCAGTCCGAGCCGGCCGGCATTCCCAGAACTCCGGCGTTTTTGTCCGCATCGTTATTGTCCCAAATCTCCCAGTTGTAAGACCGCTGGGCGAATCCAGCCGAGCTCTCGCCGTGCACATGCGTCCCGCTGCGGCCTTGGAAATCCGGTGCGCCGGTAATCACCGCGCGTCCGGTGAGCGGGTCTTTGTCGATCACCACCGCATAGGTGTATCTTGCCGGACGTGTCGCACCATTTTCCCCATCCACGTTGAGGCCGAAGCTGTCGAACACCATGATCGGGACGTTCGATTGAAACGGAGCGCCGGTGCCGTTGTATGCGGCGAGCGATGCGTCAATGAGAAGCAGGGTGCGGCTGCTCACCGGTCCCGGAAGATAGCCCGGCGTGAAGACGCGGGCGCGGATGTTTGTGCTCGATGAAATCGCGAAGGGTCCACTGTAAAGCGGGCTGGCCCCGTTTGGCTGGGAATTGTCGAGTGTGTACCGGACGACCGAGCCCGGTGCCGCCGGGGCGTTGATTCCTAAGGGCGTGTTGCCCGTGATCACGCCGCCTTCGCGCGACCAAACGACGTCTTCGGCGGGCCCGTTTGGTGCCACGATGTAGCTGTAAAGCGTCCCGGCTCCGGGGCTGGGAGTGTTGATAAATCCAGAAGCCCCGCCCTGGTATTTCAAGCCGTAGCTGACGTCCTCCGTTTGATTCGGGTAAGTCCACGAGCTGATGACCGCGGACCCGGGATTGAGCAGGGACACCGTGCCGCCGGTCTTTGGAAGGGTGAAGTTCGTGTGCAGGAGAGCAGGGTTTGCCGTCCGATCTTTACCCGATGCGAAGACCACCAGGTGACCGTAAGCACTCATCGGCACGCTCGGAAAAGTCCACGTCGTAGAGCCATTGGTGAGGCGGTGGCCGAGAAGATTTACCGCGCCGTTTTGGCCGTTGTAAATCTCGATCCAATCCGGCGCATCCACATCCTCGTCTTCAAGGATAGATGCGTTTTCAGCCATGAATTCGCTGATGATGAGGCCCGTGTTTGAAGGTCCGGCGGGCGTCGTGGATACCACGACATCATCGAGGAAAGTCTCGTGAACTCCCGCACCGGCTGTGCTCGACGTAAAAGCGAACTGGTAGTTGCCGGCGGGACTAAAGCCCGGCGTCGGTAAATCGGTAAAGATGACCTGGCCGTTGTAGGTGAGGTCGAGACCGTTGTAGTCCCAATGCGCGACCACTGTGCGCTGCGCTCCGTCGTAAATATAGCCGCGACCGACCAGTCCAATCGTCCAGATTTCGTTCGCGGCCGCGCCGCCGTCCTGGGTGTTGGAGACCATGACTCGTCCGAGTCCCGGAGTCATCGCGGTCGGGCCGGTGAGGCTTGCGCCATTGCCGGTGGGGTCCGCGTAGTTTCCGACGACGCCTCGGTTTACCGTCCATGCACCCGCAGAGCCGATCACCGTCACCGTGCTCCATCCGCTGACCGCCCGCATCGCAGTCTGCACGGTGGCGGCGGTGGCATTGTAGGCGATGTTCCCCGTCGTGCTACCGGTCGCCGGATTTGTAAGCGTGAACGTGCCTCCTGTAATCGACAGTGTCTGGGCGAATGAGGTGGAGAGGAAATTCCCGACACTTGAGTTGTTGCAATAAACCTCGATGGAAGGGAAATCGTTTACCGTGTCGGCAAAAGTGTCGAAGCTGATGACGATTCCATTCGCCATGGTGTAGCCGAGGTCGCCCGAGCCGTTGCCGCTTGAGGGGATGGGGCCGTAACTCAGTGCAAACCCGGCGCTCGGGATTGTGGAGGCGGAGGACTTGCTCAGACCAACGGTAAATGTCGCATCGAAGGATTCAACACCGCTGGCACCGTCGAGGGACGGGAGCTTCCACGCGGTCGGATTGCCGGTGAACGGCGAAGTCTGCATCTGCAACCGGTTGTTGTTGATCTTCGTCGAAATCCCTGGTCCCAGAAGCACGGAGCCGTCGGTGAATGTCGGCGTTCCATTTGGCAGCGTGAAAGTCTGCGTTCCCGTCACGGGATAGCGCCCTGCCTGGACGCCGCTGGTGAATAGTGAAATCAGGGCGAGAAGCAGGATGCCGGGAGTAATACGCATGACAATGGGTTTGAGTGTTCTGTGAACCTACCAATACCGGCGGAATGCGCAAGGTCCGCTCCAGCGGAATCACACCACTATAGTGGAGTTTTGGCGCGATGATGTCGGAAAAGCGAAAGCGCCACCCGCCCCAGCTACGCCTTCAGCAGCTCGCGAGCCTCCGCCACTCCCGCTGCGGGGCGTCCGAACTCACTGGCTGTGACACGCGCCAGCGCCGTCAGTTGCCTCCAGCGGAAAACAGGGCGCGTGCTTGCAAATTCCTCCGTCACCGTCCGGTAAAACTTCTCGCCGTGCAGCGCGCCGTCTTCGCTCACCGCGTAGCCGAGCATCAAGTCGAACACCGGCCTCGCATCGTGCCCGAGCAGGCCGTAGCGGTGAATGATTGCCGCCGCGCGGGACTGGAGATTTCCGCGGATCGCCTCGTCCGCTTCGCGCAAGAGCGCTGCCGCGTCCGTGCTCTTCACCGCGTCGAGATGCCACTTCACCGGTAGCGGCTCCCAGTTCAGGAAATCGCCGCCGCGATTCGCGCGGTCGAGCGCCACTTGATACGCGCCGAGGATCAGACACGCAAAAGTGTTCCTCGTATTACTCACGCGCGCCATGTTGCGCCACGCGTTCGCGCTGTCGCACGCATGCACGCCGATGCTGTCGCCATGCACGCTGCCCACGGGCTTGCCCGCCACTTCATCGCGCGGAGTGCGGCCCATGTCGCGCAGGATGAGCTGATTCGCCGCCAGCGAAATCGCCTCGCCGATATCCGCCGGCGCGAACCCTTCCTCCAGCGCCGCCGCTGCCGCCTCCGCCGCCTGTGCGGGCGTCGATTTGAAAATCGTCTGGCTCAACTGATCGACCCACGCATCCTCCGCGAGGCGCGTGCCGGGCGCGCGGTCCAGCAAGTGGTGTTGCTCCAGCAGGCGCGGAAGCAACGCCGCCGGTTCGTCCGTCGTCGCGTTGCGCTGCCAGCCTTCCGCCTTGATGCAATAATGCACCGACTGCCGCAGCAGCGTCTGCGCGTGTTCGCGACCGATGAGGTCCGCCAAATCCCACGCACGATACGGCAGCACCACGCGATGAACTTCCGTGTGATCCTGCACCGTGTGAAGCAGATCATTGAAGCCCTGATCCGCCGACTCCTTCACGCTCGCCGCTAGAATCCTTTCCGCCAGCGCCGTGTCCTTCGCGTGCACCGCATCGCGCAATGCCACAGCCATAGGACCCTGCAATTTCGGCAGCGCAGTCGCATCCAAAGCGTGCAGCACCTCCGCCTTCCGCCCGCCCTGCTCCTGCATCCGGTTCGTGTTTCGATACAGCACTTTGAACACCGGCAGCGGCTGCTGTGCCGCCGGAAGTTCCCGTGCAAGATGCAGCGACGGCGACAGCGCCATCATTGTGTGGAAGCCCACATAATCCTCGCCTCCAAACGTCCGCGCATTCGCCAGCGCGCCTGCCGCCACCAGCCGCTTCAGCTCGGTGCCCGTCTTCAGTTTTTCCGCGAGCAGCGGCAGCAGCTTCGTCGCCGGAGTTTCCTGCATCAGGCACACGAGCGACTCCAGTTCACCGAAAGCCAGCGCCTCCGGAGCGTCCGCCGCCACTGCCGTAGCGAGCCCGAGTTCCGTCGCCAGCGAATACCCGATGCTTGCGACCATCATCCCGCGCCCTATCTCCCCAAGAAATTCCCTGCGCGAGTGAAAAGGGGATTCCGTTTTTGATGCTCCGCACTGCGCGAAGACTTGGTTCTGCGGCGAGTTCATGGCGGGAATTCTCTGCCTGTTTATACGGGGGTCAAGCGCCTTGTTCGTTTAAAAAACCGAACGAGGGACGCCGGTCGCCGCCCATTTTTCTGCCATACATCTTTCTGCCAGATCGACCCGCTCATTTGATGGGTTCGTTTGCTGCAGCTGGATCGAATTCGAACGCTCCAAGATCCGGCTTCGCACCTTTATACGGAAAGCCGATGTCCTCGCCGGCATCGATGAGCGCGCTTCCTTTTGCGAGATGCATGAGCGTGATTTCGGGCAGGCTGCCGTCCGGTTTGCGCGGCGCGGTGAGCTGCGACTCGTCGAGACTCGCGAAATCCTTTTCCGTCACGACCAGTCCTTTCATGTCGAAAGAATTGCTCCGCGCATCACTCTTTTCCTTGTTCAGATTTGTCACCTCGCTGCCCCCGCGAAAGCCGAGATTGTTCCGCATTTTCTGACCGATACCCGGGATGTCCGTCACGTTGTCCGGCAGTCGCTCGAGCATGTTGAAATTCACCGGATTGTTAAATGCCGTGTTGTTATACCAATCGCCGCCGCCGATGTGGTGGTTACCGTAAAACCCCGCCGAGCGATTTTTCACCGAGAGGCAAAAGCGCACCGTGTGCCGCGGGATGGGCTTTGGCAGTAGATTGAAAGGCGTCCCTGCATGGCCGCCCGCCTTGAAGCCGTTGCCATCCGCGCGCCGCACGAAGTCCGGCGTGAAGCCGTTGTAAAACGCCCAGCAGTTCTCAAAGACGATCGATTCGTGGGCCGAGATGCAATCAAACCCGTCATCGCTGTTAAACCACGCGCGGCATCCGCGGAACACGTTGTTCTTTGCGCCCTGCGCGGGGTGGCCGCCGAATCCATCCGAGTTCCCGCCTTTGCCTCCCTCGGAGGTAAAATCCCAGTTCCGATACGCGTCGCAGTTCAGCACCAGCGTGTCCGAGCCCTGCGTGAGATACAGCCCGATGGCCTGCGAATCGTGCATCGCCAGATTTTCAAAAACATTGTGGCTGCCTTCGCTGCGAAAGCACTCCGACTGCGTGTGCCCCTTCAGGGTCACCTGCACGCCCTTCACTTCAAAGCCCCGCAAATGCAGCCACGAACCGCCCACCCAAAAGGCCGCCACGCGGAGCCCCGGCGGCTTCACCTCCGAAAAATCCAGCACCGGCCTCTCATCCTTCCACCCCCAGTACCGGATTGGCGCCTCCTTCGTCCCGCTCTTTCCCAGCTCGAAAATCGCCGCATAATTCCGGATGCGCCGCGCCATTTCATCGGCCTTCACCTGATGCACCCCGCCGCGCAGAAACACCGTATCGCCCGGCTTCACGAGTTCCTGCGCCGTTGTGATCGTCGCAAACGGCGCGGCTAGCGTGCCTGCGTTTTCGTTGCTGCCATCCGGCGCGACAAAATACTCCGCCGCAAAAAGGGCGGGCGTCGCCAGCATCAAAAGCGATTGCACTGCGCGAGTCGTCCACCATTGCACCATCCGGAGAATCATCATGCGCGAGTCTCGGTCCGCGTTCCTATTCGGGCAAGCGCGTTGTCTTCATAGGGGCCGTGCAAGGAACTGCCGACGATGGTTGGGTTGGGTCGGTGCTATTTGTCCGGCAGTCCCGACTCATAGAATGACTGAGTCTTGGGCACGGAAGCAGCTTATTGAAAGCAGGAAGACAACCTTGCTTTGACTACATCCAATACCACTACCGAAAGTGACCGAACGCCGCCCGGTGCGAATTCGTACGCGCACTACATCACGTGGCTTCAGGAGCTTTCCGAGCTGCGTGCGGCTGGATTGATTGATGTCGAAGATTATGCCCTGTCGCGGGCGGAGCGGCTGGAATCGCTTTTCGAGCTGCCCGGTGCGCCATGGCGCAAGTGGCTCTTTGGAGGGCTTCCCGCATCGTTGATTGCCGGGTCGATCGTATCGTACATGGACGGCCGTATGGAGGCGCTCGGCATCGGTATGGGCATCGCGTGTCTTTGTGTTCTGGCCGCGATCGGGACGCATTCGCGAGTGAGCGCGTCAAATCTGACAATTTCCCAGCGACTGGAAATCCTGCGCACTCTGTTGGAACGGGACCTGATTAGCGCCGATGAGTTCGGCGTTTGTGAGCAGCGAATCATCGCAGCTCATTGAAAGGGCGCTTGCAGCCGGCCTGAAATGGTCTCTTGCTACCGGTCCATGAAATCCAAAATCCTTGCGTACCTTCTCGGAGTCGCGCTCCTTGCGGGCTGTCCTGCCACTGACAAGAAGCCTATCAAGGCGAGAGGCAAGCAACCGGGCGCTGATGCGTCGCTTCCAGGACGTCCCGCAGTCGATGACGTCGCCTTTCAGGGATTTGTCGGACGTCTGAGGGAGGCGGTTACAAATCACGACCTGCCCGCCATGGCGTCGATGATGACGGACGATTTTGGCTATCGGTGGGATGCCGCGCCAGAGGGCGAGACGCCGTTTTCGTACTGGGACGAAAACAATCTGTGGCCTCGATTGAGCGCGCTGCTCGCGAGCCGGTGGACGCCGCACGACGGCTTCATGGTCGTGCCTGTGCAATGGGCCGAGGATGAAAACTATCGTGGATACCGTGCGGGTATTTCTATGGTGGAGGGCTCGTGGCGGTTCGCCTATTTCGTCCCTGCCGCCCCGCAGCAGTGAGTGATCCGATCGCCATGGGGCTGCCGCATCGGGAGCCGTTCATTTTTATCGACGACGTTTGTGCCGTCGTAGCGGGAGAGTCTGCCGAGGCGAGAAAGGTTTTCGCGCAATCCACGCCGTTTTTCGCAGGGCATTTTCCAGGTCGTCCGATTGTTCCGGGTGTAATCCTCGTTGAAGCACTGGCACAGACCGCAGGCATTGCCGCAGCGCAGCCCGGGCGCTCGTTTTTGCTCTCTGCGATCCGCGCAATGAAATTTCCGGGCGCGGCCCTGCCCGGTGAATCCATCACGCTCACAGCGAGAAAAACCGGCGCGTTTGGCCCCTTGTGGCAGTTCGAAGTACGCGCGTCTGTTGCGGAGCGTGTTGTGGCGGAGGGGATGATTGTTTTGAACGAGGCGTAGCCTAGAGCACGACGGCCTGTCGCCAGCAGTAGTCGAAGGTGCCCTCGAATTCGATCTGCTGGAGGTGCACGCATTCACCGGTCAGTTCCAGCGCACCAAATTTCGCCTGTTCGCAGAGGCCGGTGAGCAGGTAGGCGTCCCAGTTTTCCTGCCGCGCCATCGTCGGTGAGTGAGTGCACGAAGTGCTGTGCAACGAGCTGAAAAACGGGAGTTTTCCAGCCCGGCGGTACCAATAGCGGGCGTTGTCGAAGTCACCCTCCCGGCGATGCATCATCCCGTGCCAGTAACTGCCGAGGTCGCCGGGAACTTCCTGAAAGAAATTGTGGGCCTCGTGGATGGCATCGACTGCGTAGATTACACCGCCGCGGATGAGATCCACAATTTTCGCGTCCTTCACTTTCTTGCCGCCGAGGAGAGTGGCGTCGTCCGCTTTTCCAATATCGCCCGGAAGATTCCACGCGAGCGGTCCGCTCGGGATGAGTGTTTTCAGCAGTTCTGAACTGCGGAAAATACGGTCGATGAATTCAGAATAGCGGATCATGTCCGTACCAGAAAGCCGCGATGGAGCAAAAACTCAAGTCACTGCTTCGGCAGATACTTCGCCTTCAGAGCCGGGGAGACCGCGGGCGAGGCAGCGACAAAGTTCAATGCCGCGTTCGGATCGCGGCGCGACCAGTTGCGGATGACGCGGTCGAGTGTTCCGTCGCGCTGTTCGTTATTGTTGATCGTGGAGGCCCACGCGGCGGCGCCCTCCGGATCCTTGTCCGTCACCCGCCGGGCGAAGTCTCCCACAGCGGCATCCCGGGCGTTACCGGAGGAAAGCTTTCCCAGCCATTTCGTCGTACTCACAACATCGCGCTCGGCGAGAATCTCGACAAAGCTTCTGGCGGCCTTGGTTTTCGCGTCTCCTTCGGGGAGGCGCGCCGTCCAGTCGCCGGCTGCTTCGGGATCGCGGTTGCCCCAGTGGGAGATGAGGCTGCCAGCGGCGTCGTCCTGAGATTCCGGTGGAAGCGATGAAATGAGTCCGGCCGCCTTCTTGGGATCGGTATCGGCCATGACGCCGATGACGTTGTAAATTGCTCGGTCCTTGAGTTTGCCTTCTTCCATTGAGCGCGCCCAGGTCAAGGCTTCCTGCGGGTCGCTGTAGGCCCAGTTGCGCAGGACGTTGTTTAGCATCGTGCCGTCCTCGGACATGAGGTCTTTCTTCGCGAAGTATTCGAGCGAGGCTTTCGGATCTTGAGCGCCCCAAATATTGGCGATACCGCCGAACGCGTTGCGCTGCTCCTCGGGGCTCAGTTTTTCCGCCCACGCAATCGACGCGTTCAAATCCTGACGCGCCATCATCCCTGTGACAGTGCGGGTCAGTTCAGATCGATTCTTGTCCGGTGGAAGCGCGAGCAAATAATCTCCGGCTGCAGTCGGGTCGGTATATGCGAGGCTTTCGACGAAGGACCGCGTGCCGCCTGCACGGGACTCCTCAGGGAGTTCGTCGATCAGTTTCTTCGCAGTCTCCGGGTCTCGTCCGGCAAGGTTCTGGATCAACGTCCGGATGCCGCCCGTGCGTGCGTCACCCTCGGGAAGGCTCAGCACCGCGATGCGCGCCCCTGCTGGGTCTGTGCCGGACCAGGTTCCGAGTATGTTTTGCAAGGCTTCACGACGGAGGTTCTGCTGATCGATGTCTTTTGCGAACGCGAAGGCTTCCGATGGATTGACCTGCGACCAGCGGGAGACCGCCGCACGCAGTGCGGTATCGCGGTTTCCGTTCTTCGGAAGGTTGAGCGCGAGTCTCGCGGCATTGGCACCGTCGGTGAGGGCCATCTGTCCGAAGACCGTCTCATACGCATTGTCCACGCGAGTGCCGGGTGGCAGCGATTTGATGAATGCGAGCGCGTCGTCGGGCGATCGTTTCGCGAGAGCGGAAATGTAGCCTTGCACGGCGTTTGTCCGATGGAATCCCACGGGCAGCGCGAGCATCCACTGCTTCGCCGCGTCCGGGTTTTTGTCCACCCACGCCGCCAGGATATAGCGCATCGCTTTCTCCCGACCGTTCCGATCATTCAGCGCGATGAGGTAGTCACCGGCGGCCTTTGGGTCAAAGCTCGCCCAGCGTGCAAGCATGACGGGCATCAGCGTTTCACGCGCATCCGCCGGCATGGTCCGGATTTTTGCGATGAGGTCGGGTATTTCTTCCAGCGTGACCGAGTTCGCGGCCTCGTAGAGCGTGAACGTTCTGCGCATGTCGTTCGGATCGCGGAGCGCGCCGAAGAGCTTTGCTTCCTTGTCGTTCGAAGCAGTCGCGCCCGCCAAGTCCGCAGCATTGCCTGATGCCCCCTCTGAGGAAGTTCCAGAAGAACTGGAGGAAAACAGGGCGGAAGATTGAGCGCCTGCCGCGGATTTGGAGTCCGGTGATTTTCCACCGGAGAAAAGGACTCCCGCGACGCAAATGCCCGCAGTGAATCCGATTCCGGAATAAAGGATACTTCGCTTAGCGGTCGATGAGAGTGGCATAGAACGACAACCGACAGACCATGGTTTGTTTAGGGGAATCACTCACCCATTTGTGTCTGAAACCGGCTTCCAGAGCCGATCGCGGAGCCCGCTGAAGCGTTGAACGACGCGTTCAATACACGGTGCAAGTGATGCATCGTTCCACCATATTTCCACATGTTCCCGCGCCCGCGTCGCCGCTGTGTAGAGCAGTTCGCGCGAAAGGACCGGGACATCCTTCGGCGGCAGAACTACGAGGACCTTGCGAAACTCGCTGCCCTGGGATTTGTGAACGGTCATCGCAAAGGCCGTTTCGTGTTCGGGGAGTCGGGTCGGCGCGAGGGCGCGGAGGACACCACCTTCCCCGCTGAAGAAGGCCCGCAGGGCGTTGCCGGAATCGGGGTCGGGTCTGACGATGCCGATGTCGCCGTTGAAAAGCCGGAGGTTGTAATCATTGCGTCGGATGATGATTGGGCGTCCGGCGTAGTAGCGGTCGTGGGGTTCGATCAGCTTCGCGTCGGAGAGAGCGCGCTCCGTGAGACGATTCAGTTGCTCGGCGCTGCCGTCTCCGTTCCGGGTCGCCGTGAGAATCCGGTAGTCCATGAACCGGGCGAGCGCATCCTCTGGAGTAGGGGCAGTGAGATAAGCGCGGTAGTTTTCGACCACCCGTTTCGCGAGCAGAGGCGGGAGTTGGGATGAAATCTCGGTACCTGCGAGGTCAGCCCGGCTTGTCTTTAGCAGCGCCCTCACGGAGCCTTCGTTGCCGGTCCGGATCGCACGGCTGAGCCGGTGGATATTACTCTCATCACCAAATCGAAAATTGCGCGTCAGTTCCGTGATATTGCCTCTCAGTGGCCCGCTGCTTCCATCGTGGAGCCCTGCGCAAATATCGCCCAGTACGTGGCCTGCCTCCACGCTGGCGAGTTGATCCTTGTCGCCAAGCAACAGGACGCGGCACTCCGGGCGCAGAGCGTCGAAGAGTCGCGCCATGAGCGGGAGATCCACCATGGTCGCCTCGTCGATCACCACCACATCGGCGTTCAGCGGATTGCCGGGGCCAAACTTGAAATCCGGCGACCCTGGACGGCTGCCGAGGAGGCGATGAACGGTCGATGCCTCGGTGGGCAGAAGCGCGTGGACTGCTTCCGGGAGCTGGAAGTTGCCGAGCGTGGACTTGAGCGATTCGCCAATGCGGGCAGCCGCTTTTCCAGTGGGCGCGGCGATGACGATGCGGGCGCGCAATCCGGCGGCTGCGAACTGCGATGCGAGAAGAATGAGCGCCACTGTGGCGGTGTATGTTTTGCCAGTGCCGGGTCCACCGGTGATGACCGAGAAATTCCGGGCGACCGCGCCTTCCACTGCCGCGCGCTGGGCAGGCTCCGCACCGGACAGATATTTCCCGACTCCCTCGGCGAGCAGTGCGGCGTTAAACACGGGCGTCCGCTTTCCTCGCTCGAGCAGATTCAGCGCGAGGCGGTTCTCATGATCCCAATAGCGCTGAAGATAAAGGCGTCCCGCGGCATCGAGGATGAGCGGGCGGAATTCGCCCGGAGCGCCGACCACCTTGCTCGCGCGGAATCTCCGAAGTGTCGCTTCATCGCCGACATTCTCCGGCGGGAGGCAGACGTGGCCTTGCTCCAGCGCGGTGCAGAGTGCCGAGACGCATGATTCCAGCCCGGCGACTTCGGTGCCGTTCAGCCGTGCCAGCAGCCGGATGAGATGTGGTGCGAGTGCCGTGCTCATGTTCCGTAAAAGAGAGCGTCGAGTCGCGCGAGCGCTACGAGATCCGGTTCCGCGCGGTGGATGCCGAGTTGGGGCTGGAACGGCTCCACTCCGCGGAGAAACACATAGAGCACGGTCCCAAGATGGCGGGCCGGATCGTAGCCGATCCCGAGCCGCAGGCGCAGGTAGCGATGAAGCGCCAGGAGGTAAAGCTGCCACTGGAGATCGTAGCGATGGTGCACGATTTCCGCCCACATCGCGTCGCCCGTGTAGCTGCTGCTCGTCGGCCCGAGGCCGTTTGATTTCCAGTCGAGGATGTGGAATCGTCCGTCATGTTCAAAGACAAGATCCATGAATCCTTTCAAGATGCCGCGGCGTGGCTCGAACAACAGCCCGGCTTCTGTGAACCTGGAGAGCTGCGCGGGCGTGATCAGCGCGGAAGGCAGGTGAAACTCGAGTTCCCGCATCGTTCGCTCCATCGGAATTGACGAAAGTCGAAGCGGGGGACGGTCGTCGCCGAGCAGAAGCTCGCTGTCCATGCCTTCATCTTTTCGCGGCTTGCGTTTGGAACTGGCCGCCTGGTTCATCATCAGCGGCACTTCGAGTATTTTTCGCACGGTTTGAATGACAGCAACCGCATTATCGAGGCTGTGCATGCCGTGTAGTTTGAGTGTGTCCTCAACGAGGCTTTGGACCGACATCGGGCGTGTGAAATCGAGACGCTCGAAGATTTCGTGGAGGCAAACGCCGGCCTTCATTCCTCCTGGAAAAGCGTGAATGCCTTGTCTCGCGCCGGAAATCACCGGCAGGTCGTCGCGGTCGTGGTCCGCCTCCTCGGTATCGCGCAGCGCGGTGAATGCAGTGAAACTGGAGACCCGCCACGTTCGGTCGATCCGGCCGCGAAAAATCCGGGCTCTCCCGGGGTCGGACTCCGCACCAGCAGGCGCATAGTACGCAGCTGAATCTTCCGGAAGGCCGCAAACGGCGATTTGATCAGGTGCGTCGCTCGCGATCGATTCGAGTGTCGTCCGAAGCATTGGTGAAGTGTAGGCTCCGGCATGTCCGCGCAACGCAGCGGGCGCGTCGGTGCCGAAGGTCGCCGGCGGCTCAAGCAGCCACATCAGCGCGCTGTTTTCACAATCCCTGAACCGGCCCCACACAACGTGGCACTCGTGCTTTGCGCGAGTGAGCGCGACGTAGAGCAGGCGGAGTCGCTCGGCGAGTTGCTCGTGTCCCGCGCGCGACGCTGCGAGCGCGCGATCCAGCGAGCCCAGGTCGAGGATGGCGCGGTCTGCGTCATCGTGAAAGAGCGGCGGCTGGTCGTCGCGGAGGTCCGCCTTGGTCCAAAGAAAAGGGCAGAAAACCACGGGCCACTCGAGGCCCTTGCTTTTATGGATGGTCAGGATTTTTACCGCGTCGTCGTCGCGTTCGAGTCGCAGTTCGCGCTCATCGCCAGAGCCGGGATTCCTCAGCTGCTCGGCGAACCAGCGGAGCAGACCGCTTGGCCCGAGTTGGAACTCGTGAGCCGTGGAATGCAAAAGCTCTGCGAGATGGAGAAGGTTCGTGAGCCGCCGGTCGCCCTGCGGAAGCGCAAGAATCCGGGGGCGAAGTTGCTCGGCATGAATCAACTCACGGAACATCTGAATAAAGCCGTGCTCGCGCCAAGTCTGAAGGTAGCCGTGAAACCGCGCAATAATCCGCTCCCACTCCTGCGAATCCGCCCCGGCCCGTTCCAAAGCGATGGCATCGAATCCAAGAATACGCGTCGCGAGTGCTGCTCGGATGGAAGGCTCTCGCGCTGGTGATACGAGCGCATTCATCACGATGTGAAACTCGCGGGCTTCGTCTGCTGCAAAGACGCTGGCCGATGTCAGCACGACGGATGGAACGCCACGCTTCGCCAGCGCCTCCTGCATGTCCTGACACTGCCTGTTAACCGAGCACAGGACCGCGCAATCGCGGGGCATGAGCGCACGGTCGCCAAGACGCCCGATTTGTAGCATTCGCACAATCTCGCTCGCGACCGACTCCGGAAGATTCCGCTCCGCCGCGGAGGATGTAACCGGCTTTTCCGAGTCCCAAAACCAAAACCGCATCGGCGGTCGGACTGAAGCTTCGGCGAGCAACGGGCGCTCCGTGATTCCGCGCGCTGCGGCGACTCCGGCAAAGGCGACCCGCGGATCGATGAACGGCGACTTCGGGCGGGAAAAAAGGGTGTTCACCGCGGAAATCAGGAGTGCGTCGGACCGGTGGTTTGTGCCGAGGCGGAATCTCCGTGCGGCTGCGCCGGTCACTCGGAGATAGGTGAAAAGGTCTGCGCCGCGAAATCCGTAGATGGCCTGCTTCGGGTCGCCGATGAGAAAGAGTCGCTGCGGAACTCCGCCGAAGAGCCGCTCAAAGATCCCGGCCTGAATCGGATCGGTGTCCTGAAATTCATCGACGAGCGCTGCTTCGTAACGGGTGCGAATCGCGGCCGCGAGTGCATCGCCGCCGGGCCGGTGCAAGGCAGCGTGAAAAACAGAAAGCAGATCGCCAAAGGCAACGAGGCCCAGCCGTTCCTTTCGCGCGGCGAGGTCTGCGTGAGCCCACTCCAGAAAGGCTGAGCGCGTCGCAGCCGCGTAGGTTGCGCATGCGGCAACGAAGCTTCCGCACCACGTCATGAACGCGTGTGACGGGAGTTGCTTCTTCTTTCCAACACCCTTCTCTGCAATCTCGGACGGGTCGAAAAAAGCGGTTGCCCGATAGGCCGCCAGCGGAGCATTCGGGTCTGTCGCGAGCAGGTCCACGAGATCTAATTGCGGTCCCACGATCTCGGGCTTTGCGTAACAACTGATCGCCCAGTTCGCGTCTGTGATGAAGATCCTGCGGGCCGCTTCCTTCCACGCCGGCCATGCTGCGCGGAGGTCGGCGACGAGCTTCAGGATCTCTTCGCCGCATATCCGGGCATCACCGGCAGAGGGCCGGATCGTGGCCATCGGATGGTTCGCTGCGTTCTTGTAAAGCTTCGCGAGGACAGGCGGCGTGAGGTCCTGAAGCAATGCGATGGGCGTCAGTCCGGGTTCGCTCCCGCTGAAGTTCCTTCGCCAAAAATCCTCCGCGGATTCCCGAACCAGCGCACTCTCGTCGGGCACGAGTTCGAGTGCCGGTTTCGTTCCGCTTTCGAAAGTCCGTTCCTGAAGCATCCGGTGGCAGAAGCTGTGAATCGTCGAAATGGTCGCCTGATCGAAATCGCGCAATGCATTCGCGAGCCGTTGCCGCACCGCAGCATCCTCGCGATGTCTGACGACGAATTCTGTGACGAATGGTGTCGGCTGCATGTGCGGATTCCCCTCGAGCGCGTCCAATGCTTCGCGGAGGCGCGAGCGGATTCGGTCGCGAAGTTCGGCGGTCGCGGCACTGGTGTAAGTTGTCACGACGATCTTTCCGATCGGGATGCCTTCCTCGCCGATCAGCCTGAGAACAAGCGCTGCCAGCGTGTACGTCTTGCCGGTTCCGGCGCTGGCTTCCAGCACTGTGACGCCCGGTGGCAGGGGTGTATCGAGGAGTTGAAAGGAAGGGATCATCCGGCTTTCGATGCTCCTTTCGGCGATAGCTTCGTGCGATGTTTCAACAGCGGTGCAAAGACGGCGAGCGCCACCCGCTCGAATTCCTCGTTGAGCGGGTCGGGAACGTCTCGCCATACGAGCGCGTTCCACTCATCTTCGGCCTCGGCCTGGGTATGTCTGCTGCCGAACCATTGATCGCTTGCAACGTCGATAGGCGGCCTTGTCTTTCGCCCGGTTTGGTCCAGCTTGTAATCCGCGAACGCCAGTGAGCTGCACGGAAAGAGAGGTAAGGGTTTTGAAAAAGGAACCGCTGCGAGAATCAAGAGCGCGTGCAGGTGTGCCACGGCATCTCCCGGAGGAACCGCGCGGAACTCGAATGTATCTTGCTTCCCGATAAGGACCGTCCGCGCATTCACTTCCGCCGGAGCGACGATGCAGAGGACGAGATGCTGAATCCATGCGCGGAGAAAATCGTGTCCCTTGAGCTTCGCCGGGCGCATCGCAAGCAGGCCGGAGCGGGTGACGGTCCGGAGCGAGCCGGAGATTTTCCAGTCTCCGATTGCGATGGAAAAAGCGACTGGTTCCTGCGTGGGACCAGGCGAGTAAATGGCGGCAAGCGAGGTCAGTTCCCGGACGTCGAGCGCAGTATCGTGAAAGATGCTTGCGCCCGCAAAACCATGCGGCAGCGCTCCGCTGGCTGTGATTGCGGGGAGTAACGCGTTGTCGGGAGTTCCGCTCATTTGCGCGTCAGCGAGGAGCGTGGATAGCGCGTATTTCTCCAGCCCTGCAATCTCCAACGGCTCCACGTCCTCGGGCTGTGGTTCGTCGAACGGCAGGTGAATCCCGAGGCGCTCGCGGGCGAAGAATTGCGACGAGCGTGTGAGTGCATCGGTGAGGCGCTCCAGCGTGATGTCGCGGGACAGATCCTGTTCGGAAAGTGCGGCAGCGAATGGCGGCGCAGGCTTGTGCGCATGCGATGAAGCGGCTCCGAGCGCGTTCTCTGCGGAGTAGCTGAACAGCGGACCGTCCGCGAAATAGTGCGGGCTGAAAGGCTGGAGACGGTGGCGGGTGGTCAGCGATTCCGCAGTGACGTTGTAGGCGCGACCGAGGACGTCGAGCAGTTCCGAAACGATGACACTCGGGGGCTGTGGGCTGTTGTCGCGGGCGGATTGTCCGCACCACGAAATGACGAGCCGGTCGCGCGCGCTGAGCAGAGCTTCGAGAAATAAATAGCGGTCGTCGTCGCGGGTGGAGCGATCGCCGGGTCGCGGCTGGGATGCCGTGATGTCGAAAGCGGGCGCGCGATCCTGCCGGGGAAAGGCTCCGTCATTCATGCCAAGCAGGCAAATGATGCGATGCGGAATCGCGCGCATTGGTCGCAGTGAACAAAACGTAACCCCGCCGCGAAGGAAGCTCCCCGCCCGCTGAGCGCCGGCGATGAGGTCGGTGACACAGTCGCGAATGACGGCGAACGGCAGCTCCTGCGAGTGCCCCGCCAGCGCTGCGCTTTCCGCGAGAGTGGCGAGCGACTGCGAGACCTCGCGCCATTGGGTGGCCAAGTCGTAATCGCTGTCGCAAAGCGCGAGCAGTGTCGCCTGGAGCGCGGCAGCCCACTCCGCGGCGGGACGGGGTGTGCGGAGGTTGGCGGTTTCATCGAAAAGTGTGCGTGTGAAAGAAGCGAATCGCCCGAGCGCCGCGGCGAGACTTCCTTCCACTGCGGGCTCCGGAAGGATGCCTTCAAACAATGAAGTGCCATCGCCGGGCAGTGCAAAACCGAGGACGAGCCGATCCATCCCGAACGCCCATGTGTGTTCGTTGCGCGCGGGCAGATCGAGTTCCGCGCGGTGGGCAGCGTCGCGTCCCCATCGGATTCCGCTGCTGACGATCCATTGGCGCACGAGCGCGAGGTCGTCCTCCCCGAGTTCAAACCTCGTGTGCACGGCCGGGCAGTTGAGCAACGCGAGCACGGCGGTGGCCGGGAATCGCGAATCGACAAGCTCCAGCACGCGGAGGAAAGCGTCCGCCACTCCACTCTCCGCACGAACTTCACGGTCGGCGATGGAGTAGGGGAATCTCACCGCATCACTTTCGGGTGCGCCGAATACTCCCTCAATGAAAGGAGCGTAGTCTTCGATCTCCGGCACTGCCACAAGGACATCGCGCGGCGTCAGCGTGGGATCGGCGTCGAAAAGCGCTAGCAGTTGATCATGGAGGACTTCGAGTTCGCGCACTGGCGAATGGCAACTGTGGAGGCGGATGCTGTCGTCGGATGGCAAAATTTCGCGGTCGTCGGCGTGCGGACGAAGTTCGAGGATGTCGTCCTGCAGCCTTGAAAGCAGCGAGCCTCCCGACGACGGCACGAACAAGTCGGGGCCTTCCGAAGCAGAGATGTCTGTCAGCGCTTCGTGAAAGTCGCGTCCGACTTTGCCGAGGCTGGCGAGCAGTGGATGCCCTTCCTCGATGTGCTCTGCCCCGCCGATTTTCCCGCGCCGCTCGCACCATTGGATAAAACGCGCCTTCTCCCGCTCGCTTTGCACATCGCCCCAATAATGCTGTGTCGGGGCGAGCATGAAGAGATGGACCTCGCGGTGCGCGCCGAGCGCTGCGAGGAACTCGAGATACGTGGGCGCGAGCGAACTGAGCCCGAAGATGGAGCATCGAGGCGCAGGCGGCGAATGGATCTGCGCACCGGCACGATGAATGAGGGCTGCGGGATGTGCTGCACCGTCCGCCACAGCCCGCCACAATCGGGACTGCCAGCGCACGGAGGACTCGGCGCGATCGGCGTCCCACTCGCGGAGCATCTGCGGGCGGTGGGCGATGTATCGATCAAAAGTCGCGGCAAGCTGTTTGCACAACTGCCAGAGCTTGTCGGGATCATCGCCGGTGTAGTTTTGCAGTTCGGCAAAGTCGGGGTCCTCTAGCAGTGACGGCAGGACTGCGTGAATCCGCCAAGGCAGCACTTCGCGGCGGAAAACCGGCGGCACGGATTCCATCGGCAGCATTCGCGCGAGTTCCTCCTCGGCAAACTTCGCGGGGAAGGGGAACCGCATGTTTGCGACGACTCCGAGTTCCTCTGCGAGAGTCAGGCTCAGCCAGCGCCCCATCCCGACACTCTGCGTGACCACCGTCTCCCCGGCTAGGGGAGGCAACGGTTGACCTTTGATCAATTCGGCGAGTTCATGCGCCAGGACCTCGAGCCGGTTGCTGGTGTGGACGACGAGCATCGATCCGTTAGAGCCACTTCTTTCGCTTGAAGAAATAGATCTGGCCGAGCGCTATCGTCGCCATGACCGTGAGCACGAAAACGTAGCCGTATTTCCAGTGGAGTTCCGGCATGTTGGTCGGCGCGAGTTGTCCATTGTCGGTGGTAGGCTGGAAATTCATGCCGTAAAGCCCGACGATGAATGTCAGCGGAATGAAGATCGCGGAGATGACCGTGAGCACCCTCATGGTTTCGTTGGTGCGAAGACTCACACTGCTCAGATACATTTCAAAGAGCCCCGTCGCCACTTCGCGATAGGTCTCGATGAGGTCCATGATCTGCACCGTGTGGTCGTAAAGATCGCGCAGAAAGACCTTCGTTTCTTTCCGGATGAATGCGCTGTCGCTATGCAGCATTGCGCTCACGACATCGCGCTCCGGCCACACAAAGCGCCGGAGTTGCATCAGAACGCGCTTGAAGTTGTGAATCTGCTCGACGGTTTTGGAGTTCGGCTTGTCGAGCACCTCGTCTTCTAGTTCCTGGAGCGTCTCGCCGATTGTCTCCAGCACGGGAAAGCAGTGATCGACGATCGCATCGAGCAGCGCATAGGCGAGGTAGTCCGCTCCCATTTTTCGGATGTAGCCACCGCCGGCCCGGACGCGCTGGCGGACGGGCTCGAAGACGTCGGCCTCCGAATCCTCCTGCACAGTGACCAGGATGTTTCCGCAGATGAACATGCTCACCTGTTCGCCGCAGAGCGTCGCCTCCGCTTCGTTGTAAATCATCTGCGCCACGATGAAGAGATGGTTTTCGTAGGCCTCAAATTTGGGCCGCTGACCGATGTTCAAGACGTCTTCGAGCGCGAGTGGATGGAGCCCGTATTTCTCGCCGATTTCCTTGAGGATGTTCACATCACCGAGCCCGTTCATCTCCACCCAGCGGATGTGTCCGTCATCCGTCGGCCCGGGCAGATCGGCGACGCTCTTTACCGTGCGCTCGTTGAAATGATCCATTCCATATTCGAGAACACGCAGGACCGGCTTGCCTTCTGCGCATGGGAGAGGATTCAGCGTGGCGGGAGCCGTACCAGGACGAGAGTAGCGCTTCTTAAACATTGGCATTCAACGTAATAAGTCCCCGCAACGTTTGGCGACTCCGGAGTTTCCAAAAAAGCGTTCAACGCGAACGCCGCGATTGCCGGTCGTGGCTCACGTAGCCATTCTTCATGGGGGCGATTCAGCCGGGGAGCATGCCGACCAAGCGAGAGCAGATGACGTGATTCGGCGGGCGGAGCGGTATTTGACCGGGGAGCGATTGACTTTTACGATCTCTACAATCGCGCAGCGGAACTCCAAACCCGCTTCTCCTGCGCGGATCGCTTCCCGAGGATTGGCGATATGCATTTGCCGCTCATCCCCTCACGCAAAACCGCCGCAAGCGCGAAAACCTCGCGCCTGCGGCGTGTATGCCTTTGCGGAGTCGAGAGCGGTGGATTTCTAAAGCTGCACGACTTGCACGCTGCGGATGTCGGGGGCGGCGAGCAGTTCCTTCACGACCTCGTCGCCGGGGACGGTGTCGAGGTTGAGCACTGCAAGCGCGTGGCCGCCGGCTTCGTTGCGACCCATGCTCATCGTGGCGATGTTCACACCGTGCTTGCCCATGAGCGTGCCGATCCAGCCGACCATGCCGGGCCGATCTTTGTTTTCGTAGATGAGCAGCGCGCCTTCCGGACGGGCTTCGACGAAGCGTCCGTTGATTTTCACGATGCGCGGCTGGCTGCCGAAATGCGTGGCTGCGACGCTCACCCATCCGCCTTCGCCGGTGGCGATTTTGCGGAACTCATCGAGCTCACCGCGACC
>JANMGP010000356.1:0-6965 GCA_031374705.1 Verrucomicrobiaceae bacterium | reverse complement strand
TTGGGCGACCAAATTACAGACCGGGGTATTGGCAACGGAATGTCATTGATTATCTCAGTTGGAATCGTGGCCCGACTGCCCGCAGCATTGGTCCAGGCGTGGAAGACTTTTGTTCCAAGTGGGGTCGGAGCGATGGCGCAGGCAAGTCCCATGAAGCTGGTCATGATGATTGCGTTCCTGGTCATTGTTGTCGCCGGTGTCATTTGCATCACCCAAGCCCAGAGACGCATTACCATCCAGTACGCAAAGCGTGTGGTGGGTAGAAAGGTAATGGGTGGAGTGGCGCAGTACATGCCTTTGAAGGTGAACTACGCCGGTGTGATGCCCATCATCTTTGCGCAGGCAATCCTTGTTTTCCCAGGCTTCTTGATTAAAACGATCTGGCCGCACAGTCAGCCTGCGGCTCAATTCGCTGACAGCCTTCAACATGGTGGCATTCATTATCTGGTGACGGCATTGATGATTTTCTTTTTCAGTTACTTCTGGGTTGCAACTCAATTCCAGCCGCAGCAAATTGCGGATGATTTGAAGAAGGCTGGGGGATACGTCCCCGGAATTCGGCCGGGGAAGCCGACTGCTGATTTTCTCGATAATTCGATGACACGGCTGACTTTTGCGGGCGCAATTTTCCTCACGATTATAGCACTGCTTCCCCAGATGCTGGCGGAGCAAGCGAAGATCCCTTATATTGCGGCACAGTTTTTTGGCGGAACCAGCATCCTGATTGTTGTTGGCGTCGTTTTGGACACGATGAAGCAGATTGAAACACACTTACTTCAGAGGAACTACGATGGATTCCTGCGGAAAGGAAAACTCCGCGGGCGGTTTGATCGGTCACCTGAAGCGATTGCTGAGGCATCTACAAATTCAACCATCATCTGGATGGCTGTGTCATCCGCAGTCCTGATTCTGGTTGGCATTGTTGCATTCTTGCTGAATCGGTGAAACACCGAATTGCGCTCCTCGGTCCACCGGCATCAGGCAAGGGCACTTTGGCAAACCGGCTTTGCGGAGAGTTTGGATTCATCGCCTCATCGCCTGGTGCGATGTTGAGAGCTGAGCGTGCGCTTGAGACCGAACTTGGAAAGGCTGCTGACACCCTTACTTCCAAAGGGGCTCTTTTGGACGACAACACGATCAATGCTCTTGTCGGATGTTGGCTGGACCGACAGAGCCACGCGGACATTATTTTTGACGGTTATCCTCGCACAATTCCTCAAGGAGTGGCGCTAGATAGGACGTTGGCCGAGCGCAATTTATCATTGGATCTAGTGTTCTTGATGGAGGCGAAAGTCAGTACGCTCCGCGAACGGATTACAAAGCGGGCCGAGTGTCGTGTTTGTCAAACGATAATGAGTGCCCATTCGTTGCAAGAGCGATGTGCGTGTGGCGGTGAACTCGGGCGAAGGAGCGATGATACGCCTGAGATATTTGAAAATCGAATGTTGGAGTATTCCGAAAAGACAGTTCCTTTGGTCGATTACTACTCGCGAAAAGGAATTCTCAATCGAATCGACGCTGGCAAATCCGCTGAACTTGTGTTTCAGGCCGCAAAAGCCATTTTACTTCACTGATGATTCATATCAAGAACGAGCAGGAGATTCAGAAAATGCGCAGTGCTTGCGCATCCGCTGCGCGCGTGCTTGAGAAGCTTGCCTTGATGCTTCGACCTGGGATTTCCACGGGAGAAGTTGACAAGGCGGCCGCAGATTTTATTTCGGACGAGGGGTGCAAGAGCGCGTTTCTCGGTTATAAGAAATTTCCAGGTCAGATTTGCATTTCGGTCAACGATGAAGTGGTGCACGGAATCGGAGGCTCACGCCGGATACAGTACGGTGACGTTGTGAAACTGGACGTTGGAGTGGTCAAGAACGGATGGGTTGGAGACACCGCGAAGACCGTTCCAATCGGCGCTGTTCGACCTGACTGGATGAGACTTCTTGCCGTTACCGACGATGTCCTGGGCCGCGTAATTCCCATGGCGACAGCCGGTCGCCGTTTGGGCGATTTGTGCGCTTTCATCGAAGATGAAGTAGTCGCGAACGGCTACAACGTGGTTCGGGAATTTGTCGGTCACGGCGTCGGTCGAAGTTTGCACGAAGAGCCGCAGGTGCCGAATTATGGCCGTCCGGGAACGGGACCGAAATTAAAAGCTGGCATGACCATAGCAATTGAGCCTATGGTGAACTTGGGGACGGCTACCGTCCGTACTCTGGACGATCAATGGACTGTGGTGACAGCCGATGGATCACCCAGTGCTCATTTTGAACACACAATACTTATCACCAAAGAACAACCTGAAATCTTAACATGGCGCGAGAGACTGCAATTGAAATAGAAGGAAAAGTAACCGAGTGTCTTCCCGGCACGATGTTCCGAGTCGATCTCGGAAACGGGCATCGTATTCTCGCGCACATCAGCGGAAAAATGCGAAAAAACTTCATTCGCATCTTGCCAGGTGACCGAGTTTCGCTAGAAATGTCCCCCTACGACTTGACGAAGGGGCGGATCACATTCCGCCACAAGTAACCAAATTTTTGTAGCGCACGGAGCGCCGAAGCCGAAAGGCACAGGCTCTACGGGCGATTTTTTGTCCTCTGAAAGCAACCTTTTTAAACATCTGAATCCATGAAAGTCCGAGCATCTGTAAAACGGCAATGCGAAAGCTGCCGAATCGTAAAGCGGAAAAATGTTCTCCGCGTCATCTGCACAAACCCGCGCCACAAGCAGCGTCAGGGTTAATTCACTCAACCATACTATACTACCATGCCCCGACTTCTCGGCATTGACATTCCCGGTGACAAGCGCATCGAAGCTTCGCTACCATACATTTACGGCATCGGACCGAGCAACGCGAAAAAAGTGCTCGAAGCTGCCAACATCGACCCGAACGTACGGGCGAAGGATCTGTCTCCTGAACAGCTTAACGCGATTATTCACGCAATCAGCGCACAGAAGATTCTCATCGAAGGCGACCTTCGTCGTGAACTCCAGCAGAACCTGAAGCGTCTTCAGGCTATCAACTGCTACCGCGGCATTCGCCACCGCCGGAGTCTGCCCGTTCGCGGACAGCGGACGCAGACCAATGCGCGCACACGGAAAGGCCCGCGGAAGACCGTTGGCGTGCAGCGCGCGAAGGACGGGAAATAATCCTCATTTGAATAACTGATTTATGGCTGATAACGAACCAACACCCGCTTCCGAACCCGCCGCTGCACCCGCAGCCGCCGCAACGGATGCCAAGCCGAAAGCTCCAAAAAAAGCTGCGGCTCCGAAGAAGTCCAAAGAAACCGCTGCTGCGGCCGCTGATGCGGTTCCCGCAGTTGACGTTTCGCTCGATCTTAATGCCGGTATTGAGCCCATCAAGGTCATCAAGGCCAAGGGCTCGAAAAACATCGCCGTGGGAGTCGCGAACATCCTTGCGACTTTCAACAACACGAAGGTGACAATCACCGACCAACGCGGAAATGTGTTGGGCTGGTCGAGCGCCGGCAAGGTGGGCTTTAAAGGCTCGCGAAAGAGCACTGCATATGCGGCCCAGATGGTTGCTCAGGATGCATGCCGTCAGGCGATGGGGCATGGGCTGCGCGAGGTTGAGGTCCGTGTAAAGGGACCCGGAGCCGGACGTGAATCCGCCATCCGTGCGATTCAGGCAGTTGGCCTCGAAATCACCACAATCAGGGACGTGACCCCGGTGCCGCACAATGGTTGCCGCCCGCCAAAAGCACGCCGCGTTTAATCTTAGAATTACAAATCCATGGCACGTTACACCGGACCCAAAGATAAAGTCGCCCGTCGTTACAACACCGCGTTGTTCGGCCCGACAAAGTATCTCGAACGCAAAAACTATCCTCCGGGCCAGCATGGTCCCAAGGGCAGTCGCCGTAAATCGAGCGAATACTCCGTCGCACTCGCGGAGAAGCAGAAACTCCGCTACCAATACGGTATATTGGAGCGCCAGTTCCGCCGCTTTTTTGAAATCGCCAGCCGTCGGCGTGGCGTTACGGGCGAGATCCTTCTTCAGCTTCTTGAGACGCGTCTCGACAGCGTTGTCTATCGCCTCGGTTTCGCAAATAGCCGCAATGCAGCCCGTCAGATGGTGGGACATGGGCATGTTACCGTGAATGGTCGCAAGTGCTCCATCCCGAGTCGCTCCTGCCTGCCCGGTGACGTCATCACCGTGAAGGAAAAAGAGGGCAGCCGCCGCCTCGCGACGAAGCATATGGAACTCACGACCATCGTGAATGTTCCGGATTGGCTTACCGTCAACAAGGACCAGTTCACAGGAACAGTGGCGCGCATTCCGACCCGCGAGGAGATCGCACCGATCGTCAACGAGCAGCTCATCGTCGAGCTATACTCGAAGGCTTAAGCTTCGGCTCATAGAAATTCACGCACCGGCGCGGTTCCACAAGGACCGCGCCGGTTGCATTTTGTCCCAAAGTCTTGTCTTACTGATTACCGATGGCCAAGATTCAAAACATCGCTGCTTACAAATTTGCTTCGCTCACCGAACTGAAGCCATTGCGCATCAGGCTTCAGGGACTGTGCAAGGAGCGCGGATTGAAAGGCACCATTTTGCTGAGCCCTGAAGGCATCAATCTCTTCGTTGCAGGTCAAGCGGATCATATCGCGGCACTCTTGGCGGAGCTTCGGAGTCTGGAGGGGCTGGAGGATTTGCAGCCGAAGTATAGCGAGACAGACCATCAGCCGTTTAACCGAATGCTCGTGCGTTTGAAAAAGGAGATCATCGCTTTCGGGGTCGAAGGAATCGAGCCGGCCAAACGCACCTCACCGAAGCTCGCGCCGAAGGAGCTGAAGCGCTGGCTCGATGACGGCCGGCAGGTCACGCTGCTCGATACGCGCAATGATTACGAGGTGCGGCTGGGCACATTTCGGAATGCGCTACCAATCGGCGTTCATACGTTCCGCGAGTTTCCGGATGCGGTCGCGAAGTTGCCTGAACAGATGAAGGAGACTCCGATTGTGATGTTTTGCACCGGTGGTATCCGATGCGAGAAAGCGGGGCCTTTCATGGAGCGCGAAGGCTTTAAAAAAGTGTTCCAACTTGATGGCGGAATCTTGAAGTATTTTGAGGAATGCGGGGCCGCGCACTACGATGGTGAATGCTTTGTTTTTGATGAAAGGGTAGGACTCGACCCGACGTTGCGCGAGACGGATTCCACACGATGCTACGCCTGCCAATCGCCGCTGAGTGCTGCCGAACAGGCCGATCCACGCTATGTGCCGGGAAAGTCCTGTCCGTATTGTTTCCGGGCGCCGACGGAGGAACGAAAGGCGATTATCGAAGCGCGAATGGGAGCGATTGCTAAAGCGTTCTCCCCGTTACCAGGGAGCGTGCCTCACGACAATTTCAAGCCGGTCAACGTTCCGCGTGATTGCGACGGGCAAACGCTTCTGGAAACACTTTGTCATGTCGTGAAATCCATGGATGCAGTGCAGTGGGAAGATCGGTTTCGCGCGGGCCGGGTGCTCGATATGGACCGCAATCCTGTCGAGCCCTCACGTGTTGTCCGCGCGGGTGAGCGCTTTGTGCACCGAATCGAGCAGCTCATCGAGCCTGATGTGAGCGCCGACGTGTCCATTCTCTACGAAGATGAGGCAATCGTCGTCGTCAACAAGCCCGCGCCGCTGCCGATGCACCCTGGCGGTCGATTCTTCCGCAATACGCTCCAGCATTTGATGAACGAGGTTTATGCGCCGCAGAAGCCAAACCCGGCCCACCGGCTGGATGCGAATACGACGGGCGTCGTTTTGTTCACAAGGACGCGGCACTTCGCCAGCCTGCTCCAGCCGCAGTTTGCGCGGGGTGAAATTGAAAAAACTTACCTGGTCCGAGTGCAGGGGCATCCGGAGCAAGATGTGTTTTCGTGCGACGCTCCGATCAGCGACGAACCCGGCGCGCTCGGAACGCGGACGATTGACGAAGCCGGTGGACTTTATGCAAAGACAGAGTTTTCCGTAAAGGGCCGCCTGCCCGATGGCACCGCGCTGCTCGAAGCGCGGCCGCTCACGGGCCGCACGAACCAAATCCGCGTTCATCTCTGGCATCTTGGTTTCCCCGTTTGTGGTGACGCGGCGTATCGCCCCGGCGGAAGAATCGGCACGCAACAGACGCTCACCGTGAATGACGCTCCATTGTGCCTGCACGCACACTCCGTGAGCTTCATGCATCCGCTCACGAAAGCGCCGGTCGAGTTCACCGTTCCATCGCCGCAGTGGGCTATGTGATTTTGTTTGCCCAATGATTGAATGAGATTCAATGCATCGCCGTCCAATCGAGCCTATGAAGCGAGTCTTCCCAGTTTCCATCATTCTTTTACTCACGGCGATGTGCGCGCGGGCGGAGTGGATGATTCACACGGAGCTTCAAGTCGTCGTTCTTCCGAAGAAAGACGCGGCGGCGCTGATGCCGGAACTTCGCGATGACGCGAAAATCGATGAGGCTTTTACGAAGGTGGAGCAGCTTGTGGAGAAGCGCGAAGCGAGGCTCGAGGCGAAGCTGATCGGCAAGGGTGCGAGCGGCACGAAGCTGGAAGCGAAGCAGGTCGAGGAAGTGCGATACGCGACTGAATGGGACCAACCTGAGCCGATTGGTGGCGGCAAGGTGCCTGCGGTGGCGGTGAATCCAACGGGCTTCGAGGTGCGCGATGCGGGGGTATTGTTTTCGGCAGAATCGGGCACGGGTGACGATGGACGAAGTATTGATCCTTCGCGCATGGACGACCCCGGCTGCAAAATGAGCCGCCACAAATGGGCGTCACCATGACTTTGGCGTGGCATACTCGCTTGACCTTATCCCCGAGTTTCTTCCGGGGTCATAGTGGCGAAAGATCGAGCTTGCCGCAGAAGAAGAGGATGCGAGTCCGGTAATTGAAGAAGTTACGGAAGCCTCTGGCGTTGGCTTTGAGCGCTTGGATTTTCGAGTTGAGCCCTTCGGCGGT
>JANMGP010000353.1:0-127378 GCA_031374705.1 Verrucomicrobiaceae bacterium | reverse complement strand
TTCGCTGCCGCATAGAAACGCTGGGAAACCACCTCACTTTTCTATGCTCAGTAAATCACAGGCCAAAATCTTCTTCCTCGGCGGGACCGGCGTTTTCAGCGCGGCGTTTCTGTCGCTCACGTTCGATACCCACCGCAAAGTCCCGTCGCAGACTCATGCGGATAAAATCACTCCCGCTGTCACGCGGGGTAAGCACATTTGGGAGGACAATAACTGCATGGGCTGCCACACGCTTTTCGGTGAAGGCGCCTACTACGCGCCGGAGCTGACAAAGGTCGTCGAGCGGCGCGGCAAGCCGTGGATGCGCCTCTTTTTGAAGGACCCCGAGGCCATGTATCCGAACGAGCGCAAGATGGTGAATTACCATTTCAAGGACGACCAAATCGACGACGTAATCGCGTTCTTCGAGTGGTGCGGAAATGTGGACTTGAACGGATTCCCGGCCAAGCCGCCGCTCGCCGCGAAGATGGTGGCGACTTCCGCCGCGCCGGTCGTGACGACAAAAGCGGTTCCGCCGATTTTCGAAACGATGGGCTGTCTTGGATGTCACGCGCTCGGCGGAAAGGGCGGTGCCGCAGGGGCCGCGCTCGGAGCGCCTCCGCTCGACGATGTGTATAAACGCAAGACGAAGGACGAGTTGAAGGTGTGGATCTCCGACCCGCAAAAAATTAAACCCGACACCAAAATGCCGAAGCTCCCGCTCTCGCCCGAGCAGATCACGGAAATCGCGGAGTTCCTCTCCACACTGGGCAACTAGCCGAACACTCTCATGAAATACGCATCACAAAAAGTCGCTTACTGGTTCTTCGCCTCGGCGATGCTGCTGTTCGTTTTACAGCTCGTCTATGGCTTCATCATGGGCTTTGCCCACGTGGGGCTGGACGTGCTCCATCAATGGATTCCGTTTAACACCGCACGTGCCGTGCACACTAATTTGCTCGTGTTCTGGCTGCTGCTCGGATTCATGGGCGCGGCCTACTTCATCATCCCGGAGGAGGCGGATACGGAGCTGTGGTCGGTAAAGCTCGCTTACGTGCAGCTCATCGCATTTCTCGCGGTGGGCGTGACGGCCATCGTCGGCTATCACTTCAATATTTGGGAGGGCCGCAAGTTCCTCGAAATCCCGCGTCCGCTCGACTACCTCGTCGTCGTGGATGTGTTGCTGTTCATCCTCATCATCGGCATGACTCTGCTAAAAGGGAAACGCTACACGACGACTTCGCTCGTTCTTTACATGGGCCTGCTCTTCGCGGCGCTGCTCTATCTGCCGGGCATGATCGCGTTCGACAACCAGACGATGGATTCCTTTTACCGCTGGTGGGTCGTGCATCTTTGGGTGGAAGGCGTGTGGGAGCTCATCATGGGCGGCATCCTCTGCTACCTGCTTATCAAGCTCACCGGCGTGGATCGCGAGCTCGTGGAGAAATGGCTCTACATCATCGTGGGGCTCACATTCCTCAGCGGCATCCTCGGCACGGGGCATCACTATTACTACATCGGCACGCCGCGCTACTGGCTCATCGTCGGTGGAATCTTCAGCGCGCTGGAGCCGCTCGCATTTCTCGGCATGGCCATCTACGCGCTGGCGATGGCGAAGAAGGGCGGACGCAAACATCCGAACAAAATCGCACTCACGTGGTCGCTCGGATGCGCAATCATGGCTTGCGTGGGCGCGGGCTTCCTCGGCATCGCACACACCATTCCGCAGGTGAACCTCTACACGCACGGCACGCTCGTCACCGCGATGCACGGACATCTGGCGTTTTGGGGGGCCTACGCGATGATCGTCCTCGCAATCATGGCCTATGCGATGCCGCTGCTGACGGGGCGAAAGCTCTGGGATACGCCGATGGCGACCTGGGCATTCTGGACGAGCAACATCGGCATGTCCGCGATGACGGGCGCGTTTGCCGTCGCAGGAATCACGCAGGTGAATCTCGAGCGCCGCATGGGCATGGACTTCATGGCGGTGCAGCACGAAATCGAGATGCACTTTGTCGGACTCATCCTTGCAGCGAGTTTGTTCACGGTGGGAATCGTGTGCTTCATCTGGAACTTCCTGCGTCACGGACTGCCCACGAACGAAGCGCTCGGTGTGGATATCGAATCAATCACCACAGCGAAATAGCGATGAGCATTTTCTATCTGCCGGTTGCGAAGGAGGAGACGATCTTCCAGCACGCGTATGACTCGCGTCTGCCGCTGATGGTGAAAGGTCCGACGGGCTGCGGAAAGACGCGGTTCATCCAGCACATGGCGGAGAAACTCGGGCGCGAACTCATCAACGTGTCGTGCAACGAAGACACCTCGGCGACCGATCTGCTCGGGCGGCATTTGCTGCTCGGCGGCGAGACGAAATGGGTGGACGGACCGGTGACTCGCGCCGTCCGAACGGGTGCGCTGCTTTACCTCGATGAAATCGCCGAGGCCCGCGCCGATGCGCTCGTGGTCATCCATTCGCTCACTGATCATCGCCGCGAATTGTTCCTCGACCGCACCGGCGAGACGCTTCACGCGCCGAACGAGTTCATGCTCATCGTGAGCTACAATCCCGGCTACCAGCGCTCCATGCGCGAGCTGAAACCATCGACGCGGCAGCGATTCGTGGCGCTGAGTTTCCTGTATCCGCCCGAGGCGCTGGAGGCGGAGATCGTCGTCGGCGAGACCGGCGTGGACAAAGGCGTGGCGAAGCGGCTCGTGCAAATCGGACGGCAGATTCGCAATCTCACTGAGTTGTCGTTGATGGAGTCCGTGAGCACGCGATTGCTCGTCGCCGCTGGGAAACTGATCGTCGCCGGAGTGCCGCCAAGGCTCGCATGCCAGAGCGCTATCGCCGAGCCGTTGAGCGACGACCCCGAGGCACTCGCTGCACTGAGGCAGGTGGTGGAAATCACCATCTGAGCCGCGATGCTCGATTGGGAAGAAAGCGTATTTGTCGGTCTGAAAAAGCTCTACCAACGCGTGTTCACGCGTCCCGTCGAGCAGCAGAGACTCGCAATCCGCGCAACGCTCGCCGAGCGACGCGGACGCCTGCATCTCCTCGCGCAGATGCTCGCGGAAAAGCCGGTGACGCTCTTCGAAGCGAACGACGCGACCTTGTTTTCCGAAGACCGCATCTTCCTTCCTGCACAATTTTCCGAGGCCGCGACACCCGAGGCAAACGCCGACCTTTACACGCTGAAAGTCATCGCCGCCGCGCTCGCAATTCGCTGCGGATGGCGCATGAACGGTGTCCCGCTCGACGAACACATCCGGCGCTGCGACGAGGAGTTTCCCGGCATCGCCGACCTCATCGCTAGAACGCAGGCCGCGCTTCCGGAGGGCGTAAACGTCTGGCAACTCATCGGCGTTTTACCCTCAAGCGAGCGACGCTCGAACGGAACGTCTGACGGCGTCGCGCTGGAGCACGAGACCGCCGCGAATTTAGTGACAAGCGAGATGCAGGGAAAAGGCCAGGCGAATGTGAGCGTCATCGCCGCCGAGCATCTCGACGACCCCGGCGCGGAGATGCCCGAACACGTTTTCGAGAAGGTCGAAGCGCTCGAAGAATACCAGGGCACACCGCGCAAAACCGACGACGAAGATTCGCTCGAAGATCACGAGGAAGCCCTCCGCGAACTCGACATGCGCAACCTCCTCCGCACACCCGAGCGCCCGCGCTCCATCTACCGCGCCGATGTGATTCTCGACGGCTTCGGCCTCGAAGTCGGTGACGCCTCGCTTCCCGCCGGAATCCCGTATCCCGAGTGGGACTACCGCACGGCGGCTTACCGCGAGAATTGGTGCTACGTGCAACCCGAGCGCCCCACCGCCGTCGCCGCCGGATGGTCCGCGCGCACCGCGATCAAGCACCGCGCGCTCATCCAGAAACTTCGCCGCAAGTTCGCCGCGCTTCGCTCCGACATGCTCCGCCTGCGCAGACAGCAGAGCGGCCCCGAGTTCGACATCGACGCCGTCATCCACGCCGAAGTCGAGCGCCGCACCGGCCACACGCCGGGCGACGCCATCTACACCGACACCCGCCGCGACACGCACGATGTCGCCGCGCTCATTCTCCTCGACCAAAGCTACTCCACAGACGCCTGGCTCGATGGACACCGCGTTCTCGACGTCATTACCGAGACCATTCTCTGCACCGGCGAAGTTCTCCACGACTCCATCGAAGAACTCGCCATCGCCGGCTTCACGTCCAACACCCGCCGCGCCTGCCGCTTCTCGCTGCTGAAAAACTTCCGCGAACCATGGGCTGCCACGCGGGACCGCCTCGGAGCCATGGAAGCATGCGGCTACACGCGCATCGGCCCCGCACTCCGCCACGCCCAGGAGCTTCTCGAAAACGAGCCCGCGCAACGAAAAATCATCCTCCTTTTCACCGACGGACGCCCGTGCGACTACGACCGCTACGAAGGCGAGCACGGCATCAAGGACGTCAAAAAAGCAATCGACACAGGCCGCCTCCACGGAATCAAAACCCACGCCTTCGCCATCGAAAAGCAAGCCGCCGAATTCTTCCCTGCGATGTTCTCCAAAAGCGGCTACCACATCGTTCCCACCGCCTCCCGCCTCACCGATGCGATGTGCCACGTCTTTGCGCGACTGCTGGCCGAAGGGTAGGATTCATTGGAAGTTCCGGTATCACGCGTGGCAATTTGATGAGAAGCAACAATCGAGGCGCTTTGCGCAGGTGGTGGCTCGTGAACAGCGGGAATCCAGATAGTCTTTGGCAACTGTGGGTTCCAGCGACACATCGACTGCCATCCTCCCGGACTTCGCACGTTGTGCGGATATTGAGTGGCTCGTGAATTCGCTTTTCGACAAGGTCCCCGGCGATGAGTTGCCCGGGTCTGATTTTGACGATGTAGCGAAGAGCGATGGGCGGCGCATTTGCCGAAGGTGTATGCGATTTGGGAGACGGTCGTTTTTCGTCGCGCAGGCTACAGGGGTATCCGTTGTTCACTCCGCGTGCGCGCGGTGTGTGTGCCGCCGTGCTCGAAACATGTCGCTCCGTCAATTCGATGAGCAGTGAATCGAAGGACTGTGGGCGGATGAAAGTCACGACGTAGCGGACGGCGTTCTCCCTGCTTGTCGGGATTGGGCGGCATGGCTACACGAAGCGCCGCATGATCTCCGGAGCCAAACTCATTCTCGTCCTTTTCACCGTCACCGCAGCCGCAGCCGACTGGCCGCAATGGCGGGGGCCGGCGCTCGATGGACGCAGCGCGGAGACGACCTTCCCGACGAAATGGAGCCAGACCGAGAACGTCCTTTGGCGCACCGAACTGCCGGGCGAAGGGCACGCTTCCGTCGTCGTGCAAAAGGGCCGCGTCTTCACCGTCGCGGCAATCGCCGAGAAGAATGAGCGCGTGCTCATTTGCATGGATCGCACGTCCGGAAAAATCCTTTGGCAGCAAGTCGTTCTGACGTCGCCGTTCGAGCGGCTGCATAAGGAGAATAGCCACGCGAGCAGCACTCCGGCTTGCGATGGCGAGCGGGTGTTCTGCGCTTTTCTCGATGGCAGTAAATCCGTCGTGGCGGCGTATGATTTTGATGGGAAGAAGCTGTGGGAGAAGTGCCCGGGCGGCTTCAGCAGCATGCACGGCTTTTGCAGCACTCCGATCATTTACAAAGACAAGGTGATCGTGAATTGCGACCAGGATGGCGACGGATACATCGTCGCCCTTGCCCGTGACGATGGGCGCGAACTGTGGCGCATCGAGCGCCCGAACAAGACCCGCAGCTACTGCGCACCGCTCATCCGCGAAACCGCGGGGCGCACGCAGATGGTGCTCTCGGGCTCGAAGTGCTTCACGAGCTACAACCCCGATACCGGCAAGCTTCTGTGGAACTACGACGGCCCGACGGAGCAGTTCGTCGCGTCGCCCGTTTACAGCGAAAAGACCGCGCACTTTTATCTCACTGCTGGCTTCCCGACGTATCACACGCTCGCGCTTCCGGCATCGGCCAACGGGCAGGTGCAGGAGGAGCAACTCGCGTGGCATCACAAGCAAAAGAAAGGCGCGGCGTATGTGCCGTCGCCCATCATCGAGGGCGACTGGCTTTTGCTGAATGACGACCTGGGCTTCGCCCATGCATTCGACGCAAAGACCGGAGACATCGTGTGGGAAGAGCGCTTTGGTCGCACCCACGCGTCCCTCGTGAGCGCTGGAGGCCTCGTCTATTTCCTGAACGATGATGGGGTCTGCCGAGTGGTGAAACCTTCCGACAAGTTTGCCGTAGTGGCAAAGAGCGAACTCGGCGAGCCCACCTACGCGTCGCCCGCCCTCAGCGACGGCAATATTTTCATTCGCAGTAGCAAAGCGGTGTATTGCATCGGCGCGAAATAACACCCTCGCTTTGCGGCCCGGAGCTCTGGCTTTCTCCGGTCGATGAAGTGGCGGAAAAAATGATGCCATGTCGCAATTGTCACGGGATACCTGTTGCAATTGGGGGAGTTCTCTCCACTGTCGATTTCAGCTTTTTCATGAAGGCATCCACTCAGGATCTTGGCAGGGTTTTCCCGTTGACTTTCCAGAGGTAAAGCTCTTGATAAAAAGGTTCAATCAGACACTGGAACACCCGAACACACTAAACTGCTTTTCATAAAATGAGAATCACACGCGATCTCTACGCCCTTCCGCATCTTCGTGTACAGATTGCTTTTACCACTTTTACTCCCTCCCCGAAACATACTTACCAGCATTCCATGAACCGCCAGAACTCAGATGCAATCCACCTCGCACAACGATCGCACGACGCTCGCATGAATGCTGAATCACCCGCCCGGATTTCCGGGATGACCGCCTTCAAGACTTCAATCGCCCGCTAGTTCACGCCCCGACAGCCACTCAACCTTTCCTAAAACCTTTTAAATAATTACCCGTATGACACAGCCAAATTCCAATCCCAACCGGTGGCAAAAATTCCTGCAGTCGCTCAAAAAGCGCGAGCGTGCTACAGCGCCGGTCCGGCCCTCCCGCCAGCACGTGGAGGTGCTCGAGTCGCGTATTGCCCCGGCCCTTTCAACCCTGACTACGACGCTCATTGGCGGTCACCTGACGGTCGATGACGCGGGTGATGCTTCCCACAATCTGTCAATCACGATTAGCGGGGCAAATATTGTCATCAACGACCCTGTCGAGGAATTCGACGGCGCGCCTGTGGGCGGGTCGCTGAGTGGGGACTTTCATACGCTGACCATCCCTCTGGCCTCGGTCACGTCCGGATTGGTTTTCAATGGCGGGGCGGGTAATGATACACTGACGATCAACTTTAGTGGCGGCACTCAGTTTGTTGCCGGCGGGATCGTTTTTAACGGCGGCGGGCAGGTTTCGCCTACGAATGGCGATACACTCGTCATTACGGGTGGGACGACCTCCACTGTGACGCACAATTTCATCAATGAGCACGATGGCAGCGTGACGCTCACCGGCGCGCTCGCCGGGACGATCACTTACACCGGATTGGAGCCGATCCTTGATAACCTTTCGGCGACTGACCGCGTGTTCACGTTTTTAGGCGGAGCGGAAACGATCGGGGTGTTTGATGATGCCGGCGCGACCATGCGCATTAAATCGTCGCTCGCGGAATCCGTTTCGTTCGTGTATCCGACGACCTCGATTACCATTAATGCCGGGCTGGGCAGCGATATTATCAATTTCAACTCAATCGACCCCTTCTACGCGGGCTCATTCGTGGTCAATGGCGATGACGGGAACGACACGCTGACACTCAATCTGGGAACCGGAGGGGATCTGATTCCGGCGGGTGGATTTACTTTTAACGGGGGAGCTCCTGCGGCTCCTTCCGTGGGAGATGCGTTGGTAATCAGCGGTGGCTCCCAAGGAGCGGTCACGTACAACTACACCTCACCGAGCGATGGCGGGATTGTGATGTCTGTCTACGGCACGGTTCTTTATACGGGGCTTGAGCCGATTACCAATACGGGCTCTGCTACCGATGTTGTGATGAATTTGCCCGTGGGTTTTGTCTCGATTTCATCGCTCGGCGATGATGGCACAGCGGGCAACGGACTCTCAAAACTGACCAGCCTTTCCGGCACGTTTGAATCGACGGTCTTCGCAAATCCGACCAACTCGCTGACGATTAACCGTGGCGACTCGGGGGATTCGCTCGTTTTGAATGCTCTCCCGGATTTCAACGCATCACTCTCGGTTGGCAGCGGCGCGAGCCCCTTTAGCTCCATCTCTCTGGCAGGTGCGCTGACCCTCGCCGCCAATAAGGGCGTGTCGTTCGATGCCACCACGATCAGTTTCAGCAATACCACGGCGGACCTTGTGCTCTCCGGCACCGGTGCCGCTACACTCACGGCGAAGAAAACGATTTCGATGGCGAACGGATCGAGCATTTCGGTTGTGGATGGTGATGTGACCCTCGCTGCGAATGTTGGAAACACAGGTACGGGAGATTTCGCAGGGATCACTTTGAACGGGGCGACCATCGGTTCAACTGGATCCGGCAATATCAGCGTCACGGGTAAAGGCGGCGGCACGGCGGGCAACCTTTACGGTGTTTCGCTGAGCAACGCGTCGGCCATTTCCTCGACGGGTACAGGCTCGGTAACTGTGACCGGCACTGCCTCGGCTTCGGCGACTGGCGGCGGCAATTCGGGCGTGGCGGTGTTGTCGGGCTCCGACATCATTGGCGGCACATCGGGAACGACGGTCGTCACCGGCTTCGGCGGTGGCGGAACTTCCACCTTCATCAATGGCGTTTTTGTCTCGGATGCGGGTTCCTCGATCACTTCGGGTGGTGCCAATGTCAGCGTGACCGGGACGGGCGGCAGCACGACGGCGAGCGTCGCGGTCGGTGTGGAGGTTTACAGTGGCGGTTTGATCACAGCGGGCGGCAGCGGCTCGGTCACCGTTTTGGGAACCGGCGGTACCGGTGCGCTCTCGCACGGTGTTGACGTTTCGGCGGGCGGCACGATCACATCCAGCAATGGCACGGTCTCGGTAACGGGCATCGGTGCGGGTGGTGGCACGACGAGCGACACTTACGGAGTCAGCGTTTACAACACCGGCACCATCACGTCGGGTGGCGCAAATACTGTCTCGGTCACAGGAACCGGCGGCACCGGTTCGGGCGGCAATAACTACGGCGTTTTTGTACAGGTCGGCGGTTCGAAAATCGCATCCGGCGGTGGAAGCTTGACGGTCACGGGAACCGGTGGTGCTGGTTCCGGAAACGAGGGCATTGCCCTGACTTCGGTGGGGTCGATCACGACTGCAGCCACAGGCGGAAGCATCTCGCTCATTTCCGACAAAATGAATCTTGCGGGGCCTGTCTCCGGCACCGGTAGTCTGACGATCCGGCCAATCAATGCTTCTGCGGCCATTGGTGTGGGAACGGGCGCGACCGGCACGCTGCTCCTCGACAACAGCGAACTTGCCAATCTTGTCGATGGATTCAGTTCCGTGACATTTGGTGCCGTCAGTGCACGGCCTGACATTGATGTCGTGGGCGCGACTTTGACCGACGTGGTGAATTTTATCGGCAACAATGTCACTATTGCGTCGCTCAACACAGGCGCAAACAACGTGAACGTGAATGGGACGAGCGTGTCGCCAGTCGGCTCCGGTGTGGATGTGACTGCAGGTACGCTGGCGTTCACTTCTGGCAGCAGCTTGAGTATCCCGGTGAACGGCACGACGCCGGACACGCTATACCGCCAGTTGAACGTCGCGGGTTCTGTGGATCTCACCGGATTGAGTCTCTCAATAAGCGGCAGTTACACGCCAACCACGGGCGAGAGCTTCATCATTGTCAACAACGACGGCACCGACGCAGTGACGGGCACTTTCAACGGGCTTCCTGAAGGTTCGATCGTGAGTGTGAACGGGGTAAACAAGCGGCTCACCTACACCGGCGGTACCGGAAACGATGTCGCTCTGCTCGTGAACGGAACGACCGACGTCGCATTGAGCGGCGGCAATCTCGTGATCACCGACAATTTCGGCGGGAACACGAACGACACTCTGACAATCATGCTGAACGGCGCGAATGTCCGCATCAGCGACCCTTCCAACCTCCTTTTTGCGGGCAGTGGGGCAACCCAAGTCGATGGAAACACCATTGACGTGCCACTTGCGAACATCACGGCGGGCATCACGGTCAACACGATGGGTGGCGACGATGTCCTCACCGTAAATTTCTCCGGTGGAAATGTGATTCCGGCCGGCGGGCTGAATTATAGCGGTGGTGCGGGCGGGAACGATTCACTCGTCGTCACAGGCGGCACTACGACGACGGTGACGCACTCCTTCACCAATGCAAACGATGGCAGCGTGACGCTGACTGGCGCGCTCGCCGGCACCATCAACTACACCGGGCTGGAGCCAATCACGGACAATCTCTCGGTGACCGATCGCGTGTTCACCTTCACCGGCGGCGCGGAGACGGTGACACTCGTGGATGGAGTGGGAACGACGATGACGATCGATTCGACGCTGAGTGAGTCGGTTACATTTGCAAACCCGACGAACTCGCTGACGGTAAACCTCACAAGCGGGGCGGATGCGCTAACGGTGAATTCGATGGACGCCGCGTACGCCGGCTCGCTCACGATCACCTCCGATGGCGGCGACACGGCGACAATTTCCGCCGGACTGCCGACCCTCTCCGCCCTCTCTGTGACTGCGGCGACGATCAATCTAAATACGGTCACCACGACCGGTGCGCAGAGCTACACCGGCCCGGTGAAGCTGCTTGCGAATACGACGCTCACAACGACAAACTCAAACGTGACCTTCACCTCGACCTTGGATGCAGACGCGGCGGCGAGCAATCGCACGCTGAGTATCGGAGTGGGAACAGGCGCGGTTTCGTTCGGCACCGCTGTCGGCGGCTTGCAGGCGCTTCAATCGCTCACAGTGAGCAGCGCTGCCTCGGCTTTGCTGGGCGCGGTGACGACCCGCAGCGGTGGTCTGTCGGTGACGGCTTCGGCGATTACGCTCACAGGTAACATCGCGACGGATAACGGCGGGACGGCGGGCACCGTGAGCTTCACTGGCCCGGTGACTCTTGGGGCGAACGTCGCTTTCGATACGGATGGCTCGACGGATGCGAGCGTGACGTTCTCGACGACCGTGAACAGCGACGCGACCCCGCGGACGCTTAGCATCACGAGCGGCGGTGGGAATGTGACGTTCACCGGTGTTGTGGGTGGAACGAATGCGCTGCAAGGATTGACGGTTGTGAGCTCGAACAATTTGAGCCTCGGCAATGTGACGACGCGCGACGGCGGAATCTCGCTAACTTCATCCAACAATAACCTCCTTTCGGGCGCATTGGTGACCACGACGGGTGGGACGGCCGGCGCTGTGTCCATCTCAGGAGCGACCCGTCTCATGGGCAATGTCTCGATCAACACAAACGCGACGACGACGGATGCGGGCATCACCATCACGGGTACAGTGAATGCCGAAGCCGGGGTGACCACTCGCACGTTGGCACTCGATGCGGGGACGGGTTCAATTTCGGCGACTGGCAACGTGGGAGTTACGGATAAACTTCTAGCCTACACCATCACGAGCGCTGCTTCGGCGAACATCGGGCGAATCGAAACACGTTCCGGCGGGGTGTCCGTGACGGCGGGCGCAATCACGCTCAATGGCAATATTACGACGACTACCGGCGGAACCGCAGGCCCGGCGACATTCAACGGTGCCGTGACGCTGGGAGCGAATGTGACGGTGAATACGGACACGACATCCGATGGCGCGATCAGCTTTAGCTCGACCATTAACGGAGCGCAGTCGCTCACTCTGACGGGCGGCGCAGGGAATGTGACGCTCAGCGGAGCGGTCGGCGGAACGACGCCGCTGACCGGCGTGACGGTTACGGCGGGTGACTTCAATGCAACTTCGATCGCACTTGCAGCGTCCAGCGCGCTGAGCATCACGAACACGGGGACTGCGAGCACGATTACTGGCGCGATCACGGGAACGAGCGCGACGCTCACGAAAGCGGGCGCGGGGCGGCTCACGCTGGCGGATTCAACATCCACTTTCTCCGGCAATGTGGACGTGCAAGGCGGCTTCCTTCGCGCCTCGGCGGGACACCTCAATACGAATAACACCAGCGCATTCGGTCTGCCGATCTCTGCCGGCCGGACTATCACGGTGGGAAGTGGAGCGACGCTTGAGTTTAGTGTGAACGATGTTTTTGGGAATGCCGTCGCGAGCCCGACGGTTTCAATCATCGCGAATGGCGGGACAATTACAAACACAGGCAATTTCTTCAACACTCTCGGCCCGGTGACTCTCAACGCAGGCACGCTCAACGCGGTCGGCGGCGTGGTAGGTAATTATCAGGCATGGCGCCTATTCGGGACGGTCACAGTCGGCGGTGCTGCGGCCTCGACGATCTCGGGCTCGGGCGCAAACAGTGGGATTCACTTGCATTCCAGCACAACGTTTGATGTCGCCGACGCGACCGGGAATTCGAATCCAGATCTGATTATTTCTGGCGTCCTGATCAATCAAACTGGCGACCAAGCCAGTGCAGCCGGCGCGTTGGTCAAAAGCGGCAGTGGCACGATGAATTTGACAGGCGCGAATACTTACACGGGAGCCACTGCGGTGAATGCGGGTACTCTGCGGGTAAATGGCTCGGTGACAAGCAATGTCACGGTGACTTCGCCGGGAACGCTCGGCGGATCGGGAACCATCACGGGCAATGTCTCCGGAAACGGCACTGTCGCTCCTGGAAACAGCCCCGGCATTTTGACCATCAGCGGCAATTTCACGCCGACGGGAACGCTCGCTTTCGAGGTGAACCAGCCTTACAACACCGCGGGGACCGACTACGACCAGATCGTTGTGGGCGGAACTGTGGATTTGAGTGGCGCGACGCTGTCCATCGCGGGCGGCACAGCGGCGGCATCGGCCTTGCAGATGGTCACGCTCATCAACAAGACCTCCGGCGGCGCGACGGTCGCGAGCACTTCTCCAGCAGAGGGCGCCACAGTCACGCTGGGCTCGGCGAGCTTCAAAATCTTCTACAACGGCGGCGACGGAAACAACGTCGTGCTCGTGGACGCATCCACGCCGACGGTGGTGTATGCCGAGGACACGGCATGGAGCGCGCTGACCGCTGGAACCGTGATCGCCGATGCCGACTTCGGCACGGCGGGAAATCAGCCTGCGATCTTCGGGGTGAATGCTTTCAGCACCATCGGTGCAGGCATCACGGCGGTGACAGCGAGCGGGCAGATCGTCGTCAACGACGGATTGTACAGTGAAGCAGTGAGTCTCAATGGAACGAAGACACTCACGGTAACGACGGGTGCGGCGGTCACGCTGAACTCGTTCACAAGCATCGCCGGCACAACGGCCACGATCAGCGGAACGTCGCTTACAATTGGCGACGCCACCAGCACGACGGTCGCGGGTGTTATCAATGGTGCGGGCGGATTGGTGAAGAACGGTTCGGGAACACTGACGCTCGAGGGTGCCAATAGCTACGGTGGCTCGACACTCAATGCGGGCACTTTGCAAATCGGCAGCGGCGGCACGGCCGGCACGCCGGGCACCGGAAGCATCGCGATCAGCGGCGGCACGCTTTCGCTCAATCGCAGCGATTCCCCGACTTTTACCAACGCCATCAACCTCGTGAACGGCGGCAACCGCTTCATCAGCGTCGCCACGGGAACCACGGCCACGCTGAGCGGCCAGGTCACGGCGAGCGGCGGCGGCACGGCGGCGGAATTGTGGAAATCGGGCAATGGCACCCTCGTTCTTTCGAATGCGACGAACTCCCACACGGGCAGCAACGTCATTCAGGCGGGCACGCTGGAAATTGGCGACTTTGCGGCGCTCGGTGGCGGCAATTTGTTCATCGGCCAGGGCGGAAGCGGAACGATTCGCTACACGGGAGGCTCGACGAGCACGTCGAAAATTGGCGCAGCGGCCCTGCAAGGAACGGGTGCAAATTCGACCATCGAAGTCACAAATGCGGCCAGCACGCTTTCGCTCACTGCGGCGCTCGGCAACACTGCATCGGGCAAAGGCTACACGAAGTCGGGTGCTGGAACGCTCGCCGTCACGGTGGACGTCACTCAGGACGGACCGGTGACAATTTCGGCAGGTTCGCTCATCGTCGGAAATGGCGCGACTGCGGGTTCGCTCACGGCATCCGGAACAGCAGCGGTGACGAACAACGGCACGCTCACTGTCAATCGCAGCGACACCTTTTCGATCAACAATGCCATCTCCGGTTCCGGTAATGTTATTCAGGCCGGCAGCGGCACGCTCGTGCTCACCGGCACGAACAGCTACAGCGGCGGCACGGCGGTCAATGCAGGCACGCTCCAACTCGGCAACGGCGGCACGGCAGGCGATGCGGGCACCGGCAGCATCAGCCTCACCGGGGCGCTCTCGCTCAATCGCAGCGATTCCCCGACTTTTGCCAACACCATCAACCTCGTGAACGGCGGCAACCGCTTCATCAGCGTCGCCACGGGAACAACGGCCACGCTGAGCGGTCAGGTCACGGCGAGCGGCGGCGGCGCGGCGGCGGAATTGTGGAAATCGGGCAATGGCAACCTCGTCCTCTCCAACGCGACGAACTCCCACACGGGCAGCAACGTCATTCAGGCCGGCACGCTCGAAATCGCGGACTTCGCGGCGCTCGGTGGCGGCAACCTTTTCATCGGCCAGGGCGGCAGCGGCACGATCAAATACACAGGCGCAAGCGCCAGTACGACGAAAATCACTGCATTTGCTCTACAAGGAACGGGCACGAACTCGACGATCGAAGTCACCAACTCTGCGACGACGCTGACGTTGGCGGCTGCGGTGGGCAACAATGGTGCAGGCAAGGGCTTCACGAAAACGGGCGCGGGCTCACTCCAGCTCGACGGAGCCAATACGTTTGACGGGGCAACCGTCATCAGCGCCGGTACGGTGATTGGAAATAATAGCACTGCTTTCGGAACGGGGGGCATCGTGCTCAACGACGCATCCACTGGCGCAAGCAATACGAGTGTTCTCCTCGCGAACAGCGTGGACATTACGAATCCGGTGACGGTTGCAAACCTCGGCACGGGCGTCTCGACCATCGGAACGAGCGGTGCGGGACTGGCGGCGAACGCGACGACTTTCGGCGGGCTCATCACCCTCAATAAGGCGACGACATTCAGCGGCACGGCTACGGACCGCCTCGCAATCGACGGACAAGTCACCGGCAGCGTGGGCACGCTGACAGTTTCCGGCGGATCGAGGACGACTCTCCTGAGCACGGCGAACAATTTTGTTGGAAATATCCTGATCACAGGCGCTGGCACCATTCTTCAGGCAAGTGTCGCCACTGCGGGGGAAGTGATTCCCAACGCGACTAATGTCGATGTCGGAGTTGGGGCGATCTTCCAGCTCGCGGGAAGCGCGGGTTCCACGGAGACGATTAACTCCCTTACTGGTTCGGGTACGATCACGCGCAACGTTGCGGGCACGCAAACGCTCGCGATTGGCTCGGCAAATGGAGGCGGCACTTTTGCCGGTGTCATCACCAATGGTTCTGGAGTTATCGCGCTGACCAAACTCGGCGCGGGCACGCAAACCATCAGCGGAACGGCGAGCAGCACAAACACTGCGAGTGGACTCCTCCAGGTGTCGGGCGGTACGCTTATCATGGGTGGCGCTTTTGCGGGCGACGGCGCATGGCAGGGCGACGTGACGATTAACAACACGGCGACGCTGCAACTCGCGCAGGGCGACATTTTCAATAACGGCAGCGACTGGACAATCAATACCGGCGGCACGTTCAACATGAACAGCTTCACCGACACAATTGGGAACATTGCTGGTGGTGGTGCGATTACCAATAACAGCGGCGCTGGTTTGCTGCTCGACGATATCAACGGCACAAAGACCTTCACCGGAACCATCAACGGCACCGGCTCGCTGACGCTTCGCGGAAATGTCGCGGCGACCGGAACGCAGGAATTCAAGCCGCTTACGGCGACGACCTCGACGCTCTCCAGCCTCGTCGTGCAGCGCGGCACGCTCTTGCTTGGCGGCGCGGGAACCATCACGGCATCCGGAAACCTCAGCGTCGGTCAAGTTGGCGCGACTGGCGGAAACCTCACCATTCAAGACACGGTGACGGTCGGTGTGACCGGCGAGTTTTTGATCGGTGATGCGAGCACCATTCCGGGATTCGTCACGCAGACGGGCGGAACAGTGAATATCGGCAACCGAGTGCGCCTGGGTCACTGGCCGAGCCCGACCACAAGCACGTACGCGATGTCCGGAGGCTCATTGACTGTCGCGAACGCTCTGAATGTAGGTTGGGACGCCAATGCAACTTTCACACAGACGGGGGGGACGGTTTCCGCGACCCAGTTGGTGATTGATGCGAATGGCGTGACGGCCGGCGTGGAAGCCTACAGTCTCCAAGGCGGAACGCTGAATATTGGAACTGGTGGAATTACCAGCGTCGATGGAGCGGCCGGCTATGCCCTGAACCTCGGCGGCGGCACCGCCCCGGTTCTTCGCGCTACGGGCAACTTCACGTCTGCACTCAACGCCACCCTCAGTGGAAGCGGGGCGAACGCAATCACCGTCGATACGAACGGCTTCACGGTCGGACTTAGCGGAGTGCTGGGCGGAACCGGCGCACTGACAAAAATCGGTGCAAACGTTCTGACGATCAGCGGCGCAAATACATACAGTGGGGCTACAGCAATCAATGTGGGGACGCTCACAGCCGGCAGTGGCGCAGCGCTCGGCACGGCCGTCGGAGCGACCACGGTCGCCAGCGGTGCGACGCTGAACATCAACGGCCAGAACCTCGGCGCAGAAATCGTGAACATCGCCGGCACTGGTGTCGGAGGACTCGGTGCGCTCGTAAACAATGGCGCGGCCCAAACGCAGGCACTTCGTTTCATCAATCTTACTGCGGACGCGACGGTCGGCGGAACGGGTCGCTTTGACATCCGCACCAACGGTGGTGGCGAGCAACTTGACCTCGCGGGCTTCACGCTCACCAAAGTCGGCGCGAATCAATTCAGCATCGTCGGTGCAAACGTCACCAACGGGAATCTCACTGCAAACGCGGGAATTCTTGCGATCGAGACGAGCTCAAACGTCGCGGGAACCGGCACGATCACCATCAACGCAGCAACGCTCGGCCTGTGGAATAATACGGGAACTTTCACCCGCCCGATCGTCCTGAACAGCGGTGCTTCCATCAATGAGCAGGGCAGTAATGCGCTCGCGACGGTCTCGAGCCCGATTACTTTGAACGCGAACGCGTCCATCAACGTCGGCAGTGCCGCTACGACACTCCTTCTAAACGGCGTGATTACCGACGGTGCAGGCACATTCGGCTTCACCCAGACTGGTGCGGGAACACTGGTCCTTGCGGGCGCAAACACTTACGACGGCACGACGACCGTGAGCGCGGGCACGTTGCAAATCGGCAATAACGGAACTTCGGGAACGGTGGGAACGGGACCGGTGGTGAACAATTCGAACCTGCACTTCAAGCGGACGGATGCGACCTCGTTCGGCAATACCGTGACGGGAACCGGGACGACGCGCCAGCTCGACGGCTCGGGTCAGGTGACCATCACCGGAAGCGTCACGCAGGCTAATGTTTATGCCGGAAGCGGCAGCACGGCGATCATCGCGGCGGCAAATCCGCTGGTCCTTTCCGGTACCTCGGTGCTCAACGTGAGCGGCATTTTCGGCGGCACGACGGCGGATGCAGGCATGGGTCTCTTTGGTAAAGCAGTCATCCAGGCCGGCGCGACGCTGAATACTGCAAACCTCTGGCTTGGCGAACAAACGGGACGGACCGGTGAAGTCCAGCAGGACGGCGGCGCGGTGACGGTGAGTCAGCAAATGCGCGTCGGTCACTGGCCATCGAATACCTCGACTTACACGATCAATGGCGGCACTCTTTCGCTCACTGGAACGCCAGCGGGCGGCACGGAGCAAAACGGCATCCTGTATGTCGGCATCGATGGAACCGGCATCTTCAACCAGACCGGCGGCACGGTGACGGCATCGGGCATGGTGCTCGACAACCGCGGCGACACGGCGGGAACTGATACTTACACGATGACGGGTGGAACGCTCGTACTCGGCTCGTTCGGCATCAGCGGCAACGCTTCGACACAGGTCAATCTCCAAGGCGGCACGGTTCGCGCCAGCGCCTCGTTCACGGCGGCGCTGCCCGTTACATTCACCGGCGGTTCCACGACATTGGACACGAACGGATTCGCCATCACTCTGAGCAACGCTCTCAGCGGTTCCGGCAACTTTAATAAAATCAACGGCGGCACGCTGAACATCAGCGGAACCAGCGCAGCTTACGCGGGCACTGGATCGATGAGCGCCGGCACGACGAACCTCTCCGGTTCGCTGGGCACGTCGGCAACATTTGCTGTGAACGGCGGCACGCTCATCGGCACCGGCACAATCGCAGGAACGTTGAACGTCAACACGGGTGGCACGGTGAACCCCGGCACTGTGGGCTCTGTGGGCACGCTCAATACCGGCACTTTGAACTTTAACGGGGGAACCTATGCGGCAGACCTCGTTGGCACCGGCGCGGATAAGATTACTGCGACCACTGCTGTAAACGTCAATGGCGGCACCGCGGGCGTCTTCAGCCTGAATAACGCTGCAGGAAGCGTCGCGGCCAATACGGTGTTCACGTTTATCGAGAACAACGCCGCCACAGCCATCGCGAATCCTCCGCTCTCCGGTGCGTCTGAAGGCGGCGTGGTGACAGTGGACAGCAAGACTGCGCGCTACACCTATCTCGGCGGACTTGGAGGAAACGACTTCACGCTAACCGTCGATGGCTCGCTCACGATCACCGGAACCGCCGGTGCGGATAATTTCGAGGTCCGGCGCGTTGTAACCGGACCTGCGGATGATATTCAGGTGTTGCTCGGAGGTGTGATCATCGATTCGCGCCCGACTGCAAGCTATGGCGGCGGCTCGACGCTTACGATCAATGCCGGTGCCAATAACGACAACCTCTTCATCAACTACGGTGGAAGCGGCGGCATCTACAACTTTGACGTCAATTTCAACGGCGAAGGTCAGGCGAGCGTCCCGGGTGACACCATCACGATCGGCGGCGCATCCGTCACGACCGTCACGCACAACTTCATCAATAACAACGATGGCAATATCGTCGTTTTGGACGGCAGCGGAACCCGCACCGTCAACTACACCGGCCTAGAGCCAATCGTGGACAACCTCGATGCCGTGAACCGTGTGTTCGCATTCAGCGGCGCGACCGAGACCATCTCGCTCACTTCGGTTGCGGCGGGCATTTCAAACATTGACTCCAACGTTGGCGGCGAAACCGTGACCTTTGTAAACCCAACGACATCGCTTTCGATCGACGGCGGGGCAGGGGACGACACGATCAATATCACCAGCATGGGCTCCGGCTACACGGGTTCCATCACCGTGGATGGTAGCACGAACACCGACTCCATCACCATCTCGACAGGTCTTCCGATCTTCTCGACGGCAACTTTCACGGCAGAGACGATCAATGCCGCGACACTCACTACGAGCGGCAATCAGAACTACACAGGTGCGGTTCTGCTTTCCGGTGCGACAACGCTGACTTCAAATACGGGCAGCCTCATCATCACCGGCACCGTCAACGGAGCGCAGGCTCTCGCGCTCACTGCAGCGACCGGCAATATCAACGCCACGAGTGCAATCGGCGGCGTCACTCCGCTCACCAGTCTGACGACGAGCAGCGCAACCATCAGCGCACTGCCGGCAATTACGGCGGGTGCATTGACCATCACAGCGACTGCGGGAGGCGTTTCCGGCGCAAATAACGTAGTCATCTCCGGCGCGACATCGGTTACGGCAGCCGGCGCAATCACGCTCAACGGCGCGGCGAACGACTTCCAGGGCAGCGTCACACTCAGCTCGACCGCGGCAGGCGCAATCACCGTCACGGACAGCACGGGCGGCTTGAGCGTTGCCTCGGCGACGACGACGGATGGCGCGATTTCGCTTACTGCTACGAGCGGCAATCTGGCAGTGACTTCCGCAACAGCGGGCGGTGCCGGACGCAATGTCACGCTGACCACGGTGACGAGTGGAAATGTGCTCGTCGATAACGTGGCGGCAGCAGGCGACACGATCACCATTAACTCGGTTGGCGCGATTGAAGAATCGGGCGCCGATGCAGGCGCGGATCTCACGGCAAGCACGCTGTCTCTCACAGCGGCTTCGGGAATCGGGGCAGCCGGGACCGTCGAAACGGCGGCAAATTCCTTGAATGGAACCACTGCCACCGGCGGCATCGCACTTGCCAATACAGGCGCGCTGAACGTCACTGGTCTGAGTGTGACGACCAGCGGTGATATTTCGTTGTCCAATATTGGCGGTCTAACGACATCGGGCGTCGTGAGCACGGCGAGCGGCGCTGTCACGGTGAGCGGGACGACTCTCGTGACATTGGGTGCAAATGTCTCCGCGACGGGAGCCATTCTGATTACAGCCGGTGAGAACAGTGACAGTCCTACATTTGCAGACGACGTGACGTTGAACGCCGCGGTTTCAGTAACCTCCAGTGCGGCCAGCGTAACGCTTCAGGCGGGCGACGACATCATCACGAACGCGGGTTCATTGATTAGTGCCGCGACGACCGCGACGCTCACGGCGGCCTTCGGCGATTTGGACGGATCCGGCGGGATCCAGCACGGCGGAACGATCACGGCTGCGGGAAATGTGATCGGCAGCGCTCGGACCAATATCGCGCTGGGCGGAAACATCACTTCGACGGGAGCGAATGCCACTCTGACTTCGACGAACGGCAACATCACGCGCAGCGCTGGAACCGTCAGTGCGGGCACAGTCACGCTTTCGGCGGCCAATGGTTCGATTGGCACGATTGGCGCGCAAGTGAGTACCAGCGCCGCGGCACTCGTAACCACCAGCAGCGGTGATCAATTCATCACGGAAGCCGACGGTGCAACCGTCACAGGCAGCGCAACGACCGGAAACATCAATCTCACAACCACGCTTGGCGACTGGACGCTCGTTTCGACGGGCCTGACGACGACGGGCAACGTGAACATGACGGCGAGTGCAGGAGATATCCTGCGGAGCGCCGGAACGGTGGGCGGAAATGTGCTGACGTTCACGGCTGGCGGAGCGGACGGCGACATCGGCTTGGTTGGTGCAGCAATCCAGACGGCTGGAACGACGATCAACTTCACAGGGGCCGCCACCGGCGAAGTGGCGATCACCGAGAGCAACGGCGCGACGGTGAGCGGAACGACCGGCAGCGGAGACATCAATCTGGTAAGCACAACCGGTGACTGGACGATCGGCGGCAACGTGACGACGACGGGCAATGTGAACATGACGGCGAGCGCGGGAGACATCCTGCGGAGCGCCGGAACGGTGGGCGGAAATGCGCTGACGTTCACGGCGGGCGGCGCAGACGGCGACATCGGCGTGGTTGGTGCAGCGATCCAGACGGCTGGAACGACGATCAACTTCACAGGAGCCGGCACCGGCGAAGTGGCGATCACCGAGAGCAACGGCGCGACGGTGAGCGGAACGACGGGCAGCGGAGACATCAATCTGGTAAGCCCGACAGGCAACTGGAACGTCAATGCGATCGCGACCACTGGGAATGTATTTTTGACAGCGAGCGCAGGCGCTATCACGGATGCGAATGGAGCAGCAGTGAATATTACCAGCGGCGGATTCGTGGCGGTGGCTTCGACGGGAATTGGAGCAGGCAACCCGCTGGAGACAAGTGTCACCAGCCTTGAGGCGCAGACTGCCACCGGAGGTATCTTCATCATGGAGACAGACGCCGTAAATATCGGCGGTGTTTCCGGAGTGATCGGTGTCTCGACTACGACAAGCGGCGACATCGATATTAGCGCCGGGACGATTAACGTGAACGAAGTCATCTCGGGCGCAGCGAATGTGACTCTGACAACGGTGGACGTTTTCGATTCACCGGCCCTCATCCACGACATCAATGTTTCCGCCAATATTTCGGCAGTGGGACTCCTGACGATCCGCGCAGGCGATGATCTCCTCACGAATCCGGGAACGACGCTTTCGGCAGGAGTGCTGACGCTTATCGCGCCTTACAATGACTCTGGAGATGGCGGATCGATGACGCTTAACGGAAACATTTCTGTTGCGGGCAATATCCTGATTAGCGTTCCGGATGTGAACGATTCGCCGACATTCGGTCAGGACCTCACAATCGGCGGAGTCCTTCAATCCACCGGCGGAAGTGTCACCTTGCAGGCTGGCGACGAATTGACAGTGAATCCAGGCGGACAAGTGCTTGCGGCAACTACTGTGACGCTCACCGCGGCTTTCGCCGATTTGGACAACCACGGCTTTGCTACGCTAAACGGACTCACGAGCGGCGGCGGTCTCGTAACTGTAAGTGCTCGCGACACAATCAGCCTCGGCGGAAATGTGACTTCCACCGGCTCGAACGTTTCGATGACGAGCACGGCGGGCAATATTTTGCACACCGCAGGCACCGCCAGTGGTTCGCTGGTCACGCTTAGCGCTCCGACTGGAATCGGCGCTGCTGGCGTCGGCTCGGCGGTTCAGACAGCGGCGACGACCATCAACTTCAATACGACAACAGGCAGCGTATTCATCACGGAAAACAACGGCGCATCAGTGAGCGGATCCTCAACGAGTGGTAACATCAACCTCGTAAGCACCACGGGAGACTGGACATTGATTTCCACCGGCGTGGATACTGCGGGCGACGTCAGTATTACGGCGTCGGCAGGGGACATTCTCCGCAGTGGAGCGGCGGCGGATATTACCGGAAATGTGCTGACGCTGACGGCGGGCGGCACGGATGGGGACCTTGGAACGTCGCTCAATGACCTGCTGACGACTGGCTCGGCGATTGTCTTCGCGGGAGCGGGAACCGGCGAAGTGTTCATCACGGAAACAAACGGTGCGACGGTGACAGGATCGACGGGTTCCGGAACCATCACGCTCACCACGGATGCGGGTGATTGGACGGTTGTCTCGAGCGGCGTGGATACCGCGGGCAACGTAAACTTTACGGCGAATGCAGGCGACATTCTGCGGAGTGGCGGCGCGGCGGACATCACAGGGGCGACGTTGTCTTTGAATGCGGGTGGAGCGGACGGCGACCTCGGTGCCGCGGGCACTCCATTGCTGACTGCGGGGAGCTTGCTCTTCTTTACGGGCTCGGGAACCGGTGATGTGGTCATCACGGAAGCCGACGGGGCTTCGGTCACGGGCTCAACCAGCACCGGTGTTGTGACATTGATCACCACGACAGGGAACTGGACGGTGATCCCGACAGGCGTGAGCACGTCCGGAAATGTAAACATGACTGCTTCTGCGGGCGACATCGTGCGCGGTGGTGGACTGTTCGAAACCATCGCAGGCAACGTGCTGACTCTGACGGCGGGCGGCGCGGACGGTGATCTCGGCGCAGCCGGCACGCCATTGCTTACCGTCGGCACCGCGATTGTTTTCGCGGGTGCGGGCACGGGCGACGTCTTCATCACAGAATCAAACGGTGCTACGGTGACGGGATCGACCGGCAGCGGTAACGCCACGCTGATCACCAATACGGGTAACTGGACGGTGGTCGGCCCGGGCGTTTCCACGACTGGAAATGTAACGATGACTGCGAGCGCGGGTGATTTGCTGCGGACTGCGTTCGACCCGACCGCCATCGTCGCGGGCAACATCGTCACGCTCACCGCGGGCGGCCCGAATGGCGACATCGGACTCAACGCGCTTCCTCAGAATCGCTTCCTCACGAATGCGACGAGCATCGTGTTCACGGGCACTGGCACAGGCAGCGTGTCAATTATCGAGAGCAATGGAGCCACTGTGACGGGCTCGACGGGTTCAGGCACCATCAACCTCACAACATCCACCGGAGATTGGACCGTGGTTGGCAGTGGTCTGACGACGACGGGCAATGAGAGTCTATTTGCATTCGCAGGGGACATCTTGCGCAGTGGAGCGGGTGCTGTGATTTCCGGTGCGTCGTTGACGCTCTTCACGAGCGGCGCAGACGGCGACATCGGCACAAGTGTGGACCCATTGCTGACAACGGTCGCAAGCATCACGTTCACAGGCTCCGGAACGGGCGACGTGTTCATTACCGAGACCAACGGAGCGACAGTGAGCGGCACGACCGGCAGCGGCGACATCAATCTCGTGAGCACGACGGGAGACTGGACGCTGGTCGGTGACGTCACGACTACGGGCAATGTCATCATCACCGCGGGCAACGATATCATTCGCACCGCTGGAACAGTGGGCGGTAACGTGCTCACCTTTACGGCAGGCGGAGCGGATGGAGATATCGGCGCGAGCGGGGCGGCGATCCAGACGACCGGCTCGGCCATTGTCTTTGCGGGAACAGGCACCGGCGATGTGTTCATCACGGAAACGGACGGCGCGACCGTGACGGGCTCGACCGGTTCAGGAAATGTGACGCTCATCAGCACGACGGGCGATTGGACGGTCGTGAACCCGGGCATCTCCACCACTGGAAACGTGACAATGACTGCTCAGGCAGGCGACCTCCTCCGCAGCGGAGCGAACGCGTTCGTTGCTGGCAATCTGCTCACACTCACAGCAGGTGGCGCGGACGGCGGCATTGGCTCGCCAGCATCGGCGTTCCTGACTACGGGAACCACGATTGTTTTCACGGCAACCGGCACTGGTAATGTCGATCTATCCGAGTCCGACAGCGCGTTCATCAGCGGTGTGAGCGGCGCAGGTAATACGGAAGTAAACCTTGTTGCCGGAGTGGACTGGAACCTCAATCTCCTCGCCTTGAGCGCTGTGAGTTCGGTGGCAAACATCGTCGCCGCGGGCGCGGTGCTGGACAACAACGGCCCCGCCAACAACCTCACTGCACTCGCAGCGATTATCACCGGCGGCAGTGGCGTCGGCACGCCTGCGAACTTCATTGAGACAGCCATTTCCAACCTCGAGGCGGATGGCGGCAATGGCGGCGTCTTCATCGCCGAGACTGATGCGCTGACCATCGGCGGCATATCCGCGATGGACGGTGTTTCCTCGCTCACTGGCGACATCGCCATCACGAGCGGTGCACTCACCATCACGGAGACCATCGCCACGCCTGGGGAAGCCTCCCTGACTTCAACGAGCACGATTACAGAAACGGGCGCTGGCAAGGTTGAAGCGGAAGACTTCATCACATCGTCGGTCGGCGAGCAGACGTTGCTTGGAGACAACGTCGTGAAGACATTCACCGCCCTCAACACCGGTGCAGGAACTGGAATCTCATTGCAGAACACCAAGGACAACTTCGAGATCATGGCGGTCACCAACCAGACCGGCGGCAACGTGTTCATTAACAATGATGGCAACGGCGCAGAAATCGTCGGCGTCATTGCTTCGGGCACGCCGGCTCTCGGCGGCGACATCTTCGTCCAGACCGATGGACTGATGACCGTCAACTCCGTGGTGAACAGCTCGGGCGGAACCGGAGGCACTCTCACGCTTGGCGGTCTCTTGATTCTGAATACTTCGCCGGTCGTCGGCTTTGGAGACATCACGCTCCAGGGTGGTCCCGGACCTCTCACGATTAATGCGCCTATCTTGGTCGCTAGTCCGTTGATTTTGCAATCCGTGGAAGACGTGAACATCCTCGCGAAAGTCGAAACGACTTCGCTGCTTGCGGACATCACCGTGCTGGCCGACATGGATAATAACGGCACCGGTGGCGTGTATATCGGCGATAACCTCTTCGACGGCAGCCTGAAATCAGGCCGCAACCTCGATGTGCGGGGCTCTGAATACCTCGGCAGCTTTGTTCCGGCCCTCGCGGGTCTGAATAACAGCGTCATGATCGATCCGAATGGCAGCTCGGCCCGGCTTGAGGCGGTGGGCAACGTCTTCTTGAAGAACAACACGGCAGCATCGGCTGATGCGCAGATTTGGCTCGGTGGTCTGGTTCGTTCCAACACCAGCGGTGACGTTTCCTTCGACAACGCCGTCCTCATCACCAGCAACGACGCGCGGGCACTGACGCACGCTGGCGGCGATGTGATCTTCCTCTCGACGGTCAACAGCGACGCAGCCGGTGCGTTCGACCTCCGTGTATCCACTGATACTGGAGTTGTCCTCTTTAACGGCGCAGTCGGTCAAACCAACCCGCTGGGCGATGTCACTATCGACACAGCGCTGGACGTGACCGTTGTTGCCGCGTTCGACGCTGCCAGCCTCACTGCTGGAAACATCCTCGGCACCGTGGACTTCGGCGGCCCGGTGACGCTGACCGCTGACGGATTGAACCTCTCCATCAATGCACTAACGCTCCTCGTGAACGCGCCGCTGGACTTTACAGCGACAGGCACGACGGGCAATGCGCTCCTCCAGGTGGACAATATCGAGATCTCCTCGACGGTCGCCGGTAATGGTGTCCTCACCATCCAACCGCAGGACGTCACGCGTTCCATCGGTATCAACGAGGCTGGTTCACTGAACCTCAGCGGTGCGGAAATCGGTCAGCTTCAGAATGGCTTCAGCCAGATCATCATCGGGCGCGCAAATGGAACCGGTCTCATCACCATCGGTGAACGCGCCGGTGCGGAGTCATGGCTCGACCCAGTCCTCTTCCGTTCGCAAGGAGCAGGCGGCGAAATCGACATCCTCGGCCAGCTTGCTGGAACTGACGACGGAGGCTTCACATTCCTGGCGCCCAAAACCATCGTCAACGTGGCTGGCGTCCCGACCATCTCCACAGCTGGTGGCGATGTCCGGTTTGGCCTGTTGAACAACGGAACCGGCGTCCTTCTCCGCACCGATTTGACCATCGAGACAGCGGGCGGCGACGTGGTTTCCTACGGGACAATCAACGGTGCCTTCGACCTCGTCGTGAGCGCTGGCGCTGGTTCGGTTGGCTTCTGGGGTAATCCGACACCAGTGCAATCCGGTACAAGCATCGGCGGCGATGCAGCGCTGACTTCGCTGACCGCGACCGGCGGCGTCCTCACGCTGTTCTGCAACATCCGCACGACGGGCGATCAAGTCTATACAGGCACGGATATCCAGATGGCGAACGGCAGCCGGACGTCGCTGGCTGGAAGCCTGGTCTTCAACGGACCCGTCACCGTCACGCAGTCGCTCCGCAACTTTGCGGCGAACGATATCATCTTCAACGGTGACGTGAACAGCGAACCGCTCGGAACGGGAGCACTCACACTGACTGCGGACAACGTCACATTTACGATGTCCGTCGGCAACGTGACGCCGCTCCGCTTCCTGACGGTTGCCGCCACAGGATCGCTGAGCATCGGCGGTGCAGGCGAGACGTTTAATGCAGGCGCGCTCACGCTCGAGGCTGACGAAGTGGCGCTCGAAGGCACCGTGCTTGTCCCCGGCGGCGCAATCTCGATCAAGGCGAACGAAGTGGACTTCATCGGCACGGTATCCGCCATTGGTGGAACGCTCCAAATCGACGTTCGCGACTCGGCAACCACGGCGATGCGCATTGGCGGGGCTGAAGGCGATTTGGTTGCAGGTGCACCGACGCTCAACTTCTCCGACACCGACATCGCAGCGCTGGCCGACGGGTTCAACTCGATCAGCTTCAGCCGGATCGCCGGCACGCAGCCAATCGTGGTCGCGGAAGCAGGACCGGTCACCTTCCTCGACCCGGTCTCGATTCAACAATCGATAAAGGGCGGACAAGTTCAGATCCTCGGTGATTTGACGGTCGCTGGAAACTTCACTGCCAAAGGCAGCGCGACTGTCATCGACGGAAACATCACGACCACCGGCGGCGGAAACATCGACATCACCACTGGAATCGTTGCTGGAAATGTCACACTCGATTCGTCTGCTGGCGGAGGCGACGTCTTCCTCCGTGGGAACTGGGCGGCGAGCGTGGCGAGCGCGGACCTCACGGTTGACGCGGGTGCCGGGGACATCAGCATTGCAGCGCGCCTTGGCAATAATTTTGGCAAGGGAACGCTGTTTGGAACCATGCAGTTCACCAGCACTGGAACGGTCGCGTTTGGCACGGCACTTACGGCAGAATCGCTCTCCGTGCTCGGTAACGGAATCGCCAAACTCGGCGGAACCATCGTCACGACAGGCGCGGGCGGGCAATTCTACGACGCCACCGTGCAACTCGCGAAGGCCACTTCAATCACGAGCCGGCACGCGCTCGGAGTGGTCGAGTTCAATTCGACGGTCGATAGCATCGCTCCGAAGTATAACTCGCTCACCGTCACCAATCGCGCTGCGGCTGCCACGACGGACGCCGTCCTCTTCGATTCTGCAATCGGATCGAGCCAGCGTGTTGGAACAGTGCGCGTGAACACGTCCGGAACGGCATTGTTCGGCGGCGCGATTACCGCGAAAGCGGTTTCGATTCGTGCCAGCGAGTTCACCGTTCAGGATGTCGATACCTCCTTCGTCGATACAGTGACGAACAGTCAGGTTTACAGCGGTATCGGCCAGTTCCTTGGAGCAATCACCACGGAGCGCCTCACCATTACCTCGACTGCGGCAATCACCAACACCCAGCCATGGCTCGTCTCCGGACTCGCCACACTCAACGCGGGCCGGTTTGCCGATGTCAACGTGACGAATATCCCGGCGGCCACCGAGAATCACTTCAACGAACTCATCGTTCGCGGTTCGACGGCTTCGGTGGAGGCGGAAGGCGACATCAACTTCCGCACATCCCGGGTGATTGGAAACTTCTCCGTCAATACCGACGGAAATATCACGCAAACCGGCGGAATCACTGCCGGAACCTTGATCGCAGCAACAGCCGGCTCCATCACTCTGGCTGATACACGGAACCGCATCGACGGCTTCAGCAACGTGACCGCAGGCGGAACGCTATCGCTCGTCTCCGGTCATGCACCGACAGTGTTATTGGACGGAACCATCTCGTCGGGCACTGGCAACATGCTGCTTGCCGCGACTCGCGGCTCGTTCATCTACTCGACACTACTCACTGCCATCACCGCTGCCGGCGGCAACTGGACGATGTATACGACGTACTTGAACTATCCGTCTTACGACCTTGAGAGCCAATTCGCGCCGGATGCCGTTGAGGAAGGCGCCTATCCGATTGCACCAATTGCAGGCGGCAACGTCATCGTTTACAAACTGATCCACGATTAATACCGCGGATCGGCAACCGCAATAAATGGGACCCGACACCAACGCGCTAGTCCCCGCCGTTTCACATCTCGAGTTGATGCTGCGATTGCTTGATGCATCCGCCGCATCCCTCGCGCCTGAGCGGTTGGCAATGCGCGATTTTCCTGATGACGAAATGCACCGGGAAATCATCCTGCCGCTGCTGCCTGCCATGCTCACGGACAAGGCGATTCAGGGCTATTGGAATGAAAGGGCGGCGACAGGTTTCATCGCGCGTTTAAAGACGTCCTTGGCGGCCGATGGAGCGCGACCACAGTGGATTGCAGCGGACCTCGAAATCCATGTTGCAGCCAGCTACATGGCCGGGCCGGATGCCCGCGCTCTTGCCGATACGCTGCTCTCCGAGGAATCGCTGCGGGAGATGACAGCGGCGGTTTTAAACACCATCTTGGAAAAAGTTTGGCCAGAATTGACCGGACCGAGCGCCGAGCCACCCTCGATTCCAGTATTGGCGTTGGTTGAGGAATTGGTTCCGGCCGATAATGAAAATTCTGCCATCCACTTCTGGGTTCCTTCCGGGCGGAGGGGACGGCGGAGCATCATCCGAATCCCCGATGCTGGGACATTCTCCGTGCGCAAGATGCTCTCCAGAAGCTGGTTCGCGCAGAAAAATCACCCATAACCATGAAAAAGCGCCCAATTTTCTAACGAAATCGGGCCTCACCGGTCTTATTTAGTGTTCTGGGGGGAACACCGGGACCGCTGGGAGGGTTAGGACCGGCGGTCCCGGACTTTTTTGAGGGAGATCGAACGTGCGGTCGGCCAGCTATTAGTTGGTTCGCTCAAGGCTCTTGAGCGACTCTGAGGAACCCGCGGGTTTCCCATCCGGCGGGGATTGTCCACAGATAGCTGGTGCTGGTACCGGAGGCGGTGAGGCTGGCGGAGGCGGGCGTCCATGTTTGGAGATCGCCGGATTTTTCAATGCGATAGGTGCGGCCGGGGACAGTGTTCCAAGTGATGGTGAGGCTGGCTGCGTCGCGTGTGGTGGAGATGATTTGGAAAGGAATGATTTGGAGGGTGGTGTCGGGTTGGGCGACGTTGCTGCCAGTGACGGTGAATGTGCGGCTGCTGGTGAGGTAACCAGGCTGGCTGATCGTGAGGGTGTAGGTGCCGATAGGGAGATCGACTGCGCCCCAGAAGCCGGTGGCATCGGTAAGGAGTGTGCGATTTGACGGGCCCGTGAGGGTGATGGTGGCACCATCGATTTCTTCGCCAGTATCGGCGGCGGTGAGTGTGCTCATGGCGTGGCCTTTGGCTATGCTGGTTTTCCAAGGCATGGCGGGGACGGTGGCGGTTGCGGCGAATGGGCCACTGGCGAGTTGTGCCCACATGGAGGATTGGGTGGTGCCATCGTCGTTGGGGACGGCGTACGAGTAGCCGACGAGGCCGGCGGCGGTGTTGCCGGCGGGAGTGGGATCTCGGGCGAGGGCGATTTGAGTGTGGGTGTTGGGGACGGTGTTGAGGTACCAGCCCATGCCGGGGGCGGCGGCGCGGTTGTATTTGCGGTCCTTTGCGAAGTCGGCCCATCCGTTGAAACCGGCGGTGGTGGATTCGTCGCGGTAAATCATCGGGCACGCCAGGTCGAGGATGCCTTCTTCCATCCATCCGCGCCAGTCTTGCAGGGTGCGGGAATAGGCTTCGCGGGATTGCCACGAGGCAAGAGTGAGGTCGGCGGGTGGATTCCCGTAGGTGATGAGCGCTGCGGAAAGGCGGACGCCCGGTTTCGTGGCACAGGTATTGAGGTAGATTTTTCGGACGAGGGCGGTGATTTGGCTGCGCCGCCATTGGAGCCACGCGGGGTCGGTGGCGGGGGGTGTGGCGGTCGTGGAGGTGAGCTTTTTATAGCGCGCGACGCTGACAGGGTTGTAGCCCCAAGGCTGGTTGCCGCCGGACGAGCCGGCGTCGGGGTAGCGAATGTAGTCGAGATGGAGTCCGTCCACGTTGTAGCGGCTGATGATGTCCATGCAGACGTCAAAAGTGTGGCGCTGGACGGCAGGGTGGGCGGGGTCGAAGAGGTAGTTGGAACCGTCCCACTGTGTGCCGTCGATTTTCTGGGTGAGCCAGTCCGGGTGGAGGTTGTAGGGGTGAGTTGGCTGGGTGGGTGGTGTGTTCTGGCTACCCCAGATATTGTAGGCGACAACCCAGGCGTGGACTTCGATGCGAGGAGAGCCGGTGTGGCCTTTTTGGATTAAGTCTGCGAGCGGATCGAACGTCTGGGGGCTGACATTAGTGGCGACGGGCTCGATGCCGCCCTGATAGTAGGCGTCGCCACGTTTGCGAACTTCGACAATGATGGCGTTGCATTTCGCCGCGCGGGCGTCCGCGATGAGGGCGGTCGTCTGTGTGCTGTTGAAATAGCCGTTGTGAAAGGCATCGACCCAAAGCGCGCGAAGCTCCTGTGCGTACGCATTCGCACAAAAAAGCGAAATTAGTAGCAGGATGCGGAGTTTCACAGGCATGAATAGACAGAGCGAGGCTTGCTCAGAAAACACGTGACGCAAGATGTTTTTCTAGGGAGCCGACGGGCCTCGAGAGTATCGTCTCAAATGGAGTGTCCGCTTGACAAAGGAGAGCGAACATCCAGAGTTGCAATACTACATCTCGCCGAGGCACAGCCTTACGGTGATGCCCGCCCGAGTCTCAATTCAGCCATTCGATTATCCATGAAAACCGGCCCAATCTTGAACATCATCCCCTTCAAAAAACAGCCCCTCTTCTGGCTGTCAGCACTGTGTCTATCGGCGACGCCCGCTTCCGCGGTGCTGTATTGGGACAGCAATGGGGTTGATGTCGGTGCCGGCGTAACGCCCACGGGCACTTGGGGGACCGACGCATTCTGGAGCGCCGATCCGGCCGGTGTGTCTGTGACCGGGGCGTGGACGCCCGGGGAGACCGCCGTATTCTCCGCGGACAACGACGCCATTGGGGCGTTCACGGTGACGGTGAGCGGGACGCAGACTGCCGGTGGCCTCAATATTGAGGAGGGAACGGTGACGCTCGCAGTCGGCACGGTATCTCTCGGCGCCGGAGCCATCGTGATCAACGCGGGAGCCACACTCTCCACCGACAGTTCATTACGAATTAGCACCACCGCCGGATCCACAGTCACTTTGGACGGCGGGACTTTGAGAACGACGAATCCCGGTGCCGCCGGCACCTTTTTCGACGTCGATTCGCAGATCATTCTTGGTCCTTTGGGTGGCACATTCACGCACACAACCGCGAACATCCTGAACATTGTGCAAACCGCCACGAAAATCACTGGCACTGGATCCTTGACGAAAACAGGCGCGGGCGTTCTGGCAATCGCGAGCGTCGCGGGGAACAATACCTACCTCGGCGGCACGTTTGTGAACGAAGGCGAACTCCGGATGAGAACAAACGCCAATACGCTCCCCGTGACTACAGCCGTGACCGTCAACAGCCCCGGCATTTTTAATCTGAATGGCGTCAGCACGCAGATCGGTTCGCTCTCGGGCACCGGCCTGGTTGGATTGGGCAGTGGGACTTTGACCGTTGGCGATGCGACAGACACAATCTTCAGCGGCGCAGTCCGGGACACAGCGAACGCTGGCGCGGCTGGCACGACCACGGTCGGCGGCAAGGTCACCAAGGTCGGCACCGGAACACTCGTCTTCGGCGGCCTCAACATCCAGACGGGGGTCACGACGCTGAATGCAGGAACGATCACGGTCGATCCCGGTGCCACGTTGAGTGGCCCGACGGCTCCACTGACGGTCAATGCGGGAACGTTGAATTTCAATAATTCGGCGCAGACCGTCTCGACCCTTTCGGGGACTGGCGGCGTGATCAATTTGCCGGTCGGGTTCAATTTGACGACCGATCCGGCTGCCAGCTCAACATTCGCCGGAATCATTGCGGGTGCGGGCGGTTTGGTGAAACTAAACGTGGTGTCCGCCGCGACGAATCGCACGCTGACTCTAAGTGGTGCGAACACCTACGATGGTAATACGATGGTCAACGGAGGCAACATCGCCGTTGGCTCTGCCACAGCGCTGGGAAGCACGCTCGGCTTTACCGAACTGGCAAGCGGCACGGAGTTGGTCTTCACCGGAGCAGCGGTAAACTTCACACTGAACGAGCCGCTGCGAATCGCCGGCGCGGGAAACGCGGACGGCGGTGCGATCGCTGTCATCGCCAGTGCGTCACCGACGATTAGTGGCCCGATCACGCTCACCGGAGATGCGACGATCACCGTTTCGAGCAGCGCGTCGGCGACCTTCAATAACCCTGCCGCAATCACGGCCACCGCGAATCAGAACCTCACACTCCAAGGCGGCGCGAACGCCGCAGGGGTCAAGACCATCGCAGGAGTAATCGATTTGGGCTCGGGCGGATTGACCAAACTTCAGGGCGGCGAATGGAAGCTCACCGCCACCAACAACTACTCCGGCGCGACGACAATCAGCGCGGGCACTCTGACAGCCGGTGCAAACGGAGCGCTAGGCACTACCGCTGGAACGACGACCGTCGCCAGCGGTGCTGCGCTCGGATTTCAAGGCGACATCAACTACACAATCGCCGAGCCCGTCAGCATTGCCGGCACCGGCATCAGCAATGCAGGGGCAATCAACAATCTTTCCGGCAACAACCGTTTCGCCGGACCAGTGACGTTGACCGCCGACAGCTCCATCGGAGCGGCTGCGGGCAGCCTCACTTTGAGCAGCGCAATCGATGGCGCTTTCAGCCTGAACAAAGTTGGCACGGGAACTCTTATCCTCGGCGGCGCGAATACCTACGCAGGCACCACAACAGTGAGCGCGGGCACGCTGCTCGTCACGGGAAGCGTGACCGGGAGCGCCGCGCTCCTTGTCACCGGAACCCTCGGCGGGACCGGCACCATCACCCCCGCCAGCGCAGGCAATCTCAACGTCCTCGCATCAGGCAGACTGTCTCCGGGAACCAGCGTCGGCACGCTCGCAACCGCGCTCAGCGGCGGCGGAAAACTCGATGTCAGCGGCGGCGTCACAGCGACCAACAGCCAGTCCCTACTTTTCGAACTCGACACTCCCGCATCAAGCGACCGCGTTTCGCTCACCGGCGGCGCCTTGGAAATCGGCACCGGAGTTCTCGAGTTTGACGACTTCGCCTTCACACTCCTCGCGGGCTTCAACAGCGGCGACTACCTTCTCTTTGATGGGAACACGGCAATCAGCGGAACCTTGGGTGCCAATACGACTGGCGCAGTCGGTGCGCTCACCGGCGAACTCCAGCTTGCCGACGGTGGCAACGATCTCATCCTGCACGTCGTTCCGGAACCAGGAAGCGCCGTGCTCCTCCTCGGCGGCCTCGCCCTGCTCGCCCGTCGTCGTCGCGCCTGACGCCGCCGCAAATGCCGCGGTCGCCTCGCGATCGCCGCAGATGCTCAACGATGCTTTCGTCGTCGAGCAAAGCGAGGTACGGCCGATGTGTGCGGCCATGTCGAAGTCGCTCTCAGCCATGCTCGCGAGACTGGCAGGCGGGCGGCGTTTGCGGTCCCGATTGCGCCAAGGAGGGGGAACGTCCCGTTCCCCTGAACCGAGGAGTGGTTCCCTCGGTGCACCTTTGGCGCGCTGGGGAACGGGACGTTCCCCCTCCTTGGGAGTCACCTCGGTTGTGCGCGCCTCTCGAAGGATATTTCCTGGAGCAGGGGTTGCCGATTTTTCGGGCCCGTCTGCGCAAGATTGAGGTTTGAGGTCGCAAGAGCGGCTCTGACTGTTATTAAAAGCCATGATTCGCATCCTCTTTCTTCTCGCCGCCTGCCTGCTGCCGCTCCGCGCCGAACTCGCGGGACGCCGGCCCAATATCCTTTTCATCCTCACGGACGATCAGGGCTATGGCGATATTTCGGCACATGGAAACCCCATCCTCAAAACGCCGAATCTCGACAAACTCCGCAGTGAAAGCGTGCGGTTCCTCGACTTTCACGTCTCGCCGACTTGCGCGCCGACCCGCTCGGCGCTGCTCACCGGGCGGCATGAGTTTCGCAACGGCATCACGCACACCATCAACGAACGCGAGCGGCTCACGCCGGACGCAGTGACGCTCGCGCAAGTGCTAAAGGGCGCGGGGTATGCGACGGGGATTTTTGGAAAGTGGCATCTCGGCGACGAGCCCGCGTATTGGCCAAGCGCCCGGGGCTTCGATGAAATGTTCATCCACGGCGCGGGCGGCATCGGCCAGACGTATCCGGGCACATGCGGCGATGCACCGGGCAACACCTACTTCAACCCCGCCATCCTCCACAACGGGACCTTTGAAAAGACCACGGGATACTGCACCGACGTGTTCTTTGATCGCGCGACGAAATGGATCGAGGCTACGAAAGGAAAGCAGCCGTTTTACGCTCACATCGCGACGAATGCCCCGCACGCTCCCTACAACGCGCGCCCCGAGGACGCTGCGCTTTATGCCGACAAAGTGGACAAACCAACCGCGGGGTTTTTCGGGATGATCCACAACATTGACGAGAACATCGGCAAGCTTGTCGCAAAGCTCACCGAGTGGGGCATCGAGCGTGATACGCTGGTGATTTTCATGAACGACAACGGCACCGCGCAAGGCAGCAAAGTCTTCAGCGCCGGGATGCGCGGCGCAAAAAACACTCCGTGGCTTGGCGGCACTCGGGCGTGTTCCTTCTGGCGCTGGCCGGGCACCTTGACCGCCGGAGACCGTCCCCAACTCACAGCACACATCGACTTTTTCCCCACACTTTCCGCACTCGCATCCGCAAAGCCCGACGCGAAAGTCACCGCACAAGTCGAGGGCCGCAGCCTCATTCCACTGCTGGAAAAAGCCGACGCGGACTGGCCCGAGCGAACGCTCTTTACGCACGTAGGCCGGTGGGCGCTCCATGCTTCGCCCGAGACGGGAAAATACGCCGGCTGCTCGGTGCGCACGCCACGCTGGCATCTCGTCAATCTCGGGAAAAAAGCCGAATGGCAGCTCTTCGATATTCAGGCCGAGTATGGCGAGCAGACGAATGTCGCCGACGCGCAACCACAAGTCGTCGCGGAGCTGTCGGGCGCATTTGAAAAATGGTGGACGAGTGTGCAACCGCAACTCGTGAACGAAAACGCACCGGTGACCGGCACGAACGTCTTCCACGATCTCTACTGGAAGCAATTCGGCGGCGGACCGGAAAAGAAGTAATCTACTTCACGCAAAGGATCGCGCTCACGGCTTCGGGCAGACTGCTCACCCGAAAGTCCGGTTGCACATGCAGTTGCTCGTCGTATCCCCAATCGATGAAAATCGTCCGGCAGCCTGCGCGGGCACCGCAGTCGATGTCGCGCCAGCGGTCGCCGACCATCCACGAGTTTGAAAGGTCGATGCCCATTTCCGCCGCCGCACGCAGCAACATCCCCGGCGCGGGTTTGCGAAATTCGCTCGGGATTCCCTGGCCGGGATCGTAGCAAACCTCCACGCGATCCACTACGATGAGCGACGCCATTTTCTGGTGCATCGCCTCCACAATCTCACGCGCCAGCGTTCCGCGTCCTACATCGGGTTGGTTCGTCGCGACGACAATCAAATACCCCGCTGCCCGCAGTCGTGCGCACGCCTGCACGACGCCGGGAAGCAGTTCGAACTCATCCACCGTGACGGGCGGAAACGGCTTTCCATCGCGGACGACCGGGCGGTTGATGACGCCGTCGCGGTCGAGAAAAACAGCGCGCCTATTTGCGGACGGTGGTTCAATCATCGGAGTGCCGTGAGAGACTGGCCGCCGAAGGCTCTGGAGTGTGGCAAGAATTGCCGCTCTTGCGACGCTGAAAAGCGGTGATGCTCACCGCACTCCAGAGCCTTCGGCGATTATTGGCGTGTGGCTTTCGTGCTGCCAGAAACATTCGACGTTAATAGCTCTTTTCCTGCACGCTCTTCACGAGTTCAGCGACGATGTCGCGGGCCTTTTTGCCGGCGCCGGTCGCGCGATAATTCGTGAGCACGCGATGGCTGAGCACGGGCTGCGCGACTGCGCGGACATCGGCGGTTTCAGCGGCGACACGTCCATCGAGAAGCGCGATCGCTTTTGCCCCGAGCACGAGATACTGCGAAGCACGCGGGCCGGCCCCCCATTCTACAAAGTCGCGCGTGACTTGCGGGGCTCCAGTTGAACCGGGACGCGTGGCGGTGGCGAGAGCGACGGCGTATTCGATGACGTGGTCGCTTACCGGCGCAGCGAGCACGAGCTCCTGCACGGCGCGAATCTCCTCCACGGAAACGACGGACTTCAATTGCTCCTGCACGCGCAGCGTCGTGCGGCGGACGATTTCCACTTCCTCGCTCGTCTCGGGATAATCGAGCGTGAGGCTGAACATGAAGCGGTCGAGCTGCGCCTCGGGCAGCGGGTAAGTGCCTTCCTGTTCAATCGGGTTTTGCGTGGCGACGACGAGAAACGGATCGGGCAGCGGACGCGACTGTCCGCCGACGGTAACGCGGCGTTCCTGCATCGCTTCGAGCAACGCGGACTGCGTCTTCGGCGGCGTGCGGTTTACTTCATCGGCGAGGACAAGGTTCGCGAAGATGGGCCCTTGGAAATACTCGAACTCCAGCTTGCGGTCGCGCTCCTGCAAAAGCTCGGAGCCGACGATGTCACTGGGCATCAAGTCGGGCGTAAACTGAATGCGCTTGAACGACATCGCGAGTGTCTCGGCGAGCGAGCGGACGAGCAGCGTCTTCGCCAGACCGGGGACGCCGATGAGCAGGCAATGCCCGCGGGCAAAGAGTGAAGCGAGGAGCAGGCGGACGATTTCCTCCTGCCCGACGATGGTTTTTCCAAGCTCGGCGGTGATGCGTTGATAGACTTCTGCGACGTGGGAAGGACTTTGCATGGAGTGTTGCTATTTCGTTTTGGCGGCTTTGTGAATCTTCATCGCCACCGTGAGTGCAGCATGCGTTCACTGCGAGACTAAAACCGAATGCATTAATTTCAATGCTGAGGAAATCGTCGCGGTTCGGTGGAGCAAAATTCTGTTTGCGCTTGCGCTTTCGAGATGGCAAACCGCTTGCCTTATGAAAACTCTTTCACGTTTCTTAACCCAGACGGTCCTCATCATAGCCACGCTCTTCATCACCGGTTGCTCCGGCGGTGACACGCACGAAAAAGTTGCGGACGACGCGTTGAAGCAAATGGATCGCATGGTTACCGCGGTGAGTGCAGTCACCGACAAAGCTTCCGCTGAGAAGGCTGTCGCGGACCTTAAATCGGTGGGCGAGGAACTGAAGAAGATTGCCGAGCGCGCAAAGAAGCTCGGCGAGCCTTCCGCGGATGTTAAAGCCAAGGTTGACGGAAAGATGTCTGCAAAGCAGGCCGAGATTACGCAGAAGATGATGGGCATGCAGGCGAGTATGATGAAAGCCGGCCCGGAAGCCGCGGCGATCCTAGGGAAAGGCATGATGGAATTTGGTGCCACGATGCAGGAAACCGGGAAGATGTTCGGCGCTGGAAAGTAACGAGACTCTTAATCAATTATAAACGAAACGACCGCCGTGGACCATGGAGTCCGCGACGGTCGTTTCGCTTCACCGAAGCGCGGGCTTTGCCGCCTATTTTTTGAACTCCGCCCCGGCGTCGAGCATCTTTGCCACGAACCCGGTGTGGTATTTCCCGCGGACGAAATCCGGGTCGTGCATGATGCGCTGCTGGAAGGGGATAGTCGTCTTTACACCGCGAATGATGTATTCGCTGAGTGCGCGGCGCATGCGGAAGATGGCGTTTTCCCGCGTGGTGCCGATGGCGATGACTTTGGCGATCATCGAGTCGTAGTACGGCGGGACAGTGTACCCGGTGTAAGCATGCGAGTCGATTCGGACGCCGCGGCCGCCGGGTGCGTAGTAAAGGTCGATCTTGCCGGGCGAAGGCTGGAAATTATTGAACGGGTCCTCGGCGTTCACGCGGCATTCGATGGCGTGATACTTCAGCTTCGCGTCGTACATCCAGTGCGAGAGCTTTTCACCGGCGGCCACTTTGATTTGCTCCTTCACGAGGTCCACGCCGTAGGCCTCCTCTGTGATGCAGAGCTCCACCAGAATTCGGCTGATCATCTCCATGAAGAAATAGTTCCCCTAGACGTCCAATAGCCACTCAAAGGAGCCCGCGCCAACGTAGCCGACCTCCTTCGCGAGGCGGACGCAATCGTCGCCCATGCGCTTGCGGATTTCCTCGGTCATGATGGGCGACGGAGTCTCCTCGATAATCTTCTGGTTGCGGCGTTGCATCGAGCAATCGCGCTCGCCCAAATGCACGACGTTGCCGTGCATGTCCGCCATGATCTGAAACTCGATGTGATGCGGGTTTTCGATCAGCTTCTCGATATACACGCTGCCGTTTCCGAATGCCTTTTCCGCTTCCTGACTCGCGGCGTGGAAGCCAGCGACGAGCGATCCGTCGTTGTGTGCGGGGCGCATGCCGCGACCGCCACCGCCGGCCGTCGCTTTGATCATGACAGGATAGCCGATCTTCCGGGCGATCACGAGCGCGTCCTTTTCGTCTTCTACGATGCCTTCGCTGCCGGGGGTTACGGGCATCCCGGCGCGTTTCGCGGTGGCGCGGGCGGTGTTTTTGTCGCCCATGCTCCGGATTGCGGCCGACGGCGGCCCGATGAACTTGATGTTGCAGCTCGCGCATACGTCGGCGAAATGCGCGTTTTCGCTGAGAAATCCGTAGCCAGGATGAATTGCATCACAATCTCCCACTTCGGCGGCGGAGATGATGCGGTCGATCTTCAGGTAGCTCTGGTTGCTCGGGCCGGGGCCGATGCAAATGGCTTCGTCGGCAAGCTGGACGTGGAGGCTGTCAACGTCGGGCTCGGAATAAACGGCGAGGGTTTTGATGCCGAGTTCCTTGCAGGCACGAATGACGCGGAGCGCGATTTCGCCACGATTGGCGATGAGGACTTTGTTGAACATCGAGTGAGTTAAATGCTGTGGTTGTGGTTCGCCGGGCGGGACCAGTTTGGTGCGGGCGCTTTGGCCCGCGGGAAATCAGACGCCGAAAATCGCCTGCGCCTTTTGGTAAAAGCCCGCCTCCGATTCGACCGCTTCGTGGTCCGCCTCGAGGAGCTTTGCCAGGAGGCCCAGCGCGAGTTTTTTTACGTCATCGTCGGCCAGTCGCGTGGAGAGTTGCACGAGGAATGCAGCCGTAGCCGCGTCCGTCTCATTTGCCGCGCGGACATGTGCCGTCGCCGTCTCGGAATACTCCGAGCGGTCCTGATAGCTCTCCCAGCCAAGCTGTTCGGTGAGCGCGAAGAGCTGCGTATTCTCCACAAGCTTGATGCTGCCGTCGGCATACATGCCGAGCAAAAGGAGGTCAAAAACGGCCTCGCGTTGCGGCTGGGTGAGGTGTTGCGGAAACATGGCGGCTGATTTCTATCGGACGCGGAAGAGCACCTGCCCATACTGGACGGGCTTTCCGCTTTCCACTAGGACTTCGACGACCGTCCCGGAGACCTCGGCCTTAATCTCGTTCATGACTTTCATCGCTTCGATAATGCACACGACCGAGTCCGCGGAGATTTCCGTGCCCGGCTTTGCGAACGGCGCAGCGTCCGGCGATGGCGTGGCGTAGAACGTACCGACCATCGGCGACGTGATTTCCTTCAGTTTCCCGGTGCTCGGGGCAGGTGCCGCCGGGGCAGTGGCTCCCACTAGGGCTGCCGCCGGCTGGGCTGGCGCACCCGCGCTGGCAGCGGTAGTAGTGAAAACGGGCTCCGAGCCCCGTTTTAGGGTGATGCTAAACCCTTCCTGTTCGAGTTTGAAAACCGACAGGTCGTTTCGCCTCATGAGAGCGACGAGCTCTTTGATGTCTTTTAAGTCCAAGGTGTGAGGTATGGTTGGTTGTGGGTTGCTTTGATGCCGATGCTACGGGGCGCGGCAAAATCGGGTCAACCGGCATTTTTCGTTTCAGGGAAATAAATCCGCGCAGAGCGCGGACGGTGCGCTGCGAAGGAATCCCGCGGCTGCATTCCGGGAATTGCCGTTTTTGTTCGGAGGGAACTTCGGTTTCATCGGAGAAAATGGGCGCTGCTCCGCGCTTGCGGGTCGGGCGAGATAGCAGCCATGATGCGCGTTGTGTCCGAACGCGCTCAACTGCTCGGCGCGCTGAAGCGCGTCTTTGGTTATGACTCTTTCCGGCCGTTGCAGGAGGAGATCATCTCCGCCGCGATGGAAGGACAGGATGTCTTTGCCCTGCTGCCCACAGGCGGCGGCAAGTCACTCTGCTTTCAACTCCCGGCGATTGTGCGGGAGGGGCTCACCGTCGTCGTGTCTCCGCTCATCGCGCTGATGAAGGACCAGGTGGATGCCCTCGTCGCGGCGGGCGTGCAGGCGACTTTTCTAAACTCCACGCTCGGCGAAAAGGCGGCGCGCGAGCGGCTGGCGGGACTTTTCAACGGCGAATACCGACTCCTCTACGTTGCGCCCGAGCGGCTGATGATTCCTACATTTCTGGAGAAACTCCGGCAGTGGAATGTGCGGCTGGTGGCCATCGATGAAGCGCACTGTATCTCGGAATGGGGTCACGATTTTCGACCGGAGTACCGGCAGCTTTCGCAGCTCCGCAAGGAACTGCCCGGCGTGCCGTTCATGGCGCTGACAGCCACGGCGACAGGACGCGTTCGCGAGGACATCGTGAGGCAGCTCAAGCTGAACGAAACGAATACGTTTGTCGGCAGCTTTAATCGCGCAAACCTCAACTATCGCGTCCTGCACAAGGAATCGCCCACGCAGCAAGTCGTTCAATTCCTCAAAAGCAGGCGACGTGAGGCAGGGATCGTGTATTGCCAAAGCAGGAAATCATGCGAGAGCCTCGCCGAGCGACTCGTGGAGCAGGGCGTCGAGGCACGCGCTTATCACGCCGGATTGGGGGACAATGAACGGGCGGAAAACCAGGAGCTTTTTCTTCGCGACAAAGTGCGCGTGATTTGCGCGACGATCGCCTTCGGCATGGGCATCAACAAGCCGAACGTCCGGTTCGTCATCCACTACGATCTGCCGAAAAACATCGAGGGCTACTACCAGGAAACCGGGCGCGCCGGACGCGACGGACTGCCCGGCGAATGCGTGCTCCTTTTCTCTGCAGGCGATGTCGCAAAACAGACGCGGTTCATCGACGAGGTGAGCGATCCAGCGCAGCGCAAAATCGCGCGCGAACAGCTCCAGACCATGGTGCACTACGCCGAGAGCAGCGGTTGTCGCCGGCGGGAATTGTTGAACTATTTCGGCGAGCGGTTTGCCGTCCCGAATTGCGGCGGATGCGACAACTGCCTCGAACCTCGCGAGACGTGGGACGGCACACTCGCCGCGCAGAAATTCCTCAGCACGGTCTGGCGGGCGCGCGAGGCGAGCTATCGCAAGGACGCCACCTTCGGCATGGCGCATCTTGCGGAAATCCTCACCGGCGCGGATACCGAGCGCATCCGGAAATGGAACCATGATCAGCTCTCCACCTACGGCATCGGGAAGGAACATCAACGGACGGACTGGATGTTCATCGGCCGCGAACTGATACGGCTCGGCTACCTGCGTCTCGCGCAAGGTGATTTTCCAACCGTAGAGCTCACGGCGGACGGTATCGACGTGCTGAAATCACGTGCTCGCATCCCGCTCACACGGCTGCCTGTGCGTTCCAAACGCGACGAGCCCCAGCGCCCGAAACCCAAGCGCACCGGCGACATTACGTGCGACGAACTTCTCTTCGAAAAACTCCGTCAGCTCCGGCGGGAAATCGCCGACTCCCTCGGGCTCCCGGCCTACATTGTCTTCGGCGACGATACGCTCCGCGAAATGGCGCGCGACTACCCGGTCACCGAGCTCGAGCTCCGGAACATCAGCGGCGTCGGCGAAAAGAAAATGGAGCAGTTCGGCGCGCAATTCACCGACGCGATCGTCAAATACCTCCGCGAAAATCCGCGTCAGGCGTTTTTGGATTCCGAGGATTGACCGGCGTCGCAACGCCGCAGGCTTTCCTGTTTACACAACCGAAAATCTCGGGCTCACCGTCCGCTGTTCGGCGACAAAGACCTCCATCGATTCCGGCGCAAGGCCGACGCCGGCGATACCCTTTCGCACGGCATCCGCGGCGAGTTCCGGCGAATTGCAATCGCGGCTGAGATGCCCGAGCACCGTGCGACGTAGATTGCCGCCGGCCATCCCGGCTACCACATCGGCCGCGGCGGTATTCGAGAGGTGTCCGTGCCGCGACATGATTCGCTGTTTTGTGGACCATGGACGCTTGGTGTCAATTTGGAGCAAATGCTCGTCGTGGTTCGCCTCGATCACCAGCGTCTGCGCCTGCTTCACCCGTTCGCAGGCGAGCTTCGTGGCAAAGCCCAGGTCTGTCAAAAAACCGAGCGCTGCAATTCCGTGATGCAGGACAAAGCCGACGGGGTCCATGGCATCATGCGGCACGCTGAATGTCTGCACTGCGATGTCCTTGATCGCAAAGTCCGAGCCAGTCACAAAAATCCGCCAGTCCTTCGCAAGGGCCGGCGACTGCCGCTTCAGCGCCTCGGCTGTGAGCGCGTTCGCAAACACCGGTGTCTGAAACTGCCGGCACCACACATCCAGACCTCCTGCATGATCGCCATGTTCATGCGTGAGAAGGATCCCGTCGATCTCCAGCGGATTGACACCACACAGTGCGAGGCGCTGCTTTAGTTGCAGACAGCTTAACCCGCCATCAAGCAGCAGACGCGTCTTCGGCGTCTCCACGAGCGCGCAATTGCCCGCACTTCCGCTGCCGAGGATGGTGAGATGAAACATCGTCCTTCATTCTCGCCATACGGCCGGCGCGTGTCGAGTGCGCGCTGCGGAACTTTGGCCGAACGGTGCTGCCGGACCCGGTGCCACTCGCACCTTACTTGCGGTCGAACACACTATGCCCCGGCCCGAAGCAAAGCAGCACATGCCGATACGTCACGGGAGGCTCATCTTGAGCCTTCCAAACAACTGCACGCTGCCGGACTGCGGCTGCGGAGCGCGCCATGTCTCGGTCACGGTGCCGTCAGCGTTCGCAGAAGTGGAAATCAGGACGCCCGGGAGACTCCAGTTTACAAGGTCGGTTGAGAATTCGACCGTGGCGCCGATATCCGACGGGAGATCCATACGGCGTACGATGAGCGTCAGATAGTCGTCGTCGACGCCGCCGACGGAAAGTCGTGCGACTACGGGCGTCGGCTGGACGGCTTCCGAACCCGCGAGCGGGTCGCCAATGAGGACATATTCAGCGAGGTTTGGGAGTCCGTCGCGGTCGGGGTCGGCGAGCGGTTCGGCCGGAACACCGTGCATGGTCGCCCAGGCGTTGAAAGTGGTGCGATCATCTCCGCCGGGTGTGCCGCCGGATTGCCGGCTCGTACGCCAGTTCGATGCGAAATCCGGATTCAGCGCGAGGTTTTCGGGCGCGATTCGCACGAGGCTGTAGCCGCCGCCGTCCGCGCTCCCCGGCCACGGGAGGGTGTCGTCGTAAGTAACGGAAGTGATCTGCGTCCCGGCACCAAAGCTGAGCTTCACCTGCTCCCCGCCGTTGCTGAGGAAATCGCCCGTCACCCACGTCCCGACAACGGGTTTGCCAGGACCGTAACGCGCGGCAAATGCAGCGGCATTGCGTACGACGAGCACGCTCGAACCGGCGGCGATGGTCGTGCCCGCTGGAAAATCAAAATCAATTCCTTTTGTGAAGCGCACATCGGTGACGTCAACCGGCTGCGCGCTCACATTGCGGATCTCGACATATTCAAAGTCATCGTCCGTCCAACCCTGCGCCGTCTCGGCGGCCGTCGCCGGAGTGGGATGATACATGATTTCGCTAATCACGAGCGACTGCTGGTACGGCGCCACGCTTGCCGATGTCGCCGTGAATTGAACGGGCGCGCTCCAATGGCTCCAGCGGCCCGTGTTATCCTTCATCCGCACCCTCGCGCGATACGTGTGGCCGGCGATGCAGGCCACGGCGGGGAAGCGAAAACCGGCGGCGTAAGTAGTGATCTCGTCGGATTGGTAGCCGGCCTCGATTTCGAGTTTCAACTTCGATCCGGGCACATAGGCGGGTGCGGCGGGATCCGTGATCTCTGCGACTCTCCACTGGAGCGTTCCAAACGTGCCGGCACCCTGCGGATCTGCAAACGCCGAAGCTAGAAACCGGAGGTCATTGACGGCGTACCCGGCACCACCGGTGAACGAAATCGTCGGAGTATTCGGAATTAACAGCCCCTCCCCTTGAGACGCTTGCAGAGTGTCCAGAAAAGCCGCGCGCCCGCCCGCTCCCACCGAACCGCCTGGCCATGCACCACCGGAGAATGCGAAATTCTTCATATCCTGAACGAGCGCGGCGAGCGATGTCGAGCCGGGGCCGGATAGGCCGGCGTAGCTGCCCACGTCCGCCGTAGCAGTCTTCCAGCGAGCGGTGTCCGCAGCCACGATCGGTGCTATCACAGCGGCCGCTTCGTCAAGGAGGGGATTGATTTGATCCGGCTGAAAGATCAGGTCGCGGACTTCGCGCACGGCGTTGAAGTAAGCGGGCCAGAGAGTGGGATTGGTCCCCGCGTCGCCGCCACCGTCGGAACAGGAAAAAAGCGCGTTGTAAACCACGTCCTGACCATTGTTCCAATTCGGTCCCCAGGATGCATCCGTGTCGAATGGTAGAATCCACAACTTTCCCCGGAAGCCGTTCGCTGCGGTGTAGTCGGGCTCAAAATAATATGCCATGTTCTTGTTGGCATCCGGCCAATAGTCGTAATGCCGGACTGCCTGACATATCGCGTGGTAGCGGTCGAATTTGTCGAGGTTGACGTTTGCCGCCACGGTCGCCGGCGGTGTGAATCCAGTGAGGCTGCTCTCTATCCAGTCATGGTCCGTCCCGTTCTTGGCACCGAGCGGCGCCTGATAGCGCTGCTGTTCCAGGGCGACATTCGTTTGGTTGAGCAGCTTGTAGAGGTTGCCCTTGGGAAGATTGTGCGCATCGAAAAAGCGGGCGTCGTAATCCTCGAGGATACCGATGAACCCCTGGAAATCGCCATGATAAGCGTCGGACTGTTCGGCGGCTGTCGTGACGTTCCGCCAATGCGCAAAGTGCGTGAAGGGCGACGGGACGCCATATGCATTCCACAGGCGATTATTGACGAATTCATTCAACGAATACGTAATCGCGGCGTGGTTCTCGAGCCCTTTGCTGGTTGTGAGAGTCTGCCATTTCGTGGGGTAGAAGTTGCCGTCTTGATCGCGGATGGCGAGGTAGGCGCCGCGATTGAACTTAAACCTCATGGACCGCTTGCCAGAGCCCGTATAGCGTCCGTTACCGCCGCGAGTACGATATTTGACGTGATCGTAAACGACACCTTCGTACACAAACGTGCCGTTCCAGTTGTAGAAGAACCGCGCCAGATTTCCCTGGTTGATCTGCTTGGTGGTGGAATACGCAACGCAGTCGGACCAGTCCGCGCCGCGCGTTATCAACTGGTATGTCGGGAGGCTCCCCAGGGTTGCGGCGGGCGTTCCCTGATACGCCGGTACGCCATTGTAGATGTAGCACGCGAAGTTCAGCGATGGATCGTCAGCATAAGGCACGCGGACATTGCTGCCGGTGTTGTCGGTCACCGTGATCCGGTAGCGGAGCAATGTGCGGTTCGCCTGAGGCGGCAGCTTGACCGTCCAGATGCTGTCGCCGCCGAGCGCATCCCCTGAAATGCCGTCATCATTCATCGTGACCGTGGTCCAATTCGCGGGGGCTTCGAAGGCGGGGTTGGCTGTGCGGATTTCACTCGCGATATTGTTCCCGGAAATCGGATTCGGCAGATAGCTCGGTATGTAGTTGCCCGGCGTCACGATCTGGTAGCTCAACGTCACGGTGGCGACGCCGTCCGGATCAGTGACCTTGGCGGTGAACGTTATGGCGTTGGCGGTCGTCGGCTGCTGCGGGGAGTGGGCGACCTGGCGCACTGCAGGCGGCGCGTTGACGCCATACTTGAGATTTTGCGCTCCGGGTGAAGCGGTATCTATCAGCGTCCCGTCCGGCGGAATCGTCGAGGCACGCCAGTTCCCGCCAAGAGTACCTTCGAGCCGCGCGTTAATTCTTTCCAGCGAGGCACCGTCACCGCCGGAAGCGACCGGCCACGGAAAACCCACCGAGTAGTCAACAGAATCAACCACCGCGTCGGCGGCATTGCGCAGCCTCACGGATTCGCCATCCGAGTTCAGCGAACCGGTCCACGGACCCAGCGCGGTCTTGCTGAATTTTGAGAGAATCACCGAGGGTGCCTCGGCGATCAGCAAGTATCCGCCCGCTGCGATGATCGTATTGTTCGGAAAGGCGTAGTCCACTCCCCCGGAGATGCGCCAGCCAGTGAGGTTCACCGGGACCTGCCCGCTGTTGTAAAGCTCAACGAAATCATTGAGCACCGTGTTGTCCGCGCCATTGAAATGAATTTCGTTGATTACGACTCCGCCGACGACTGCCACCACCGGGAGGGACACTGCACGCTCGACGAAGAGTCCGAGCGCATCGGTGGAACGCAAGCGAAGGCTGACGACCTGCCCGGCGAGTCCCGCAAACGGTTGCGCAGCGCGCAATTGGTGGCCGGATATTAGGAAAAGGCCGTTGTTCGTCGATCCCTCACCGCCCACGAGTGTAAAAGTGTGCGCCTCATCAGGGTTGGGATCAGGGCTCGAAAGATTCGCGATGAAACCGTTGGCCGGCGTCGAATCGGGGACCGATGTTTGATCCAGAACGATGGTTGATGGCGGGCTTGGCGGGGCGTTGATCGTGATCGCTACCGTGGCAATGCCGGACTCATATTTGCCGTCGTTCGCCTTGAAGGTGAATGAATCCGGGCCAATCGCACCGGAGTCAGCTATGTAAGTCATGTTGGGTGGAGCACCCGTAAGCGTCCCGTGGGTCGGCGGCGCCACGATGGAGAAACTCAGTGTCCCTCCGTTTGGATCGCTTCCGGACAACACGATCGGCAGAGGGGTCGGTCCCGCTGTGGACAGAAAGAGTTGATCGTTTGCAATCGGACGTCCGGGATCTCCGGCTACGCTTGTTACGGCGACGTTTGTGATGCGTCCGCCACCGGTCTCGATAGCGCGCAGCGTATAGGAGATATTCTGTGCGGTGCCGGCGAGATCGGGCACTGTCACTCCGAAGTTTCCATTCGCAGTGGCGCCTGTCGCGAGGATGGTCGTGCCGTATTTCAATTCGTACGAATACGAACCGGTGACTTGCGATATATCCACCACCCAGGAGAGCTGGACAGGAGCCCCCTCGTATGCAGCCGGAGGTGTCGCAGTGAAGCTGGTTATCCTCGGACCGCCGACCGGGGCGGCACCCGCGGCGAGTGCCTGGATCTCATTCACAGTCAGCGCATTGTTCCAGATCGCCACTTCGTCCAGGCTTCCTTTGAAAAACTCCCCGGCATTCGTGCTCGCGATTCGGAAGTTCAAGTTGGTGGCAGTGTTTGCGCCGGGCGTGTCCTGCGCGAGCAGGACTCCGTCCAGATACATGCTGCGTGTGGTGCCGTCATACACCGCGGCGATGTGGTGCCACTGGCCGTCGGAGTAGCTTGCAGCGGGCGTCCCGTCCAGATCCGCATTCCACCAATAATGCTTCAGGCCGTTGGTGCCGTTCAGCCGGAGGGCAATTACTTTTCGCGTTTGCCCGTAATTTCCCCAGCCTACGATTCCACGGGTGCCGGTGGCCGTCGGGAGGAACCACGATGAAATCGTGTACGCTCCATTCCCTACCGGGAGCAACGGCAGAGTCCCCAGCATGTAGCCGTTTGAGCCATTAAACAGGGCAGCACCACCGCGTTTGCCCGCAGCGGAGTAAGTCGCGCCGACAGAAACCGTGAGGTTGTAGTTGTTCCCCCCGACATCCCTGCCGAGGAGCGTCGAATCGTCGAAGTTCCAAAAACCTACGAGAGCCCCATGGATGGAGGGCACACCCAGCAGACACGCGGCGATGCAGAACGCCCGAACAATGCTGTGAATCATCAGGATAACCCCATCACCGGTAATTCGGTGCCGAGGCGGTTATGGCACCCGTTTGATCCGGAAGAACTGCTTGGGAACCAATGGATCGAAATACAGGAACGGCAGCGGTGCAGGAGGCGGCGTGCCCGTGATCGTGACATATCCGCCGGTTCCCACGATGGAATCTGCGATTTCCACCCAAGTCACCAAATCGGTGGTCGATTCGAGGGCATACATGCTTCCTTGCTCAGACAGGAATCGGAGACTGAATGAATTGTTCCCGTTCCTGACAAATGCGTTTGCCAGAGCCAACGACGGCGGTGGCGCTGTGACCAGCGGGAGCCCCGAGGCGAATGTGATCGGCGGGAACCCTCCATTCTTGAGCGGCTGGAACGGAAGCGTGACGCCAGGCGAGAGTTCACGAGTGGCGAAGATCTCGAAGGATGACCCGCCCCCGGCTTCCCAGAAAATCCCGCTGATAGGGTAATCACCCGCTGTCAGATGAATCCGACCTACGGTGCGTGTGCTGCCCGTGGCGACATCCGTCTTGAGCGTGGTCGTGGTGAGGTTGATTGGCGTGTTTAGTTCGTCCAGCTTATAGTAAACAAGCGGGTTGCTCGCCAGCACAAGATTCGGATACGTCGTCGTGCGACCACTATTTTCGCCATTCTCGTAGTGGTCTATAATCGTCGTCAAACCAAGCACCGAGGGATAGACGGCAACCTCATCCGCGTCGCCCTGCCAGTCAAATGCACCGTCGCTGCGTTCGCCAACGCGTAGGTCGCCATCAACATTTGCTACAAACGGCAAACCCGGTGCGCTTGTCGCGCCGAGAACTCCGTTGACGTAGATTTTCGCCTCGCCAGCGATTCCGTCCCACGTGGCGACCACATGGTACCAGTTTCCAACCGTAGGAGGCCCACCTCCTGTAATGCTCAATACGAAGGCTGTCCCGTTTGAATTGTATGTCCGGAAGTTCCAGCCGGCATTGGATTGGTAGATCAACCAGCCGGTCCGGGGACTTGCGAAGTGCCCGCTTGAGAAAGCGCAGGTAAGGTCGTTGGCGTTGGCTGGGTCCATCGCACGGGCAGGCTTGAGCCAGGCTTCCACGCTGAACGAGCCGGAAGGATTCAAAGACGGAGTGAAAGGCACCGAGAGTTTCTCGGCGGCGAGGGGAATGGTCACAGCCGTTCGGGGGTCACCGACGATGGCACCGGCTTGATTAAACTGCACCGCCGTATTCGGGGTCATGTTTGTACCCGGTGCCAGCGATCCGGAATTTACCGGTGGCAGCGTTGTCGTATGGATCTCGACGCCCGCGCCGGTTGCGTTTTCGACCAGAACGGGGTCGAAGTATTGCGAACCAGCAGAGATCGTAATCGCACTGCCATCGTCGCCGTCGTAGCCGATTTGATAATCACCAGTCTCTGGAATGTGCAGCGTTCCGCGCATCCGAATTGCGTAATTGTCGTCATTGACTCCCGGAATTCCGCGCGGCCACTCGACGTCGCCGGGAATCCGCCCTGTCACGCCGGCGCCCGGCCCGAGGTCATTGAAGTTAATAATGTCCCAGAGCGACGTGGCCGCTACAGAGTCCGCGAGGACAGCGGCGCTTACAGCGCTGTCTGCCCCGACGATACTTCCGCTTGTGAGGCCACCCGGAAGTGTGGATTCCACGGTCCATTTTCCGCCCAGGGAAGGATAAGACACTGGGCCGCTGGCTGGCGCGACGAGCCCGATTGGAGCCCAGGTGCTCGTTGATTCATTCGTAAGGAATTGTCCCCGCGCCGCGAAAACCTGATAGAAGAATCCACCTCCGCCTTCCCATGTGACGAATTCCAGATTGTATGTCCCCGCACGGAGATGCACAGCGCCTCGTGTATCAGAGTCGCCGGTTCCACTCGGGAAATACATGATATTGGCTGCGGCCAAATCGACGGTTCCCGCGCCGCCGTAGGCGTAGAACGTTGGATTAGCGCTGCCATCGGTCGAACGAATCCGGAGGAAAAATCCGTCATCGCTATGCACATTAAAGGTGTAGTTGTCTTCCTCTAGGATGCGGATCGAGCCATGCGCGATGGACACGACGTGGTCATCGCCAGCAGGCGTGTTTCCAGGGAAGGGACGAGGAGGCGGAGTGGCAAAGAACCTGGCGTTGTTCGGGTCTTCGAAGTTCAGCGTAGCCTCCTGAGTGTCGAAGATCAGCCCCGGGGCAGTCGCTGGAGTGCGTGTGTCGAAGGCCAGGACATTCAGGACACTGGCGAGATCCTCGGAATTATAGATCCCGTTGTTTAAGTAGGTGCGCACGCCCCATTTGCCGTTCTCGCCCCGCGGTCCGGGGACCGAACTCGGCCAGTTTTGCGCCGTCGCAAGAGGTGGCAGGGACGGATCCGCGAGATTTCCAACAGGCAGGAAGATGGCGTTTCCTGTATTGTTCACCCAATCGCCCGGTGCCCAGGAAACCTGCCAGCCGGAGCCGCCGCCGCCTTCAAACGCGATAAACAGCAAATCGTAAACGCCGGGCCCATCGAAGTGGTAAACACCTTTCGTGTTACTGTCTCCGGTGTAGTCCCGGAAGGCGACAGTCTGATTGTCCTGCGGGTCAATGTTGCCACTGCTCGCCGCAGTGAACCGGCCACCGACGCCGCCGCTCACCTTCAGCCCGAAGCCGTCGTCGGTGCGCATGTAGAAGGTATAGTCCCCAGCGCTGGAGATATAGACTTGGGTCTTCCCGACGACGACGATATTATCGTTGTTTCCCGAACCATCGTTTGTGAGGTAAGGCAGATTGTAGATGGATGGCGGATGTCCGTTGGTGTCGGAGTAGCTCATGACCGGCGACACGCCGTCCGCCAGATTCACCAAAAGGCCGTTGGAAGCGATCGCGACGGCGCCGCCGAAGCCGGCGAACGGGCCTTGCCGGTATTCACGCACCGCCCATTGACCCAATGATCCTTCAAATCCGGTGGGGAATCCAGCAAGGGTGCGCGGGAGATAAGGGCTGTCGAGCACTCCAGTGATGATGAGATCATCGTTGTCCGTATCCTTGCCGGTGAGGGTAAACCCATAATTGTTCGATGGGGACCAGCGCACCGGGAACGTAAACGTAGTTACCGCCCCGGTTTTAGACGCTGTCAGGGCTCCTGAACGCGGCAGGGAGAGGTTGATGTCGTCAAGCAACACTGCCTCTCCAAACGTGGCGGTGGTCCGGGCACCCCATGCAAACCGTCCTCCGGACATCCCGATGAAGCCGGGCAGCGGGAGATGATTTGCAATCGTAGCGCCGTTGAAGCTAACGCTGACAGAGGCATCGGAATGCACAGTCACCGCGACTGGAACGAAGCCCGGTTGGAAGAGAGTCGCGGCGGAAACCGGAGTGTGCTGCAGCACCGCCCCGTTCCACTTTACGTCGATGGCCGGAGCCTCGGCACCGCCGTTATCGTGCGTATCGAATGAAACGACGAGTCCGTTTCCGATTCCCTCTTCGCCAAAGGCCGTATCATTGATGTTGTTCGCCCAGACGAAACTGAAACCCTCGCCCGGAGTCGCGGTGACGCCCGTGAGCTTGACCTTGAAGGTGGCCGCCATGGACTTCAACGTAAAGCCTGCGGCCGGATCATTGATGAAGAACGAACCCGTCTGCGCGCTCAAACCATCAGTCAACTGCATCGCCGCAGTGTCACCCACACCACCATCGCCGGTCAGCGTCGCGACACCCGAGGTCACCGTGCCCGCGAGAGCCAGCCCGCTGTTGAAATCGTAGCTCTTTGTTTCAGAACCGGTGCCGTCACTGAACGTCCAAGTTGAGCCGAGTGCGGTGCCTGACGTGGTAAATCCGCCCGAAGAACCGGCTGCGAAATTGGCATTGATAAGCGTGGATACACCGGACGTTACAGTCACTGAGCGGATTTCCCAATCCGGACCGCTTGAAGTGTATCCTTCATCCCACGCCCCAAAGAATCGAACCCTCACCGTGTCACCAGCGACGATGCTGGGAATAGTCGCGATGCTCGTGATGAATCCACCCGAGGGACCATTGAATGCATTCAAGCCAAGAAGATCGCCAGTTCCGATAATGGTCAGCAGCGGGTTCCCGGCGATGCCGCCCTCGTGAGTGTAACCATTCTGCGTGAAACTTGAATCGCCGATTTGCAGGAAAGGACCGCCATTGATGCTCACCTGCACTATACCACCATCATAGGCATTCGCCTGTGTCTGATCGAGTTCGAAGTTGAAACGATGTTGAAAACTCAGTGTCGCCGTTCCGGCGGCTGGAATCGTAATTTCCGGACTGGTGATCGAGCCATTCACAACACCCTCCCCGCCTTCGACCGCCCACTGACCGGGGCTCGGCGTTACTCCCGGGATGACAATGCTAAACGTGTTTGGATTAACAACACTCGACGGAGCGTCTGTGACCTGAAAGACGAAGTTCTCGCCCTGAACACGAGCCGAGGTTACCGTGGCCTGGGTGAAAAACTGTGGAAATTCCGTGGCAAACTGACCGGCGATCTGTGCGTCGGAAAGCGTAACGTTATGCACGCGCACCCGCCCGATGCTCAATGTGGCGTTAAACCCTGCAGGAGTTCCGGCGTCATTATTCTGCCCACCGATGACGAACGGGAAGCCGGCATGGGTGTTGAGGTTGCCGGCGACCTCGGTATTCAGCAAAACGCCATCGGAATATACCCGCGTCGTTCCCACGCCGGCGGCACCACCGCCATCATACGTGTAAACGAGATAATGCCACTGTCCGGCAGTCGGCGCGCCGCCGGCATTGTACCAGCCGATGTCTTGACCGCCCCAATGACCCACGGCGCCAAACGCTCCACTGGTGCCGTAATTAAATGCCATGTTGGTGCCGTCCGGTCCGCCGCGGCGGCCCCATCCGACGAGGGTTTCCTCGGACTCAATTGTCGGATTGAACGCCCAAACCTCGATACTGCGGCTCGGATTCACCCCGGTGACCGAGGGCGGCGACGCCGGGCCGGCGAAAAAATCACCGCTTCCGGCAAATGTGACCGCGTTCACTCCATTCACGGTTGTAATGGCAGGCGCGCCGGTCGCGGTAAACGTGCCGCCTACCGTGCCGGTGTTCGTCCACGAAGGAAGTCCTCCGAGCGGAAGGCTCGTGGCATCGAGATTAATCAAGACGTCAGCTTGAGTGTGAGTGCCGGAGAGAATGGCAAGAGTTAGAGAAGCAAAAAAGGCACGAAGCCTGCGATTATTAGAGTTCATGGGAGTCGGTTAAACTACGTGTTGTTGAGACCTATTTTAGAAACCGAACCCCGCATACGGTCTTTCCGAATGAATGGCTAGCAAAAAATTGTGGTAAATCGCAGCCTCGGGATACACAATGCCGCGGGTCGCATCTTACTTGTGGTCAATCACATTACGCCCCGGCCCTCCGCGGAGGATGTTCTTTCCTTTCCCGCCGATAAGGATGTCGTCGCCGTCGCCTCCAAGCAGGATGTCGGCCCCCGAACCGCCAATGAGCTTGTCGTTCCCGCCGAGGCCGTTGAGGATCACCGGACCAGTGAAGCCCGACGCATCAATCTCGTCGTCACCTTCACCGCCGGTGAGAATCGAGAACTTGATCCCGTCAAGCGTATCCGTGCCGAGCCCCGTCATCTTGAAGTCGGTAAGTTTCAAAAGATAGTCGCTGGCATCCACGAGCGTGTCGCCGCCGCCAGCGCCGCTGATGATGTCGTCGCCAGTGCCGCCGGTGAAGAAATCGTTCCCAAAGCCGCCGCGCAGGATGTCGTTTCCGCCGAGGCCGAACATTACAACCTGTCCGGAGAAATCGGACGCGTCCATTACGTTGCTTCCTTCTCCGCCCGTGAGGATGACTTTCGCGATGCGGCTCAGGATGTCCATTTCTGCGCAACCGTAGTAAGGACCACCATCGGCGACGAGCTGGCCGACGGCGGGCAGGAACGTCTGGAGCGTGGATGTGAACTCGTCGCCCCTGAGTTTGTAGCTGAAGTCGCCGGTCTCCATGACTTCATCGCGTCCACCACCACCGCCGGAGATTCTGTCACCAAACGCCGGAGCGATGCGTTTCCAGCCACTCTACAAAACGGGACGCTCCGGGGCGAAGGCACCCAGCCGCACGAAGATCGAACGGGCGTGCGCTTCCCGAGGATTTCCTGAACGTATTCATGACTCACTGTAACGCGCGCTCCCGATGGGATGCTCATCATTTCTTGCACAATCCTCACCATCGTTTGCGCAGACAAGAGTGGGAGCCGCGGGCTCCGGTCCCGGTCAGATCCTGTCTTGCCAAGTGTCTGGCGATGCAAAGCAAATCCCGTGACTCGCGAGCCCCGTCAGCACCTCCCTCCCTCCTCGATTCACTGCCGTTTTCCGCGGCACCGGCCTTAGTAGCACGCCCGTTCGCTCCCGCGGTGCCCGACACGCCAGCGGCGGGGCTTTTTTCGGGTGCCTTCCGGACGCACCGCCCCGCTCCAGACGCTGTATATAGGACTTTAGTCGGATACGCGGCGTCCTTCAGTATCCGCCTTTAGTCGTATGGTGCGATTTTGGAATTGGGCGCACGGTCGGCCCATGCAAACAACGCACAACACACACGACAACGCGGCGAACTTCACAGCGCGCATCATTAGCGGAATCCGCTCGCTCTTCGGCGGGGACAAAGGACGGAGCGACTCACTCGTCGCTACTTGCGCCAACGACATCATGCTTGTAACGGGTCTTGCCCAATGGATCGAGTCCATTGCCACGCTCACCCATCGCGAACGCACGGAAATGCTACTCCGGGCGTCGGGGACATTCAGCAGCGAACTCATGACCACAGACCTTTCAAACACCCTCTCGTGCATGGCGACGGACGCAGGGCTGTTCCTCGCAGTTACCGACGCCCTCAAGAGATCCGGCCATCGGAACATGCAATTCGCACAGGCCGCTTAAGCAGAAATCCAAACAACAAACCATCCAATGAAAAACACATACAGCATCATCACCGCCTGCGCTCTCGCGCTCGCATCCACCGCATCCGCCGAGCGCAATTATATCGCTTGGGGGCAACGGCAGAACGCCGCATCCACCACGACCACGGAACGCGGCGTCGCCGTGACTACGGACAAACGCGGCAACGTCTTCGTGACAGGCTACAACGACGTGAGCGGCGGCAACGACACTTGGTACACCGCGAAGTACGACGGACTCACCGGCGCGAAGATGTGGGAGAAGACGTATTCAGGCGGCGGTGGCGACGATCAGCCGAAAGCGATCGCGACCGACAGTCAAGGCAACGTCCTCGTCGGTGGATTCACGACCGGCGCAAATGGGCGTGATTTTTATACGATCAAATACGCGGCGGCAGATGGGAACGAGACATGGGCGCGCCGCTACAACAATGCCAACCAAAACGGGGGCGATGAAATCACCGCGCTCGTCGTGGATTCGAGCGACAACGTGATCGTCACCGGCAAATCCTTCGGGGCTCAGGACGATTTTTTTACGATCAAATACAACGCCGCCGGGACTGACCAGTGGGGCGGCGGGAAGCGCTACAGTACGTCGTTTCCTGATGTCCCGAATGCGCTCGCAGTCGCCGAGAATGGCGATGTCGTCGTCGTCGGGAAATCGCGCGTCGGTTCGGATTTCTGCTTCTACACCGTGCGCTACCAGGGTTCGAACGGCACGGTGCAGTGGGATGAGACTTACGACAAAACTGTGCAAAGCGATGACGATGTGGCGACGAGCGTCGCGGTCGCTCCGGGCGATGCGCTGGACCCGACGGGCGCTGTGCTGGTGACGGGTTCTTCGCGCGATACGAGCGCTGCGGCTTACTCGTATCACACCATCAAATATCCCGCTACTGGCGGTGCCCCACGTTGGTCCCGGCGCTACACAGCGCCCGGCGGAAACTCGCTCGACACGCCATTCATCGGCACGGATTTGCAGGGCAATGCGCTCATCGCCGGCACGGCGACGCTGGATAATTTTAGGGTCGTCTATTACGCTGCAAAGTACGCAGCCTCCACCGGCGCAGTCGTCTGGCAAAACAACACCGACGTTCCCGCAGGCAGCCCGGCAGGTACATCCGTCACGGACAACGTGAATGCCATGGTCGTGGACGGCGCGGGCAACGTCGTCGTCACCGGCACATCGTATTTCGCCCCGACCACGACGAGCGATGACTTCCTCACGGTGAAGTTCGACGGCGTGACCGGCAACATCCTATGGCGGCAGCGGCTCAATGGCGACGCTGATAGCGGCGTTGACGACGCGCGCGCCGTCGCAGTCGATGGCGGCGGCGATGTCGTCGTCGTCGGCACGGCGAGGAAGGCCGCCCCGAGCGCAAACTTCGAGATGGTCACCGTCAAATACGGTCACTTTCTGCTCGCAGACGGCGACCCCGTCTATGGCCCCGGCCTCACCGCAGCAGTCGCATCCGCAATCGGCACGCCTGCGACAGCCGATGACGGAGGCATCGTCGTTCGCCTCACCGCGAAGGACGGGAAGAAGAAATTCGCCGCCATTTTGCCGCAAGACGGCTCCGGCGGAAACCTCATCACCGCGATGGAGGGCCAGTCCGCGCCTGGGGTAGCGAGTGCGCTTTTCAAATCGTTCGGCGACCCCGTCTCCGCACCAAACGGCACCTACGCATTCACCGCAAAAATCAGCGGCGTGCCCGGCGGAGAATCCGCTGGTGTGTGGACAAACACCGTCAACGGAAATCTCAACGTCGCCCTACAAACCGGCAAACAAGTCCCCGGCCTCACCGCCGGAGTGTTGCTGAAATCCGTCGCCAACATTTCGCTGCAAAACGGGCAACTCGTCGCGCTCATCAACGTCGCCGGCGCGGAGAAAAACACCGTCCTCTACAGCCTCACGAGCGGCGGCGGAACCGCTCTGCTCAAGCCCGGACAAATGATCACCGCGGACGGCGTCGCATCCACCGTGAAGAAAATGAGCGTCTTCACGCCGCCGAAAACATCGCCTGGACAAGGTCGCTACCACGGCAGCCTGCGCACCGTTGCAAACGTCACCCTCGCCGACAAACGCACCGCCGTCGTCAGCATCACCAATGCAGGCGTCGCGACCGCCGTCGCCACGAGTGGCCAAGATGCCGCCGTCATCTCGATGGGAGCGAAATGGAAATCGTTCGGCCCATATGGGGCCAACAGCAATGGCTACAGCCAAGTCGTGCTGGGCGCGCTTGCGCCAAAACTTGGTGGTGTCACATCGGCGGATGACACCGCAATCGTTGCCAGCAACATTGGCGGAATCGTGAACAGCATCGTCGTCCGCGAAAACGGCCCTGCATCAAATATCGCGAACGCCAGATACGTCAGCTTCAGCGACCCAGTTTCCAACAACCTGAGCACCTACGCATTCCTCGCGAAAATCAAAGGAACCGGCGTCACGGGGGCCAACAGCACCGTTCTCTACCAAGGTGCAACTATCATCGCCCGCACCGGTGGCGATGTCCCGGACGGCGCAGGCTTCACGCTCCCGCAAAAGTTCACCGCGATCAAAAGCTTCGCCCTCCCCGGCGGACTGAACAGCTCGCCCATCTTCCTCGCCAGCGTGAAAGGAACCGGCGCGAACGGCAAAAACAACCTCGGACTGTGGGGCGCCGACAGCGATGGCGTCCTCCGCCAACTCCTGCGCAACGGCGACGAACTCGGAGAATACACCGTGAAGAAATTCACCATGCTCTCCAACGTAAAAGGCGTCCTCAGCACCCCGCGCAGCTACAACAACGCCGCCAACGTCACCGCGCTCGTGAACTTCACGGACAAATCAAACGCGATCATCCGCGTGAACATCCCGTAAGCTTGCGATACAGCCCGGGCATCGTTCGCTCCGCAAGGTCATTGGCAGCCATCACTGCCAATGGCCTGCCCTCGTTCGGTTCTTGAAACGCAATTGAGCTTTATCAAATCAGGAGTCATCGGAATAGTGGTGCTCTGCACTACATTCGATGATCGATCACTTGCGTCTTGCCGCTCTGCTTCTCCCGCTTTTTCTGGCCTCGTGCGTCAACCTCGGCACGGCGGAACAAAGGCAGGAACGGATACGCAGACTCAGCCGCGAGATTCGTCAGCTCAGTCCGAAAATCGACGCCGGGGAAGCCGGCAACCTCGCGCACACTGCGGTCGAGTCGTCCGCCGGTCTTGCCCGCGAGTTCAAGCCCGTGCCGATCGCGTGGATTAACAATAGTCTGGTAAATTCGGGTCTGCGAAAACGCGGACTCTGCTACCATTGGCAGGAGGACTTGTTTCCTCACTTGCACGCACTAAAACTCAAGACCATCGACCTGCATCTTGCGTCCGCGCGGAGGGCGACGAGGTTCGAGCACAACTGCATTGTCATCACTGCAAGAGGCCAGCGGTTTGAAGATGGAATCGCTCTCGATCCTTGGAGAGGATGCGGCGTCCTCGCGTGGGCGAAAGTATCAAGAGACCGCTACCCATGGCAGCCACTCCCGCGGGACCTCACGCCGGACGTTTTGCGTCCGCTATTAATGCCGGAGCTTTATCCGGCGCGGTGAACCTCCTGTGATGGTGGTTTGCTTCCGCTGGATGCGGCCTCCGAAAGCCATTTTTCGTTCGTCGGCAACGCGGGTTCCATGGCAGTGGAAGGAATGGATACTTTTCAACACACGCCTGCCGTCTGGATTGCCCGGACAAAGGGCGTATTGAAAGAGCTCGCGCTGGTGATCCCGATGGCGGTGGCAGTCGGCTCGGCGTGCGCGTTTTTTTTGTGGAGTCTCGACGCAGTGACAGGCATTCGCTTTCGCCACCCTTGGCTCCTTTACCTGCTTCCGGCGGCGGGTTTCGCAGTCGGCTGGCTTTATCACTGGATCGGCCGTTCCGCAGAGGCGGGAAATAATCTCATTCTTGATGAGATCCACCGCCCCGGCGGCGGCGTCCCCCGGCGGATGGCTCCGCTGATTTTATTCGGCACGCTCGTCACGCATTTGTTCGGCGGTTCCGCCGGGCGAGAAGGGACTGCGGTGCAGATGGGAGGGAGCATCGCGAGCGCATGCTGCCGGCTTTTCCAAGTCACGCCGGATTCCGTGCGGACGATGCTGATGGCTGGGGTCGCCGCGGGGTTCGGGGCCGTGTTCGGCACACCGCTAGCGGGTGCAGTGTTTGCGATGGAGGTGCTGACGGTCGGACGCCTCCGATACCAGTCAATCTTGCCGTGCCTTGCCGCAGCGTTCGTTGCGGATTGGACATGCGACGCGTGGGGAATCCACCACACTCATTACGCAATCGGCTTTCCGGCGGGTGGCACACCACCACTGGTTCACTTCCAACCATTGCTGTTCTTGAAAATCACGCTCGCTGCCGTGGTGTTTGGATTCGCGAGTTGGGGATTCGCGGCGCTTTCACACGGAGCAGTGACGCTCTTTAAGAAGCTCGTTCCATTTGCACCACTTCGCCCGGTGCTCGGCGGAGCGCTCGTTATCGGGCTGTTCTTGATATCTCGCACACCCGATTATCTGGGCCTCGGCGTCTGGTCGCTTGATCCAAATGCGATCACCATCCCGTCGTTTTTCACTTCGCCGGAGATTCATCCGTGGAGCTGGATATGGAAAACGGTTTTTACTGTCGTGACACTCGGTGCGGGGTTCAAAGGAGGCGAAGTCACGCCTCTGTTCTTCATCGGTGCCGCACTCGGCAATGCGCTCGCGGGTCCGCTGGGAGCGCCGACCGATCTTTTTGCAGCCGTGGGTTTCGTGGCGATTTTTGCTGGTGCCACAAATACACCGCTGGCGTGCACCATCATGGGTGTGGAGCTCTTCGGCCCGACCCACAGCATCTATCTTGCGGCGGCATGCTTCATCGCGTTTTTGGCGAGCGGTCGCTCGAGCATCTATTCCTCGCAGCGCAGACCTCCGATAAAGGTCGCGGTGCCGAAGGGTTGACCGGTGCTCAATCGCGGAAAACGACCGTCCGTTTTCCATGAAGCAGCACGCGGTCGGAAATGTGCCACCGGACTCCGCGGGCAAGCGCCTGCCTTTCACAATCGCGACCGAGCCGCAACAGGTCGTCCGTGTCGTGAAAATGGTCCACCCGGATGACCTCCTGTTCGACGATGGGACCCTCGTCGAGGTCGCCGGTCACATAATGACACGTCGCGCCGATGAGTTTTACGCCACGCTCCCACGCGCGCTTGTAGGGATTTGCCCCGACGAACGAGGGAAGGAACGAGTGGTGGATATTCATGATGCGCCCCTCCCACCGTTCGCAAACATCGGCTGGAACCACTTGCATATACCGTGCAAGGACGACGAGGTCTGCTCCTGCATCCGTCCATATCCGCTCGATTTGCTGAAAAGCGGCCGTCTTATTTTCTGCGTTCAGCGGGATGTGGTGGAACGGCAGGCCTTCGCGTTCAACGGTTCCGCGGAAATCTTCGTGATTGGCGATGACCGCCGCGATTTCGCATCCCAGTTCCCCGGATTTCCAGCGCCAGAGAATGTCGGCGAGGCAGTGGCCGAGTTTTGAAACCATGAGCACCACACGCATCCGATCATTCTCGCGGCGAATACTCCACTGAGCACCGAGCTCCGCAGCAAGCGGCGCGAACTCCGCACGGAGGGAAGCGAGCGAACTCCGCAGCGTGTCCGTATCAATAGCCATTCGCGTGAAAAACCAACCGGCTTCCGAATCGGTAAACTGGTGGACTTCGTCGAGATTTCCACCGTGTTCGGCGATGAATGCGGTGATTCCTGAGAGGAGTCCCACCCGGTCCGGACAGGAGAGTTTAAGCAATGTCTTCAGCATAATTTCGAAACGACTACGTGAGGGGAGGGACTAGGGGAAGGACGAGCTCGAACTCAGTCCAGTTTTCATCGGAGCGCGCGAGGCGGAGATCGCCGCCGTGGGCTCGCGCGAGTTCTCTCGCGATACTGAGTCCGAGCCCGTGCCCCTTGAGGTTTTCGCCAGTCGCACCGCGATTGAAACGCTCGAAAATCCGCTCCGCGTCCTCCGGCACGATGCACGGACCGGTGCTGGCGATGGAGATAATTGCCCGCTCCTTTTCCTCGCGAATTGAGATGCGGATACTTCCATCGCGACGATTGTATTTCACTGCGTTTTCGCCGAGGTTTTGGAGAACAATCGCGATACGACGAGGGTCTGCGGTCACCACCAGGGTTGGTGGAAAATCATGCTGGATCTTGATGTTTTGGTTGATACCCAGCACCTCCATGTCGTCCACCGCGCTCCGCAATGCGGGGACAATGTCGAGCGCTTCGGGCCGGATGTCGAGGTGACCCGCGTCGGCCTGCGCGAGGAGCAGCAAATCCTCGCACATCGTCGTCAAACGCCGTGTTTGCTGGAGAAGTGATTCCACAGTCTCCCGCTCGGCCGGCTGGAGGTAATCGCACCCGCGCAGTTCGCTGAGTCCTGCCCGAAGGATCGTCAGGGGCGTCTTGAGCTGATGCGAAGCCGCCGATGAGAATCGCTCCGACGCGGAATACGCCATCTCAAGGCGATCGAATGAGGCGTTCAGGACGCGCGAAAGCCGTTCAATTTCGTCACTCGTATCCGGCACCGGAAGCCGCTCCTTTGGATGCTTCACGCTGATTCGCTCCGCCGCCGCGGTCATGTCAGCGATTGGTCTCAACGCGCGCCGCGCGACCCATATCGCCCCTGCGAGAACGAGCACGGAGACGATTGGAAGTGCGACCGTGAATGCAAAATTCAGGTCCGTCTGCATTCCCTCGATCGTGCCCAGTTTCGTGCCGATGCTGATCCAGAAATTGTCCTTTTCCAAAGTCGCGACACGACAGTTCCGGCCCAGTATGACGACTGTCTTCAGACCTGGAGGAAGATTCCTCGGTTCGAAGTCCTTCCAGTTTGAAGAACGGTAAATCTCGGAGCCGTCGCTGTTCCAGATGCGTATGAAACGGAGCTTCAGATACTGCGGGATGAAATCTCGAGTGAGGGGCCGGCGCGCATCGATGCCTTTCGCAGAGCGGGCAATGAGATCCTCGAAGATATCCTCGGCATTCAACTTCAACTCAGAATCAAGTTCACTGAGCTGCTGATGATAGATAAACGGCCGAATGATCGTCGGCATGATCGCCAGCGCGATGGCGGAGACGATCGCCGCATAAAGCCCGACCTGAAACTTCAATGGAAATCGCATGGTCGGACAGCGGAAGGCTAGTGCCCCGGCACGCGATGCAGGACGTAGCCCACTCCACGAATGGTCTCGATCAGCGTCTCATCACGGCCGTCGCTGAGTTTCTTCCGCAAACGCATGATGAAAATCTCAACGGTGCGCGTGTCATATTCGTGCTCCCGTTCCCAGATTCGCTCGCAAATTTCCTCACGGGTGAACGTCCGTCCGGGCTCTTGCATGAAGATTTGCAGTAACTCAAATTCCCGGGGCGAAAGGTCGACCAGTGCACCGGCGCGAGTCACGCGATGCTTGCGGATATCCATGCGGAGATCACCGACATCGATGATGTCGCCTTGGTTTGGTGAAGGTGCGCGTCGCCCGATGACGTCGATCCTTGCCATGAGTTCCTCCATCGCAAACGGCTTTGTGAGATAGTCGTCCGCGCCGGAGCGCAGTCCGGAAACGCGATCCGAGACGCTGTCGCGGGCGGTGAGAAGAAGGACGCGGGTGTGGTTCCGGGCCTCGCGCAATTTCTGAAGGACGGCAAATCCGTCCATCACCGGAAGATTGACATCAAGGATCACGAGATCGAAATGATTGCCCATAATGGCGGAAAGCGCGAGCGCTCCATCAGAACGCGTTTCGACCGAATGGCCTGCTTTCTGGAGAGCCCGCGATATAAGGATCGCGATCTTTTCTTCGTCTTCGACTACGAGGATTCGCATGAATCCTTCCTATCTGCCAGTCCGCAGCCGACTACGCCAGCCAGAATGACGCTAGGCTTCATTATTACTGAACTGTTAAGCAGCCGCTCCAGCCAGTTGGGGCGGCGAGGTTTTGGCAGGCGATATCAGGTCGGATTCACGCCGCAGCACGTATCCTCCTCTCGGGACTGTGTGGACAACCTTTTGAGGAAAGTCATCGTCGATTTTCTTCCGAAGCCGCATGATGAAAACCTGCACGACATTCGAACACGGATCGAAGTGGAACTGCCAAACTTGTTCGCACAGTTCCAGCGGCGATATGACGCGCCCTGCATTTCGGATGAAGTACTCGAGCGTGCGGTATTCGCGATCCGTAAGATACAGTGGTCGGCCGCTACGCGTCACCGTCCGCGCCACGCGGTCCAACAGGATATCGGCAAATTTGAGTACGGTCTCCCCGCGGCCTGTCGCCCTTCGAACGAGCGACTGCACCCGGAGCGCGATTTCGACAGGTGAAAACGAGCGGGAGACACAGTCGTCGAGGCCGGCCCGCAGCGCAGCGATTCTCTCGTCGGCTGCATTTCCAGTCGCAATCCCAAGGATCGCGATGTCTGGCGCGCCACTCCTCGCAATTGAGAGTATGGTTTCCAATTCGTCGCTCGTTGCCTTCAGGTCAAGAATCAGCACGTCCTGCCCGGCCGCGACGACCGGAATGGCCGAAGGTTCAGCGAGGACGCTGCTTCCAAATCCGGATTCATGGAGTGCGGGCCTCAGTTCTGCGGCAAGGGATTGATCGTGGGTGTACAGGGCTATGTGCATTAACGTTTTATCTTTCAACGAAAGGACAGTCAGCCTGTTCAGCGGTCAACGGGAGTGAAGTAACAGTTTGTTTACTTCGCCCCATTATCACCAAAATTGCTTCACGGACCGCACGCGACCATGCGTGGTGCCCGCTACTTTCCGCAAAAGTGTTTTCCGGACGGAAAGGCTAATGCCCGCCGCTTTTCTCCGAACCCAGGCCGGTTTCGGCACGCACGCTCAGCTCGGCGAATTTCCCTTCCGCTTCCGGGTCGCGCTTCCCGAAAATCGTGCCGAAATAAGCACCGAGAAAGCCGAGCGGGATACTGACGATGCCGGGGTTTTCCAGCGGGAAGAATCCCATTTTCACAGGTTTTGCGACTCCCGGAACGACGGCCTCCCAGCCCCACGGGCCGTTCTTGCTGAGCAAGATCAGCAGAATCGACGACGCGAGCCCGACGACCAGCCCGGAAACTGCGCCTGCGGTGTTAAAACGCTTCCAGAAGACACTGAACAAGATGACCGGAAGATTCGCAGATGCAGCGACGGCAAACGCCAGACCGACGAGCATCGCCGCGTTGATGCTGGATCCCAGCTGGATGGCGAGGGAGATACTCACCGCCCCGACAACAAACGCCGTAATGCGGGCAACACGCACTTCCTCGCCTTGGGTCTTCGGTTTTCCATGATGAATCACGTTGGTGTAAAAATCGTGCGCGAAGCTCGTGCTGGCGCTCATCGTGAGCCCGGCGACGACAGCGAGAATTGTAGCGAACGCGACGGCGCTGATGAACGCGTAAAACATGTCACCGCCCAGGACCAGAGCGAGGGTCGGTGCAACCATGTTTCCATTGAGCTGGCCTTTCGCATCCAGCGGAATGAACGCAGACGTGATGTCGGAGGCGACCAGCGATTGTTTCAGAATGGTTGCCGCGCCGAAACCGAAGAATGTCGTCAGGATGTAGAACACACCGATGATCGCGGTCGCCCACACTACCGAGACGCGCGCGGTCTTTGCGTCGGGCACGGTGTAAAACCGGACAAGTATGTGAGGCAGTCCCGCCGTGCCCAGAACAAGGCCCAGAGCCAGTGAGAGGAAATCCCACGCTCCCCACGGATTTGCAAGGGTCGCGCCGTATTTGAGTCCGGGGTCGAGAAGGTTTTTCGCTGCTTTACTCCCAGCGTAATCCGCGGCCGCAACGGCGTCGAAAAAGCGCCCGAGGCTGAAGTCGAACTTTGCCAGCACCATCCAGCTCAGCGCGAACGCACCGCACATGAGCAACATGGCCTTGATGATTTGCACCCAGGTCGTCGCCAGCATCCCGCCAAACACCACGTAAACCAGCATGAGTGCGCCGACGCCAATCACCGCCGGGGCAAACGGAATTCCGATGAGTTTCTCGATGATTCCGCCTGCACCGACCATTTGCGCGATCATGTAAAAGGTGGAGACCGTAAGCGTGGAAAGCGAAGCCATCGCGCGCACGGGCCGCGGGTTCATCCGATAGGCGAGAAGGTCCGCCATTGTGTATTTACCGGCATTTCGCAGGGGCTCGGCGACGAGGAGGAGGACGGTCAGGTAGGCAACGAGGAACCCGACCGAATACATGAATCCATCGTAGCCGCTCAGACAAATGATGCCCGAAATCCCGAGGAAGCTCGCTGCGCTCATGTAGTCGCCGGCGACGGCGAGTCCGTTTTGCCAGCCCTTGATGCTCCGTCCAGCCGCAAAATAAGCCGCGCTCCCGGTTGCCTTGCGGGCGCTGAAATAGGTGATGACGAGAGTCACGGCAACGAATGCGAGGAACATCCCGAGCGCAGGCGTGAACTTGAATCCGCTCGCTGCGGGCGCAGTGGCTTGTGCGAGAAAAGTGAACATTGAAATCAGTGGCCGAGGCGTTTGAGGAGTTCCGCGTTCATGATGTCCCACTTCCTTGCTGCGCGGACGTAGAGCCAGCAGATCACCCAAGTCATGATGAACTGCGAGAGCGCGAAGAGGTAGGCGGAGTTCACCTTGCCGAGGACCGGCTTTTTCATCATCTCCGGCCAAAAACCGACGAGCACCGGGAGCGCCATGTAATAAACGAGGAAGAAGATCGTCGCGGGGATGATGAAGCGACGCTTGGCGCGCTTGAGTTCGGCAAATCCAGGATCGGCCGCAATTCGGTTCCAGTCAAGTTGGGTCATGGCGCGCGGAACCTAAGGCGGAACCTCGCGCGGAAGCAAGAGCGGACCACCGGATTAAAGCATGTGTCCCATTTTGAGACGCTTGGTCTCCAGATACTTTGCGTTGTGGGGATTGGGCGTCGATTTAATCGGCACGACTTCGACGATTTTCAGGCCGTATCCTTCCAGTCCTACCACCTTCTTCGGGTTGTTGGTGAGGAAGCGCATCTTTCGGACGCCGATGTCGTGGAGAATCTGCGCACCGACTCCGTAGTCGCGGAGTTCCTCGGGGAAGCCAAGTTTCAGATTCGCCTCCACGGTGTCGAGGCCCTCCTCCTGCAGCTTGTACGCGTGAATTTTCGCCGGCAGACCGATGCCGCGGCCTTCGTGCTGCCGCATGTAAAGCAGCACGCCATTTCCCTCGGCGTCGATCTGTTCGAGCGCGGCGTGAAGCTGGTTACCGCAGTCGCAACGCATTGAGCCGAAGATATCGCCTGTAAGGCACTCGCTGTGGACCCGGACCAGTGTATTTTTCCGGGGCGAAATCGTTCCTTTCACCAGCGCGATGTGGTGCGCTCCGTCCACGAGGGAACGGTAAAGGTGTAAATCAAACTCGCCGAAGTCGGTCGGCATTTTCACCACCTGCTCCGCGACGACCAGCCGCTCGCTGCGTCGGCGGTATGCGATCAATTCGGCGATGCTGCACATCCGGAGTTTGTGCTTCTTTTTGAAAGCGGCGAGCTGCGGGAGACGCGCCATCGTGCCGTCTGCGTTCATGATTTCGCAGATCACGGCGGCGGGCTCGAGGCCGGCCATCCTTGCGAGATCCACGCCTGCCTCAGTGTGCCCCGCGCGACGCAGAACGCCTCCCTGCTTTGCGCGGAGTGGGAAGACGTGGCCAGGCTGCACCAGATCCGCCGGGCGTGACTTCGGGTCGGCGAGCACGTGGATTGTCCTGGCGCGATCGGCTGCGCTGATTCCGGTGCTCACGCCCGCAGCAGCATCGACCGCGACGGTGAAATCCGTTTTGTGTGTTTCACGGTTTTCGCGGGTCATCCGCTCAAGGCCGAGTGCTTCGGCGCGCGCGTCCGCAAGCGGTACGCAGATGAGGCCGCGTCCGTGCGTGGCCATGAAATTCACAGCTTCCGGCGTCACCTTTTCGGCAGCCATAAGGAGGTCGCCTTCGTTCTCGCGGTCCTCGTCATCGGTCACGATCACCATGCGTCCGGCGCGGAGTTCCGTGAGGACGTCTTCGATGGAATCAAACTTTGGCGCTTTCGGCATTCACGATGCGTAATGCGGAAGACAGGTGATCGAACAGGAAATTGATCGTCCTTCAGTGCGCGCCGTTCGCGCCATTCTTCCCGTTTTGCTTCTGTTTGTAGAACTTCGTCACGAACATCGGGGGAAGATTCACGAGGCAATACTGGCTCTCGGCATTCTCGAAATGATCGCAATGACCACGCGTCCTCAGTTCATTCGTCACCTGATAAATGATGAACGCCGAGTGCGCCTCGGGAGACAGCACGGCGTGCGTTTTTTCCAAAATTTCGCGCTTCTTCTTTTTCTCCAGAATGCTGAACGGAATTCCGGAAACGACGTAATCGCAATGCGCAAGCCCCTTCTCTGCAAGCACCTCGGGAAGGAGGGCGCAGTCGAGATTGTGCACGCTGACCCGCGAGTCATCGGCGAACTGAATCTTGAGATGCTCGGAGAGTTCCTGGTCGAGTTCGAACAGCAGAAGTTTCGAATCGGGATGCATCCGGCGGACAATCTCGCGGGTATGGCAGCCTTCTCCCGGCCCGTACTCCGCGATCACGCGGGGGCTGGAGTGGTCCATCTTGTCCGAGACCCTTCGGATCAACGTCTTGGAGCTGGGCACGATGGACGCGACCTGAAATGGATTCTTGAAAAACCTCTTGAGAAATATGGCGCTCATCTGTGATTGGGTGCCTAAAGTGGGGGCGGACTTTAGAGTTCGAAGGTGAGATGGCAAGTGCGGACGACAACAGATTTTTTGGAACAACAGAAGCCCAACCGCACAATCGCTTTCCACCGCGAGTTTCGCCGAAAAGAGCGCGGAACGATTGCATCCCTCCGCAGCAAGGCAGGCAAATCCCGAACTTCGTGAGGCAGCGCAACAAACCGTTGCCATCTGCATCGGCGGGACGTTACGCTGCGCCCATGTTGCAAGCCCGTGCAAGCCGGAGCGTTGAAGTCGCATCCAACGAAAACAAGGAGCGCTATCTCGGCGTTTACCGCTGGATGCTGCTTTCGCGCGTCCTCGAAGAGAAGCTCGCCAGCCTGTACCGCGGCGGGAAAATCACAGGCGGAGTTTTCCTCGGGCGCGGGCAGGAAGCGCTCAGCGCAGCGCTCGGCACCGCGCTCAAAAAAGGCGACATCTTTGCCCCGCTCATCCGCGATATGGCGGGCCGGCTTGCGTTTGGCGAGTCGGTGCTCGACGCCACGCGGACCTACCTCGGCTCGCGCCTCGGCCCGATGCGTGGTCGCGACGGGAACATCCATCGCGGCCAGCCCGGGAAGGGTTATTATGCGATGATTTCGCATCTCGGCGCGATGGTCGCCACGGTGTCCGGCGGACTTTTTGCACGCAGGCTGAAAGGTGAGACGGGAGTGGTCGGCGCGACGTGTGTAGGCGATGGAGCGACTTCCACCGGGAGCTTTCACGAAGGGCTGAACATGGCGGCCGTGGAAAAGCTGCCGCTTGTCGTGGTCGTCGCGAATAATCAGTACGCCTACTCCACTCCAAACTCCCGCCAGTATGCTTGCGAAGACCTCGTGCAGCGCGCAGCCGGCTACGGCGTACCGGGCTACAAGATCGACGGGACGGACCCGGCCGCGTGCATCGAAGTCGTCCATGAAGCAGTGGCACGCGCCCGTGCCGGCGAGGGGCCCCAGATGGTCGTGGCGGATCTCCTCCGGCTCGTCGGCCATGGGGAGCACGATGATTTCCACTACATGAGCCACGCGCTGAAAGTCTCGCCGATTGGCCGCGACAGCCTCGACGTGGCCCGCGAACAAATCACCGCCGCCGGATGGGCCACGTCCGCGCAATTCGATAAACTGCGCGCCCAATGCTCTACAGAAGTCGAAAACGCCTGCTCCATCGCCGTGAGGGAACCGCTACCGGACCCGAACCTGGAAGATTGGTGCGCACTCCATACACGCCGTCTCGCCGAAGGCGTGGAGCAGCCTTAAGAAAAGAAAACGTGTTTCAAAAACAACCAACCACTCGCTCGAACGCATCGATCACCTACCTCGAAGCGATCCGCGCCGCGCAGCACAAGCTGCTCACCGACGACCCCCGTGTCTTTATTTACGGTCAGGACATCGCGGATTTTGGTGGAGCCTTCAAAGCGACGAAAGGACTCGCAAAAGAATTCCCGGGGCGTGTGCTCGATTCACCCATTTCCGAGGACGCGCAAGTGGGGATGGCGATCGGTGCCGCGCTCGAAGGGCTGCGCCCGATTGTCGAGATGCAGTTCGCCGATTTCTCCACGTGTGGCTACACGCAGATCGTCCAGCACGCCGCCACAATGAAATGGCGCACCGGCACACCCTGCCCGATTGTCATCCGCCTGCCGAGCGGCGGCACGGCTGGCGCGGGACCGTTCCACTCGCAAAGCATGGAGGCGCTTTATGCACACTATCCGGGCATCATCGTGATGACTCCCGCGACCGTGGAGGACGCCTACACGATGTTACTGGAGGCCGTGGAAATCGACGACCCCGTCATCTTCTGCGAGCACAAGTATCTATATTACCATCTGAAAGCGGACAGCCTGCCGGAGATCGCGCTCCCCACCGGCAAGGCCCGCGTGGCGCGGCCGGGACGCGATGCCACCATCGCCACGTACAGTGCGATGGTCCATGAATCCATCGCCTGCGCGACCGAGCTCGCGGCGGAGGGCTGGGAAATCGAGGTCATCGATCTTCGCAGCGTCAAGCCACTCGACACAGACACGATCCTCGCGAGTGTCTCGCGCACGGGGCGCCTCCTCGCGGTGGGCGAGGCATTTCCCTGGGGCGGAGTGACGGCGGAAATCGTCGCCCGCGTAGCCACCGAGGGCTTTGACTTGCTCGACGCTCCGCCGATGCGGCTGAACGCAAAAGACACACCGGTCCCCTATCACCCGAACTTGTGGGGCACGCATCGCCCCACCGCTCCATCTATTGTCGCCGCAATGCGGCAGCTCCTCGGCGCGTAAACTCCATTCTCCGATATCATGCCACGAATCCCAATCATCATGCCGCAGCTCGGCGAAAGCATCGCTGAAGCGACCATCGTGCATCTTCCATTCAAAGTGGGGGATGACGTGGACGCCGATCAGGACGTCATGGAAGTCGAGACGCAGAAAGCCACCATGGGCGTCACATCGCCGTGCCATGGAACCATCGTCGAAATCTGTGTGGAGCCGCAGCAAAGCTACCCGGTCGGCGCTGTCCTCGGATACATCGAAGTGAGCGACGCCGACGCCGAGCGGCTCGGAATCAACCTCTCTCCGGCCCCGTCCGCGATGGCAAAACCGACCGGCACCATGACGGAGCCGGCACAAGTCATACCAACCGTACACGGACTTCCGGTGCCGGCCAGCGCAGGGGGAATGGCGTATCTTTCGCCACGAATGAAAGCGCGAATGAACGAGCTCGGACTCCATGCGGCCGACCTCTCCGGCATCGCAGGAAGCGGCGCTGCGGGCCGCGTAACCATCGAGGACCTCGAAGATTTTCTCTACCGCCTCGACGAACACAAACAGAGCAAGGCCTCCTCCATGCGTGTCGCCATCGCAGATGCCATGCGCCGGTCCTGGACGCGCCCGCTCGCCACCGTGGGCCGCCCGGTGGCCCTTGGAACCATGCTCGCCCACCGCAAACAGCAGACCGCAAAACCCGGACCGGCGCTCTACGTGCTCCGCGCGCTTGCCATCGCACTCGGCGAAAACAGCGCGCCCGCAGGACGTCTCATCGGCGGTAAAATTGTGCATCCGAAAGCCATCGACGTCGGATTTGCAGTCGAGGCCGAGGACGGTGTGCTCGTCCCCGTCCTGAGAAATGCCGACGCCGTCCCGCTCGCGAAGCTCCTGCCGCGATACGACGAACTCGTGGACCTCGCCCGGCAACGCCGCCTGCCCGCCAGCGCGCAGGGCGGCAGCATCGCGACCATTACGAATTTCGGGACGTTTGGCCTCACGTGGGCGACGCCAATTCCCCTCCCCGAGCAGACACTCGTCCTCGGCCTGGGCGCGGGTCGAAACATGCCGCACTGGGACCCGGTGAAAAACGAATTCTTCCCCGTGATGGAGGCGGACCTGACGCTCAGTTTTGACCACCGCGTGCTCGACGGCGGCGCGGCGGGGCGGCTTCTCGCACGCATCGTCGAACTCCTCCAAGCCCCCGAGACGCTTTGATGAAATCCGAGCAACTACAGACGGCTGCGCTGGTCGCCGTCGCGATGCTCATCGGCGGCGGGTTCACTTTTTATGTGACCAGCCGGAATCACTCGACAACATCCTCCGCCGTGTCCCAGCCGGCACCGGCCCGCGAGGAGGCCACCCGCACAAAGCCCGATCCATCGGCAGTCACTCAATTTAGCGTTCAACACGACACCGAGCTTGATGCCGCGATAGCCATCGCGAAGTCGCAGCGCGCCGATGGAACGCTCAAGCCACTCGCCACGACGCCCGATGAATTCGCCCGCGCACTCGGTGCGATCAACTACCGCCTTTACGATTTCTCCGTTCGCTTTGAAGACGCGCCCGATGAAGCAGCACCGGGCTACGCCGCCTATCTCGCGGAGTTGCGGAAGCTCACCGACGACCTCGCCAATCTCCTGAGCGACGAGGCCCTCGTGGACAGCCTTGAAGATTCAGACCCCAAGGTGCTCGCTCATCATCAATCGCTTCTCGCAAGCGGTGCGCTCGATCTCGATGCCGCCACTACCGGAAAAATGGAAGCACTCATCAATGCCGCGTTCGAAAAAGCACTGCCAGCCGGGATTGGCGACCGTGCGATGACCGAAGCCGAAGAATCTGACTTCGGGAAAAAATTCGAATCCATGACCGATGAGCTCGAGCAGAAGATCCGTCCGATGCTTACACCTGAACAAATCGCACGCCTCGACGCGCTCGGCCCCGACCAGGTACTCTTCGGTCTCTCCGGCGAATAGGCCGGTCAGTCCACGTAGAGAAACTCATTCGAATTCAGCAGCACGTGGCAAAAATCCACGAACGCAGCCGCTCCGGGGTCGGCGGGTTTGCTCTGAACGATTTTGGCCTCGATATCGTGACCTTTTGGCGAGCTGTCTTTGTAGAGGCCCGTGTTCGATTCGAACTTCCAGTAACCCACCGTGGAATCGCTCACCGGCTGTCCGCTGTTGAGTAGCAGCGATTCCGCGGGGAGCGCGGCGCGGGAGAGCCGGACGTCGTCGATGATTCCATCCCACACGCTGCTTTTTTGCGTACCTCGCGCTCCAAGCGTGAAGTCGCCCGCACCGCGGATGCCGCCGCGCGTGATGTGCGGAACAGTCCCGACCTGAAGCGGAAGATCGTCGTTGGAAAGATCCTTTGCGTAAAAGGTGATGCCTTCGGCGAGCTCCGCGATTTTCACAGTGACGGCGACGTAGTATGGCTTCCCGACTTCGAGGTGCATGCCGCTGAAAACCGGCTCCGCTTCCTTCTCCGGCGAGCCTTCGCCATTGAGCAGCAACACCAGCGTCTGAGGCTTGTAGCGCGACTGCCGCCCGGTGATTCCGAACGCCCAGCCGGTCTCCTTTTTGTCGCCGCTCCAGTGCGACGCAATCGTGCGGACCTCGGCATTTTCGTAAAGGGAACGGAGCACGACAAATGCCTCCAGCGTGAAGTCACCATCCGGAAATCCAGCCGAAGCGCGCATGAAAAGTCGATCCACGCCCGATGGCGAAAGCACGACACCTTTCCCCTCGCGAAACGGCATTTTCTCGGTGGTCAAAGCGAGCGGCTTCATCTCTGGCGGGCGCGAATCGATGAGTCGCGTCTCGTTTTCAATGAAGGCACGCGCGGCATCGACCTCGGTCTTCGAAGGCTCGCGATTCCACGCGAGGCGCATCGCCGCGAAGGCCCGTTCGCCAACATCGGCCGACGTATCGCGGTTGACGCGACTTGCTAGGGCTTTCGCTCGGGCGAGCATCCATGGCCCGTTGAAGAGCGTGAGTGCCTGGGTGCTCGTCGTCGTGGAGTTCCGGAGAGCCGTGCTTTGGAAGCCTTCAGGGACGTCGAAGACTTCGAGCAGTGAGTCCCGTGAATTCCGAAGGACCTTCGTATAGATCGTGCGCCGGGGCTTGTCCCAGCCCGCGCTCGGTCCGCCGGCTTCGGCGGTCAGTTCGCCTGTGGTGGCGAGCACTGCGTCGCGCACCTGCTCGGCATCGAGCCTGCGGTTTTGCTGCCGGGTGTAGTATTTATTTTCCGGATCCCGCGCGACGTCGCCTTCCGAGGATTGCTGATACGCGGCGCTCGTGATGAGAAGGCGGTGCAGTTTTTTCAAGGACCAGCCGTCCGCAATAAACCGCCGTGCGAGCCAGTCGAGCAGTTCACCGTGGATGGGCGGCTCGGTAAGTTTGCCGAAGTCGCTCGCATTGACGACCAGGCCACGGCCAAAGTGCGACTGCCACACGCGGTTCACAATCACCCGGGCAGTGAGCGGGTTTTCCGGATTCGTAAGCCACGTTGCCAAAGCCGCGCGACGGCCTGTGGAGCCTGGGAGCGGCGCGATGGCTGCGTCACCGGGAGAAAGTATCGTGAGGAATCCCGGTGCCACTTCGCCCTCTTTCTTCGGGATGCTCGTGGGCGGAGCAACGGAGCCGATATCCGAAACGGAAAGCAAGGCCGGAAGCACGGCGGGCTTCGCGCTGTCAAACGCCGACAGCTCTTTCTGCAATCGGATGAGCTGGTCTTTTTCGTCGCCCTTCAAGTGGTTGAGCAAGTGCTCCCACTCATATCCGACCTGACGAAACGCGAGATCGTAGAGCGGGCGTTCCACCGGAGTCAGGTCTTTGATTTCCTTCAGCAGGATCTCCTGCGTCTCCGGCGGGAATGCTGTGATGGCCTTGCGCCGCCCGATTTCCCGAGCCTTCGCCTCCAGCGGTGCGATTTTCGCGCGAACAGCCGCTGTTTTTTCCTCCCATGCGCGCACCGCTGTCTCGTAGGCAGCGCACTCCTGCATCGTCGCAGCAGGGACATCGTCGCGCCAAAGCATCGGCTCGAAAAAGGCGCGAAGCCGGTAGTAATCGCGCTGCAAAATCGGGTCGAACTTATGGTCGTGGCACTGCGCGCATCCCACGCCGAGACCCATGAATACATCGCCGGTCACATCGGTGACTTCATTGACAATGGTGCGGCGCTGACTGGCTACGTCGCGATTGTTGTACTCATAAATGGCGGAACGGAAAAAGCCCGTGGCAGCCAGCGCCCGTGAATCGCCCGGCCAGAGTTCGTCCGCCGCGAGCTGCTCTTGCACGAAGCGATCATACGGCATGTCCGCGTTCAGCGACTGCACCACATAGTCCCGATAGCGCCAGGCAACGGGGCGATAATCGTCCGCCTTGTATCCGTCCGATTCCGCATAGCGGACGAGGTCCAGCCAGTGGCGGGCCCACCGTTCGCCGTACTGCGGCGAAGCGAGCAGCCGATCCGCGAGCTCCGCGAGCGCTTTCTCACGGTTGTCGCCGGCAGCTTTTACAAATGCGTCCGTCTCCGCCAAAGTCGGGGGCACTCCCACCAGATCAAAATAGATCCGCCGCACGAGACGTTCCGGCGCCGCAGGTTGTGCGGGCGACACTCCGGCAGCTTTTGCTTTCGATAAAAGAAACGCATCCACGGGATGGCTCGGACCTTCCGGGGGCTGGACGTGCGCCATCGGCCGGATGGCCCACCACTTCCGATCTTCATCCGTGATAGCACCCTTCGGACGCGCCACCATCTTCTGGCCCTTCGCCTCCGCCGGCCATGGAGCGCCCAACTTCACCCACTCCGTCAGTATCGCGATCTGCGCGGCTGCGAGCTTTTTCGAATCACCTTTATTCGGCGGCATCTGGAGGTCCGGATCGGAATAAGATACCGCCTTGATGAGCAGCGAATCCTCAGGCTTGCCGGGAACTATCGCGGCAGCGGTATCGCCACCGGTGAGCATACCCTCGCGCGAATCGAGCACCAGCCCGCCCTTCATCTTGCCCGCCTCGTGGCTGTGGCACTTGAAGCACGTGTTGGCCAGGATGGGCCTTACTTTTTCACGAAAAAACGAGGCATCGTCCGCGACGGCAATCGCAGGTAGAATCAGCGCGCTGAGGAAAGAGATTCGCATAGTGCTTGGGATGCAGTGTGCCACGTCCCGCCGATGTGTCGAGACTGGAGGTCGGCCTACACCGCCGCCGCTGCCATGTCCCGATTGTAAACGTGTTCCTCAAACTCCCGCAGGCTGGGCTTGATGAGCCTTGGCTCGCCGCATTTGCCCTGAATGGCTTCCTGCGTTTTGAGTCCGTGGCCCGTGATGCAGAGGACGGCCTCCTCGTCGCGCGGGATTTTCCCGGTTTCGATAAGCTTCCGGGCGCATGCAACGGTCACGCCGCCGGCGGTCTCGGCGAAGATGCCTTCGTTTTCTGCGAGCATCTTGATGCCCTCAACGATTTCTTCATCGGTGACGTCCTCGGCATTTCCACCCGTCTGGCGCATTACATGGATGGCGTAGTAACCGTCCGCCGGAGTTCCGATGGCCAGGCTCTTCGCGATCGTCTCGGGCTTTGGCACGGGCTTCACCATGTCGGTGCCGCGCTTCATGGCATGGGAAATCGGAGCACAGCCAGTGGCCTGCGCGCCATAAACCGAGAACTTCGACTCTTCGACGATGCCGCATTTTACAAACTCGCCGTACGCCTTGTGGATCTTCGTGAGCAACGATCCGCTCGCCATTGGCGCGACAGTGTGGCGCGGGATTCGCCAGCCGAGCTGCTCCATGATTTCAAAGCCCATCGTCTTGCTTCCCTCGGCGTAATAAGGGCGCAGGTTCACATTCACAAAGCCCCATCCGTATTTTCCGGCGATTTCGGAGCACAGGCGATTCACCTGATCGTACGGGCCGTGGATGCCGATCACGTTGGTGCCATAAACCAGCGAACCGAGCACTTTTCCCTGCTCAAGATCCGCCGGGATGAGCACGTAGCTCTTCAGCCCGGCAGCGGCGGCATTCGCGGCGACGGAATTCGCAAGATTGCCCGTGCTGGCGCAAGCGACGACTTTGAAACCAAGTTCCACCGCCCGGCTCAGGGCAACGCTGACGACGCGGTCTTTGAACGAGAGCGTCGGGTAGTTGACGGTGTCGTTCTTAATGTAAAGCGCCTTGATGCCGAGGGCCTTTGCCAGCCGGTCCGCCTTTACCAGCGGGGTAAAGCCCACTTGCCTGCCCACCGTCGGCTCCCCATCGATCGGCAGCAACTCACGATAGCGCCACATCGTCTGCGGCCGACTTTCGATCGCCGCCCTCGAAATCGAGGCTCTGATGGCGTCATAATCGTACGCGGCTTCGAGCGGACCGAAGTCAAACTCGCAAACGTGGATGGCTTTTTTCTCATAAAGCTTTCCGCATTCGCGGCACTTTAGATTGCTGAAAAACGGCTTGGTCATGGTGAATAGTTCGATTTAGCACCCCGATCGAAAGTGGCGAAGAAGGGACGATGGTCCCCGACTTCGCTCCCATCTTCCCCCGCCGCTTGCACGACAAGGCTGGATTTGGCACCTGGGCCCCCATGGTAAGACGGAGCGGTTGCCGTGGCGTCGTCGGGCCAGTAACCCTCAGCCACTCTCGATAAGAGCTGATTGAGGAATAATAAGCGCGGGCATCCGCGTCAAATGGAATTTCCCGTCTTTCGAAAGTGGCGGCGATTTACCGGATTTTGCCGCCTTGAAAAAACGCGGCAAGCATCCTGCTACAGGGCTTGTTTATCCGCATGGGTTACGATATAAACTCCTCGCGGCGCAAAACCAAAAGCCATTTATGAACCAGCACCCGCTCGCAAAAACCGATGAAACCCGGCGCTTCACCGCACCGGCGGCTGTCCGATTTTCGCGCGTTCACTTCCACACTTCCATGCAAAGGAGCCGCGCCTAATGCACTCGAATGGCGCATGCATCGGGAGCGAGGGACTCAAGGAGTTATCCAGCATGTCACCTGCGATTATCAAATTCTGGGGCGTTCGCGGCAGCATCCCGACGCCCGGACCTGAGACCATGCGCGTCGGCGGAAATACGGCTTGCATCGAACTGCGGGCCGACGGGGAACACATTGTTTTTGACGCAGGAAGCGGGATGCGCCCACTCGGTCGCTCACTCGCCAAGGAGTTCGGCGACAGCCCCTTGGATATCACGCTTTTGATTACCCACACCCACTGGGACCATATCCAGGGATTCCCGTTTTTTGTGCCCGCTTACAGCCCGCAAAACCACGTCCACATCCTCGGCTATGAGGGTGCGCGGAAGGATCTCCAGGCGACCCTCGCGGGGCAGATGGAGAGCCCCTATTTCCCGATTGCGATGGCACAGATGCCGGGAAACATAATCATCGAAGAGTTGAAATCGTTGCATTTCCAGATCGGCTCGATCGCCGGAGAGGCATGCCACGTCAATCATCCCGGCGTATGCGTCGGATACCGGCTGACGACCGCGGCAGGCTCCATTTGCTATATCCCGGATCACGAGTCGGCCCCGAGGACTCCTGATGATGCCGATTCTGTGAACGGCATGATCGAACGAAAAGTGGTCGAGTTCATCCGCGGCGCGGACATTCTGATCATGGACTCCCAATACACGGCTGATGAATATCACACGCATGTAGGCTGGGGCCACGGTTCGATAGACGAAGTCGTTCGAATCGCGCGCGATGGCGACGTGAAACATCTCTATCTGTTTCATCACGACCCTTCCCACGACGACGATTTTTTGGATGCCATGCTCGCACGCGCTCAAAAGCTCGCGGCTGGCAGCAATCTCCGGGTCTCGCTGGCGCGCGAGGGAGATTCCATTATCCTCGCCGGTGTAAAAGCCTGATTCTTCCGAAGGCATTCCCCCGCTTGCAGTGGCTCACGTTCTCTGCTGCATTGAGCGATCGCTCGCGAAGAAAACAATATGCCTTTACCTCGAAAAAACAAAAAGAACGTCGGCGTACTCGGCCTGGGAATTATCGGCGCGCGGGTCGCCTCGGGCCTCCGCCACGCAGGCTTTCAGTCGTTCGTCTGGAATCGCACCCCAAAACCGGCACCCAACTTCCTCGGCTCTCCCTCTGAAGTCGCAGAGCTCTGCGAAATCATCCAGCTTTTCGTCGCCGACGGTGCAGCGGTCATGGAGATGATCGACGCCATGCGACCGGCGCTCACGCCCCAGCACATCATTTTGTGCAACGCAACCATCGGGCTTGATGCCACACTGGAAGCCGCCAAGAAAGTCCGGCAGCTGGGACCGTCGTTTCTCGACGCCCCATTCACCGGCAGCAAAGGCGCAGCGGAGAAACGCCAGCTTGTTTACTATGTCGGAGGAGACGAAGACGTTTTCCTCCGCGCAAAACCCGCACTCGAGGCGACAAGCAAAGCCGTGCTTCGCGTTGGTGAAATCGGCCAGGCCGCAATCATCAAAATCGTCACGAATCTCATCAGCGCGACCACCGCGCAGACCCTCGCAGAGGCGTTCGCCATCGTCAGTCGCTCAGGAATCCGCCCCGAGGCGCTCACTCACGCCATCGAATTGAATGCGATGCGGAGCGGCGTCACGGACCTGAAACTTCCGAAAATGATCAGTGCAGACTACGAGCCTCATTTTTCAGTGAAGCACATGTTCAAAGACGTGAAGCTCGGCGTGCACCTTGCAAACAGCCTGGGATTGGACGTCCCGGCGACGAGTTGCGTGGCAGGCGTGCTCTACGGTGCCATCACTCGCGGTTGGGGCGATCTCGACTACGCCGCCGTCGCGAAAGCATACGAAGGTGCCCCCGATCCCAAGAAGCTCCCCCACGGCTCCACACCGTGAGCATTCGCGACGATTACGCGGACGTAAAAAAGAGGGGCGGAGTCATCGACCTGATGAGCCGTGTAAAATTATCTTTCACGGGAAACGATCGCATTCGCTATCTGAATGGCCAGGTCACCGCGAAACTCACGGGTACCATCGGCATCCAACCCGCATGCGTGACGACCGCTAAAGGAAAACTCTGCGCCGAGGTGTTCATCAGCACTTTTCCGGATGCAGTGATGGTCGATGCGGATGCATTGGTCGCGGAATCTCTGCCGGTTCGCCTGGAAAAATACATCGTGGCGGACGACGTCATCATTGAGGACGTTACTTCACGCGCAGCTTTGGTCCACTGCGCGGGCATCTCGGCAGCGCAAATCGATGGCATCGCCCCGGCATTCGCATCAAATCGGCTTGGGATACCAGGAGTGGATCTGCTCGTTCGATCCCGCGCCGATTTCGGCTCGATTTGGGAGAAGCTGATCGCTCGATTTCCAATAATTACAGAAGAACTCGCCGAATTGCTTCGCATCGAGGCGGGAGTCCCGCGTTGGGGATACGAACTCGACGAAAACACGCTCCCAGCCGAGGCGGGACTCGACCGGACCCACGTGGACTTTCATAAAGGATGTTACATTGGACAGGAGGTGATCAGCCGGGTGAAAAGCGTCGGACACGTCAACCGAGGGCTTCACAAATTCGTATCGCAAAATAGAGAAATTATCACCGCAAAGTCGCGAATTACCTCTGTCGATGCCCCTGAGAAAGACCTAGGAATTATTACGAGTGCTGCCTTTTCTTCCGCGCTCGGCCGCACAATAGCGCTCGGGTTTCTAAGGCGCGGAGCCCTTGAATCGGGCCTCGTCGCAACAGGCCCCGACGGACTAAACGCGCCTGTTCCCATGGACCTGCGGGATTGATTCGTGGTTGAGAATTCTTGTTAGAGTCTAAATATCAGGCACTTAAAGCGAGACTATTGCACGGAGGTCTCGTCGCGGCGAAAATGCATTTCAACAATTTCCATATTTTGATCTTTATTGGCACACCCACTGCTAAATTAGGACTCGTTGCAGGCAACTGCTTCGAAAACTAAAACAAATACAATAACCGAAATAATACAATGCTTCAGAAACTAAACACAAAACGCGGCGGCTTCACACTCGTCGAAATCATGATCGTGGTCGCCATTATCGCGCTTCTCGCAGCGATTGCAGTCCCGAACTTCCTCCGTAGCCGCCGCCGTGCGCAAGCCACACAGGTCCTTCAAGACCTTCGCATGATCGATGCAGCCATCGACCAATACGCCATCGAGAACAACAAATCCGGTGGTGCATCGGTAAGCTGGACGGACGTCCGCAACTACCTCAAGGCAGGCAGCCGTCTGGAAACCTCCGGTGGCAATGACGTCATCGGCAACGCGATCACCATCCCTGCCGTTGATACCGCGCCGAAAGTGCCGCTCGCTACGTATAACGCTCTGTCGGTCGTCGCTCCGACCTCGTTCTGGTCGCCCTTCAACCAGTAATTCGAGCCTGATTCTCTCCTAGCGGGAGTTCACAAATTCACAGCACCCGGCTGGCCGCAAGGTCAGTCGGGTGTTTCGCGTTCCGAATCACTTCATTGTTGAAGGCTAAAATCCTAATCTGCAATTGCGCCTGCAAAGGAAGCCGCAATAGGCAAGCCGGGCCCATGCTACCAGTCTTATGAACTTCCGCGGAATCGTATTCTTACCTCACACTCTTGCTCTGTTTTCAGAGGGGGACACAGGCTGCTAAACTACGTTCGTCCGCCTCCGAGGATATTGAGAAATACGCAAAATATCAACTTCCCGAACTTCCAATTCCGCGGTGGTCCTTGTGGGGATGATTACTTTACCAAGAGTCCGCCGTCCGCTCCAAGACGATCGGCATCCCTTCGAATCTGTTAGTAATTTCCATATTAAACACTATAGCTATATTTTCGACATTTATTGGCACGCTCGCTGCTTAATTAGGGTTTGTTGCAGCCAGCTGCTTCAAAACAAAACAAAACAATAACCGAAATAATACAATGCTTCAGACACTAAACACAAAACGCGGCGGCTTCACACTCGTCGAAATCATGATCGTGGTGGCCATTATCGCGCTTCTCGCGTCGATTGCCGTCCCGAACTTTCTCCGCAGCCGCCGCCGTGCTCAAGCGACCCAGGTCCTTCAAGACCTTCGCATGATCGATGCAGCCATCGATCAGTACGCCATTGAGAACAACAAGTCCGGTGGAGCATCTGTGAGCTGGGATGACGTCCGCACCTACCTGAAGGCAGGCAGTCGTCTGGAAACCTCCGGTGGCAATGACGTCATCGGCAACGCGATCACCATCCCTGCGGTTGATACCGCACCGAAAGTGCCGCTCGCCACATTCAACGCTCTGTCGGTCGTCGCACCGACCTCGTTCTGGTCGCCCTTCAACCAGTAATCCGAGCCTGATTCTCTCCTAGCGGGAGCTAGCAAATTCACAGCACCCGGTTGGCCGCAAGGTCAGCCGGGTGTTTTGCGTGCAGAATTTATCCGCGATTCTAGTCGCTGACTACTTTGCGCAAGCGACTAAACGCGCGTTTTTACGGCACGCGCAATTTTCCCCGCAGGAAGCCGCTCGTTCCGCTCATCGGGGTGGTGGCGCGGAGGGTGATGCGTTCGGTGCCGCCGGGGAGGATGGTGCGGGCGGTGATTTCGTAGTTCGCACCGACGGGTGCCCAGGTGCCGGTGAGGGTGGCGACGGATTCGAGTGTCCAGTCGGCGTCGGCGAATGGGTTGCGCTCCAGCGTGAAGTTCATCGTGCGCTGGCCGACGACGAGTTCGCTTCCGGCAATGGGCATTGCGCCGGTGCCGATGGCGTAGGCGAGGAGGACGTCCGGTGCCGGGGCGACGGGGGCGGCGGTGGCGTCGCTGGTGCCGGGGTTGCCGTTTGCGGTGGCGCTGGCGCGCCAGTGGAGCGGGTCGTTGGCGTCGGGGTTGGTGAGCGGTGCGATGAGGACGAGCGAGGGGCCTGTGCCATCGGGGCTGGCGGGCCATTTTACGCTGCCGCTGTCATTATAAGAAACGCGGGCGATGTCGGCAGCGCTGGCGCTGATGAGGGCGATTTCTTCTCCGCCGTTGCTGAGGAAGTTATCCCCGGCGACGTAGTAGTGCGCGAGCGTGGGGACTCCGGGGTAGCGCGCGTTAAACGCGGCGGTGTTGCGGGGAATGACGGCGTAGGCTCCGGCGGCGAGCGTTGTGTTTGCGAAGGTGTAGTCGATCCCGCCAACGAAGCGGCAACCGGCAAGGCTGACGGTCTGCGCGCTGATGTTGCGGATTTCGATGAACTCGAATTCGTCGTTGTCGCTCGATGCGCTGAGCTCGCCGCCTGTGGGCACGGCGGGGTTGTAGTGGACTTCGGAAATGACGAGATTTCCCGCTGCGGCGGAGAGGGTGCCGCCGGTGCCGGTGATGGTGATGGTGTCGGTGCCGACGAGGTTGCCCTGGTAGTCGAATGCTTGCAGCGTGAGCGTCTGCGCGCCGGGGGCGACGGGGACGGTGGCCTGCCAGCCGGTGGCGCTGTTCCACGTGACGGGGAGGGTGAGGGCTCCGTTTTGGATGACGATGTTGCGGACATTCACCCAGCCGACGCCGCTGATGGTGGCGCTGCTGCCGCCGGTGCTGAAGTTCCCGGTGGTGATGTCGAATGTCGTGGCTGGGTAGTTTGCGGCGATCTGCGAGTTCACGAATGCGACGCGGGCATCGACGTAGCTGGTGATTTCGCCCCAGTTCCCGCCAGCGGTGCTGAAGGTCGGGTAGTGCGTGATCCAGGGGGCGAGGTAGGTGCTGTTGAAGCTCGTGTTGATGATGTCCTGGAGGTGCTGGTAGTAGAGCCGCTGGTTGGCCGGGCTGGCGCTGGTGATGCGGGCGATGTCGGCGTTGATGATGAGCGGGTCGTTGCTCGGGGCGGTCTGGAAGTCGAGGTCCCACGGCAGGAAGAGCATGCGGCCATCGACGCGCGAGTAGAGCTTCAAATTGTGCCACGCGCCGCTGGTGGTGATGTAGTTATCCTGGATACCGCCGAGCGCGAGCGCGGCTGCGGTGCGGAGCCACTGGTCCACGTCGATGGTGTTGGGCAGGGCGGTATTAAATGCCGGATCGCCGACGGGGATGCGGTAGGTTTGGTTCAGCTCCAGCATGCCGGAGTAGTCGTCGGCTGTCCGCGCGCTGCCGAGGATGAAATTCCAGCGGAATGCTTCCTTGTCGGCGGTCGTGTAGCTCTCAAACTCGACGCCTTGCACGTTGTCGGGGCTCGGGAGTTTCGCGCCTTCGGGACCGCCGCCGACGGTGGTCGTGGGGTAGTAGATGAGCTCGTATTTGAAGGAGGACTGGGATGCGCCGTTCTCGAACGAGCTGTCCGCCCACACGTCGTTGAACTCCGCCATGGTGAGGATCGCGGAGCCGTTGTGGCCGCTGCGTGGAGCGATGACAAAGCCCATGTCGTTCCACATCGAAGGCACGCCGCCGGCGCGTTGCATGAAGTGCCAGGTGACGATTTCGGAATGGCCGAATCCGCTGCTGGTGGTGCCGCGTCCGTATCCGGAGCGGTCGAGATTGATGGTGCCGTGCGCGCCGCGGAAGAGTTGCATCGGGTCGAAGTTGATCGCGAAGCCGAGGCGGATGTCGGCGGGGCGTCCACGCTCGGATGATTTGAGGCGCACGCTGGCGTCGTAGAAAACTTCGCTCTCGCGATACACAATGGTGCAAGGCTGAAAGTCATTGCTCATGGCGTTGGTGGGATCGTGCATGAAGTTCGCGTCGGCGGTGAGCATCAAGATGCGCACGCCGTGAGCTGCGGTGGTCGGCACGGTGCCATCTGCCCAGCGAATCATTGCGCGGGAATTTGCACCGGCTGCGGGGAATGTGGACACGGTGGTGCCATCGGTGGCCTCGACATAAAACTGCCCGAGCGAACCGGCGACCTGGCCGGGGATCGTTCCTTCGTAGCGGTCGCCGTTGAGCGTCATCGCGACGGAGTTGAACGCGACGGAGCCATCGAGCCTCCATTTCAGCGAAACACCAGCGACGCCCTGCGGGTCGGCGGCCTTCACGCTCACCGTCACCGAAGCCGAAGCCTGCGGGAGAACGGGCGAATGCGAGAGCGCTGTGAAAGTCGGCCCAACGAGCGCGACGAAGCGGCTGTTCTGCGCGCCGGGCGTTCCGTTGTTTTGCGGCATCGGCAGCAGGCTCGTGCGCGCAAGACGGTTGAAATAAAGGCGCGAGTTCAAACGCGGCGAACCGCTGAGCCAGCGGGCGCGGAAGGAAACCTCGTAGTCATTTGCGCTGTTGAGCGTCACATAGTTCGCGCCGTTTTTCAGCGTGGTTTCAAGGTGATTGTGCATGTGCTCGGTCGCGCTGGTGGCGACGACTTTGAGCACTTTGTTCCCCGGCGATGATGGATCGTCCACGACCACGGTGCGTCCGTGGCTGCCGTGGTTGCCGATGTTTCTCCACGCGGTCGCGGTGCCTGCGGAGAAGTTCCCGTTTTGGATGAGCTGCGCGTTGCCGTTGGTGACGTCTTTGACGCTCACATCGTCGATCATGCACTCGCCGGAATTGAGCAGGCCCATCACGAGTTCGTTGTATTGAATCGGATCGTTGCTGCCCGGAGGCGGCTCGCCTTTCCCGGGATAGGTGAATGTCTGCCAGCTGGATTTGCTGGTCTCATCGGACGCGGCCCACGCTTCGGGAACGCTGTTATCCATGCCGGGATTTCGCAGCTCCAGACTGCCGCCGCCGCCGTCAGCGCGCTCGTCCCAGCGTCCGCCTTCGTAGTAGTGAACTTCGTTTACCGCATTCCCGTTTGCGTCTTCGAGCGTGATGCGATCGTCGCTATTTGAAAGCGAGCCGCTGAGCGGACCGACGATGGTGATGCCGGGGAACTTCGCGAGCAGCGCGGGCGCGTTGTTGGAAACGACGAGATAACCGCCTGCTGGAATCGTCGTTCCCGCCGTGAAGTCGAAGCTCGGCCCTCCGCGCAGTTTCCAGCCGGTGAGAGTCACCGTCGAAGCGCTCTTATTATAAAGCTCGATCCACTCTTCGGGATTCGGCGTCGAGCCCGTCGGGAGAAAGACGGGCGCGTGGTTGTACATGATTTCGTTGATCACAATGCTGTCCGGGATGCTGAATGTGTTCGCAGTTCCCGCAGTCGCGGCACTCGGCGTGCGCCAGCGACCGGAAGCGTCGCGGGCTTGTGCGGCGTTTTTGATCACCGCGCCTTCCACACTTGCGCCCGGCGCGGAGAGGAAGAGCTTCGCGCCATCCGGCGGACGCCATCCGAGCGTCGTCTGGTCGATCGAAAGCAACGCGCCCGCTGCGACAGAACCGGTGAGCGAATACGTCGTGCCCGTCGAACTGCTGAGCGACCATCCGGTGAGATTCACCGCCGCGCTGCTCGTATTGCGAAGCTCCACAAACCACGTGCCCGCAGTGGCGCTGGCGATTTCGTTGAGTTGCACGGGCATCGTGTAGTTTGGAGGCGCAGGCGTCTCGATCATGTCGAGCTGCGCCATGAGAAATGCGTCGGCGGTTCCCGTTGGATGCTGGTGCAACTCCACGGCGAGCACATTGTTCCCCGGCACCACGGCGGATGCGGGAATCTCGATTACGCCGCTGAATTTCGGATACACGACATTCGTGTCGGCGGGCGTCGTGCTCGTCGGGGTGCCGGTGACGTTTGTGCGATAGACTTCGACGCCGTTGAGGTAAAACACCGCGCCATCGTCCACGAGATGATTGAGCAGCAGCCTGTATGCGGAATTGCCCGCGCCGGAGTTTGTGAACGTCTTTCGGAAATAAGTCGTCGTGGGATTGCTCGCGAGCGCGGTCTTTGCGAGCAGCGGCTGCGCGGTCGCATCCCATTTCACGCGGAAGCCGCCGGGGTTCGGGTCAGGTCCGGCGTTTGTCCATGCGAAGTTGAGCGTGTTCAATCCGTTGGAGAATCCCGTGATCGCAATCGGTCCATTGAACGCGCCGAAGCCGCCGCCCGAGATTCCTTTTGAAACGCCGTTGAGCAGCACGCTGTCGAGGGAGTTGTCGGCGGCGTAGTAAAGTTGCACGTCAAAAGTGCCCGGCTGCCATGCGCTGAAGTCCGCCGTCGTGCGCCACGTCCAAGTGCTCGCAATGACATTCTCCGTTCCGTTTGCGGTGATGCCGGTCCAGTTCGAAACACTGTCGGGACCGAACCACGCGGGGTGGCCGTTTTGCACCACCGCCGGGATTCCGTTGGTCACGTTCGTGTAGTGAAGGTCGCCCGTGCCGGAAGTCGCGACCGCGCCAGTATTGGTCACGCCCGTGTTGAAAAGCGTCGAGATTTTCTCGCGCAGCGCAACCGGAGTTGGCGCACCGATGACGCCCTCTTTGTAGAATTTCACCTCGCTCAAGCCCGTGTGCTGGCTGCCGTTGCCGTGGTTCGCGGTGATGTTGAATTTCACATAACGCACGTTCGAGCGGTCGAGTTCGATGTGCTGGCCCGGCTCGGTCGCGAGGCCGCTCGCTTTGATCAATGTGAACGTGCCCTGACTCGTGAACGGTCCTGCTGCGGCTGTGCCCGTCAAAATCTCCACCGTCTTCGCGCCCACCGAATTGTCCGGCGTGACTTCGTTGTAGTTCCAAATATGCATCGACGTGAGTCGCGAGATACTGCCGAGATCAAACACAATATCCGCAGGCAGCGGGTCCGTTGGCGAACTCGCAAACCCGTTCGTCTGCCACATGTTTCCGTTCGCCGTCGTGCCGTGCGTCTGGCCCGAGACCCCGCTTCCATTCACGCAGTTCACAGCGCCGCGGGTGAAGCTCGTCGTGCGCTGCGACGAAAAGCTCGTGACGCTCACGCCCGTCGCCGGAACCTCCACCGGGACAGCCGCAGCGACTTCGTTGCTGAACGCGTAGTGATGCCACGTGCCCGCATCAATCGGCGTGAAATCAAACGCAAAAGTCCCATTCCCGCTCGCCGTGTAGTGATACTTCACGATGAGCCCGTTGCCGGACAGGGTCGCGTTTTCGTCCACAATGTGCCCGACGCCCGTATCGCTCGGCGTGATGATATTGCGGCGGACCGGCGGGTCGCCAAAACCCGTCGTGTAGAATGTGGCGATGTATGTTTGGTTCGGCGTGAGGTTCGACAGCTCGATGCGCGATTTGCCGTTGAACGAATTGCCGTAGAGAAACTCCTGGCAAAGCTGAAAGCTGCCCGTGCCGCCGGGGAGGAAGTTCGCACCCTGGCCGCTGCCGTTGTTGTTGAACTGATTCGTCGCGCCGAGCAACACCCAGTTCGCGCCGCTCGTCACGCCTGTGCCGGGTGAATCAAACGTCACGCCGTTAATCGGAATGTAAGCACCCGCGCGGTTCAGGCCGATTTTGTGCGTGTAGCTTTTGCCGCTCGAAATGTCCGAGGTCGCGTCGTTTATCCACGGCTTCACCGTCCAGATTCCACCCGGAACAACAGCCGGGCCATCCATGTAAAGCTGCGGATTTCCAAATTGGAGCCCCGCCTGCCCGCTCGACCAAGCCGCGTCATCAAAGCCTGCCGTGTTCCAATTTGCCGCCGGAGGAGTCGCCGTGTATTTCCAAGTCGCATCCCGAGCGATGGGCCGCGAAGAAACAGGCGGCGGTGGCGGTGGAAAATTTTCCGTCCCCGGAGTGCCGCCGACTTGCGCGCTCGACGTCCACGACTGCGGTCGCGCGGAGTTTGAAGCCGCCGAGGTCTTGGACAAAGTCACGCCGCCGCCATCCGGCGCGATGGGCCATTCACCCTTGTCGCCGTACGTGAGTTCGTCCATCGCGCGGTCGTTGTTGTCGCGCAACCGGAGCGTGTCGCCGGAGTTGCTCAGCGCGCCGGTGAAAGGCCCCATCGACCCCGGATACATCCCCGGAGTTTTCGCCACGACAATACGCCCTCCACCGGGAATCACCGTGCCGTTTGGAAACGCAAAATCCGCCCCGCCGGAAATGCGCCAGCCGGACATATCGACGTTTACCGCCATGACATTCTGCACCTCGATAAACTCCGCCGCCTCGCCGACTCCGCCGGGGTTGTAGTGGATTTCGTTAAAGACGACGACCGCATCATTCGGCGGCAGCGCGAAGAGCAGCGAAACGAAAAGTGTCAGGGCGAGGAATGTTTTACGGAGCATTGTTAGACGGAATTACTACAAACCATACGCCATTGGGGCAGTTCAGGCAGTAATTAATTAATCACACCTGGCGGTCGATTTCGCCGCTTTCTTTCCTCGCCAATCGGCGTGTCCGTCCCTAGAACCCGCCGCCCTTATGGAAGATAATACACGCATGCTCCGTGTGGGGTTGCCGTCGGGCAGCTTGCAGGAGCCGACTATTGCGCTTTTTGCCAAGGCGGGCTTTTCGATTTCGGTTTCGAGCCGGAGTTACAAGCCGTCTGTGGATGATCCGGAACTGACGATCCGCTTGCTGCGGGCGCAGGAAATCAGCCGCTACGTGGAGCACGGCTATCTGGACTGCGGACTGACGGGGCGCGATTGGATCGAGAATAACGGGAGCGATGTCGTGCGACTGGGCGAGTTCACTTTTAGCAAGACAAGCGCGCAACCGACCCGCTGGGTGCTGGCTGTGCCTGAGGATTCGCCGATCAAATCGGTGAAGGACCTCGAAGGAAAACTGATCGCCACGGAAGCGGTGGAGATGACGCGGGCTTTCCTCGCAAAGCATGGAGTGAAGGCGGAGGTGGAGTTTTCGTGGGGCGCGACGGAGGTGAAGGTGCCGGATTTGGTGGATGCGATTGTGGACGTGACGGAGACGGGGTCATCGCTGCGGGCGAATAAACTGCGCATCGTAGAGACGCTAATGGAGAGCGTGCCGGTATTCGTTGCGAACAAGGAAGCATATGCGGACGATTGGAAGCGCGCAAAAATCGAACGGCTGATCCTTTTGCTCAAAGGCGCACTCGCCGCGCGAGACAAGGTGGGCCTGAAGATGAACCTCCCAGAGGCAAACCTGGACGGTCTTTTAAAAGCACTGCCCGCACTGCGCCGTCCGACGATCTCGAAGCTCACGGAGCCGGGCTGGGTGGCGGTGGAGACGATTATGGACGAGAAGATTGTGCGCGAAATCATCCCAAGCCTGAAGGAATTAGGGGCCGAGGGCATCATCGAATACCCGCTGAACAAGGTCGTTTACTGAGTCAGTCCACCGATTTTCGCCGGAACAGAGAGAAAACATTTGCCGCATGGCGGTGTGCCTGCTTTCCTCCGCGTCCACTTTAAAACCTCACCACAAAAGTATTACTAAGCATGGGTAGCATCAAAAAGCGCCGGAAATCGAAAATCAACCGACACAAACGCAAGAAGCGGATGAAACTGAACCGCCACAAGAAGCGTTTGCGTTACAAGAGCTAGGCGCTAGCTTCGGCGTATGAAACGCATCCGGTTTACCACGCTCCGCACCTCGCGGAAATACGGTGCCGGTTTGTGGGCCGCGGTGATTCTCGCCGCGGGAAGTCTGTTCTTTGAGGCGAAAGCTCAATCGAAGAAACCATCCACCACACCCAAATCGCCCGCACGGGAAAAAGCCAAGCCGGAGACCAAACCGGCCAAGCCTCCCGCCGGGGAACGTCCGCCTGCGAGCGACGACCTTTACGAAGGCCCCGATGTCGCGGATCCCGCGAAGAAATCTCCGGTAAAGCCTGCCGCGCCATCCGGCGAGCCCGTGTCCACGCCGCCCGCAGCGCCGGCCGAAGAATCCAAGCATTACGGCGCGAGGTATGCCGATGCATGGCCCTCGGAATACCGGCCCGCACCTCCTGACCTCCTTCCGAATCAAACTGACGAAAACCGCGCGGCTGCGATCGCCGCATACGCCGAGGCGGAGTTTCAGTTGGAACGAGGGAACGCTGATAAGGCGCTGAAGGGATTCAGAAAAGCATCCGCGCTCGACCCTGCGGACCCGCGGCTTGCGATCATGGTCGCGAGGGAGTTGCTGAAAACGAACGACCCGACGGCGGCGATTGAGGTCATCAAGGACTCCATCGCGGCATCACCAAAGGAGCCGAAGACGCACATTTACCTGGCAAGGATCTACGCGGACCACCTGAACAAGAGCGACCTCGCCCGGCAGTATGCGGAGAAGGCGCTGGAGCTGGCCCCGGATTATTTCCCCGCCTGGAAGGCGCTGCTCGATTTCTCTGCCGCCGATGGCTCAGGGAAGAAGACTGCCGAACTTATTGAGCGCGCGATGAAGAGCCCCGCACGGGACGCGGATTTCTGGCTGGAGCTCGCGCTTTTTCTCCGGAAGGACTGCGGCCTGGAGAACCGCAAGCTGCCGGGGGACGAGGAGAAGAAACGCATTGAGACCGCCTATCGAAAGGCCCTGGAAATCACCCCGCAAAGCGCGGCGGCGCTGGCACAGTTTGGCGACTATTTTGCGCTGCTCCGGGACCACAAAAGCGCGATCCAATACTTCGAACAGGCCAAGGCGCTGAAGCAACCGGCGAATCATCCATCGCTCGAAAATCTTAACGAAAAGCTCGCGACCGCACTCGTCGTCGATGGCCGCAGAGCCGAGGCGCTGCCGATGCTTGAGCGCCTCGTGACGGACAATCCCAGTCGCAACGACCTCGGGATGATGCTCGCGGAAGTCTATGACCAGTTGGGTCAGAAGGACAAGGCGCTCGATTACTATCAGCGCTCGCTTGCGCTCGATCTGGCCAAGCCGGACAACCACATCAGCCTCGCCGAGATGCTCATTCGCTCCAAGCGATTCGACCGCGCAGTGGCGACGATGCAGGCTGCACGCGAGAAATTCCCGGAGCGCCCGGACGTCACTTTCTTCCTCGCCCGGTCGCTGTCTCTCGCGAAGAAACATCAGCTCGCGCTCGACATGTTTGCCGCAGCCCAAAAGGAGATGAAAGGGCGGAACGAGGAACTCGCAGGCGAGGCGTTCTTTTTTCAGTACGGTGCCGCCGCGGAGCAGGCTGGCGAGTTCGACAAGGCGGCGGAACTGCTCAAAAAATGCATCGATTTGAAGCCCGATGCGCCCGAAGCCTACAACTATCTCGGCTACATGTGGGCTGACCGCGGCGAGCATCTCGAAGAGGCCGGCACGCTGATCAAGAAGGCCCTCGAGATCGCCCCGGAAAACGCCGCATACCTCGACAGCCTCGGCTGGTGGTATTTCAAATCGGGGAAATTTGAGGAGGCGACGAAGGAACTCTCGCGGGCGATCGAGCTGATGGGGGCCGAGGAAGACGCCACCGTCTATGACCATCTCGCCGACACGCTCGACAAACTTGGCAAACGCGATGAAGCGCTGAAGCTGTGGAAAAAAGCGCTTAAGCTCGAGTCCGACATTCAGGACAAGCTCGCAAAAAAGATCGCGGACGCTGAAAAATAGCGGACTCACGGGTGCAGGCTCCTGCGAAAAATACCGTGATTTTTCCTAAACATTCGCTCTGATTGCGGGTAATCACGCGGACGTATCACGATTACGGCGATCTGACATCCGCCGGGAAACCTTCCAGCTCACCGCTGGCTTTCCCGGCGGACGTCAGGTGTCTAATCCGAGCGTTTCCACCGAAAAGCGAACCACAAATCAACCACGACAAAACCAAACATATGAGCGACATCAAACCCGTTACCTGGCACGACGATCCATCCCATTTCAAGAAAGTGAGCCGGCGCGAATTCATGTATGCCGGCCTTGTCGGCGGCCTCGGCCTCACCATGGGCGACCTCTTTCGTCTTCAGGCCAATGAGACCGAAAAATTCGAGGCGACCGCACAGTCACTGATTCACATCTTCCTTCCAGGCGGATGTGCGCATCAGGAAACATGGGACCCAAAACCGCTCGCTCCGATCGAATACCGCGGCCCGCTCGGCACGGTCGATACCGCGATCCCTGGCGTGAAATTCTCGCAGTATCTCAAGAACACCGCGAAAATCGCCGACCGCCTAACGATCGTCCGTTCGATGACGCATGGTGAAGCCGCCCACGAACGTGGAACGCACAACATGTTCACCGGTTATCGCCCGTCGCCCGCCATTCAATATCCGAGTATCGGAGCCGTCGTATCTCACGAACTAGGCAGCCGCAACAACCTGCCGCCTTACGTCTGCGTCCCGAACGTTCCGAACGAATTCGCAGCGACCGGCTACCTCAGCAGTGCTTTCGGCCCGTTCAGCCTCGGCGGGGACCCCGCGAACAAAGGCTTCTCGGTACGCGACCTGAATATGCACAGCGGCATTACGCAGGAGCGTTTTGACCGACGCCGGAACATGCTCGGCGCAGTGGACGAGCATTTCCGCACGCTGGAGAAAAGCGACTCGTTGAGCGCTATGGATAGCTTCTACCAGGCCGCTTACTCGCTCGTCTCCTCGCAACAGGCGCGCGAAGCGTTCAACTTGAGCGCCGAGCCTGAGTCCATCCGCAACGAATACGGCAACAGCGACGCCGGCCAGCGCATGCTCATGGCACGCCGCCTCGTGGAAAGCGGCGTCCGCCTTGTCTCGCTGACCTATGGCGGATGGGACATGCACGCCGGCATCGCCAAAGGCATCGAGAACCAAGTGCCGAAGTTCGACCAGGCCTATGCGGCCCTCATCACCGACCTTGAACGCCGTGGCATGCTCGACAAGACGCTCGTCATGGTCAGCTCGGAATTCGGGCGCACTCCGAAAATCAACCGTGACGCAGGCCGCGATCACTGGCCAAAAGTCTTCTCGGTCGCATTCGCAGGCGGCGGCTTCAAAAAAGGCCTCGTCTATGGATCTTCGGACCCGACAGGCTCCGAGCCCGCCGACGATCCACTGACGGTGGAGAACATGGCGGCCACCGTGTATCGCTGCCTCGGCATCAATCCCGACAAGCGCCTCATGGCACCCGGCAACCGCCCAATCGACATCGTTCGCGGCGGCCAGGTCGTGAAGGAAATGCTCGCCTAAAGAGCACCCCGTAGCACTTTCGCAACCGCCGCCTGTGTCAAACGCAGGCGGCGGTTTTGCTTTTCCAAGATCCTTGCTGTCACGGGTTACAAAAATCCGCAGCGCGGGTCGCGTCCGCTGTTTGGATTTGGCATGGCCGTTGTAACATTGTCGTGCTCAGGCTTGATCCGCCGTACATCACCTCCCGCGGCGACGTGATGCGACCATCGCAAGTCCGCCGAGGAACAGCGCAGCACTGCCGGGCTCTGGAACCAGCAGGGCAACATCGTTCCCCCCGTGGAACGTTCCCGCAGCCGAATCCGCATCGTAGCTGATCTCGAAATTGAGCCCGTTTACGACGAACGGAATCCCAGGTGCCGGAATGTTTCCGAATGTGCCAGTGACGATGTCCGCGCCGTCGTTGACGATGATGAAGAAGAGGTCATTCGGCAGAAACCCGATGCCCGTTGAAATATTCAGATTCGCGCCCGCGAGGTCCACCGAGCCGGTGCTCACGACTACTCCGCCTGTCCCAACATTGAGCCGGTCGTAGTCTGTCCCGGCAAGGGGAGTCCCGCCGGAGTTGTGGGAGACATCAACGTTGAACGAAGATGCAGAAAACAACGCGACGTTGCCGCCCACACTCAGTATCCCGGCTCCATTGTTTCCAGGCGCGATACCACCGGTCGCCGCCGTGACATTCACATTCCCGGCAATCGCCCCCGTGCCTGCAAGGAAGGCGGCACCAAGCGAGCCGTTCACCACGATATTCCCTGAAAGTGTGGAATTGACGGCTAGCGTGCCGTTCCGCACATCAACATTACCGCCGAAGGCAGCCGCACCTCCGAACGAAAGGCGGTTCGGACCTGTTTTGAAAATCCCCCCGCCGCCCGTGATCGAACCTTTCAGCGAAATGTCGGCACTCTGGGCGATCACCGTCACACTCGGCGCAAAGGTCGCCGAACCGCTGAACTCGACGCCGTAGCCGCTGAACCCTGTCACCGCGAGTCCGCCGGATGCCACGTTCAGCGCTCCAAATTGGAAAATATTGCCGGTGTTTGCGGTTACATGATCGACCTGAATGACCGACGCCGCGGTCGTTCCGTTCACGATGATATTGTTTCCGTAAGGCAGCGTTCCGTTATTCCCCGTCCCGTTGTCAAAAACGGCCAGCGCGGATTCCGTGAGAGAGATCGTCGCGGTACCGAGCGTGTTGCCACTGGTTGGCGGTGCGCTGAGCAGCGCCTGTCCGCCGCTGACAGCAAACGTTCCGCTAAATGTGGTGGCAGGGTTCGAGAGTCTCAGCGCGTGAACCGTCTGCGATGCCGGAGTCTGCGGATTATTGCCCGCCACGGTGAGCGTCGAACTTCCCTGAATCGGCCCGCCAAAGGTCACGTCCCCCGAAGTTCCCGGAGATGTGAAGCTTCTCAACATCACAGTGGACGGTGCCGCGACGGTGATGACTCCGGCGAACCCGCCAAAATCGCCGGAGCGCGCCTGCAAGGTGCCGCCATTGAGGATAACGTCATTATTCAAAAGGAATGAAGCAGGTGCTGCCTTGCTCTGAGACACGAGCGTCGCGCCGGGTTCCAGCGTGATTTTTCCACTGCCGAGCGAGTCGGCGAACTGCCCCTCGAGTGCGCCGCCGCGCACACTCCAGTTCCCGGAAAAACCGGGATTTGATGCCGCGATTCGCAACGTGCCTTGGCCCTCCTTGGTGATGGAACCGGCACCACTGAGTGTGTTCGCCCGGTTAATCTGGAAGCCGTCCGCCGCGGCAGAGGTCCCGTTTGGAACAAGGACAGTCCCGCCCGCAGCGGTCGTCGCAAGACTCGCAGCGGCGAGCGTGACCTGCGTAGTTCCGGTAAACTCCAGAGTGCCGCCGTCGAGCGTGATTGACTGGGTGGCCCCCCCTGTTGCATCGCCGCCGCCAAATCGGACAGTGCCTTGCTGAATCACAAGACCGCCGTTGAAATTAGGATTGGCAGCGCCGAGAGTGATACCGCCCGTTCCTCGTTTGATCAGTGCTCCGGTTCCCGCAACGATGCCGGCCAGAGTCAAGTCCGCGTCAGTCTTCAGCGTTCCTCCATTGGTCCCGATATCAATCCCGCGGTCCGTGCTCCCAAGCGGACCTGTGTACTCGAAAGTGCCTCCATTAAATCCCAAGGTGGACCCGGCGCCGAGCGGGCTGGCGGCACCGGCATTCCCCACAGCCGCGACACTGAGCGTCCCCGCATTGAGCTGAACACGCCCGGTAAAAGTATTGGATGTGGCTATCGTCACCCTTCCGGTGCCGTCTTTGATGATCTCGCCGGTGCCCGAGATGGCATTCGAGCCGCCAATGGTGTAATTGCGAACCGTATTATTGAAATGCGTGCTCGTCGGGTTCACATCTTCCACGCTGATGTCCACACTGGTCGCAGTCGCCGGTGCCGAGTCATCAAAAACCACGTCGTCCATCGAGAGAAAATCCGTGGTGGTTCCGGGAGCCGAGGAGAGCACCCAGTTCTTCGGTGCAGAAAGCGTGCGGAGGCTCCATTCATTGCTCCACGCACCCGACCAAACGGGCAATGCGCTTGCCGTGATGTCCAAAACAATCGCGGAGTTCACCGTGTCATTGATAATAGTCGCAGACGAAATGCGGGATGGAATCGTTCCGAGTTTGAACGCCGAAACGCCGGTGCCGCCCAATGTTCCCTGGTAGTCGATGAGTATGTGCTGGCCGATGCCGGGATTCGACCCGACAAGATTTACCGTCACAGTATTCGCTCCACCGTTCACGACGAACGCATCCGGCGTCGTGACAGTGATGATGGCCGGCGAACTCCCGCGACTGAGATTGAAAGTCGCGGTATCGGCGGAGCCCGCACCAACCGTGAGCGAAGGAACGGTAATGCCGCCCTGATTGCTGAGGCCGGGCGAAATCGTCGCGCCGTTGCCAACAGTCAGCGAGCCCGCGATTGAACCACGTCCCGCGAACGTCGCGCCACTGCCAATTGCAACACTCGAGGTCGCGAGAGTCCCGTCGAATGTAAACGTCCCGCCGTTTACGGTAGTCGGACCGTCGTATGTGTGTATGCCTGGCAGGACGAGGTTTCCCGGGCCGGTCTTTACGATGCCTGCGGGCGAGCCGGCAATGCCGTTAATCACGACAAGGAGAGAAGCCGGTGATCCGATATCGAGCGTGCCGGCGACATCGAAAGTCCGGTTCGCACCACGGAGATCGATCTGCGCTTTGGCCACGGTCATGACCGCCGGTTTGACGTTGGCGAACCTTGAATTTCCAGTGGATACAACGTTTCCACTGAGGCGCACGATGCTGCCGACGGAAGTCGCTGAAGCCACGCCGGCAGCGGAGTTCAAATTGACGATACCATTGGCCAGCGTGAGGCCGCCGACTCCCACATCCAGCCTGCTTTCGGGCGAACTCGTGGTGGTGCCATCGAGGTCGATGGAGCCCCCGCTCACCTCCGCTGCATGCGCGGAAATGATGCCGCCACGGTGCGCGAGCGCGACGCCACCGGTCACTTTAAAAAGGCCCGTCGTCGTGAAGGTCGCTCGGCCGGTGCTGAAGTTGCCGCCGTTGAGCGTAAAGTTAGCCACGGTTTCCGCGGCACCGGGATTGGTCGGGTTCACGCCGACCGCAGTCACGTCGCCAAACGTGCCACCGTTCACCGTTACCGATGATGTATCGGCGATCTGGTTGCTCGTGTTGTTTCCAGCGAATCGGAAGAATGCGCCGCTCCCTACCTGCAGGTCGCCCGAGATGGCATCGATACCCGCGGTTTTGCCTGCGATGAGCGTGCCGGCGACAATGGTGGTGAGACCGGTGTAAGTATTTGCAGTTGCGCCGGTGATCGTCGTGGTGGTCGTGCCACGCTTTTCCAAACGCCCCGGACCGGTGATCACGGTCGGGACGGCTCCCTCAATATCGTAAGCGACAAGTGCATTGTTCGTGACAATCCCAGAGCCAAACGTGCCTGTGGCACCACCATCACCCAATTGGAGAACGCCTTCGTCCACCTTTGTGGCGGCAAAGGTGTTGTTGGAATTGGATATGATGACCGTTCCAGCTCCCACCTTTGTGAGGGTGCCGCTGCCGGAAATCGCTCCGGAGAGTGTCAGCGAATTGCCGGCCGCTGTCCGGACAGAGCCGCCGGTTCCATTCAAAACAACACCGCGATTCGTGGCTCCCGCCGGCGAAGTAAACTCAAGCGTTCCACCGCCAAAAACGATGTCGTTACCGCTCCCGAGGCTGCCGCTCGAGCCAGCCGCAGAGATTGCCGCGACACGGACCGTGCCGGCATTGATCGTGAAGTTTCCGGTGAAACTGTTCGTGTTACTGATAGTCACCGAGGCAGCACCCGACTTCACGACGCTGGTCGCACCAGCGATACCGTGGGTGCCGGTGATTGTGTAATCGCGTGCGGAGTTTTCGAAACTCACGGAGACCGGGCTCACGTCAGCAACACTGATGTCCACGATTTGGTTCGAGCCGGGAAGATCGGTGAACGCCACAGGGTCCGCCGTGACAAAATCGTCCGGAGTCCCGCTGATTCTGGTCCGCCAGTTCTTTGGGTTCGCGATGAGCGAGGTGCTCCATTCGGTCCCGGCAAGTCCGGTCCACTCGGGCACGTCGATTCCGGTGACGGAAACATCCACGCGCGTCGCGCCCGAATTATCGACGAGACTCGCGATCACGCGACGCGGCAGATTACCAAGAGTGAAAGCATTGAATCCAGCGCCCGTGCCGAGAATGGCTCCTGCGTAGTCGAAGAGCGGATACGTGCCGACTACCGCCGCTCCGCCGATATGGATTGTCACGGAATTCGCTCCGCCGTTCACAAAAAACTGGTTCGCCCCGCCGATGGTGATCGACGAAGCAGTCGTCACATTGAGTGCAGCACTTCCGGAAAAAGACAGGCTGTTTGCAGTGAGAATACCCGCGCCGTTTGCACCGGGGTTCAGGATGGAACCGACCGCCGCAGTGAGGACGCCGGAGATGCTGCCGTTGCCCGTGAGAACGCCACCATTGTTGATGTTCACTGCCGCAGCCGTGCCGGTGAGATTGAACGTGCCGGCGTTGACGGTGGTGGCAGTCGTGGTGCTCCCGGAAAGGGCATAGATTCCGCCACTGACGGTCACTGGACTGAGCATTGAGCCTGTCGCTTGCAAAGTCCCCGTGGTTATGGTTGTCGCCCCTGTGTAGGTTTGCGCGCCGGGAAGCACGAGAGCCCCCGCCCCGGCCTTGTTCAATCCACCGTTGTTGAAAATCACCGGTGCCGCGGTCGTGCCGGAAGTCAAAGTTCCGGCCACATCGAAAGTGCGGATTCCGCCACCAAGATCCACACGCGCGAGCCCTACGGTAAGCTCCGTATGAAAACGGTTGAACGCGCTCACTCCGGTCGAAACGACATTCCCATTCAGGGTGAGTACACTACCTACCGAGGTACCCGCAGTCGATGTGCCCCGGATGACGTTGAAGTTGATGTTTCCGTCATTCAGCGTGAGACCTCCGGCTCCGACTGTGATTCGGCTGTAGTTCGCAGCAGTGGTGCTGCCTCCATCCATCCCGATGGAGCCCGGTCCTGAAACCGTCACCGAAGTGGCAGTAATCGTGCCGCCGCGATGAGCATACGCAAGGCCGCCGGAAACCGTCACCGCGGAGGTCAAGGTGAAGACCGCGCGGCCTGTGCTAAACGTTCCCGCACTGACGCTCAAATTCGCGGCTGTTTCCGTGGCACCCGTGTTTGTGGGATTCGTTCCTTGAGCGGGATAGTCGCCGAACGCACCACCTGAAACGGTGATGTTCGCTGTGTCCGCAATTTGGTTTGTTACAAGCCCGGTGTTCCCGGCGTTTGTCGCGTAAATCACGGACGCTCCCGTGTTCACAATCAGGTCGCCAGTGACCGCATTGCCGGCGGATTTTCCGAGGGTAATTCTCCCGCCATCCACGATCAGTGTTCCCGCGTAAGTGTTGGCCGCTGCGCCACCGAGAATGATGGTTCCAGTTCCGGATTTCCGGATTCCGCCCGCACCCGCGAGTACCGCCGTAATTGTCGCAGTATTCGTCGAAGCGCTATCCAGGATTCCCGCTGCTCCTCCGGATCCCTCCACGGTGATTGGACTGCCCGCAATAGTGAAAATCCCCGCTCCGGCGAGGAACTGCAGTTGCGTGCCGGACCAGTTGATTAGGTCATTCGATGTCGCGAGCTGGGTCGTTCCGCCAAACTGCAAAATGTCATCCCCTCCTCCGTCCGGAGCAGGACCGCCCCAGTTCGCGCCAGCCGCCCAACTTCCGCTGCCGCCGGCTCCGCTCCATGTAAATGTCTGAGCGTGCGCGGCCCCGCTGGCGGCGATCAATGACGCGATGCCGACGGAAAGAAAGCGCGCGCGGCGGCGGGAGAGGTGAAATGCGTGGTTCATAATCGCAAAATGGTGCAAGGTTTTCGCGTTACGGGCGCGATCTCCTGCATTTCGAATGACAACCCGTCCGTCCGAAATTCGCAAGGCGCGAAGTCCGGAATGTGCCGGTTTGGTGAAACGGAAAACAGGAGACGATTGACTTGCTCCACAGCCTGCATCCCGCCAGCGTCGGGAGCCATGTCGCTAGAGAAACTCAAAACCGTCGCCGAACTTTCCGCAATTCGCACTACACTCGGAAACGCCGGGAAGTCACTCGTTTTTACGAACGGATGCTTCGACATTTTGCATGTGGGCCACGTCCGTTATTTGCAGCAGGCGCGGGCGCTCGGCGATGCGCTGGTCGTCGCGGTGAATGGCGATGCAAGCGTACGCGCGCTCAAGGGACCGACTCGGCCGATCAATAACGAACTCGACCGCGCGGAAGTGCTTGCCGGGCTGGAGTGCGTCGATTTTGTCGTGGTCTTCCACACCGAACGGGTGACCGACATCGTCCGGGAAATCCGTCCGCACGTTTACGCAAAAGGCGGCGATTACACGATCGCAACACTCGATCCCGGCGAGCGCGGTGCGCTGGAGGAAGCAGGGACGCGCATCGACATCCTCCCGCTCGTGCCGGGCAAAAGCACCACAGCGACGCTGGCGAAGGCCGCTACAGCGTAGGCCTGCTGACTCCTACCGGAATTCGGTACCGGTGAGATACTTGAGGAAATCCGCCTCGAGCGCCGCGGCGGTGTCGAAGCCGTAGAGCTTCGCGAGCGTTTCCTGATCGGGCATCTGGTTGGAGGTGCTGATGCGTTGCGCGAGTTTGCTAAAGGCGGACAGCCTCGGCAGCGTGCTCTCCAGATAACGTGCGAATGCATACGTGAGCGCGATGCCTTTTTCGTCGGCGGAATTTGCCTCCATCGCGTAAAGAACATCGAGCGTCGGCTTCACGTCACCCTTACGCACGAGCTTCTTGAGTTCGGTCGCCCAGTTCCGGCTGTCCTTGAATCCGCCGGTAGTATTCACGTCGTTGCCGCTGGCGCTTCGCGAGCTGAGCAGGTTGGTTTCGGATTTCCCGGTCAGGCCGATTTCCTTGTAGTAGCTGTGTCCCGTCGAAAGGGAAAACCAGCCCTTCGCGCCGAAGCGCGAAATTCCGCCTGCTTGAATATTGATCATGTCGCCGGCGAGGCAGTGCACATAAAAAGGCACCCACACGCCCTTGATGGCCTCGGTGCGCTTGGCGTCGGCGGACGTCTTTCTGTAACCGCGAAAGACCCGCGCATGCTGAAGCAGGCCGTTGTCGCGGGCGACCTCCACCGGGAGCGTCATGCTTCCTGCGGCGCTCTTGGGCCATGTGGCGGCCACGTGGTTCGCCGGTTCGACATTGCCGGATTTGTTGAGCAGTTCCGCGTACCATGCGCCGATTCCGTCGTAGATGGAGTCGTCAGGCGCGATGAAAATTGCCATCTTCTCCTTGCCGAATGTTTGCATGAACGTGGCGTGGAAAAACGCCGCATCCACCCACATGCGCTCGGCGATTTCACCCATGTCCTCCGCGGCACCACCCTTCATATACATCACCTTGAAATGAGGAGTCTCCAGAATGTCGAACGTCGCGGCAGGAATCGAGATTGTGCCGGCCTTGGGCTTGAAGAGCTTCGTGTCCACCTTCGCGAGCTTCGCGGGGACCGGCAGCGCCACAGCCTGCGTCGCGGAAAAACCGGACTTCACCTCGGGCGAAAACTCTTTCACGTAATCGTTGTCGCCGATGCTCAGCCACGATTTGTCGAGCTGGAGCTGCTTGGAATCCTTGTCGAGGATGATGACAGCGTTGCCCTGGGTCTTGACGAGCGTGCCTTCGATGGTCCGGCCATCCATCACGACCCACGTGCGGGGCTCAAGTGCGTGCGCCGTGGCAAAAATGGATACGAGAGCGATAATCAGTCCGGGAGCTTTTTTCATATGTGGCTGAAGTAAAAGTGCGCGCCCGCCCCGTGTCCAACATTTTTCCGAGGCTTGCGCATGTCCCGGAACGTGCCTACACCGTCACAAATAACCCGCTATGAAACTTCATTCGACCATCATTGCAGCCCTCGTTTTTGGCTCAATCAGCCTCACAACACACGCCCAGGAAGCCGCCGCATTCCGCCGTTTCCAAACACGCGACGGCAAGAACTTCTACGGCGCCGTCACCGCGAAAACCGACGCAGGCGTCTCGCTCCGCCTGCAAAATGGCCAGGCGGCGAACCTGCTCATTCGAGACTTGAGCCTGCCCGACCAGCAGTTCGTCCGCAAGTGGACGAAGTTCAAGGAGCAACTCCTGAACAACTCTGAGTTTTCCAAACTGACTGTGCGGGAGCTTCTCGAACTCCGCGGCTACCAGTCGTTCGAATTCGACATCAATGGAAACCACATCTTCATCGAAGGCGAAATGAACGGGAAGAAGCTCAAGCTGATGGTCGATACCGGCGCACAAACCTCGCTCATCCACCTCGAGGCTGCGAAAAGCGCAGGCCTCGAAATCGGTGAGATGAATCAAGAAATCTACGGTGTCGGCGGCAAAGCGATGGCGGCAGTCAGCAAATTCACATTGCTCAAACTTGGCGATGCCGTGATTGAAAATCGCCGCGTTCTGGCCACCGACATGTCACGCGTCGGCGGGGGACAGCAGTTCGACGCTATCTTCGGTGCCGACTACCTCCGCGAACTCGATGCCGTCATCAGCTACCGGGAAGGCCGCATGTTCCTCAAACCTGAGAACATCAAATCCGCCGCGCCCAAACCCGCTGCGGGAAGTCCGCAGGCTGCGATGGCTGAATTCAAGCGCTGGACGACCTCCGACAACAAGCAGTTCGTCGCAGCCCTCCACGACAAGAACGAGACCCAGGCCTTCTTCCGGCTGCAAAACGGGCAGGTCACGCCGTTGGCCATCGACCGTCTCTCGGATGTGGACAAAGACATCGTGGCCAAGTGGGACAAGCTCCGCGATCAGCTCGCCAAGAATCCCGAGTGGCGCACACTCACCACCAAGGAACTGCTCGAGCTCCGCAACTACCAGTCCTTCGAATACCGGCTCGATGGCAACCACATCCTCGTGGACGGGATGGTCAATACTTTGAAGGCCACATTTCTTATCGACACAGGCGCACACGGCGGCGTGTTCCATCTCGCGTTCGCCAAGAGCGCGGGAATCGAAGTTGGTCCGATGAACCGCACCATCGTCGGCATCGGCGGCGAAGCTCCCGCAGCCGACGCGAAAGTCGCGCTGATGAAAATGGGCGACGCTGTGATCACAAACCGTGTCCTCATGGCGGCGGACCTGGAAAAAGATCGTCCGTCTTACGGCGGCAAAAGCAATCACGACGCAATCTTCGGCGCAGATTTCCTCCGCCAGCTCGACGGCGTCATCAACTACAAGGAAGGCCGCATTTTCCTGAAGCCCGATCAATCCGACAAACCGGACGACGCGACCCCGGTGAAACCCGCCGAGGTCAAGTCAACGGAAGTGAAGCCTGCCGCGCCGAAGCCCGTGGAGCCCAAGCCGGCCGAGCCGAAACCAGCAGATCCAAAACCCGCCGACCCAAAGCCGCCCGGCGCAAAGCCCGCTCCCGCCAAGCCTCTCGACCCTGACCGGGACTAGCGGCCGAGCACGCAAGGAGCCACGACAGCACCCGTGCGGCTTCGTCATTCGTCATTCGTAAGCCCCCACCTTCACGGCACCGTTGGCAGCATTCTGTAGAATTGCTTTTCGCCGCTCACGGCGTCGGTGAACGTCGCCGGGTGATCCGTTGACTGCGCTGCGTGAGTCGCGATGTCGGTCCAAGTCGTCAGGTCCGCGCTGCGCTGTAGCGTGTACGCTCGCGAAGCGCGGGCCTGGAACGTAAAAGTGATCGTGCCTGCAACGCTTGTCATGCTGTCAAATCTCAACACGCTGCCGGCGCTGCGTGGGTCGGTCCCGGCGCGGTATTCGAGAAGGTTGCTGTGACCGTCGCCATCGGAATCCAGGGCGGATTCATTCGGCCCGATCGCGAATCCGTTTGCGAGTTCCCACGCGTCACCGAGCCCGTCATTGTCGCTGTCGAGGATGATGGTGAATGCTGCCTCGGCCATCGGACTCCACACACCGCCGGACGTGCGGACGCGGGCTTTCACCGTCAGCGGGGTATTCACCGTAATTGCCGAGGAATAAGAGAGCGCCCCTGCAGCAATGCCGCCGCCGATTGCGCGCGGGTCGGCGCCGTTGGTCGTGTATAGGAGCGCGCCGTTGCCGTTCGGGTTTGTGAGTGTGAGCGTGTGAGTGATCGGCACCGCACCACCAAACGGGCTGAACGCCGGCGCGACAGTCGTTGACCACAGACCGGCGGCAGTCAGCCGCGCGAGAGCTGAACTGTGGATGTTCGGCCAGTAAGTGCCGTTCATATACGCAAGGTGAGAGAGCCAGTCAGTCTCCCGAGTGTAAGGCTGCGCGGGACGCTGGTAGTCGCCCCATCGTGCGCTTTCCGCGACGACGGCTTTATCGATCTGTCCAGTGAGCGCGCCCCATCGCGCGACGTTGGCCGACTGGGAAAGCGCACCGCCATTGAACATGTGACGCTGAATCCGGTCCGCGAACCGTCGGCGAAACTCCGCATTGCTGCGCGCCGCGTAGTAGATCTGTGTGGGCGTATTTGCCGCGTTCGCATCCTGATAAACGTAACCCCACGAACTCAATTGATAGGTGTGATTCTCATTCGAAATCTCCTGATCCCACGGGAAAAAACGGAAGCCGTCGCCGGGCGTAGCGCCGCGCGATTTGCGGCCCGCCCACCAGTTGTGATTCGGCCAGTCATCCGCACCGATGAAAATGTGCAGCAGCATGTAATCGATGAGACTATCCTCGTTCAGCAGGACGTTGTACGACGGATTCAGCGAACCGTCGGCGTTGCGACCGAGCAGTCGCTGATACTGCGCATCGGTGGCGAGCCCGGCACCGGCCAGCGAGATGAGTTGATTCCACACAGTGAGGTCGCCGCTATCCACCTCCGCAAAGTCCTTGAGCGTGTCCCAGTCTCCCGAATCGCCGCCAATCGTGTCGGCGCAGAAATCGTCATCCGGATGCTCGGCGACATTATAAATTCCCCAGTAAATGCCGTTGAGATAAAGGTGGACGAATCGCCCGCGCGGCGATGGCTGCTGCATGGCGAGCAATGTTTCGCGAACCCATTCATCGCGAACAAAACTCGACCATGGACGAAGCCAGCGATACGCGAGTGATCCGCCGGGACCGATGCCGACCTGACCCCACTCGACACAGGCCCAAGTGTCGGTGCTGCCAGCCCGAAGGATGAGTTCGTCGAACTTGTCCACGCCGCCGCCAAAAAGGTCATAGTTGAGCCGCGCATCGCCGTAGTCGCCGCGGAAAAACATCGCGAAGCTGTGCTTCGGCGTGAAGCCTTTGTCGCGCGAGATGTTCCCGTGCATGCGCAATCCAAATCGCGTGTGAAACCCCGCCAGCGGCTGGCCCGGCACAAGATACTCGGCGCTCGCCACGCGCTCGTACGTGCTGCCGCGCCCGCTGGAAAGTGAGTAGATTCCGTTCGCCGCGCTCCACAGTCCGTCAGGCGCGACGGTAATGCTGAGCGTTGGAATCGAGAGCAATCCCTCACGCACCGAGTAGCCGGACAGCGCCCCGGAGTAAACGCGTGGGTCCATTTCGAAATCGGTCGGCTGCCCGGTCGGCCATGTCGCCCCGAGGCTTGCCGGGCGGGTCTGGGCGGCGACGGCATTCACAAACAGATAAGTGTGCGTGTCGATGTTTGCCGGTGCGAGATCGGGGGCAAACGCAGTCGCCCGCAGGATGGTCGTGGTGTTTACGGAGACAGTCGCGGGTGATGTGGTCTGCGTGCCATTCGCAGGCGATGGATCGGTGCCATCGGTGGTGTATGCGATAACCGCGCCGGGCGTGGCGCAGGTGATCGCGACTGTCTGGGGCGTGTCGTAGAACCCGCGCTTTATCGAAAACGAAGTGTCTCCCGTGAACCCGCTGTAGCCCGCGCCATTCGCCGACCGGGGCGTCGCAGTTGTGAAGTACCTCCCCGTCAGCGCAGCACCCGCGATGAGTTCAGGCTGGAGCAAAAATTCACCGTCTGCCGCAGAAGAATTCAGTCCTTGAAAAGCGAGCACGTTATCGCCCGCGACGAGCAGCGGCGCGTAGGCGGAAATGTCGAATTCCTCCACCATGAACGCCGCTCCTCCAGGCCGCGTGATACTGGCCACGGAGTTGAAGACCGGCGTGCCGGGTGCGTTGCGACGCGCTACTTCCACGCCGTTCAAATACGCCACGAATCCGTCGTCGTAGCGCATTCGCAAAAGCAGGACATCGAGGACTGCCGGATTTGCGACGTCAAAGTGAACGCGGGCATACACGCTGGCGTTCACATTCCGCATCTGCCCAGCGGCATCCGACGAGATGTAAGGCGTGAGTCTGCGTGCGGCGAGTGGCGAACCTCCCGCAGCGATGGCCGCTATCTCCGCAGGCGAGAGCGCGCTGTCCCACATCACAAAATCATCCACAAGCCCGTGATACCCGCCGCCTCCGGTCGCACCGCCGAGCATGAGGCTGCGGAATGTTCCGAAATTCGCCGTGTTCTGCGCGCTGTGGAGCAGCGTTCCGTTCTGCCAGATTTCCTTCGTGTTGCCGTTTTTCAGAAAGACGTAGTGGTTCCACTGTCCCTCCCATCGCGCGGGATTTGGCTCGCCGATAAAGATGCGATTCAGGCTCGGATCGCAGCATCCGGTGTCCCAATAAATCACGGAGTCACTCCACGGAAGATGGGCCCCAAGCACACGCTCGCCGCTGCCGTCGGAATTCGCACCGGCGTAAAACAGAAAATCTCCGCTCGGCTGGACCGCGGCATTTCCATTCACCCAAAGACTCACCGAGACCGCGTTGTTCGTCGCGCTGCTATCAAATGCGCCCGCAGCCGCTGCGGCGACGGACATGCTCCCGGTCCCTGCAAAAGAAATCGCCCTATCCCCGGCTGCGCCGGTACGCCCTCCGCCGTCGGCGGTGTAGGCCGCACCAATGACCGTTCCGGAAAAGCCGTTGCCGCTTGCATCGGCGGCGGACGCAGGATTGGCGGCGTTGTTGAAATTCCAAAAGCCGAGCAGCCCGCCGCCGCCGGGATTCTGATCAAAGCCGAGACCGAGGGTTCCGTTTGTCCATCCGGTTTCATTGAAGCCCACGGTCTCCCAGCCCGCGATGGTGCCGGTAGGGATCCGCCATTTCACCGCTGCGCCGATCGCGACGAGAGGAGTTCCATCGAGTGCGGCACCGACACCATAGCTGGCGTTTTGCCGCTGCGGGCCGTAGGTCCACGCGCTTGCAACGGTGCTCTGATCGGGCTTCACGAGCGCCACGTAGCCGCCTTCCTTCTTCATCTTAAACGATGTGTGCAACTCAGCACCCGCGATGGCCCGATCTTTGCCGGATGCGAAAATGATCACCCGATTTCCGGCGGGGATGACCAGCGTGGGGATACGCCATTTTGCAGGGATCACAGCGAAGTCTGTGAGAAACCAGCCGTTCATGTTCACAGGAGTCGGGCCGGGGTTGTAGATCTCGATCCAGTCTGAAGAAGCGCCGTCCTGATCGCGAAGTCCGCCCGCATTGTCGGCCATGAATTCACTGATGATCGGCTTTGGCGCCGGTAGCGCGGTATTCAGCGTAACGCTCCATCCCGCGCCCCCAAACGGGTTGCCCGCGGCATCCGTGATTCCGTGTCCGGCGACCCATGTGAAATTGACGACTCCATTCGCCGGTTGCGCAAACACGAACGCGTACCGGTCCGGCGCGAGCGGCGTGACGAACGACGCCGCGACTCCATTCACCCGCAAGTCCGCCGCGTTCACACCCGTCACAGCCTCGCTGAATGTCACCTCCGCGTTCGCAAGTTCCGCGAGCAGCGTTCCGGCCACGGGGTCTGTGGCGGCGAGCGTCGGCGGGAGCGTATCGGCGACCGGACCAAACACCTCCAGTTCGGTGAACGCGAGATACTGCGCCAACGTCGTCTCGATACGCACATACCGGCCCGTGACAACGCCCGGGATGTCGTGTGTTGTATCAAACTGCACGCCGCCTCTCACGATCACATTGCTCGAAATATCGCCGAGCGTCGCCGCGTAGACTTCCATGCCCGAAGCACTCCGCACCTTCAGCCGGACACCGGTCGTCGTGGCACCGTCCGTCCGGTTAAAAATGGTGACGTAATCGATTGGGCGATCCTGCCCGAGATCCACCTCCCAAAACTGCCCCGCGCCCGCGCCCGCGCTGTGATAAATGGGATTTCCAGGGAGTGTATAATTGCCGTCCAGCTTCCCGTCATTTCCGGACGCCGGGGCTGTCCCAAAGCCGCTTGGCGAAGCGGTCACGGGTTTGTTCAGAGCGAGATTTGGCGGCACGTCCTGCGCGCTGCCCCACACTTCCATCTCGGCGAAAGTGATGAAATTCGGAGCCTGGTCCAGGCGCTCAATCCGCACCCGACGCCCGGTTACACCCCGCATCGCGGAAGTCCCCCACACGGTATTCACCGCGCTCGTCGGCAGAAAGCTCTGCTGCCAGACCACCACGTTCGTATTATCCCTGACGACGATGCGAAAATTCTCCACCGTACTCTGCGCCGCATCCGTGCGAGGCCAGATCATTACACGATCGAGGCGGTAGCTCGCACCGAGATCCACTTCCCAAAAAGTCGGCGGACTTGTCTCCGGAATCGCCGAGTGAAAAACCGACAGCCCGCTGAAATACTGCCCGTCGCGATTTCCGTCGCTGCCATCCGTGAACTGGCTCGGCGGAGCTCCCGTGTAAATACTCGACCCCGTCGGCACGCCGGTCGGCGCAAGGTTTGAAACCGTCGGAGCCGCGATACCGCCCGCCAACATCATCAGCGCGCAAACCAGAGCGACGAGCCATTTCGACAATCCGCACCAGCCCGTACAGACCAAGAACAAAGTTGTCCGGGAAAGGCGAGGATGTGAAAAAGTTGCGTCCGGGTTGCTGCATTTCATGTCCGTATCCTCCCTCTGTTACGCCAATCGGACGGATCCTCCAGAGGATAATGGATCAGCCGTTGCAGATTGATCCACGGGCAGTCCGGCCACCTATCCGAAAAACCATCATCCAAGAGATCGGGCTTTTCTCCGGGCGGTTTCGGGAGTACATTGGATCATATGGAAATTGTACCAATCGAACTTTTTGGCATTCACGTTGATGTCCCGTTCTCTGTGCCGCAGCCTTACGGCAAGGCACAGTTGGATGAGTTTTCCGCGCAGCTCTGCAATCAGCAGACCGGCCTTTCATTGCGTCCGGATCAGATCCGGCTCCGCCGCTTTGATGACTTGTTTGACTTCGAGTTGAAGGCGAATTTTTTCGGCGAAAACGGGACGCTCGTTCGGACTGCGGACCGTGTGAAGTTCGGCGTGCGCAATGCGCGCACTGCGGGGGACTGGAATATCATGCACCAGACGCTCACGCGTTTTTACAACCTGATGGATTTCGATCCAAAAACGCAGACCCATCTCTCGGCGCATGCGCACGCCCGGTTCGAAACCACCGATGCGCGCGACGAGTGGCTGGGGCAGTTTTCGCACAGTTCGCTCATCCACAAACCGGCGTCGCTGGGCCATGTCCGGATTCAGGATTGGGAAAAGGATATCCGCGTGCTCATCGAACTCTCCCAGCCAGTGCCAAACTCCGTGTTCATCGCGTGGGACACCCAGTTTGTAAATGATCAGGAGTGGGACAGCTTTCTCGGGACGATGCCGAGCGTGATGGAAAATTCGGCGAACTTTTTCGAGATCGGATTCGAGCCTTTTAAGGAACGCGTTTGAAGCCGGTGCGACTCGATGCGCTGCTCTCTCGCTACGGCTACTGCAGCCGCAGCGAGGCACGGGCGTGGCTCAAGGACGGGCGTGTGACCCTGGGCGGGCGTGTACTTTCGTCGCCATCGGAGAAGGCATCGCCGGCCGCCGTGCTGGTCGATGGCGAGCCTGTGGAGTTCCCGGATGGGCTGCTCGTGCTTTTGCATAAACCGGCCGACCACGTCTGCTCGCATGATCCCGGCGAGGGTCCGTCGATTTACGATCTTCTTCCGCCGCGCTGGCTTGAGCGAAACCCTGTGGTGACCACCATCGGACGCCTCGACAAGGATGCGACCGGAGTGCTGCTCATCACCGATGACGGCGACCTGGTCCATCGATGGACGTCGCCGAAGCATAAGGTGGCGAAGCTTTACGAAGTCACGGTCGATTCCGATTTCCCCCCCGGCTTGGCGGAGCTTTTCGCGAGCGGCACATTGATGCTCGATGATGAAGACAAGCCGTGCCTGCCATCGCGGGTGGAGGTTCTCGGCCCGCGGGAAGCCCGGCTGGAGCTCACTGAGGGCCGCTACCATCAGGTGAAGCGCATGTTTTTGAGTCAGGGCTGCACGGTGACGCGTCTGCACCGGAGCCGGTTTGGCGATATCGCACTCGACGGCCTCGCGCCGGGCGAATGGCGTGCGCTGCCGATGCCTGGCCGCGCGTGAAGCGCCCCGCCGGAAAACGAACGGACAATCCCGGCATTGCAAATCCAGCGGTGTGAGGGACTATGACGAACATGTTGCGCATGCTCGGGATAATGTTGGCCGCCAGCGTCTCGCTCACGACGATTGCCAGCGGTGTGGTGGAGGAGAAAATCGAAGGCGGCTTCGGATTTCGACTCGGAGACGTGTTTGTGCCGGGCCCCACTGCAAAGCAAACCGGTGCGGGCGGCGACGTCATCTCCTACATCGTGCCTGCATTGAAGCCGTTCCGCGCAATCCAGACATGCCGGGTCAATGTCACGCCCAAGACCGGCCGGATCGTTTCGATCATCTGTGTCAGTGCTCCATTCGAGACGCTCGACGAGGCACAGCGTGAAGCGATGCTGGTGGCCGCGCTGCTGAAGGAAAAATACCAGCCGAAGCCAGAGCCCGTCGAGCAGCCCGCCACGACGGTGATCCAGCCAAAGCCGGGCTCACCTGCCGCAGCGAAACCGGCCACTCCGCCTCCGCCCAAGCCGACCACAACAATTAAAGTCCGCCGGAACGCAACTGACACTCCGTTTCCGACGGACATCACATTCAAGCAGGGCAACCGGGTGATTTCCACCGAACTGGTGGCCACGGTCGATTCCATCGATCAGGCACCTGGAAAACCGACGATCCAGGTATCTTACATGGATCAGGATCTCGCTCAGGCCGGCGTGAGAGAACGGCAGGAACTCGAGAGGGAGAGGGCGAGGGCTTGGATGGAAGAGCAGGCCGGGAAAGCGGATACGAGCGGACTGTAAGCGCCGTGCTTACGCACTGTTTTTCTTATCGCGCTCTGCCTGCTCCGGGTCGTCGTATTCGATCGTCACGTCACCGATATCAGCCTCGTTCGGATCGAAAATATTGGGCAGCTTTTTACTCTTTGGAGGACTCGCTTCGCTCAGCGCTTTTGAAGGCGGCTCAGGAGCGCCCGCCGACTCTGCCAGCATGGCCATGAGTCGCTCATTTTCCTTCCGGAGCTCTTCGAAATTCGCCGCGACCGCCAGCCCTCCTTCCGTAGCACGGCGGGCTCGGGCGACTTCCGTTGCTGCCTCCGCCTGCCACTGGTCTGCTCGCGCCCTCTCCCGGCTCAGCTCCGAGAAATACAGGGCGGCGCGAGTCTTCTCCGCCTGCGCTTCGCCACGAGCGACTGCGAGAAGCGCTTCGGCACGCTTCACGACTTGCGAGGCCTCCTCGAGCGCTGACCGGAGTGCCTGCATTTCGGAAGGCCCACTCAGTTTGGGCTCTGCGTTTCCTTGTTTCATAGCCACACAACAACCCTTATTCGTGCCATTTTCATAAAAATCGCCACCTGCGCCACTTTGGCGCGCCAGTCTGTCTCACTTTGTGCCAATATAATTAATTTGGCGCACCTCGCCAATACTTCGAATATTTCGTAAGATACTCTACATAAGGTTCTTCAACAATGCTTACGTTGATGGCTCGGGGATTGCAGGGTGTGGCGTGGTTACTCTTAACACCTCAAAAAACAACTTTATGGCTAAAATTCTCGGTATCGACCTCGGCACGACCAACTCCTGTATGTCCGTCATGGATGGGCAGGAACCACTGGTTCTTGAAAACTCGGAAGGCGCACGCACGACGCCCAGCGTTGTCGCATTCAGCAAAACAGGCGAACGTCTCGTCGGGCAGGCTGCAAAACGCCAAGCGGTGACAAACCCTACGAACACGATTTTCTCGGTGAAGCGTTTCATGGGACGCAAGTTCGACGAAGTGCAGGACGAGTTGAAGCGCGTGCCTTATAAAGTGGTGAAGGCCGCGAATGGCGACGCGCACATCCAGGTGCAGGTCGCAGGTGAGACGAAGACGTTTTCGCCACCGGAAATCAGCGCGATGATTCTCGCGAAGATGAAGTCCGACGCGGAAGCAAAGCTCGGCGAAACCATCACTCAGGCCATCGTCACGGTGCCCGCTTATTTCAACGACTCGCAACGTCAGGCTACGAAGGACGCGGGTAAAATCGCGGGCCTCGAAGTGCTCCGTATTATTAACGAGCCCACGGCGGCATCGCTCGCTTACGGCCTCGACAAGGCGAAGGACGAGAAGATCGCGGTGTATGACCTCGGCGGCGGAACGTTCGATATTTCCGTGCTGGAAATCGGCGACGGCGTCTTCGAAGTGAAGGCCACCAACGGCGACACGCATCTCGGCGGCGACGACTGGGACAATGCGCTCATGGACTGGATTCTCGCAGAGTTCAAAGCCGACTCCGGCCTCGACCTCACGAAGCAGCCCGACGCGATTCAGCGTATTAAAGAAGAAGCGGAGAAAGCGAAGATCGCGCTCTCCTCCTCGCAGCAATACGACATCAATCTGCCGTTCATCACCGCAGACCAGACCGGACCGAAGCACATCCAGAAAACGCTCACCCGTTCGAAGCTGGAGCAGCTCACCGACAAGCTTTTCGAGCGCACGCTCGCACCGACCCGCGCTTGTATGAAAGACGCCGGCATGAGCGAAAAAGAAATCAACGAACTCGTGCTCGTCGGCGGTATGACCCGCATGCCAAAGGTCATCGAGACCGCACGCTCCATCATCGGCAAAGAGCCGCACAAAGGCGTCAACCCGGACGAAGTCGTCGCCATCGGCGCGGCCATCCAGGGCGGTGTGCTCAAGGGTGATGTGAAGGACGTGCTCCTGCTCGACGTGGCCCCGCTCACGCTGGCCATCGAGACCGCAGGCGGTGTCGCCACTCCGATGATCACCCGCAACACGACCATCCCGTCGCGGAAGCAGCAGATTTTCTCCACCTACTCGGACAACCAGTCCGGCGTGGAAATCGTCGTCATCCAGGGCGAGCGCCCGATGTCGAAAGACAACAAGACACTCGGCAACTTCAAGCTCGACGGCATCCCGCCAGCCCCGCGTGGCACGCCGCAAATCGAAGTCACCTTTGACATCGATGCCAACGGAATCCTCCACGTCTCCGCGAAAGATCTCGGCACCGGCAAGGAGCAGAAAATCTCCATCACCGGCAGCTCCGGACTCAGCAAGGACGAAGTCGATCGCATGCAGCGCGAGGCCGAGCTCCACGCCGACGAGGACAAAAAGGCGAAGGAATCCGTCGAGATTCGCAACAACGCCGACAACCTCGCGTATCAATGCGAGAAGCAGCTCAAGGACCTCGGCGACAAAGTCCCCGGCGACAAGAAAGCGGAAGTCGAAAAACTCATCGCCGACGTAAAAGAGGCGCTGAAAGGCAACGACGTGGAAGCGATCAAAACCGCCTACACCGAGCTGCAAAACAAGTTCCAGGCAATCAGCGAAGACCTCTACAAAAACGCAGCCGCCGGAGCCGGTCAGCAGACCACGCCCGAAGACTTCGCACAGTCCGCAGGTGGAGCCGCTAACGCCGGAGCCGCCAAGAAGGACGGCGACGTCGTGGACGCGGAGTTTGAGGTCGTGGATGGGGATAAGAAGAAGTAGAAGGGATGGGCGAAACTGAACCAACGCTGGCTGAACTAGAAGCTGATTTTGAGAAGCATTTGGCTTCTTGTTGTCAGATTTCCGATAAATTTGTGACTGCGCTTTCCGATGGAATTTCCGATCAGTTTGTCCAAATCGCCAAATCGATATGTTCAAAGCCCGCTGTTGATGAAATTACGATCCGCCTCGGTGCAGACGGAGTGAATGCTTTAATTCAGGACGTCAGAAATTGCGCTGATAAAGCACGAGATTTAGGAAATATCCTGTTTAAAGTAAGTGGACTTTGGGAGCACAAATCGGGATTTCAAACACCAAAAACTGTTCCCTCAATCGGCAGACTTAGTTTTCGTGATGCGCCAGCAGATCTTGAGAAACGCTTCGGAATAGCGATACATAGTCTAATCGCAGATTTTGCAAAAGCCATTGAGTCAAGAGGTTATCCAGTTCAATCCAGAAGACCTGATGCTGATGCCTTTGGTTGCTCCGAAAAGACGCTCAACTTTGAGTATATTTTGCACCATGTGGAGATTCCAGCGGCAACAGTACACTTGTGGTTACAGTATAAAGACGCTGTGTCTGACGCGAGATCAGCGCACGACGCATTAAAGACAATCCGTGATGCACAGCGTGACGCACAGTTGAGAGAGAGTGCCGCAGCGATTTGGCAATCCGTGCCGAACTCATGAACTCTATGAATCTCACACCCACTGATTACAGATTTGACCAATCATTCTTCGACAACGGCGAACGCTTGAGCCGTTTTGCTCCTGAAGTCGGGATTGCGAGTTTGGATGTCCGGGGAGGCAATGCCGAGCTCGGGATTACGAGTTTGGACGTCCGGAGAGGCAATGCCGAGCTCGGGATTACGAGTTTGGATGTCCGGAGAGGCAATACCGAGCTCGGGATTACGAGTTTGGATGTCCGGAGAGGCAATACCGAGCTCGGTATTGCGAGTTTGGGTATATTTATACAGCCCGCACGCAGCCGAATGAGCAAAAAGAGCCATCTTTCATCTGCCGCTTATTGCGACTGCGCGATTTTGAACACCTTTATCGCCGCTGGCTTGACCCCACGGTCGGCTTCCACGGCACTTTTTTCCACCAACTGACCATGAAACGCAAACTCACACTCGCTATCGGCTGCCTCGCGGCGGCGATGCCCAACATCTCGAACGCGAGCGCACCGGCTTCCCGCATGGCAAATATCTCTCAGACTGAACGCACCATCAATCTCGTCGGAGCCACGCAAGCGGCGCAGGGCGAACTCGAACGCCGCGGACTGGCGACGGACCACTCGATTGCGAGCGTCGTTTTCCTCAAAGGCGTGCAGCCATCCGAGAGCCACTACGACGTGCGCATCGAACCGCCCGCAAAGCTCACCGACGGAGTGCGCCTGCGCGGTTTCTCCGTAGCGATGGATGGCCGCGTGGAGCCCGTCACCGGCTTCCGCGCCACAGCTTAATTTTTAATTTTTCGATGAAACAAATCCTCACACTTGCTCTTTCCTGCACCACCATTGCCTTGGCTGTGGTCGCTGGTTCGGTGCACGCTGATGAGGAAAATTACGGTCCTGATGGCCGATATGTTTCACCGGATGGAAAGCACAAAATCGTCGTCGTGCGTAGCGCTCGCGGAGCGGAAGTGAAGTTTTTCGGCGAATCGGAATTGAGAACCACTCAACCGAACATCGAGGTCTCTAATTTGCAGGCTACGGTGCATTGGGCACCAGACAGCCGTACTTTTGCGCTCGCATCAGCACCTACTAGCGCAACTCCGAGATTCAGCATTTATACTTTCGACGGAGCGCGATTCGCAGAGAAGAATCTCCCTTTTGTGGACTCGGCTGATTCCAAGCGGCTGATTACCCCTAAACGGCTCGTGAGTTGCGGTGAAAAGTTTGGGAAGTGGATGCCTGACGGGACATTTGTGACAAAGCAGACTACGACTCTTCAACTACGGACCGAAGACGGCAGCCAGTTGCTCCCGAAATTCAATCACCTCGAAACACTCATTGTGTATTCATCCCCATCAAAGGCCGATTTTCGTGTGCTGAAGACCCGCCTCGAAACCTCCAAAATCGCCAAGTTTTAACCACACTTTTTCAACCCATGAAAACCTACCTCGTATATCAGAAAAACGGTCGCGCAATTCGCGTGCAGGCGTCCACCATCGGCCTCGTTCGCGATGGCGTGGTCGTCCTGCATAACGCGGACGGCCAGGCCACCGCAGTATTCCCAATCGCCGAAATGGCCGGCATCGTCGAAGAAGCCGCGGTCGCCGGCGAAATCGCCGAGCCGAAAACTAAAGGCAAAGCTTCCGCCAAGGCGGAGGGTTGATAATCACCTTCGCCGCTTCCGACACCCGGGGACCACTGTCACCGGGCGACGGACGCGGCGATTTTCACCAAAAAACAAACAACATAAACAACCAATAATATGGCAAAAGTAAACGTTCGTCCTCTCGGGGACCGTGTCCTCGTTCAACACATCGAGGAAGCAGAAACAAAAAAAGGCGGCATCATCATTCCTGACACCGCAAAAGAGAAACCGCAGGAAGGCAAAGTCGTGGCCCTCGGCACCGGCAAGCGCGATGAAGACGGGAAGCTCATCCCATTCACCGTGAAGGCTGGCGACAAGGTCCTCATCAGCAAATACGGCGGAACAGAAATCAAAATCGACGGCGAGAGCTACCTCATCATGCGTGAGGACGACATCCTCGGCATCGTCGGCTAAAACAACAACCAACTCAATAAACAAACACAACTACCATGGCAGCTAAACAACTCCAATTCGACGAAACAGCGCGGCAGGCACTCCTCCGCGGCGTAGAAAAACTCGCCCGCGCGGTGAAAGCCACGCTCGGACCATCCGGTCGCAACGTCATCCTCGACAAAAAATTCGGATCCCCGACCATCACCAAAGACGGTGTCACGGTCGCGAAGGAAATCGAACTCGAATGCCCTTACGAGAACATGGGTGCCCAACTCGTTCGCGAAGTCGCGAGCAAGACCAGCGACATCGCTGGTGACGGCACCACGACGGCCACCGTCCTCGCGGAAGCAATCTACCGCGAAGGTCTGCGCAACGTGACAGCGGGTGCAAACCCAACGTCGCTCCAGCGCGGCATCCAGAAAGCAGCAGAAGCGCTTTCGAAGGAACTCGCCAAGATCAGCAAGAAGGTGAAAGACCGCACGGAAATCGCGCAGGTCGCCACCGTCTCCGCAAACTGGGACGCAGCAATCGGCAACATCATCGCTGACGCGATGGATAAAGTCGGCAAGGACGGCACCATCACCGTCGAAGAAGCGAAGTCCATCGAGACCACGCTCGACGTCGTCGAGGGTATGCAGTTCGACAAGGGCTACATCTCGCCTTACTTCGTCACCAACGCAGAGACGATGGAAGCGAACCTCGAAGCCGCCTACCTGCTCATCTTCGAAAAGAAGATCAGCTCGCTCAAAGACATCCTGCCGATCCTCGAGAAGGTCGCCAAGACCGGCAAGCCGCTCCTCATCATCGCCGAAGACGTCGAAGGTGAAGCCCTCGCGACACTCGTCGTGAACAAGCTCCGCGGCACGCTCAACATCGCAGCCGTCAAGGCACCTGGCTTCGGCGACCGCCGCAAAGCCATGATGGAAGACATCGCCATCCTCACCGGTGGACGCCTCATCACCGAAGACCTCGGCCTCAAGCTCGAAAACCTCGGCCTCGAAGACCTCGGCAAGGCCAAGCGCATCAGCATCGATAAGGAAAACACGACCATCGTCGAAGGCTCGGGCAAACCGTCCGACATCGCAGGCCGCGTGAACCAAATCCGGCGCCAGATCGAAGAAACCACCAGCGATTACGACCGCGAGAAGCTCCAGGAGCGCCTCGCCAAGCTCGCAGGCGGCGTCGCAGTCATCAACGTCGGTGCAGCCACCGAGACCGAGATGAAGGAAAAGAAAGCACGCGTTGAAGACGCCCTGCACGCAACCCGTGCAGCCGTCGAGGAAGGCATCGTCCCCGGGGGCGGCGTCGCACTCATCCGCGCGCAGAAGGTCCTCGACACGCTCGGACTCACTGGCGACGAAAAAGTCGGAGCCGAGATCGTCCGCCGCGCAATCGAAGCGCCACTCCGCCAGCTCGCCGACAACGCGGGCCTCGAAGGAGCGCTCATCGTCGCGGAAGCCAAGCGCCGCAAAGGCAACGAAGGTCTGAACATCGCCACCGGCGAATGGGTTGACCTCGTCAAAGCCGGCGTCGTTGACCCGACAAAGGTCACCCGCAGCGCGCTGCAAAACGCAGCATCCATCAGCGGATTGCTCCTCACCACCGAGTGCCTCATCACCGAGCTCCCGGAGAAGAAAGCACCCGCAGGCGGCGGCGGCCACGACCACCACGGTCACGGCGGCGGCGAGTTCTAAAAACTCCCGCTCGTTAAAGAGCTAGCCACATTCACAAACCGCCGCGTTCCGAAAGGGGCGCGGCGGTTTTGTTGTTTGGGAATGCTCTTTCAGTATGGAATCTCGCGATTTCTCTAAATAAAGACTCCGTCCAAATTGAGATTCAATTCAGATTCCTTTGATTTCCCCGCCATCGAGGTAAACTTCCCTAAATAACATCCCGTCCTTCGCAAAGGTTCACGAGCGAATGAAGGACAAGCACTTGCGCGGTGCGGCCTCGGCCCTCACGTTGCACTTTTAGGATCCCTGCCTGTTTTAGTTTTCCGAGCATGTTCATGATCATTGGCTTACTCGGCATTCCAGCGCGTTTTTCTAGCGATGTGCTTTGGAAGATTGGTTGCTCGAAGATTGCGTCGAGCATCGGGACTGCGAATTGAGAGTGTGTGAGCCCTAAAATTTGCGCTTTCAGTCTTTCGTAGAGGTCCATGATGGCTCGCGCTTTTGCAATATTGGCAATGGCTTGTGCGGAGAGTGCCTGAAGGAAAAACGCGATCCACTGATTCCATGCACCCGGTTCTTTTCCAAGCGGACGTAGCCGGGCTACGTATTCTTCCCGATTTTCCTCCAGAAACGCGGACAAATAAAACATGGGGCGTTGCAGCACTTTCTTTTCGTAGAGAAATAGCGGGATGAGCATCCGTCCGAGACGGCCATTCCCATCGTTGAACGGGTGGATGATTTCGAACTGCGCGTGGATGACGGCGAGTTGTGCGAGCGCATCGGGCGTGTCGGAGTGATAGAACTTTTCCCATTCGCCGATGGCGTGAGGGATAGTTTCGGGTGTTGGCGGAACGAATTCGGCCTGCGCCATCGTGCAGCCCGGTCGCCCAATCCAGTTTTGCGTGGTGCGAAACCGGCCTCGGTTCATATTTGCCCCACGCACACTGTCCAACAAGGTCGCGTGTAATGTGAGTAGGGTGTTCAAATGGAACGGTTTATCGCGGAGTGACTGCTCTGCTTCTTTGAGGGCTTTACGGTAATTAACGATCTCGAAAATATCGAGTTGCCGGGATTCCTCGGTCACACGCTCGCCAGCGTCGAATTTCAACACATCGCTCAGCGTCGCGACAGTGCCTTCGATTTTGGACGAAAGCACAGCTTCCTGTGTCGTCAACGGCGAGAGCATGACCTCTGGATTCGGCACTCCGTAAAGCGCACCATCGTATCGGGCCAGCGCACGGTTCGCTTCGCCAATCAAGGGGATGAGCGGCTCCCATTGGATTTCTTGAATCGGAAGCGTCTGTAGTTCGAATGGCTTCATTTTGGTTGTGGAAAGTAAACCACTCACAAACCTTTTTGCGTAAAGAAATTTACGTAAACCTTTACGCAAACCCATTGCCGTATCACACGCTTTACACAAATCACAGGCCTCCGACATGCGCGTCGAAGAAATCAAAACCACGATTGCCTCCCTTGCTCCGTCACAACAAACGGAAATATCCGCATTCCTCTTCCACCTCCGCCATGCCGCCGACCCTGATGATCAGGCCCAAGTCGCTGAGCGCTTGGCCGACAAAGCCCCGGCGAACTGGCTGACCTTGGAAGAGTTCGAGCAGCGTCTTGATACGAAATAGCCCCGAATGTCGGGCTACGAATTATACCTTTGAAGCAACGCAAGAGTTGGTCCGCCAGCGCAATCGAAGCCCCACTTCGCCAGCTCGCCGACAACGCGGGCCTCGAAGGCGCGCTCATCGGCATGCCATACTACATTGCCCGTAATTTCTGACAAACCCCTCCTTGTTACTACCGCGTAACCCTTTTTGAGCGACGCGAACCGCAGTAGTTGAGCGCTGATTCTTCGGCTGTTACTCCGCCTCCACCCACGCGCTTCCGGAATGTGCGCTGAACTCCGGCGCATACATGCACCGAATGGTGGCGAACCCGGCTTGGTAGCGTCCACGATGGACGATGCGGACCGATGACTCCAGAACGTGTTCACCTTTCGGGAGGCGGTCGAAATACCAGTGCGTCGCTGCATCGCGGGTCGTCTCGTAAAAACCGAGGCGGCCCTGCCAGCGATAGCCGCTGAGCACACTGATCGGCTCGGTGCCGCTGCCTCGATGGTCCTTGAGGTGGACAAATTCCAAATCACGGTCCACTCGCAGAATGATGCGGACCACGAGTTCGTCGCCCACTTTCACGCGCCCATTCACCGGAACGAGCACCCGCCCTTTGGGCGAATCCTGCCGGGTGAAAAGCTGCTTGTCCACTTTGAGCGCGCCGGAGTCCGCGGCAGTCACGTCTGCGATGTCTTCGAGGTAGTGCCAGTGCGCGCTGCCCCACGAAATGCCTCCATCGCTCTTGGTGAGCGTGATTCGCGCAAGCTCGGGCTTTACTTCCGCGCGCACAAATTTGTGCTCGTAGAAGCCGGTTCCGGCTTCCAGTTTTTCGGGCTTGAGCACCATGTCACCGAGTTTCGTTTCCACGTTGGCGTCCGATGCGAGGATGTTCGTTCCGCGCCGCAACAGCGCGTAAATTGCATCTGCCGTCGCCTTGGTCGTCTTCCAGTCTTGCGTCTGCTTTTGCTTTAGCAGCCAGGCTTTCGCGTCTTCGACAGCACGGGCATCGCCGGCGACTTCGTCGAAAACCTCGATCATCATCGCATGTGTCTCGATGGGTGCGCGCCACCACGACCACGGCTGCTCCGCCTCGCGCCAGAACATTCCCATTTCCTCGGTTGTCGTCGCCCGCTCGCGAAGTGACTTCACGATTTCCGCCGCTGCGGCTTTGTCCCCCAAGCGATGAAGAGCAATCGCGGCGTGCGCCTCCGACTGGCGGTTGCCGAGCTTTGGCCAATGCTCGCGGGCTTGTGCGAGGAAGTAGTTTACTGCTCGCCGGGACTCAGGCGGGATCGGGTTGCCGTTCACGAAAAAGCTCCGTGCGTAAAGATACGCGGCGATTTCCGTGGTGAGATGATTCTCCTTCGACTTGCCGTCCTTGAGGATATCGCGGTGCAGTTTTTCGATCCAGCCGTCGAGTCGCTTCAGTCCTTTTTCTGCCGGCGCGGAGTCGGGCTCGATGCCCATGTGCCGCAGTCGTCCGAGGCCGGTCATGATGTAAAGCGTGATTGCGTCGCTCGGCGGCCCGCCGGGGAACCATGACCATGCTCCGTCGGCGTTTTGCGCCTCGGCGAGTTTTTCAAACACCCGCGTTTTCTCGGCAGCAAGGCGGTTTTCATCAAAAAGAATGCCGACATTCCTCCGCGATTCGCCCTGCGCGTTTGCATCGCGAACCCACGGAGTTTCTTCGAGTGTGATCGCTGCGAGTTCGGCATTTTTCTCCAACGGACTCGCCAGAGCCGGCGTCGCTTTCCATTGGTCGAATACCGTGCGAATCTTCGGGTCGGAGTTCGCGATGTGCTCGGCGAGCACATTTGCATAATAGCGGTTGAACGTCTGCTCGCTGCACTCGTGCGGAAACTCGATGAGATATGGCAGCGCCATCACTGCGTACCACGCGGGGTTCGATACCATTTGCACAGTGAGGCTTTGCGACTGAATCGTGCCGCTCTTCGCGGAATCCGCCAGTCGCGTAAAATCAAACGTCTTCGTCTGCGCGCCACGCAAAGACATGGGAAGCGACTCCGTCACCAGAGTGCGTCGGGAAAGCACCGGCAGCAGGCCTTCCTCGCCGTCGGACATGCGATCCGTTGCCGCGAGCGCCTTGAACTTCAGCGGTTCCGCGCCGTCGGGCACTTTGAGCTTCCACGAAAAACTGCGCGATTGATTTGCCGGCAGATCGAAGTCCTGCTCGGGGATCGTATTCGCGAGTCGGTCGTCTGCGGATTTGTCGGTGGCCGCATCGGCAAAGGTCAGTCGCACTTTTCCCGTCTGGCGGGTCGGCGATTGATTCGCGACTTTCACCGTGAACTCAAGCGCATCTCCTTCCCGCAAAAACCGCGGCGGATTTGGCTGCACCATGAGTTCTTGCGAGGTTACCGCCGTGTCCTCGATGAAACCACTGCGCAAATTGCGGTCATGGGCAAACCCCACGAACCGCCACGTCGTCAGCGCCTCGGGCGTCGTAAATTCCATCGCCACCGAACCATCGTCGCGCGTGATGAGATGCGGAAAAAAGAACGCAGTCTCCGCCAGGTTTTTGCGGGCGGACACTTTGGAAAAGTCCGGGGCGCGTTTTGATTTCACTGTCGAATCGTCGAACCCCGCCGCAGGCTCGGGAGTCGTCGGTGTCATTGGGAAGCTCCCGCGAATGCTCGGCGCGGGCGCACCTCCAAAGCTCTGAGGAATCTGCGGGGCCTCGGAAGCGTCCGCGCTTTCGGCGAGGCTTATCGGCGCAAAATACTTCTGTCTCCAATCGTCGTCGATGAGCCGGTCACGAAAATCACGGAAGGTCACTGTCGTCCAAGGTCGTGCGTAATCGAATTGATGGAAATACACATACAAACCTCTGGCCAAACCGTTTGCCAGATCCAGTTCGTTACTGACCGAGTTATGGTGGAAAACTCCGAACTCCGACTTCCAAGGGTGTGGGAGAAACTCATCGAGGGACCGGTCATAGAGCGTTGCGACCATCTCTGCTGCCGCCATTTTTGCATCGGGGCCGATGATAACGGCGGTCCATGTGGTTTTCGCGGCGGTCTCCAGTTTCGACGTGAACCGCTCCCATTTCACCGTGAGTCGCTTATTGCTCCAGGGGACTTCGACAGAGCGTTTCCAAGTCGAAGCGCGGTTCTCGTGAACCATCGTTACAAACAGCGTGAAGCCTCCGCGCATCGCCTCAGTTACCGCGAGTTTCACCTGATGCTGTGGAGCATCCGTCCAATATGCCTGAATCATCTTTCCCCGATGCTCGAGTTCGATGAATGCCCGTGCGTCTTTGTAGCCCGATGCCCAAACCGCTGTGAACTCCGTGCCCGGTTCCGCCTCCCATTTCGGAGCGACGAGAATATCGGGAATTCGTGCTACGAGAGGCTTTCCATCCATGTTGAGCACATTGAGCGAAGTCTGCGCAGTGACCGGTTTTCCAGCCGCATCCTTGGTCTCCAGCACCGCGCGGTAAGGCCCCGCCTCGAGTGCGATGGGCACGCTGCCCTTGCCGGAACGATCGGTCGCGAATGCAACTTCAGTGAACAGTTGCTCTTCCGCATCCCAAGTCGATAGGTCGTCCGCTCTGGATTGGTAATCGTCCGGCAATCGGCGACGCACCACGGTTTCCGGCTGCTTCAACCTAAAAATTCGGAGCTTCCCTTCTGCCGCGTGTCCCTCGTCGTTAAGCGTCTTTGTTTGGATTTTCAGCCTTACGGGATTTCCAGACGGGAGCCACTCGTCCGTCGAAATCTCCGCCTCCAACCCTAGGTTTCCAATACGGATCGAACGCGATTCGGAACGCGTCTCGCCAGTCGTATCGGTCACGTCCACTTCGATTTGAAATGTGAACAGCGTGTCGGCTCCTCCGAGAAAAACCGAATCCTGGTCCGCTTTGAATTCCATGCTGAAGCTGCCGTCCGCCTTTGTCTCAAGAACGCCGCGCGCTATATTTCTGGGTGAAAAACCGAATCCCGTCGAACGCGACACCCGCCATTTCACGGAACATCCACTCATCGCAGAGCCCGAGAATGCGACCGCCTTTCCCGTGATGGTTACGCGTTCACCGAGTTTGGGCGAGTCGTTCGGCGCAGCGAGTTCGATGCGGAATTTCGGACGTTTGTATTCCTCGACGCGTACGGTCGTGCGTCCGCTCGGACCAGCGCGAACAATGATGTTCATCTCACCGGTCAGTCCCGTTTGCGGCGCAGGAAAACTCCCGCTGAACGAACCATAGTCATTCGTCCGGTGCGCAGACTTTGCGACTTCGCGCTGGTTCGCATCTACGAGCGCGACCTCCACGTCCTGTCCACCGAGCACCTTGTAGTCGTTGGTCTGCTTATCCGACGACAGACAGATTCCCTTGAACTGAATCGTTTGTCCGGGCCGATACAGCGAACGGTCGGTGAAGAAAATTGTCTCCTGCCCGGCGCTTTCTTCGCTGTTGCCTTCATTCACGCCGCCAGACGCCGAAGCCACTCCATGTTCGCCGCTCATTGCAAGAATGCTCCCGCTTCCGTTCGGGAGTTCGCTGAATGAAAACTTCCCGTCCGCGTCGGTCGTGGACGATTTCACAGGTTCCTTCTGGAGCGTGTCGGTGCGCCAAAACTGAACAGTCGCGCCTTTGATGGGGTTTCCGCTGCGGGCGTCGAGAACGAGACCGCTTACGCTTCGGGTTCCCGGGCCGCCGCGGGTGAGCAGGGCGATGTTGCTCACCCAGATATTGTCGCCACCTACGTGAGCGTCCTTCGCGGAGAAGTCCTGCTTTAGGCTCGTGAGCAGTCGGTAGAATCCTGGTTTCACATCCTGAGGGACAGGAATGTCAGTATCCCGCGACTGAAAATCCGGCGTTGCCGGCAGGTCAGCTTTCCAAGCTCTCGCGGGCTTCGCAGCAAGCATCCGCCTCAAAGAGAATTCGTCGTTCCCGACATGCATATCGCGCGACCATTCCAGCGGGATGAGGCGGAAATAGATGGCGGGCGTGTTGCGATGCTCCGCGTGAATCACGGGCCACGGCGCATTCCAAACGCGCTCGGTCTCGGTCTGAATGTCGGGAGCCTCGACCTCCGCGACAATGTCCCGACACTCCCGTCCGCCGATGCTTTTCGGAAACGCGGCAAATCCGGCCTTTGCAATTTCACGAGCCTCGGCGGGCGATTCCTCAAGGACCGATTTCGCCCACATCGTCCGTGCCGATGCGGAGATTTCGTGTGCCGCTTCGGTCTCGCAAAAGCGTTTCAACGCGTCGCGGTATCGGTCCAATGTCTTTTCTCCGACGGCGAAGTTGATTCCAAATCGGAGCCTTTCCAGATCGCAGTGAAGGAATGCCGAACGATCTGAATCTCCCGCGTGAAAACGCATCAGGCGCTGGAGCATTCGCACTGCCTTTGCGTTTGGGTCCGTGCCCTTGAATTCCCACCGGAGAAACTCATCGTTTGGAGCGAATATCGGGCCGTCTGCGGACAACGCGGGCTCATCGCCATCCTTGTCGAGATAGAAGTTTCCCGAGACACAGAATGCGACCGCTGAGTGCGCGACAAAGTCGAAGAGCGTCGGTCTCCAAGCGTCTGGGACGGTGCCTTTGCGAAGCAATCCGTTGAAGTTGGTAATCGGAACTTTTCCTAGCGACTCTCCGGAGGTAAGCGCTTTCTCAAAGTGTGTTTCGACCTCCTTAAGAATACGGGCTGAGTCCCATGTCGTAAAATCGCGGGCGCCATCTGAGTTGTTCGCTTCCGGCGGATGAGTGACAAGACTCCGATTCTCGAGACCACGGTCGCGGTCGCGGTAGTAGTCCCAATACCAGGTCGCCAGAATCAACTCGAACATCGCCTGCATTTCCGGCGCAGCCGTCTTCATTTCGGCTTCCATCATTCGGACCTTCATTTCCCGCCCATTGGGTTCTGCGCGCGCCTCAAAAACAATCCGCCGTGAGATCGCCCGCACCGCTTCCGGCCACGCTTTCTCCGCAATCGCCTGCGCGGAAATCACGCGAAGTTTTTCGATGGCTGTGCGCGGGAGCATCTTTTTCTCAGCCGCATCTACAGCCTTCCAGAGCGAATCCCGTCCGGCCCCTGCGGCTGTGAAAGTGAGGAGGAGAATTGCGAGCGCGGCGGAGAGAAGCGTTTTCATTTCGAATAGTCGGATGAGAGCATTGGGTAAAAACAGCGGTTGAGATCAGCTAAAATCGCGAAAGCTCGCGAAAAAACAGACGCATGTAAGGAACGGATGATTCCCCGGGCAGATGAGCGTGCGAATTTTTTTAAAGGTTTAATTTAGCGTGTTTTTAGCGCCTTTAGTTGATCTCAACAGCTCTATTCAGGATCACCACTCCATCCGCGCTCCGATCGTCGCGAGTTCGCTGAGGCGGTCGATAGGTTGCTTTGCAGACCAGCAGATGCCGCGGAGCAGGAGCAGGCGGTGGAGCGGGTCGTCGAATGTCCATGTGTAGTGGCCTGGAATCGAAACGAAGACGCGGCCTTTTCCATGCTCACGAGCCCAGAGTTGCGGGCGGGGTTCGCCGTCTTCCACGACGTCGCCGAGTAGCGTGATGCGCTTCGGGTCGCCGACGGCCTGCCAGTAGGTTTCGTCGATAAAGTCCGTCGCTTTGAATCCGCGCGTGATGGGATGTTCCGCGTTCGGGAAGTTCATTGTCAGCGCGCCGTGCCTGTATTTCAACGCCTTCGAGTTTGATGCGAGACCGATGCAGTCGGCGAGTTCGGGCGCGAACTCCCGTCCTTCGATGGCCCAGTGGATGAACACCGCGCCGCCGCCGCGCTGGAGGAATGTGTCGAGTTCGGCTTTGCGGTCGGGGTTCCATGCGGGGTTGTTGGAGTAAAAGACGGCGACATCCGTTTTCGCGAGTTGCTCAACGGTCGGCCAGTCTTGTGCTGTGGCGACTTCCACGCCATTCGCAAGACCGAGCAGCGTGCTCCAGCGTTTCTGGAAAAGCGGGTAGTCGTGCTCGCCGGGGCCGTGGTCCTTTTTCGCGGAGACGAGGAGGATGCGGA
>JANMGP010000269.1:0-32617 GCA_031374705.1 Verrucomicrobiaceae bacterium | reverse complement strand
CCCAGCAACAGCCCCCCGAGAAACGGCAGCCAGCACACCAGCACCAGTGCCCCGGCCATTCCGAGCGCCAGGATCTCGACCAAATCACGCGCCACCCTGAGTCGGGATGCGAGCGATGCAGCCGCAGTCCAGGATGCGACGAAAAACAGCGTGGCAATAAGCACGCACTGCCTCTGCCTTCAGCCGCCCTCCATGTCGAGTATTCAGGACATAAAGCTGGACACGATTCCTATTTACCGGATATCCATCCGACATCATGAAAGCTCTCGTCAAAGCGAAATCCGAACCCGGACTCTGGCTCCAGGACGTTCCCGAACCCGTCTGCGGCATCAATGACGTGCTCATTCGCGTGCACAAAACCGGCATCTGCGGCACCGACCTCCACATTTACAAATGGGACGCGTGGGCGAGTAAAACCATCCCCGTGCCGATGGTCGTCGGCCACGAATTCGTCGGCGAAGTCATCCAGGTCGGCAGCAACGTGAACGACTTTCGTCTCGGCGACGTCGTCAGCGCCGAGGGACACGTAGTCTGCGGACGATGCCGCAACTGCCTCGCCGGCCGCCGCCACCTTTGCGCGGATACCAAAGGCATCGGCGTGAACCGGCCCGGCGCATTTGCGGAGTTCATCAGCGTTCCAATGACGAACGTCTGGCACCATCAGCCCGGCGTAAATCCCGAGGTGGCTTCCATCTTCGATCCGTTCGGGAATGCGATGCACACCGCGCTCACATTTAGCGTCCTCGGTGAAGACGTCCTCATCACCGGTGCCGGCCCCATCGGGTGCATGGCCGCCGCAATCGTCCGGCACGCAGGAGCGAGATTTGTCGTCGTCACAGACATCAACGACCATCGCCTCGAGCTCGCCAAACGCATGGGTGCAAACGTTACCGTCAACGTCGCCCGCGAGAAACTCAGCGAGGTGCAGGCCCGCCTCGGAATGCACGAAGGCTTCGATGTCGGCCTGGAAATGAGCGGCAGCCCGTCCGCTTTTCGGGACATGATCGACAACATGTGCCACGGCGGAAAAATCGCCATGCTCGGCATCCCCAGCGAGGAGATCGCCATCGACTGGAACAAGGTGGTTTTCAACATGCTCACCATCAAAGGCATTTACGGCCGCGAGATGTATGAGACGTGGTACAAGATGACCGTCATGGTCCAGAGCGGTCTCGATATCACCCCCGTGATCACCCACCGTTTCCACTATTCGGAATTTGAGAAAGGCTTCGATGCCATGAAGACCGGCCTCGCGGGAAAAGTGATCCTCGATTGGGCATAGAAGCACGCGGATTTGAAGGCAACCACAGCCTGCCGCGAGCGAGGCCGCGTCTGCCCGCCTCTTGCCCTCATCGCGCGATCTGATAGTCTGAACTTCATGTTCTCAGACTCACCGCTGCCGCGCCGTAGATGGCACTTTCATCGTTGGGTCATCGTCTTTATCGCAACGTTGCTGGCATACGGTGGTTGGACTGCATACGATTTCCGATCCGCGCTGAAAGAAGCCGCCGTGCTCGGCTGGCGTGTGAATTACACCGATCCTATCGCGGCGATTCGCAAAGACTGGCGGGCGGCACTCCACAAAGAAACGTGGCTGGATGGTGTGACCGTTGTGGCGATCCCGACAGGCGAATCTCTCGAGAAAAACCGGCAGTTGGTTCACCGGCTCAATCCCAGTGAACTCCGGATACAGAGTGCTGCCACCTTGCGCGATTTTTCCGCGCTCAACGGGCTGTCCCGGCTGAAATGGCTCTTCCTCAAAGACGGAACGGGCCTCAAGGATCTGGACGGCCTCAAGGATCTCAGATTACTGCGAAGGCTGTCCCTCACCGGGCACAACGGGCTGACAAATATCGATGCGCTCAAGTCTCTCCCGGCGCTTGAGTGGATTTACCTCGAAGGATGCGCCGAACTCACCAATGTGGACTCGCTGAAAAAGCTGCCGAAATTGGCAAGAGTCTATCTCACAGGCTGCACCGGCCTGTCGAAAGAAACTGTCGCGGCGCTAAAAGTCGCGCTCCCAAAAACCGAAATCATTGAGCCGTAGTACCCACGCGTTTCAGCGCTATCGAAGCAGCGTCACGCCGCCGTCGATATCGTAGGAACTGCCGGTGATAAATGCGGCTTCGTCCGAGACTAAAAACGCGACAAGTGATGCAACTTCGGCGGGCGTGCCCATTCGTCCGATGGGCTGCCAGACGGAGAGCTTTGCGAACATTTCGGCTTTTGTGTCGGGGTAGTTCTTATCGAGATAACCATCCACAAACGGCGTATGAATGCGTGCGGGGCAGACACAATTGCAGCGGATGCCCTTGTCCACGAAATCACGCGCGACGCTCATCGTCATGCTGAAGACCGCGCCTTTGGTCATCGAGTAGGCAAAGCGGTCGGAGATGCCAAGCTTTGCAGTCACGGAGCAGAGATTCACGATAGCACCACCAGCACTCATTTTCTCCACGCCGAAATGCAGTCCGTGATAAACGCCGCGCACATTCACGGAGTAGAGTCGGTCGAGGTCCTCCGGCTTCGTGCCGAGCACATTTCCAATGTGCGCGATCCCTGCGTTGTTCACGAGGATGTCGAGCTTCGGCACAGCGGAGAACGCTGCACGCATTGCCTCTGTGTCCGAGACATCTGCGGGAAGGACAGTGCATTTTCCGCTGGCAGCAGTAATGGAGGCAAGTGTTTCTGCGGCGCGATCGGCGCTAAGTTCTATCGCGAAAACATGCGCGCCTTCCGCAGCAAGACGTTCGGCGATGGCGCGGCCGATGCCGGAGCCTGCCCCGGTGACGACGGCGGTTTTATTGGTGAGTCTCGACATAATCTTTAAACGGGATACTCCCAGCCCTTCCGGTAATCGCGACGGAGGAGTTTGCCGGCCTCGGCATCGCCGACGCATTCCCACTTGTCGGCATCCCAGTGGATGCTTCGTCCGAGCCTCATGCTGGCCATCCCGAGCAGCGCCATATTCGTCGCAAGGGCGATTTCGCCAATGTCGGCGATGGGCTTGGCACCTGTCTTGATTGCTCCGAGGAAATCAGCCCACAGCTCCTTGATGTTCTGTTCGTCGGGCGCGTTGAGTTTCGCGTCTTCGTGGATGACGGGGTCTTTGTCATTCGATGGATAAAACGTCCAGCCCTTCTGCCAGCCCATGTGAAAGACGCCCTTTGTTCCATAGAAATAGCAGCCGACATTTTCGCCTTTATCGGTCGGGTTGCCGGAAAACTTACGGTGCTCCCACTGAACGTCGAACTTGTCGAATTTGAAGGTCGCAAGCTGATGATCCGGCGCATCGCTGGTCTGCTCGTTTGCAGTGAGGACAGGCTTGCCGGCAATGGGGCGTCCGCCGCTGCTGAAAATGGTGGAAGGCGCGCTCTCTCCGGTAATCCAAAGCACCTGATCGAGCCAGTGAATGCCCCAATCGCCGAGCTGACCATTTGCGTAATCGAGGTAACTGCGGAACCCTCGCGGATGAATCGCACCGCGCCATGCCTGGTCCTTCTTGCGCGGGTCTCCGCCGTTGTAAGGACGCAGCGGAGCCGGGCCGCACCACATTTCCCAATCGAGTTCCTTGGGCACGTCCACGGTCGGCAGCGGCTTCTCAGCGCCACCACCGTAGTGGACGAAACAGCGCACCATGCCGAGCTCGCCGAGCTTTCCGCTGCGGATGAATTCCCGCCCGCTTACGTTGTGCGGCGAGACACGTCGATGTGTGCCAACTTGGACGACGCGACCCGTGGAACGCGCGGCGGCGACCATCGCCTTGCCTTCGAGGACCGTGTGGGAAATTGGCTTCTCCACATAAACGTGCGCACCGGCTTTCACTGCCGCAATCATCGGCAACGCATGCCAGTGATCCGGCGTGCCGATGATCGCGATATCCGGTTTCTCCTTCTCCAGAAGCTCGCGATAGTCACGATATCGCTTGGGTTTGTCCCCCGTTCCCGCTGTCACGTTCTCCTGTGTGGCGTCGAGTTGACGTTCATCCACATCGCACAACGCGACAATACTGCACTCTCCGCTCGCCATCGCTTCCCGCAGGATATTGTTTCCCCACCACCCGCAACCGATCAGCACAGTCCGGAGTTTCCTGCCGGATTTATCCTGGGCAATGATGTGTGGCGCGATTGCCAATGTGCTGGCGGCGATTGCGGAATGGGTGAGAAAGGAGCGACGGTTCATCATGGTGGATGCTTGTAGCGGTAATGCTGCGTAGATTGCCAGAATTGATGACGCCTTTTTTGCCGTCCAGCGTGATGAAAGCGGACACCGCCGGAGGAGACTTGCGCTCTGCGTCATTGTGGACACAGTCTTTGCATACTCACTTATGAAGCAACTCCCACGACTCTTCTGCCTCGGACTTCTCGCTGTGTCTTCGCACGCGACGACGATCTATGAGTCCTCGCGGCACGATATCGCGGCAGGCAGTTGGGGCGTGGCTTGGATCAATGGCGGTGAGGTGATGCTCTCGAACGGCATCAATACAAGCGCGCCGCTCGTGACCGGCGTAAATGTGACAAAAGTCATCGGAGCGGACGTGACTGGCGATGGGCAGCAGGAGCTTTGCTACGTCGCGAGCGGCGGGCTGTATTACTACAACTTCAGCACCCAGATTACGTCCGGGCCGTTCGGTTCGGGAATTAGCGACATCTCGGCGGGAAAATTCCTGAGCACGTCCACGCGCGACTTCGTCATGGTAAGCAATTCCGCGGGCGGAACCGGCGAACTGCTCGCATTTAATGGCGGGACGAATTCCTTCACTGCGCTCGGTGGCGGGGCCATTCGTTATATCGCGCGCGGGAACTTCGCTCCTACAAACGGACTGGACGAATGGGTCGTCATCAACACTTCCAACCAGCCGTATCTCTACACACCAAACGGATCCGGCGGCGGCGTTTACGCAGGGCCGCTCGGCGGCGCAACGGACTACGGAGCCGCGGTCGGGGGAAATCTCACCTCCGTAACCGGCGATGAGATGTGGGTGCAACGGACGGGACTTGCTTTGACTTACCTCGAAAATGTTTCGGGGGCGCCCGTAAATCAAAACCCCGGCGGCGCTGGCACGTCGCAAGTCGCCATCGCGACGGGAAATCTCGACGGCGGACAGGCCGAGGGATTTGTGCTCGGTTCGGGTGCAAGCAATGTGCTGTATCGCTGGCGCGTCGGGATCGGTTACGACGTGTTTCCGCCGGGAAACTCAGGTTGGTTCACTTTCATCGTGGGGAATTTCGATGCCGATTCCGCCGATGAAATCTTCGCAGTAAGGGCGAACGAGCCGGGCGCTGTTTACCGCTACGACCCGGGCCGCGGTGATGCGGGCTTCACATTGATCGTGCAGCCCAACGGCGACGGACCGAGTTCGGCACTGCTCGGGAATACGAATGCGTCGGCGCCCACGCTGGATGGATGGAGCGCCATCATGATCGTGAATGAATCGGACACTTACACAAACAACAGCGGCGTTGCGGAGCGAATCACTGTAAATAATTTCGACGTGTATATCGGCGCTGTGCGTGGACGCGTAACACCGTTTGTCGCGCGAGTGTTGGGCGATAACTCGTTCACCGTTCTATCCATCGGCACGACGCGCGTGGCCGGCGTGGACTACACGACTACCGGGTCGAAATCGTACCCGTTCGCAGCGGCACCTTTCGTGGTGACGATGAATCCCGGCGAGAAACTCGCCTTCGGATACACCGACGCAAATCCGAACGGCACGGGCAACGCAGGCGCGGTGGTTCCATTCGTAGATGGCGGTGATCAGATTTGGCTGACAGGCGGACCGGCGGCTTCAAATGCCGGAATTATCACCGTCGGCACGATGCCGGCGCAGGGTGCGGGCGGCACAACTTACACGACACTTTCTCGGGCGTACGCAGCGGGCATCACGACAACCATCGTCCCGCTGGCAAACGTCCCGCCTCGAAACGTCCTGCTCTCGAATATCGAGATCGCAGCGGGCGCACCGGCATCCACGACGGTCGGCACACTCACGACCGATGATCGCAACACTTCGGATACGCACACTTACACGCTCGTGACAAATCCCGGCGGCACATTTTCGCTTGCGGGTAGCACGCTTGCGCTCGCCACTGCTGCGGGTCCCGCCGGCACGAACTACACCGTGCGCATCCGCAGCACAGACAACGGCGGCCTTTCGTTGGAAAAGGATTTTGTCCTCACGACGGTCGCGCCGCAGCCGCCAAGCGCGATCGTAACCACGGCGGAAGTCGTCGTCTCCGGCTCGGCGAATGGCACGGTGCTTGGCGCGTTTTCATCGACCGACCCAAACTCCGGCGACACGCATACCTACACGCTCGTCGCCGGAACCGGCTCGGACAACAACGCGCTCTTTTCCATCAACGGCACCTCGCTGCTCCTCGCCGCACCAGTGCCGGGCGGTGCGACGACATTAAAACTCCGCGTGCGTTCCACCGACAGCAGCGGACTGTTTCTCGAAACGCCGTTCACGCTCTCGGTGATTTCGGGCGGGATACGAATCAACGAATTTGTCGCGACGAACGACACCGGCGTTCAGGACGAAGACGGCGCACGCGAAGACTGGCTGGAGCTTTACAATCCAACCGCCGCGACCGTTGACCTCGCGGGCTGGCGGCTCACCGACGACCCTCAGGATACGAGCAAGTGGGTCTTCCCCAGCCGCACGATTCCCGCTGGCGGATACCTCGTCGTCTTCGCTTCGCTCAAAAATCGCACACCCGCCGCACCGGCAAATCTGCACACGAATTTCAAGCTCGATGGCGACGGCGAATACCTCGCGCTCCACAAGCCCGACGGCTCGCTCGCCGATGTCTTCTTCCCGCGAGAGCAAAGCACGGACCTCGCGTTCGGCTGGGGCACCACGGGTCGCGGCTACCTCACGCCCACAAGCGGCGCAGCGAACGGCGCAATCTTCCCGTATGGACTGAACAATGTGATCTACTCGGTGCAGCGCGGCTTCTACACGACGGCGCAAACCCTCACACTCACTCCCGCGATTGCCGGGTCGGTGATCAAATACACGACCGACGGAACGAAACCCTCGGCGACCAACGGAGCGACCTACGCAGGGCCGATCGCAGTCGCACCCGAGACCAACGGCACGCGCCGCGGCACCCGCCGCATCCGCGCGGTGGCGCTGCACTCAGGCGCGGCGGCGACGAAAGCGAAGACGCACACTTACCTTTTCGTGGACGGCATCACGTCGCCCGCGACCGACGGAATCGTCAGCCAGACCAACTCGAACAACTCGCCGCAAACCGACGCCATCAAAGCAAACGCAACTTATGGTCCGCTGCTCGACGACGCACTCCTGTCACTGCCCGTCATCGTCATCAACGACCCGAGCGGCATCCCCACGCAGACCGAAAGCGAAACGAGCGTGGAGCTCATCGCGCCCGGCAATACCGAGCCGGGCTTTCAAGTGAACTGCGGCATTCAAGCCGTCGGCAACGCATCCATCGCATCTCCAAAAAACAATTTCCGGCTCTATTTCAGGGCCGAGTACGGCGACACGAAACTGAAGTATAATCTTTTCGCCGGGCACCCTTACGACCCGCACGGCGCGACCGATACGTTTGACCGCCTGAACGTCCGTTCGTGCTCGCACGACTCATTTCACTGGCTCGCCGATCCCGGTCTCCCTCCAGCGCCATACTTCAACGCCGACGCGCTCAATTTGCGCAACAACGTGATTGACGACCTCCAATTCCAAATGGGGAAACTGAGCACGCACGGGCGCTACGTTCACTGCATCGTGAACGGCCAGTATCACGGCCTCTACCACATCCGCGAGTATCCCAACGACGACTTCTTCGCCAGTTATCTGCCCGGCGGAAACTCGCTCTACGAATGGACCAACGGCGCGAACCCCGCCGAGAACGGCAGCGGCAACTGGCAGTCCGTTTGGAGCGCGATCAAAACCTACGGCACCACGGCAGGCGCGGCGAATTACACCGAGTTCAAGCGCCGCGTAAATGTCACGGACCTCGCCGATTTTCTCGTGCTGAACTGGTGGGCCGGAAACGACTGGGACTGGAACCCGAACCAAAACTGGTACGGCGGCGGACCGAACGTTCCCGACATGGGCGGCTGGCGGTTTTTCAGTTACGACAACGACATCATCTGGACCTCCACCTCATCGAACACCGTCGGTCGCAATGTGCCCGACAGCATGCTGAACACGCTCATGGCGACGCACGCGGATTTCCAGCAACTCGTCCGCGACCGCGCCTATCGGCACATGGCAAACGGTGGCGTTCTCACAAGTGCAAAGGCTCGCGCAACACTCGAATATCGCGAAAACGAAATCACGCTCGCGATGGTCGCAGAAACGGCCCGCTGGCAACCATCCGCCGCAACCGCGCTCCCGTGGGACCGCGACGGCGAATGGCGTGCAGAGCTCGACCGGATGAAAAACAACTATTTCCCCGGACGTTGCGCGACGGTCTTTTCGCAAATGACCGCGCAAGGCTGGTATCCTGTGAACGCACCCGAATTCACCACACAACGCGGGGGAGTCGTCGCGCCCGGTCACCAGCCGATCATCACCGGCACATCGACAATTTACGCGACTGTCGATGGCAGCGACCCGCGAGTCGATGGCGGCGCGATTTCGCCCACGGCGTTCCCATTCACCGCAGGCAGCATCACGATCAATTCCAACAAGCTCGTCCGCCTCCGCTCGCGCAATGCAAGCGCACAATGGTCGGCGATCAACGAAGCCGCGTTCACGCTCAGCGGCACCGTCGCCGCGAGCGCCGCAAACATCGTCGTGAGCGAAATTCACTACCGCCCGGCGGGCATCGCCGAGCAGGAATTCATCGAGCTGATGAACGTCGCCGCGAGCAGCGTGGACCTCAGCGGTGCGCGCTTTTCCAACGGAATCGACTACATCTTCCCGAGCAACACCGTGCTCGCGCCCGGCGCGCGAATCGTCGTTACCGAATCGCAATTCCTCAACGGCTCAAACCTCAGCAACGGCGGCGAACGCATCACACTCGTCGCGCCGGACCTCGTCACCGTCATCCGCGACTTCATATTCAGCGACTCCTTCCCGTGGCCCGAAGCACCCGATGGAAACGGCCCGTCGCTCGTGCTGAAAAACCCGTCGATCACAAACGCCACCGACGCCTACCACAACGCCCCGTCAAGCTGGCGCAGCAGCGCGGCCACCGGCGGCACTCCAGGCGGCGCAGACTCCACCACATTCACCGGCAATCCCGCCACCGACGCCGATTCCGACGGCCTCAACGCCCTGCTCGAATACGCTCTCGGCACCAGCGACACCAACAACGCCTCCGGCCGCAATGCATGGAGCCTCACGCCCGGCGCGGCAGGCACGTACACATTCACCTACCAACGATCCATCGCCGCCGACGACCTCGTGCGCACCGTCGAACTCTCCACCGACCTCGCTGCGTGGACCACCACCGGCGTCGTCGAGACCTCCATCACCAACGGCGGAGCGAACGAAACAGTCACCCACACCATCACCCTGCCAGTCGGCGCGACGCGTGTGTTCGTGCATCTGAGAGTCGTGAAGCCGTAACGCTCGGCATTGCACATATACACAACGAACACGTCCTCAATCATCCAGCCCACAACCACTGAGTAAGTGGATTGCCCTCCCCCTCCATTTCCGGCATTCCAAAACCCATGTTTGGATTATTCAGGAAGAAGACGGCACCAGCGCAACCTCCTCAGATCGACAAGCCCCCAATGAGAGCCCCTGCGCCACCACCGCCGAGTTCCGACCATTTTACCAACCCGGTGAACGATCTCGAATATGCGATCGTTGATCGAAGCCACTGATTGACCGCTGCATGAAAGTGGCTGCGGCTTTACCGCGTGACGCAGCTATGCGTCCATCGTGCCTCAACGGTTTCGACTTAGGACCATCTGCTCTGCGGTGATTGGCACTCATACACGGGCTACGATTTGTCTCAGACCGCGTTATCAGCCGGTGAAACTCAATACCCGCCCGCGCCGATCTTTCCGGCGGCGGTGTCGAGTGTGCCTGCGGCTTCGCGCTTGCGGTAGTCGTCCATCATTGCGGCGGTCGCGGTGGCTCCGCAGCGGCTGCCGCCGAGGTCGCGGACTTTGATGAGGCCGTCCAAATCGCGCACACCGCCTGCGGCTTTCACCTGCACTTTTTCGCTGCAACTGGCGCGCATGAGGGCGAGGTCGTGCTCGGTCGCGCCTTTGTAGTTGTAGCTGCCGTCGGGCTGTTTCACGAAGCCGTAGCCGGTGCTGGTCTTCACCCAGTCGGCTCCGGCGCGCTCGCAGAGTTCGCAGAGCTTGCGCTTGAAATCATCACTGCTGAGTCCCGCGCCGCCGGCGGTGAGGTAGTCGTTTTCAAAAATCACTTTCACTTTTGCGCCGTGGCTGTGTGCTTCGTCGCACACGGCTCTCACGTCGGCCTCGACGTAGTCCCAATCGCCGCTCAGCGCTTTGCCGAGGTTTACGACCATGTCGATCTCCGCCGCGCCGTCTTTGCATGCGAGCTGGGTTTCGTAGCGTTTGGATTCCGTCGCGCTATTGCCGTGGGGAAAGCCGATGACGCAGCCGACGAGGACGCCGGAACCTTTGAGCCACTCGACGGCCTGCTTCACGGCGTAGGGTTTGATGCAGACCGAGGCGACCTGATATTTCGCGGCAAGTTTGCAGCCGGCTTCGAGATCGGCGTCCGTCATGGTGGGGTGAAGGAGCGAGTGATCGATCATCTTCGCGAGGTCGGAGTAGGTGTATTTCATGATAGTGTTTTAGTGTGGAAAAAATGGCGCGGGCGTTTTGCCGCGCTCATGGCTGTCCGCTTTGGTAGAGGGTCTTTCCGTCAACGGACATCACTTTGATGCTCCGAAACTCAGCGCTGCTCTCGCGAGTGCCCAGCGCAAATCCGCCGGTCGCGGGCTCGACGGGCTTCTTTGTCTCCGAGGCTTTTTTTCCAGCGAGCTCCACGACGACCTCCGTGCCCTTCACCGCGATGCGCACGTTCTGCCATTCGTCCCAATTCGGCACGACGAATGTGTTCGGCCCGCCGAATGTGATTCCGCTTTCTTTGAGCGCCGTGCCTTTGCCGTCCTGCCCGAAATCGGCGACCCAACCTTTGCCCGAACTGCGGGCGCGGAAATGAACTCGGAACGCGTTCGGCCCGGCGATGCGGCGGGCCTGGAGCGTAATTGTATAGTCGCCCCACGTTTCGCTGCCGGGGAGAAAAAGAACGGTCTCCTTCGCGGTCGGGTCGGACTGACGGAAGACTCCCGCGTCGAGCGTCCACGAGCCGCCTTTGATGATCCAGTCGGCGGGAGTTTTCCACGGCTCGGGGAGTTCTTTCACGTCGGCGATCGCGCGTCGGTAGATGGAAAAATCATCCAGCCCGCCAGCGAAAAATCCGCTGCCCGTGCTCGCGCGGCCAAGGTAACCGGCGGTGGTCGCGAGGTCGCCGGGGACGAGCGTCATCGGCGCGGTAGCTGCAAGTTTCCCGTCGAAAAACATTCGGCCTGCTCCGCCGCCGATGCTGAGCGTGACACGCGTCCAACGGCCCGCGGGAAGTGCGGTGGCGGCGACCGTCTGCGCAACCGCCCCTTTGCGAATGAGAAATACCGCGCGCCCTTTCGTGTCCCTCGGCGTGAAGAGTAGCGAGGTTTCCGCGCCACCGAAATCGAACAGCACTTGATTGGCCGCGGCAGTCGCGGGTTTTGCGATGAAGTCGAACGTCAGCGCAGCGCTGTCCACAGCATGCGGCTCGATGAGCGCGTATTGGTCGCGGCCATTCAGCGTGAGCACGCGACGGTCGCCGTCCTTTGCAAACACGGGAGCGCCGCGGAGCGTGCCGGTGCAGTCTGCATTCGCGTCCGTAAGCAGGCCGCCGTTCGATTTATCGAAGCTCCAGCGGGCGTAGAGATGACGGTTATCTTCGAGTTCCTTCGCGAAGATTTCCGAGTTCAGATAGCCGTAAAGCATTCCTCCGTTGATAGCCTCGACGCGGCCTTTGAGATGACACTCCAGATCCTCGCCGGCGATGACGCCGCCGCCGAGCGGAGCCTCCGGGTCTGTGTGAATCTCGCCCCAACCGCGAACGAGCGCGTCGTCGCCGATGCGACCTTTGCCATCGATGTGGACGTATTCCGCGATGCGCGCGCGGCCCGTCACCTCGACACTTCCGCCGAGTTTTACGTTTCCGCGAATGCGTGCGTCTTCGCCGACCTTTGTGCTGTCGCTCACCACAGCCCAATCGCCAACAACCGCATTGCCGCTCACTTGTGCGACGTTGCGCACGATCGCACGGCCTTCGATCCGCGCATTGTCGGAAACCTTCGCGCCATCCAGGACCATCGCATCCGGCCCGACGAACGCGGTCGGCGCGACCTTCGCTCCTTTGCTGACAAGTCCGCCGCCATTTGCATGCGGCGCACTGTCGCCCTTCGCGAAGTCCTTGCGACCCGAGGCACTCGCGGGCGTCGCGCCGCGCACGGTGAGTTCGTAGGGAAAACGGGGCTTCTTTCCATAGCCGGGTCGGAAGTCGTCGGGCACGTAGCGAGTCGGCGTCGCCGCGATGGCGAGCACCACGCGCTTTTCGCCGCGCAAAGCCAGCGAGAGTTTCCCGCCGGTCGTCATGCGCGAGTAGCGCGCCGCGCCTTTGTCGTCCACGGCCACGAGCGTCGCGCGCCAGCCGACATTCCCGCCGGGCACACCGGAAAACTCCACGTCCACGCTTTTCCCATCCGGAACCAGTTCGATGAGATTGATCCCGAACTGCCGCGGCGCTGCCGACCAAAGCGGACGCCACCATCCCGCGCGGTCCGGCACTTTCTCCAGCGTCGTCCGCAAGCGCGCAGCCTCGTCACTTTTCTCCATACCGCGGAGCGCCCGCGTGTATGACCAGTGCGGTGAAAAATCCATCGTCACGCGCCGCGCGGCCAGCTCACCGATAACGTCGCCAAAGCCCGCGCAACCATCTCCCTTCCACACTCCGCGCTCCACGCCGATGCGCATGAAAGTTTGCAGCGGATCCTCGATGGATGAGTCTTTTTCGTCCTTCCGATTCTTCAGCCACACTTCGTAGCAAAATCCCGGACCAAACCGCGGGTCCTCCGCAAGCTGCTGGAGAAAAAGCCATGAACCATAGTTGTCCCGGGAGGAGTTTAACTCGTAATGCGAGCGCGCGAGCCACACCTCGAAAGCACCGGGGTAGTCCGGCATGAATTGATGCGACGACCAGTTCGCGTGGCATTCCCAAAACCAGCCAACGAGCGAGGAGTTGCGAAAGCCGCCCATGTGGAGCTGCATCGTGTGGGTGAATTCGTGCCCGGCCACGCTGCTGCCGGCCCCGAGCGCGCCGGGATGCATGAGGATGCTCTGCCCGCCAAACGCAAAGCCGTCCTTGTGCTTCGGCAGACCGGTCCCGGAGATATAGACGGGAATCTTTGCGCGCTTCGCTTCGTTCGGAGTTCCAGCAGCCATAGGCATCGGCGCGCCTGCCGACTCGAAGTGCCGCCACACCCGCTCGAACCACGCGAACGTCATTTCCTGCCGATCATCCTTCCACCAGTCCTTGCCGCTCGCCGCCTTGTCGTTGCCCCAATGAAAAAGAAAGTGCTCCGTTTCCTTGAAGTTGCAAATCGCGGCATCGCGCTCCGGCGTGTAGGCTTCGTATTTCGTGGGATACGGGACCGGGGCGACTTTCTTCGCTGCGTCGTCGAGCGCAGCCTGGAGCTTCAAAGCGTGTTCGCGGTCCCCGGCAGTCAGCGTTTTCAGCGGATAGTATCGTCGGGAAAAGTCATCGTGCATAAGCTCCACGCACGCCGTGGAAAACTCATGATCCTCGCACACCACGCGCAAGAATGCCGCCTTCACTGTCGCGGGGAAATCGGCGAGTTCTTTCGGCAGTTTGTCGAAATGCCACTCGCGAAACTCCCGCCCTTCCGCCATGCGGACGTTGGCAAGATAGCGCAGCGAATGACCGTCCTGCGGACTGAGCGAGCCGTTCACGGTTTTACCGTCCGCTGTTTTCAGACTGACCATCACAGAGTCCTTCGCAGCGTCCGCTTTGGTCAACACTCCGTCCACATCCCGACCATCAGCAAGAAACCACATGCGCGATTGCCGGGCCGGTTCGTCGGCTCCGAGCGATGCTGCGAAAATGACAAACCACAGCCGGACGATGAAGGCCCTCGTGCGGTGCAAGGTTGCGTCTTGGAGAGAGTGGAGCGGGCGTGAGTCGGTCATGTCGGGCTGGGAGACCATAAATGCGGATGAGTGCCAATCCTCAAAACGGTGGTTCGTGGTCAGTAGGTCAGTATTCAGTAGGTCGGTTCTTCGGACCCACTGACCTACTTTCCCCCTTCACGTCTTCTAAAGGTGCCGCCTTATATTGCGCTTCCATGAAAACAAATCTCTTTGCGAGCATCACGCTCGGCTGGGCCGGGCTCTGCGCGTCGGCATTCGCGCACGACTCTGTGACGGGTGAGGAACATCCGCACTACGATGTCCCGGCGACACCGCCGGCTTTCTTTCTCGCCCGGAACAATGCTCCGCAACGGCCGGCGGCTCCGACTGCAATCGAGACTGCAAAGCGGCCCGCGCAGGCGGCGGCGTTTGCGGCTTTTGCGCCGAAGGTTGCGCTGCGTTGGGACGAGCGGTTTCTTTTCATCGAGAGCAACGGCATCCCTTCGCACAATATGATGGTGGGTATCACCGCGTGGCAGCAGCAGGTGCCGCTGCCGCATTCTTACACGGGCGAAAACGCGTGGCGTATCCCGCTGCACCCCGTCGTCGCGCGCGAGCCGGCTTCGATCCAGAACCGCTTTCTTCGCGGGGCGATTGCGTTGGCTGTGAATGGAATTCCGATTTTTAATCCGCAAAACAACCGCGGCGAAATTTCCGCGGACATCGGCGAACTCGACGAATGGGGCGGACACTGCGGACGCGCGGATGATTATCACTACCACGCTGCGCCGCTGCATTTGCAGACAGTGCTCGGGCCGAAACTGCCCATCGCCTACGCGCTCGATGGCTATCCGATTTACGGACTCACCGAACCGGATGGCTCGCCGGTCGCGAAGCTCGATTCGCTCAACGGACACGACGATGCGAAGCTCGGCTACCACTATCACGCTTCGAAAAAGTATCCGTTCGTGAACGGCGGGTTTCACGGCGAGGTCGTGGAAGCGGGAGGTCAGGTGGACCCGCAGCCCAGCGCTTCCGGCGGCGTGCGTGGAGCCGGCGCGCCGTTGCGCGGTGCGAAGATTACTGCGTTTGAAAGCACCGCGCCGAACCACTACAAACTGAGCTACGAAGTGAACGGCGATAAGCGCGCGATTCTCTACGCCGTGGATGCAGACGGGACGTTCCCTTTTGAATACCAAAACGGTTCAGCCGGGACATCGAAGGAAACCTACACGCAGCGCCAGCGCGGCGGCGGGCAAGGACGACGGCCCGGCCCAAACGGCACCGGCGCAAATGAGAGCGCCCCGAAAGCACCGCCCGTCGCCGCCCCGCGCACGAGCGGTTTCATCCTGAGAAGCCCCGTCGTGCAGGAGGGTGGCGAATTGCCGAAGGAGTTTACCGGTGACGGTGCGGGCATCACTCCGCCGTTGGAATGGACCGGTGCGCCAGCCGGGACGAAGAGCTTTGCGATCGTCATGAGCCACGTCCCCGGCCCCGGAGACATGAAGCGGTATTGGACGCTCTACGACATCCCCGCGACCACCACGAGTCTCGCCAAAGCCGCGACCGGCGTGGGCAAAGTCGGCACGGGATTCAAAGGGCAAGTCGGCTACGAGCCGCCGCATTCCAAAGGTCCCGGCAAGAAAATCTACACGCTCACGCTCTACGCGCTGTCCGACTCGCCCAAGCTCAGCGTGCCGCCCGCGCAAGTGAATCGCGAGAACCTGCTCGCCGCCATCAAAGACATGACGCTCGGCAGCTCCGAACTGAACGTCGCCTACACCCGCAGCGGAGAATCCGCAAACGACGCCCCGCCGCCCCGCGAAGAACCGCAACGCGCACGTCCGCCGCGCCCGGAAGTCGCCGCGCTCGATGCAAACAACGACGGAACCATCGACGCCGAAGAACTCCGCAACGCCACGCAATCGCTCAGGAAGCTGGACACCAACGGCGACGGAAAACTCTCCGACGAAGAACTCCGCCCGCCGCGCCCGCGATAGCGTCCGCAGCCGAGCCGCGTTGAGCCAAGGGCTCCATTCAAGCCAAGCGTCGCCGCCACGATCATCTGCACGGAAATCGAGCTGCCCGACTTGACCGCGCGCTGCGGCGGCAATGGTTCCCGCAGCCAGCCAGGAGCCGCCGTTACCTGAAGCTCGCTCCGTCTTGCCCGACCAGACCGGATCCGTCGTGCCCGATAAGAGGCGCGGCGTTAAACAGGATCGGGCTATCTCCCGGAAGACCGTCGCGATTCCTGATTTTGATGTCATTGAGCGTCGCGCCTTCAAAATCCGGAAGCTTCGTAAGGATGCTCGTCAACTGGTCGGCGAGGATGAGTTTTCCTTCGAACGCAACCAAGTTTCCACCGCCGCCAGCGACGATGTTTCCACCGCCGGCTGCCACGATGTTTCCTCCACCAGCAGCGACAATGTTGCCGCCGCCCGCAGCCACGATGTTTCCACCACCTGCCGCTACGATTCCGGGGCGAGTGAGGGCAGTGAAAGTGATGGTGCCCAGAGTGAAACCGGCACCGTCATTCGCGACGACTTTAGCGACGTAGCCGGGATCGCCGAAATTCAAGCCGCCGCCCGCTACGATACCAGCGCCGTCATTTGCCACCACGTTTCCACCGCCTGCTGCGACTATGTTACCCCCACCTGCCGCTACGATGCCAGCGACCGGGTCGGTGAGTTGACCAAGGATACTGTGGATGGTGCGGTCGGCGTTGATCGAGCCTGGAACGAAGACTGTCTGGCTCGCTGTTGTTCCGACGGCCATCGCGAGCGATTTGTCGCGATCGGGGTTGCCGGTAAACTGGAACGAGGTGAAGGGCACCTTGCGGTAGAGTTGGCTAAAACGGTGAATCACTGCGCTGCGTCCGCCTCCCAGCGGAATGACAACGGCACCTGTGGTCAATTGCACGTAGTCTGTTCCAGCAAGTGAGACGACATGCGAGTCGATTGTGATCGCTTTGCTGTGATCGCCAAAGAGCGAGCGCAGGGCCTGATTGAGCACTTCCCCGAAGCCCGTCATGAAGTTTCCTATTGCCTGCCAAGCGTCCACCTCGCCGTTTGTGTTGTGACGCACATGCACGGTGAGCGGTGCCGCCGTGCGACCGGATGCATCTGAGAATTTTACGGTGCAGGATTTTTCCGTGAAGGCTGAGCCGTCGAAATCACTGGTGACTTCAAGCCTCAGCTTCACAGCGGTAGTGCCATGCGCAGCAAGTCGGTCGATCGACCAATACACTGTCTGATCAGGGCCGTCCTGTTGGCGGCGGGATTTGGACTTAGTTGTCTCGGCAGTGAGGTAGTGACCATTGGTGCCGTTATCCCGGAAGCCATAGTGCAACGCCTCGACGAAGCGCGTGCCGTAGGGAATCTGGATCGCGATTTCTCCATCATTCGCGTCCGTGTCTCCGTGATTTCCGCAGAAAATAAACATATCCATTTCCGTGCCCGCTTGGACCGAGGCGGGCGCGATTCGCCCGATGAAAACGCGAGCGCCCGTTTTGTTCAGCCTGAATGGAGTAGCGACTCCATTTGAGCCTGCCGCGGGGAGCTTAAATGTGAGCGTCTCCGCGGCTGCGCCAATGCGCGCTGTTCGTGCCGCGCTCGGGGCGGCAGCTAAAGTCGAGTATGCCAACGGGAAAACAGGCACCGATTGGAGCTTCAGTTGTCCATTCTTCCCAAAAAGCGCAGGCGGAACGGGCGTCACAAGAGTCAGAGCAAGTTGCCGGGTAACGATCTGCCCAGGCTCGACGGCACCGATGTCGAAGAACGCTGTGCCGAGAGAGTTCGGCAACGCAGGAATATCTAGCTTCGCATTTCGCCTCTCTACCGTTGTGCTGGTCGTTGTAAAGCCGCCGGGGAGCGGAACTCGCAGTTTTGTATCCGTCGCGATGAAGTCGCCAGTATTGGTAAAGCGGAGCGTGTAGTTGACCGTGTGCGTCGCCAGATCATCGGCGATGATCTCGCTGATGCTCGCTACGGGTTGATCGACGACGTGTACCACGCGCTGCACGACGAGCGTTTGCAACTCGTTCGGAAAGCCGATAAGCGGGTAGAGAAAATCGGGGCAGGTTAGTTGCAACCCGTCGCCACGCGGAGCACGCGCGGAGTTGAACGCCGTGATGTATTCACCACGCTTCACTTTCGGCGTGAGCCGCACGCAGTAGGTTAGCGTCTTTTCCTGAGGCTTGGTCATCGGGGGGAGCGCACCGTAGTCATAAGTGAAACGCCGAATCGCACCGGGGCCGTCGTATTTGTTGTTTGAGTTCTGGTCGATGTATTCGCCCTTGTCGATTTTGCCATTGCCGTTTCGGTCCTGGAAAAACTCGCCGCCAGCGGTAAGCGGGTTTCCGTCGGCATCGAAGAAATGAAACCCGGCGGAACTGCTGACCGGCGTGCCGTTCAAGACGAAGCGCGCCATGAACGCGTCGGAATTATACACGAGCGGATTGTCCAAAAACAGCTCGGTCTCGAACGGGATGCCATCCGTGATGACTATTTCATTCGCTGCGATGGTGCCGTAGTTCCAGGCGCTGATTTCGTATTCGATCTCGCGACTGCCGTCGTCGAAAACTGCCGAGAGATCCTTGTCGCCAAGCTTCGTCCAAGTGTCGGACATCGCCTCTTTTTTCAACCCAAGTTCCGGACGCGAAGTCGGCGGCTCCGCGGAAATGAAGGTGCGGGCGATCTCAGAAGCGGGAATCACTCCGCCCCGAGCGGCGAGCACTCCACCGCTCGGAGGCGTCGCGAGGAAATCGAAGTTCAGATTCTGGATCTGAACGTTGAACGACTCGCCGTTGCGCGCGATCTTCTCGAACAAATCGTAAGCCACTCGCACGGTAAACCGCAGTTGCCGCGAGCCGCCGGCTTCGATGTCGCCGACATTCCACGAGAGCATCCCGTTGTGGGGCGTGAAGCCGGGCTGCGAGAGCGCATTTGGCGTCGACGAAAGGCTGGAGGCATTGAGGTTCACACCGAGGTAGTTTCCGGTGCCGCTGCCATCCGCGTAGCTTACGAGCCGTGTGCCGGTTGGAATTTGGTCGGTCACTTTTCCACCCGTGACCGTTAAAGACGCGTCGTTCGTAATGGTGAGGGTGTAAGTGATGAGATCGCCCGCAACGACAATGGACTTATCCTTCGCCGCTGTGATGCGAATGGGTGCGGTCACGTCGGTGCGGAAGATCGGCAGAAATGCTTCTTTGAACCCGGCCGCCTTATTCGTGAGTCGGTCGTTTTGAATGATCCACTCGAACGGAAGCGTCTGGTCCACCTGCACGGTGACAAATTCCGTGACCGTCGCGCCTGGCGCGAGATCGCCGACCGTCCAGAAGACATCGGTGATCACTCCCTTGCGGTCTAGGTCTTGGTGGAAAGTCCCGCCATCGACGGCGTTGCTCGCGCTGTCGAAGCGCGTCTTTTGCGGGAGCCGGCTATTCATCACGACTTTCTTTGCAAGTGCAGTACCGCTGTTTTTGAGCTTGAGCGTGTAGGTGATGAATTCGCCCGGCTTCACCGAGGCACCGCTCGTGTCGGAATCGGTCACGACGCGCACGCTCATGTCGAGCACCGCTGCGGGCACGATGGTAAATGGCCCGGCGACAGGCCCGGCATTCGGGCGGTGCATGTCGGCGATACTGAGTGTGCGGAAATACACCTTCCCGATCGGGACGCGGCGGTTGCTACCGACCCAGGTGAAGCTGGTTGCGTTTGCACGATGCAACGCTCCCTCCGGCAGGTCCACCCAGCTTGCCGAGTCAGCAGGTGTCGCAGTCGTCTGAATTTTTACTCCGAGTGCTGCGAGCTGCGAATCCTCCACCTGCCGCACTTTGAAACTCCACAGGTCGCTGGTCTTGCCTTTGCCCTTCTTCTTCACCTTGCCGTTGATTGCCACGGTAAACTCTTCCGCAGGGCCGACGAACGGATCTAGCGCGGTTTCATTGTCGTGGAGCGTGATCGTCGCAGTCGCAATCGCGCCGAGGTCGCCGGTATCCGGTGCAACCAGTTCGAGCGTGATAGTTTCGTCGCCCTCGCCACTTTCGCCATCGTTGATGGGCGTGATGGTGATGGTCTTCTCCGTCTCGCCGTCGGCGAAAACAAGCGGGCCTTCCGAGATTGTGAAATCTGCTTCCACGACCGCAGTTCCGCCGGTGACGGTAAAGTCCACCGTCAGTTCGCCCTCGCTCCCTCCAGTGCGCAGCACTTTCAAAACAACCGGCGCGCCGGCCTCGTTGCCTGCATAGTTCGGCGATTCAAACGCCACGAGCTGCATCGGCACTGGCGGAATATACGACTGCTTAAAGCTCGGCTGAAACGAGTGCCCGTCCACAGCAAACGTGGTGAGCGGAACGCGCGGATTCGTTGTATCAATAGCGGCGGGCGCGATCGTCTCGATACGGTATTGGCCGACTTCATTCACCCCAAGCGCGAGCAATGCGCCATCGGGACTCCACGATACCGTCTCCACTTGCGGTGTGGAAGTGAAAGCGTGCAGCGTGGTGCGCTCGTTTGCGCCGCCGACAGCACTTTCCGGCGTGAGTGTGCCATCGGCCATCCGCGCATTCAGCAGTGAAACCCGCGACTTCGTGCTATCGGCGACGCTGCGCTCGACGAATGCAATCTGCGTTCCGTCCGGCGACCACGAAGCGAAGATCTTTGCCGAAGCGAAGTCGCTTTGATGCGTGAGTGGGATTGTGAAATTCGTTCCGCTCTGCGGCGTGAGGGCTCCGTTCGCGTCGGCGATTTGAAACACCTCGACGTAGTTCCCGCCGACTAGCGCGAGATGCCGCCCGTCCGGGCTCCACGCTGGATTCGGCTCTCCCGAGAAGCTGAGGCCTACATCGACAAGCGGGTTCGTCGCCACATCGTAAGGCTGAATTTCCCCGTTCTCATCGATCGCTTCAATGACGTAGAGATGGGTATCGTTCGCGGCGAACACGAGACGCTGACCGTCCGGCGACCACGCCGGCGCTGAATATTCGTTCGCCACCACTCCCGACAGATCCAGCACATCGATCGCTGGATTCGTCCCGGAGTCTTCGAGCTCCGCATTCATCACGAAAAGGTCCCCGCTGAAAGTAGTGAACGCGATCTTTGTTCCATCCGGGCTGAGAGCGCTTCGCTGAATGCTCCGCGTCGCATTCGTCAGCACCGTCTTTCCCGTCCCGTCGGGCTGCATCAGCACGAGGTTGCGAGTCCCGACCAGCGCGCCTTGCGAAAACAAGATCGGCCCCGATGGCGACGCGACGTTGAACGAAACAGGATTTCCGCCTTGGCCCGCATACACCGCTTTGCTGCTCGTGAATCCACCAGCCGACGCCACCACACGGAAAAATCGCACGCCGAGCGGAATCACATCCGTCTCCACGCTCCACGTGTCCCCGCTGCGCGCCATCACTCCATCCGCCAGGTCCGCCCAGCTTCCTTCGATGCCTGGAGTCAGCGAACTTTGCACCCGGAGTGAAAGCCCTGCTTCATTCGAGGCGAGAGTTGCCGAGAAACTCCAGACGTCGCCGAAATCCGCGCCGACGATTTCATCGAATGTCGGGGTGCTCAATGCGGGTAGCGCAATGATTGCGGCAGGCTGGAAACTCGCCCGCCGTCCACCGGGCGTCCCATCGCCGAAGTTCGTCACCTCCGCGATTGGCGTGCTCGGATTTGTCACTGCGTCTTCAAACTCGGGCTTGAGCGAAAACACCGTGTCCAATTCCGGCACCCCAGCGAACCGGTAGCAGTAAGTCACGCGCGTCCCGTCCGTACTCCACGATGGCTCGGAGACAAAGTTCGGCGCTTCGTGAACGTACACCGGATTGAACCCGCCCGACTGATCCCGAAAGAGCGAGACGCGCCCATCGTCCATCCCATTCTGCAGTGCAGGGATCAACGCTCCGCCACCCGCCAACGCTTGCCGCACTGTGCGCACCGCGACATCGCTTTTCACGCTCACACTGGGCGGAGTCTCGGGCTGCGAGGAGAAAATGATGCGCGTCGCATCCGGGCTCCAAGCCGGGAAATCCTCACCGAGAAATAGATTCGTCGTCACCGGCACAGGCTCATTGGTGCCCACGGCTTCCGGCGTCAGGGTCGCACTATTCAGGATGCCCAGCGCGTAAATCGTCGTGCTGTTTGAATACGCGAGGAATTTTCCGTCCGGGCTCCACGCTGGATTCTGCGCCTGAGTCGCCGCGCCATTCGCCGCGAAGAATGCGCCCGTCGTCACTTTCACCGCCAGATTCTGTGCCGTCTCCGGCGTCGCGTTTCCCGAACTATCCACCGCATTCAGGACGTAAATCTGCGAATCTGTATTGTCCTGAAATGCGATGCGCCGTCCTTCCGGCGACCAGCAGATTCGGCTCAGAGAGCTTACACTCGTGCGAAGCATCACCGCAGGGTTCGTCACCGGATCCACCGGCGCCGCATTCATTACCCACAACTTCGGGCCACCGAGTCCCTTTTCGGCGACAAACGCAACACGAGCACCGTCCGCAGTCAGTGCCGCGTATCCGTATCTAAAAAACTCCGGACCCGCGATCACCACCTTGTTCGCGCCATCGGCGTCCATGAGCACGAGCTCCACGCCTGGGTCTGCCGGACTGCCATTGTTCGCAAATGCGGTTGTGAATTGCTGATAGACAATCTTCCCCGTGACATGCGGCACGATCTCGAAAACCGCTCCGATTGGTTCGATAATGGCGCTGGCTGGCGTGGTGGGGTTGGGAGCGTCGTTCCACGCTCCCGGCGTTCCGTTGTATGTGTTGTTGCTTGGGAACATGTGAGCGTAGTTTTCGCTTCCTCCGAGATTGTCGGGAAGACCAGGGTGCCAGTTCGTGTAAGTGACCGCCTCGCCGCTAACCCACGCAAAATCGGCCCCGACCTTGCGGAGTCCGATCCAAAGGCTGCGATCCACCCCGCCAAAGGTGCCGAAATTGTCGAACACAAATGCCTGCTCCGCCGCATCGTTGATTGTGACCAAGTGCCCGCCAAGTGACACTGCCACGGATTCCGCGTCGTCCCAGTCTGTGTGATCGGTCGTCGTGTGCTCCGTGACGTAAAGGTAGTATTTGTGGCCGTTCGCGGGATTCGTAACCGGCCCGTGCAGCACCGCAGCTTGCGATGTAACGGCGATGATGGAACTGATGAACACCGAAAAGACGGCGAGAAAAGTGCGGATAGTTTTCATGCTTGTTCCATCTTCAGCGACACCGCCCGGTCCGCGTGACACCCTATCGGCTACTTTTTTTCTGCGCGGATTTGTTCGAGCAAGGCGCGTTCGTTGGAGGGGAGCGAATCCTCGCCGGGTGCCGTGAGGAATACAGCGGCTTCATCGAGCAATTCTCCTGTTGCGGCGGGATCAAGCTTTGGGGCGATGGCTATGGCTGCGCGTGGAAGCAGGTCGCGCCAGGTCAGCTTTCCGCGCTCGCGGTTGTGGAGAAGCACCATCATTCGGCGGCAGATTTCTCCGGCTTCAGCAGCACCATCCATTTCGACCAGCGTGTGGATCAGATGAGTCGCAGACGACGCGAGGTCGCGCGAGAGGCGGTCCACTTCCGGATGCGCGGCGAGCACCATTTCGCGGTCGGCGAGACTTGTGCGGTACGCTTCGGCTGCTGGGGGATAGTTCTTCCGGTTGACTTCGTAATATCCGATCCGGTTCAGCGCGAAGCTGCGGCCCAGGTGCCACCACGAGCCGGGTGGCGCGGTCTTCAGCTCGGCATCGATGCGCGCGACGTAGCTGCGGAAATACTCGATGGCCGCATCCACGCCGCGAGCCTGCTCGATGCGAGTGCCTTCGTTCTGCAAATCCATGGACCAATAGAACTGCACATCGTTTCCCTCCGGCGCTGCACGCAGCTTTTCAAATGCTGCATCAGGGCTCACTGGCGCGTTTGCTTTCGCCGCCGCAGAGACTTGCTCCTTGCGCTCCGTCAGTTCGTCTTTCCGTTTCGCATGTTCGGCGGCCTCGACGCTGCGTCCGACGCCGTCGAGCGCTTTGGAAAGTTCGGCGTGGGCGTGGGCTGCGTTCGCCATTCGGAGACCATCGAGCGGCTTTCGTGCGAGGTTCTTCTCCTCGCCATCGACGGCTTTTTCCAAGTGCGGAATCGCCTCCGCTTGGCGCCCCAGCCTACGCAGCGCCGCGCCAATCCGAACTTCCGGTATCGCCTGATTCTCCGGCGAACCGAGGATGCCGCTGAGATCGTAGAACTCCTTCATTTTCACGTAAAACGCGAGGGCTGCCTCGGTGTCGCCTTTGGTCTCGCTCAAGGTCCCGAGCGAGGACTGAACGCGGCCTGCCATCATATAAGTGGTCCCGTTGCTCTTTGGGTCGGAGGCGAGCAGCTCGTTGACCACACGCTCCGCGGCCCGATACTCCTCCTGCGCCCTGTCCGTTGAGCCGCTCTGCGCGAACAGGTCACCTAGGTGTGAGTGCATGTGGATGACTTGCGTCCCCGACTCCACAGACGGCGCAACGCGACGCCACGAGAGAGCGACTCCCAAACCCTGTGCGGCTGAATCACGGGCACCCTCCGCATTGCCGGCAGCCGCCTGCATTTCTGCCACTCCGCCGAACGCGATGCTCAGCGGGCCATGCCACGCAGGTTCCGCTGCGCCGCGTGCGAGCAGCGGTTCAACGAGCGCGATGAACCGACGATAGCCCGCCTCTGCTCGGTGCTTATCGCCCAGCGCCTTGCGGGTATCGGCATCGATTTTGAAGAACGCAGCCTTCTTCAAGAGAAATGCCGTCTCGTCGGCCGGCGTCGCCGATTCCGCGTAATACTTCTCCACCCGCGCAAGCACGCCGGTGAGCTTTTCTAGATTCCCAGCTTCCTCTGATTTATTCCGCAGGTCTGTGAGGATGAAATCTACGAGCCCCTCGGCCTCACCTCGTGCAGCGTTTGCAGCAGAGCGCTGCATTTCGGCTTCGGCAGTCTTCCGTGTTGCAACCCGCTTTTGATGAAAAGCAAACGCAGCTACGCCAATCGCTGCCACGGCCGCAAACACCGCTGCCAGCGCAAGTCGTGTGCGGCGCCGTGCTTTTCTGCGCAACTCGCGCTCGCGGGCGAGCTGGTTTGCGCGGAAGTCGCGTGCGCGATTCAGGGCGGCAGAGAAATCCGCAGCCGATTGGTAACGGCGGTCCGGCTCACTTTGCAGCGCAGTCAGGACGACGGCATCCACAGCGGGGTCCACCGCCGGATTTGCCTGCGATGGCGGATCGAAAACTCCGCGCGGCGGCTTCCCTGCGAGGAGTTCGTAGGAGAGCACGCCGAGACTATACAGATCGCTCCGGGCGTCCTCTTTTCCCCGACCCGCGAGCTGCTCCGGCGCCGCATAGTCGAAGGTGCCGAGCGCGATTCCGGTGAGCGTGAGCTTGGAGTCCGCCTCTCGGCTTTCCAGCACCGCGAGCCCGAAATCGGCGACTTTCACACGACCATCCGCAGTGAGCAAAATGTTCGACGGCTTGATGTCCCGATGCACGACGCCTTGTCCATGAGCGAAAGAAAGCGCTGCGGAAATCTCATCCACGATGCGAAGTGTTTCAGCAGGCTCAAGCAGACCGTTCCGCGCCCTTACGGCGAGGTCTCCACCATCCAGATACTCCATCACGAAGAACAGGTGTCCGGCTGCTGTTTCGCCGGACTCGAAAACGGCCACGATGTGCGGGTGGAGGAGCTTCGCCAACGTCCGCGCTTCGCGGCGAAACCGATCCGCAAACACCGAATCCTCGCCTGCTTCAATTGGCAGCAACTTAATCGCGACACGGCGCTCGAGCGCAGTTTGCAGTGCCTCGTAAACCGCGCCCATCCCTCCGCGCCCGATGAGTCGAACGAATTCAAAGCCCGGAAACAGAGGAGCCAACTCGGCTGGCTCGGGCGGTGTCCAAGGCACCGGCAGCATCGGCGATCCAACCTTTGACGACGCTTCGGCAAAGAGTCGCTCAAGCTTGAGCCCACGCAAACGCGGTGGAATGGCAGAATCTGACAACGGCATGTTCGGTTTACTTACAGCGACACCACGCTGGCGGCGTGACACGCATACGGGAATTGTCATAGCTTCTAGCGTCAAATGTCGGAAGCTGCATTTCCAAATACGTCCTGGAGCACCGTCCTCACTGCACGCGCGGGAGGCGATACGAACGATGCGCGGACTGCACTCGCACGACTCTGCCAGCAGTATTGGTATCCGCTTTACGCATTCGCGAGACGCTGGGGCCTCGCATCCGAGGACGCGGAGGACGCGACACAGGATTTCTTCGCCGCCCTGACCACCGCCGATCTATTGGCCAGCGTAGATCCGTCCCGAGGAAAGCTGCGTTCGTTTTTCCTGACGTCCTTTCAGCGCGACCTCACGGATTTTCGCAAATCCGAAAACCGAGAAAAGCGGGGCGGCGGCAACGTCGTCTCCTTGGATCTCCTCGGCGCGGAGGAGCGCGTGGCTGCGGAACCATCCGGCGAACCAATCGCAAGTTTCGAGCGCGAATGGGCGCTGGAAGTCCTTGATGCTTCCATCGCTCGTGTGGAGCGTAATTACACCGAGACGGGGAGGGCCGAACATTTTGTTGCGCTCCGCCCATTCCTCACCGAGGAAGCAAACTACGACACCTTGTGCGCAACGCTTTCGCTGAAACTCGATGCCGCGCGCCAGGCTGTACACCGCCTCCGGACGCGCCTCGGTCGGGCGCTCCGCGAGGAAATCGCCGACACGCTTTTCGCGCCGACCGAGTCGACTGTGAACGAAGAACTCAACGCTCTACGCTCCACGCTAGCCAAGTGAACAATTCGAAAAGTTAAAGCTTCCGCCTTCATCTTCACTAAAGGCCGATGCGTGCAATTTGGGACCATGAAATGCACTCTTCTACACTTTGCGACCAGCGTCTTGATGGCTGCCTTGGGCGCAGCGTCGGCTCATGAGAGTTCCGTAAAAAGCAGAATCGTAAATCTTAGAATCTCGCTGCGTTCACGATCCTTCCATGGGATTCCGATAGCGCAAAGCGCTTTGGCCAGCGCAAGTGCTTATCGCAGCACAAACCGCCAGCCCGATCCTCGCGTGCCCGACGACTCTAACGAGGAGTGGTCTCTGGACAAACGCCGACGTCACCAACCCCACGACGCGAACGCTCAACATCACCGGCGGAGCGCCAGGCCTGTTCTATTTCAACACGAACCAGCTCTACAGTCCCACCGTCTTTAACCAGACCATCAACTTCAACGCCGTCGAGCGATGGACCATCACGAACGCCTCCGGATTCAGCCACAGCTTCCACATCCACGATGTGCAGTTTGCGCTCATCTCCCGCGGGTCTGCCGGTGCCGGACCGGCGAGCGTCACCGGCCTGTATCCGTATGAAATCGGCTGGAAGGATACGCTCTACGTGCAGCGCAATTCGAGCGTCACGTTCATCGCCAAGTTCGACCATTTTGCCAGCAACACCAACCCGTTTATGTATCACTGCCACTTCGCCAATCATGAAGACGAAGGCTTGATGGGGCAGTTTGTCGTCGTGAACAACACCATCGAGGATCTCGCCATCGCGAGCTTCACCCGCACAGGCGGCAACAGCCTGATCACGCTCGATTTCAAAGCGACACCCGGCACGACTTACACGCTCCAATACTCGCCCGACATGACCACCGGAAGCTGGACGGACGTAGGCTCGGTCACGAGCGACGGCGCAACCGCGACTTTCGCGGAAACCGACTCAGCGCGACTGGCGCAGGCGAGGGGATTTTATCGTGTGACGATTCCGGCAGTTCCGTAAGACCGTCGTTCGTCTTCGTGGACGCTGAATGAGCCAAATATCGGTTTCTACTAATGCACCGCGCGTTTCGCGGTCCTATCGACGATGAACCTTACCCGCATTTTCCTACCAGCACTCACGCTCGCATGCTCCGCAGTTTTCGCCGCACCCGGTGATGTCCCGCAATGGCGGGGCGTTAATCGTGATGGCGTTTATCCGGATAAAGGCCTGCTCAAACAATGGCCCGAGGCTGGGCCGCAATTACTCTGGAAGGCGGAGAAGCTGGGCAAAGGCATGGCCAGTGTGTCCATCGCGGACGGCAAAATTTTTACCACCGCATCACGCAAAGGCGGGCAGTTCATCGTCGCTCTGGATCTTGCGACGCAGAAGGAGCTATGGGCGGCTTCGATCTGCGAAAAAGGCGGCGAGTGCAATTCCACGCCGACGTTGGACGGCGCGCTTGCTTACGCGGTGAGTTCCGAGGGTGATCTCGTGTGCGTGAAAACGGCGGACGGCAGCGAAGTGTGGCGTAAAAGCCTCGCGACCGATTTTGGCGGAGCAAGACCGACCTGGCAGTTTAGCGAATCGCCACTCGTTGATGGAGATAACCTGATTGTCGTCCCCGGCAGCGAGAGCGCCGTGATGGCTGCGCTGGACAAGAAGACGGGCGCGATTGTTTGGAAGACAGCCTATGCGCTCGCAGGCAAAGGCCACGCGGGCGCGGGCTATACGGGCGCTGTCGTGTCGAACGCGGCGGGCATCCGCCAATACATCACAATGGTCGGCAAAGGCGCGATCGGCGTCGATGCAAAGACCGGCACGTTGCTCTGGCACTACAACCGCGTGGCAAACGGCACCGCCGTCATCCCGACGCCGCTCGTTTGGGACGACTACGTTTTCGTCTCCAGCGGTTACGGCACCGGTGCGGCGTTGTTGAAGATTACCAAAGGCGGCGCGCCCGCTCCCGAAGCGCCGAAAGTCGATGAAGCGAAAATTGCCGAGCTCACAAAAAAGCTCGCTGAGCTGAAAGCCGCGACCGACGCCCTTCGCGACGCGCGAGCCAAGCATGAAAAAGGCACCGCGGCCTACGAGGCTGCGGACAAGCTGGTGCAAGCTGGAAAGCCCGAGATGGCGAAAGTGGAATCCGAGCTGAACAAAGCCCGCGGCGTAAAAGGCGATGAACCCGGCCCGACAAAGATCCCCGGCTCGCCCGTCGTCGCCGACGAGCAATACTGGCTGAACGCCGGCGTCTTCCAAAATCACCACGGCGGAATGGTCCGTATCGGCGATTTCATTTACGCGGGCAAAGGCCACAACAATGGATTCCCGATTTGTCTGGAATGGAAAACCGGCAACGTCGTTTGGGAAAAAGAACGCGGCCCCGGCAAGGAAAGCGCCGCCGTCATCGCGGCGGATGGCGGGCTCTATTTCCGCTATCAGGACGGCATCATGGCGCTCGTCGAAGCCTCGCCGACAGCCTACTCGCAGAAGGGCGCGTTTAAGCTCGCGACCGTCAATGGAAACAGTTGGCCGCACCCCGTCATTCAAGGCGGACGCTTGTTCATCCGGGACCAGGATGCGTTGCTTTGCTACGACCTGCGCGGGGCGATCCGGCGGTAGTGCTCGGGCAGGCAAAAGATGATGGGCTCGGGTAGGTCAGTAGGTCAGTGGCACTACGGAAAACTGAATACTGAACTGCCGCTTACTTCCACGCTCGCTCGGCGGAACTTCGGCGCATTCCGTGGACTCCGCATTTTCGGTAGCGCAAAAAACAGGCTTTCCGCTCCGTTTTGGCAGCGAAATTGGATCCTTTTTGGACTACGTAGTTTCACTAACTATACAAGATTTCGGGATTGGCGTATAACGACCCTGCTTTTGTAAACTCTCGCTCGACTACATGAGGTGGGGACCTTGTGTGGAAGCGCAGCGCGATGCAGTGTCCGGGCAACCAGACGCGAAGGAGCGGGGGCTCGGAATTAAACATGCCTAGGGGGGGTCCTTTCGGATCTTTGGTCTGTTTAGGGGTGCCGAGTTCCCGCTCATCCTTCGCGGGGCAGTCCGAGGCGTCCGCACTTTGATCGGGAAGTTTCGATTTTTTGAGGCGACGATTGATCATCCGCCGGTCCGGAGCTTGTTTCGCCAATAAAGGGTGAGAAATTGGCGGTAATTGATAAGCATCAAAGAATTGAGGCGAGTAGGCTGCGTCCTCAATCCGATATGAATCCTATGAACATCAAATCTCTACTCGCCGCAGCCGTCGCAAGCGTGCTCGGACTCACCCTCAGTTCCAACGTGTTCTCGGCCGAGCCGCCTCCCGCGACCGCCGCGCCTCTTCCCGGACCCGAGGCCAAAGGCGTGGACCCGGAAATTGTCGGCGAAGAAAGGGCCGTGCTGACCATCGCGCCGAATGTCCCGCCGCCGATTCAGCGCAAACACGCGACGAAGGTGCGCGTGGACCTCGAAGTGAAGGAGCTCGTGAAGCGCATGGCGGATGGCGTGGACTATCTGTTTTGGACGTTTGGCGGCGAGGTGCCCGGACTTTTCATCCGCGTTCGCGAGGGGGACATGGTGGAGTTTCACCTCAAAAATCATCCAAGCTCGAAGATGCCGCACAACATCGATCTTCACGCGGTGACCGGACCGGGCGGCGGTGCGGCTTCGTCGTTCACGGCGCCGGGGCACGAGTCGCAGTTTTCGTTCAAGGCGCTGAATCCCGGTCTGTATGTCTATCACTGCGCGACTGCACCGGTGGGCATGCATGTGGCGAACGGCATGTATGGTCTCATCCTCGTGGAACCGAAGGAAGGTCTGCCGCCGGTGGACAAGGAATACTACGTGATGCAGGGCGAGTTTTACACGAAGGGGAAATTCGGTGAGGAAGGATTGCAGCCGTTTGATCAGGATAAAGCGGTGGACGAGAGGGCGAGCTACGTTGTCTTTAACGGCGCGGTGGGTTCGCTCGTCGGCGACAAAGCGCTGAAGGCGAAAGTCGGTGACCGCGTGCGGCTCTTTGTCGGAAACGGCGGGCCGAACTTGTTGTCGTCGTTCCACGTCATCGGCGAGATTTTCGACAAGGTCTATCAGGAAGGCGGCATCAAAGTCTCGCAAGAGCAGGTGCAGACGACGCTCGTTCCTGCCGGTGGTTCGGCGATTGTGGAATTCGGGACAAATGTACCCGGCACTTACATCCTCGTGGATCACTCGCTGTTCCGCGCGTTTAACAAAGGCGCGCTCGGGATGATGAAGGTGACGGGCGAACCGAATCTGCTCGTCTATTCGGGCAAGGAGGTGGACGCGACTTATCTTGGCGAAAGTTCGCTCGGTGGCGTGGAAGGAAAGGTCGCCTCGATGGAAGCCGAGATGAAAAAGGCAATCGCCGGAGATCCGAAAATCGCGGCGATGGGCAAGGACATCATCATGGAGAAAGGCAAACGCGTTTATACGCAGGTCTGCTTTGCGTGCCATCAGCCGGAAGGTCAGGGCCTTGCAGGCGTCTTCCCTCCGCTCGCAAAATCCGACTATCTCATGGCCGACAAGACTCGCGCCATCACATCGCTCATCAAAGGTCTGAGCGGTCCGGTCACCGTGAACGGACAAGCTTACAACGGCGTGATGCCGCCATCGATGCTCAACGACGAGCAAATCGCCAGTGTGCTCACTTACGTGCGCAATTCCTGGGGCAACAGCGGCGACGTCGTCACCGTAGAGGAGGTCAAAAAGGCCCACGCCGAGAGCGCGAGCCAATAGGGATGAAGACGCGGAGGAGAAAGACCGGCATTTGCGACGTAGCTCGACATTCCAGTGTCGAGAACGAGCGCACGCAGCCAGAGTCGCGTCCCTCGTCGGAGGGCACCGGGACTCGACATTTGAATGTCGAGCTACGCCCTGTGTCATCGAGATTGATTACTGCCATCCTCGCCGCCGTGTGCCTTTTCGCCCACGGCGGCGAGCCTGGCATGGCGACGCTGCCGGACGGAAAATACCGCCCGCTTTTTCGTGGGGAAAAGGATGCGAAGGAAATTGCGATTGCGTCCTTTCAACTCGACGAACGTCCGGTGACCAATGGCGAGTTCCTCGGGTTTGTGCGCGAGAATCCGAAGTGGCAGCGCTCGCAGGTAAAGCGGCTCTTTGCCGATGAACGCTACCTCGCGCATTGGTCCGGCGACGTCGAACTCGGCAAGGTGGACCCCTCGCAACCGGTCACGCAGGTGTCGTGGTTTGCAGCAAAAGCATTCGCAGCGTGGAGAGGAAAGCGGCTGCCGAGCACAGCGGAGTGGGAGTTTGCGGCAGGCACGGGATTTACAACTCCGGAGGGATCAAAAGAGCCGGAGTTTCAGCAGGCCATCGCGCGATGGTACGGCACGCCGACGCCGGATGTGCTTCCCGCCGCCGGGAGCGGTAAGGCGAACCTCCACGGACTGCGCGATCTGCACGGGCTTGTTTGGGAATGGACGAGTGATTTCAACAGCGCCATCGTGACCGGCGACGCACGCGGCGACACGGGACTCGAGCGCACTTTGTTTTGCGGCGCGGGCTCGCTTGGCGCGAAAGATACGGCGAACTATCCGGCCTTTATGCGATTCGGAATGCGCAGCAGTCTGAAAGCGAGCTACACAGTCCACAACCTCGGCTTCCGCTGCGCCAAAGACATCCCATCAAAATGAAAACCATCATCATCGCTCTTCTGCTCGGCACGGCATCCGTCTTTGCC
>JANMGP010000248.1:0-4647 GCA_031374705.1 Verrucomicrobiaceae bacterium | reverse complement strand
CGAGCGGAGCGCAGAGAATAGGACGTTGGTATCCATGACTGCGCGGATCATGGGAAATCAGGCGGCGTAGACTTGGGCGGGTGGCAGATGCAGGCGAGTGTCGGGCGGAGGAAAATGTCCGCGAGCACATTGGTATCGAGGTACACTTCCATCGGGCTATTTCAGGTGCTTGCGAAGGATGTGCTGGCGACGAGCTTTGGCGATTTCTTCATCGGTCCACTCGCGCTGGGCGTCGCTGCTCCAGAGGCGGAGAAATTCGTCGATAGCGTCTGCGCGTTGCTGGGCATCGGCAGCGGCAGGGATGGGGTGGCTTTGCACGCTGTCGGCGATGAGGCGGGTGCCGATGACTCGGGCGTGGATGGTCACTTCGTCTCCATCGTGAAGTTCAGCGTTGGCTGGCAGTTCAACGGTAAGCGTGCTCATGAGCGGAGCGTTGCACGGTGTTGGATGAAGGTCAACGTGGGCGTTCAGATCTGCGGATGCTCACGGCATCAAGCGCTGTTCCGCAGCACGCATCACAGCTTCGTAGGAAACTCCGGTGACGCGCCCTGCATCAATCGCGCGGATACGGTCGCGAATCTCGGAATCCCACGCCGCTTCAGCTTCGGGGTCTCCTTCACCCTCTGCGCTTTCCATGAGGAATTCCGCAAGTGCGAGCTTCTGCCTGGGAGGGAGGTCCATCGCGTCTTTAGTGACTTTTTCGAGCGCGGTTGGCATGGGTGAGAAGTCGCAGAGGATTTGAGGTGGGTCAAGCGTCCCGGAGGTGAATCGCATGAAGGAGCGGACAAAGGGATCGATAGTAACGCTGAGGGCGTTCGCATGGACAGCGGTTGCCCCATCGCAAAGCCCATCTGCTCTTTGCCGTGATTCAATCAGGTCTTGAGTCTGACTTTAATGCGGAGAGACGAGCAATGGAGTAGGGGACATCGATTGAATCGCCCACCCGGATGACTCCGCCGGGTTCAGTGCGGATCTTGCCGGCGATCCATGCGGTTACCGTGTCGCCGATGACGATTTCGCCGGGGTGTTCCTTCGTCCGTTCCTGGAGCCGCCATGCGACATTCACGGCGTCGCCGATGACCGTGAACTCCATTTTGTTCGGCGAGCCGATGTCACCGACGACTGCCTTGCCGTGATTCATACCATCTGCCCAAAATAACGAGACTATAGCGGAGGCGCGAATGGGAGCGGGGCTTTGCCTTCGGCGGTCTGACGGCTCCTAAGCCCCATTGCCACTTCAGTGGCAACCGCGAGTTGCCGCTATCGCGCCAAACGGGGCTTAGGAAAGCCCCGCTCCGATTTGTCCCGGCTGTCGCGTCGCTATGGTATCCGACCCGCCGCTCGTCGCCCGCCTTGGGAACGTCTCTTTATTTCTGAAAGATGGTATCAGAGCGCCAGTGAGTCTGTCACCACCGTTGAGGGCAAGTGACTTCGTGAAGGCGATTGCGCAGACGCCTTTAAACGGGTATCGCTTTGTTTGGAAAATGAACGCTCAATCCAGCCATACCGATGAACCTCTGCACCCGGCGCAGATTGCAGCGCTTCGGCGGATGACGCCTCAGCAAAAGGTCCAAACCATGGCGCAGATGCTCACCGCTGCGAGGCAGTCGAAGTCCGTTTGGCTGCGCAAGCAACATCCCGATTGGACTGACGCGCAAGTAGCCGAAGGCGTTCGCCAACACACGCTCCATGGCGCTTCCTGAATTCTACGCGCCGTTCATTCGTCCGCTGAACGCTCTCGGGCTCGACTACTTCGTCACGGGCTCGGTCGCGTCCGGGATTTACGGAGAAATTCGCACGACGCTCGATATCGACATTGTGCTGGAGCTTCCAGCGGTCGAGGCTTCGCGGCTTCAAAACGCGTTTCCCATCGAGACGTACTACTGCCCGCCGCGCGACGTCATCCTCATCGAGTCGCGGCGCCCGGAGCGAGGCCAGTTTAACATTATTCACCACGCTTCCGGCTTTAAAGCGGATGTTTTTCTGCAAGGGCGCAGCCCACTGAACCATTGGGCTATGGCCAATCGCTCCTCCCACGACTACGGCGACGGTGACTCATTGTGGGTCGCGCCTCCTGAATACGTCATCCTCAAAAAGCTCGAGTATTTCCGCGAAGGTGGAAGCGAGAAACACCCGCGCGATATCCGCTTCATGCTCGCCTGCACGGATGTGAATCGCGCCTTTATCGAAGAACATGTCGCCCGACTCGGGCTTGGGCCGCAGTGGGCGGAGTGTCAGTGATGCAAAGGCCCCCTGTCACACCGGGCCGTGGGTGACGAATACTTTGGTAAGGCCATGCCGGATATCGCTTCCAAACTCACATCAATGGACCTCGCCCGTCTGCTCGCCGCCGGAGTTGGGAGCGAAAGAGGCGCTTGCGGCAATGGGTTCTCCGCAGCAGTGGCCGCGTCAGCGGCGTGAATCGCCACGATGGCAGCGAGGATGATCGTGAAATGTGGTTTCATTGTTTTGCTTGAGGGAGTTGAGCCAGTTCAACGAGTTGGAACCCACGAACGCGGATTACATGTGATACAAAACGCCCGGCGAACTCTCGCTTCCGGAACTCGCTAAACAATTAGCCTCCCCCATTTTGTTTCTGGCAAGTTCGCGCCCGACTTTGTCAAAGCCGTCTGCGAGGCGGATGTTCTTTGCGCGGGCCATGAGTAGGCCGAAAGTCACCGCTTGGGCATAGCCATCCGCGAAGGTCTTGTCGCTTGCCTCGGGGAAAAGGAGCATCCGCCAGTCCTGCGCGAGGGAGGTGAGTGCCGGGCTGCCGAGGTTGCGAAAGCGCGCCGGGTTGTCGTGTCCCTGCAGCTTGACGGGACGGGGCTCAGGTTCTTCCTTTTCCCCGGCGCCGGTCTTTCCGTTGTTGCGAGTGGCCTACTTGTTCTTCAACAACTCCACCATCGCCTTGCCCATGGCTTCGCCTACGTCCATGTAAACTTCGGCCTTTCCGCCGTAGTGGCCGTTGCCGCTGCCGCCCTGCGCCATCGGGTTTGTGTAGATGGTGGCGACGTTGCCTTTGAACTCGGGATACTTGCCGGTGGTGCCGTCCACGGCGAGATGGGCTTCGAGGATCTTGCCGCCGTTGCCGCCGCTGCCTTTTGCGGATTCGCCCATCGTGCCGAGCACGAACTTCGCGTTGGGGGCATTGAAGTCCTTGCGCACGGCTTTGATGAACTGGACCAGATTCTTCTCGTAGCGAGCCGCCCAGACGGGATTGCCGGCGTCCTTTTCACCCTGCCAGTAAAAGAACCCGGCAACCTCGTAGCTCTTCGCACCGGGGTAGTGTTTGTCGAGTTCCGCGAGCACGATCTTCGCATCCGCTGTGTCGTCGTCGTACTGTTTGCCTGCATACCAGCCGGCCGGATTGTCACCCTTCAGGGTTACAGTCCTCTCTCCGGCTTTGATTACGGGCGGAGTTGGCTCGTTCCCTTTGGGCCATGAAGCGGGGGCATCCCTGTAGCCGGCATACACATTGTCCCCTTCTTCAAACCGCTCACTTCCCGGAGGCAAAAGGTGCCAGCCAAGGGCGCGGTTGCCAATACAGCTCTTGAGAATCATTACCGGTGCATCGACGGCATTGCCGACCACATGTCCAATTCCGAACTCCGGCCCGATCGTGCCAGTCCTAATTCCCATCCACTCGTTGTTCATCAACCCATTTCCCTGCATCATCCGCACAAAGCGGACATCTTTCCGCTCGGACCAATTGCCGGCATCATCCACGAGATAGGGATATTTCATCTTGGTCTTTACGGCAAACTCCAGGGTGTCCTCCGGTTTGCCTTTGCCGCCGGGGCTTATCTTGCCGAGGCCGACCATGTTCGACTGGCCCATGAGAATGAAGACCTGGACCGGCTTCGTCATATCAGCCGGTTTGCCGTCCGGCTTCGGGATGGGCGCTTCCGCCGCCGAGGCGGTTGCAATGGACGACGAGGCCAGCGCGGTGAGCACGATGAAGGACAGAGCAAAAACTCTGCGGGTGATTGGGTTCTGCTTCATTGTTGGTCGCTGCTGGTAGTTTCTCCTGCTGAACGCTCGCACATTTGGAATGGCTCGCTTCGTCTTATGCTAGGAGCTGTTTGATCGCACCGGTCTGGTCGAACTTCTTGCGCGCCATCTCGAGGTCCAAATCGCCGTAGTGCTTGATGGGATTTCCGTGGGCGTTGAGCAGCGTGGTGTACCAGTTGCCTAGTGTCTTGTGGCCTTCGGTGCCGTGAAACGGCAGACGGCTGTAACGGCGGCCGATGTTCAAATTGCAGTTCGCGCCGGCCATGATGATGAACGGCGACTCCAGGCCGATGCCATGGTGGGTTTCACCATTCTCGGGGAAATACATGATCATCGTGTTGTCGAACATCGTGCCGTTGCCTTCGGGCTGCTTCTTGAGCTTTTCGACGAGGGTTTTGATCTGGTTGACGTGGCTGATCCGGATCTGTTCGCGGGTCTTCCATGCAGGCACGCCTCCGAACGCTTCGTCGTGGCCCAACGGGTGGATGCCGATGCGATCGGTTTCGTTGCCCGGCATCCACCCGCTGGGCCACGATGAAGCGTTCGGAGGCGTGCCCGCGTGGAAGACCCGCGAACAGATCCGGATCAGCCACGTCAACCAGATCAAAACCCTCGTCGAAAAGCTCAAGAAGC
>JANMGP010000219.1:0-10842 GCA_031374705.1 Verrucomicrobiaceae bacterium | reverse complement strand
CGATCCTCTCTCAATGATCGCCGCCTTACGCCGCACACTTTCCGACCTCCTGAGTTCCCGGCTGACTTGGACGCTCATCAAAGCCGTGCTGCTGAGTGCGCTGGCGTATGGGGCCGTTTGGGGCGCGGCGTGGTGGCTCATCATGCGCTCGCAGTGGGCAAATACCGAATGGCTGAATCAATCGCTGCACGTGCTCGGTGGGCTCGGAGTGATGGTCCTTTCGCTGATCCTTTTTCCTTCGGCGTTTGGCGTCGTGCAGGCGCTCTTCATCGACGGCGTGGCGGACCGAATCGAATCGAAGCACTACCCGGAACTCGGGGCAGCGCGCGGAGCGGCGGTTTGGGATGGGATGATGGTCGCACTCAACGTTCTGGCGCTCATGGTCGTGGTGAATTTGGTGATGCTGCCCGTTTATATCGTCGGGAGCCTTTTTCTCGGCGCGGGCATGGTCCTCTTTTACGCCGTGAACGGCTGGCTCTGCGGGCGGGAATATTTCGTGCAAGTCGCATTGCGCCGCATGACCCGCGCAGAAACCAAACTCTGGACGCGCGCCAACCGCGGCACACTCTGGCTGGCCGGCATCGCCATCACGCTTCTCGGGACGGTGCCGCTGCTGAATCTCGCCGCACCGGTCGTAGGCTGCGTCTTCATGGTGCATGTCGCCCGCACGCTGCGTCCGCCAGTCGGCGCGTGACGCGCTAATCTGCGGCGATGCAGTATAGAAAGCGCTCGCCGCGAAGGTAGAGTTCGCGTTCCACGAGCGAGGGAGAGGAGCTAATTCCCCGTTGCCGTGCGGTCGCTTCCGAGCGATCCGTTTCAAGGATGTTTCGCCGGAAGACGCGCATGCTAACCGGCTGGCGCAGGATGTTTTCAAAAAAGGCGGCGAAGCAATCCGCCCGAGCCCGCTGTTCCGTTGCCATGGTTTTCCCCGAAGGATTCCGCACTTCCTGAAAGCCACGGCAAAGCTTCGCCCGCGCGGCGGGTTGGTCATGTCGTGAAATTCCCATCTGTTTTATCTGTTTCCATCGTTTCATTGCTCGCCCACGCGGTGTTCGCCGCGCCGGCGGAGGACTTCCGTTTTCGTGTGGAGAAGCTGGCAGAAGGAATGCCGCAGCCGATGGAGCTGGAGGTCGCGCCGGATAGCCGGATCTTTTTCAACGAATATGCCGGGAAGCTGAAGTATTTCGACCCGAAGACGCGGCAGGTCGTGGAGGTGGGAGAACTGAAGGTATTCAAGGATCAGGAAAACGGCTTTCTCGGATTCGCGCTCGATCCGGCTTTTGCAACAAACGGCTGGATTTACTGTCTGTATTCTCCCGTGGGTTACGACGGTCAGTCGCTGTCGCGCTTCACCATCACTGGCGACAAACTGGACATCGCGAGCGAGAAGGTGCTGCTGAAATACGAGGAGCAGCGCAAGGAGTGCTGCCACCACGCGGGCACGGTGGAGTTTGGCCCGGATGGAAATCTTTACTGGAGCGCAGGCGATAACACCCATCCGCACGGCGATAGCGAGGGATACGCGCCAATCGATGAGCGCGAGGGCAAGGCACCGTGGGATGCGCAGAAGTCCGCGGCAAACACGATGAGCCTCGCCGGAAAGATCAACCGGGTTCGTCCGAAAGCAGACGGCACCTACGAGATTCCGCCGGGTAATCTTTTCCCGCCGGGAACGCCGAAAACGCGTCCGGAGATTTACGCGATGGGCTGCCGGAACCCGTGGCGGATGTCGATCGACCAGCATACGGGCTATGTGTATTGGGGCGAGGTGGGGCCGGACGCCGGTGGCAATGGAAAGCGCGGTCCGCGGGGCTACGACGAGATTAATCAGGCGAAAAAGGCGGGCAACCACGGCTGGCCGTATTTCATCGCGGACAACTTCGCCTACCACGATTACGACTACACGACGAAGACGGTTGGCCCGCTTTTCGACCCCGCGAAACCCATCAATGAAGGTCCGAATAATACGGGATTGAGGGAGCTTCCGCCTGCGACCCCGGCATTCATCTACTGGCCTTACAACTCGCCGGACAAATGGAAGGAGCTCGGCGAGGGCGGACGCACGGCGTGCGCGGGTCCGGTTTACTACAGCGGCGCGGATGTGGAAAAGACGGACGGCTTTCCGCAGACGTTTTCGCGATGCCTGCTGTTCTGGGATTGGGAGCGGCCGTTCATCAAATGGGCGCGGCTCGATGCGGATTCGAATCTCGTGGGGCTGGAGGATTTCACGAGTGCAATCGTCGTGGCAAACAAGGCCGAGCGAATCGAGCGGCTGAAGCCGCAAATCGCCGCCGGAGCCACGCTGGTGAAGCGTCCGGTCGATGCCACCTTTGACAAGGATGGCGTGCTTTACATGCTCGATTACGGCGAGACGTGGGGCGCGAACAAGGATTCGCAATTGCTGAAAATCACGTATGTCCGCGGGAATCTTCCGCCGGTCGCGAAGGCCTCGGTTTCAACGGCGAGCGGGCGTGAACCGCTCGAAGTAACGCTGAGCGCGGAGGGCTCCCGCGACCCGGAAGGCGCTGCACTGAAATATACGTGGACGCTTCAGCCGGGAAACCGCGCGCTCGGAAGTCTGGCCACGCAAAAGGCGGTCATCGCCGAGCCGGGCAACTACATCGCGGAGCTTCGTGTCGAGGATGCAGGCGGCGGCGCGGGCACCGCGAGCGTGCCGGTGCTGGTGGGGAATTCGATTCCGGTGGTGAAGTTTGAAGAGCCGGCGGACGGTGATTTTTTCACACCGGGAAAGAGTGCCGCTTACCGCGTGACAGTCGAAGATGCAGAGGACGGTCCGTCGAAAGCGAAGCCGGATGAATTCGGGCTGCGCACGCTTGTGAGCACGGCGTTCGTCCGGGCCGATGGCAAGGAGGCTGCGATCGACCCCGGACTCTCGCTGATGAAGCAGAGTGACTGCTTTAACTGCCATACGATGGAGACGCAGCTCATCGGGCCCGCACTCGTGGCCATCGCCGACAAATACCGGGGCCAGTCCGGCGCGGCGGAGTTACTGAATAAGAAAGTCCGCGAAGGCGGAAACGGCGTGTGGGGCCAAATCCCGATGCTGCCGCACCCGCAGCACACAACCGACGAAGTCGCGATCATGATGCGATGGGTGCTCGGTTTGGAAAAAGGAAAGGGAGGTCCGGTTTTGATTCGCGGGCTTACGGGAGAAGTCGCCGCGCCACCGGCGGACAAGGCGGGCATTTTCGTGATGGAGGCGACTTACACGGACACCGGTCGCGCGCCTGCGGGCACGCTGAGCGGAAAAGCGCGTGTGAGTTTGCGCAGTCGCAGAGTGGAGGCGGAGGCCGGCGAGTGGAATCAGGAAAAAGGTCCGAAGGCGCTTGGGCTCGGCGGAGCGAGCGGCGGCAAGGGAATCGGAGCGACGGATCATGGACACGCCGTGAGATACGGCAGTCTGAATCTCACCAACAGTGCCACCGTCACGCTGCGCTTTGCCAGCGGAGGCGCCGGTGGAAAAGTGGAGCTTCACAGCGGCTCGCCAACGGGCGACCTGCTCGCGACTGTGGATGTGCCGGTGACGGGCGCGTGGGATGCGTGGAAGGAAGCCACGGTGCCGCTGGCGAAAACGACCGGACGGACGGATTTGCACATCGTTTTTGTGAACCCCGGCAAGAGCGGTCTGATGAATCTGGACTGGCTCCAGTTCAATCCGTAGCGCTCAAAAACTCCAGGTCTGCGACGACGGGACGATGGTCCGAGAGGAACGTCGTACGATGCTCGCCGTTCACGACACGGAAGTGGTGGCTCACCCAGATGTGGTCGAGGTCGAGCACGGGAAGCGGCATCGGCCACGTCTTCGCGTATCCTCGCCCGGCGGTCTCGAAGACGTCCTTCAACCGGCTGCGCATCGGCGCGAAGAAAGCGGAATCGGAGGGCGTATTGAAATCGCCCATGACGATGAGCGGCTCGTCGCCGATTGAGTCGATGATCTCGATGAGTCGGTCAAATGCGGGCTTTCGCGACCACGCGATGATGGCGTCGAAATCCGCCATGAGGATGAGCACTTTCCGCCCGTGGAGCTCGGTTTGCGTGAGTGCGTACTGGCCGCGGTCGTTGAGGAATCCGTCGTGAAGTTGCACAGCCTTCGTCGGGGATGCCAGCAACATGTGCCGGCGAAGCGGCAGGATTTGCTTGTCCGGCTGGCGTTCGAGCCACTCGGGGCGCGGCGGGATGTCGCCTCGCATTTTCTTGGTTTCGCCGAACCCGAAGACGTCCGCGTGGATGTCGCCGACGACGTTGAGAACGTCGCCGAGCGTCGATTCGGGGCGGCCGACATTCCAGTAAGCGACGCGGAGCGACGATTTGCCTGCTGGCGTAACCGGACGGAACGCATCACGCACCCACGCTACGGCGCAACAGAGCGAGACGAGCGCGAATCCGGCGACAGCGAGCCACTGCCGGCGCCTAGCCCAGAGCAGCGCGGGAAAGATCGCCGACGCCGCGAGCACCGACCACGGCGTGGCGTAGTAGAGCGCCGATAAACCCGGCAGCGTGTCGCCGACCGTGAGCCGCACGGAAAGTCCGCCGGCGAGAAAAGCGGTCGCTGCTTTTGCAGTCCAGCGCCCGAGCGGGCGGAGAATTTTCATCGGGCGAGATCGGAAAAAAAGCGATTCAGCCGTTCGTCGATGACGGGGAACGAGATGTGTTGCTGTGCAAGCGACGCAGCACTTTCCACTGCCGACTCATACGCTGCGGAATCCGCGAGCAGTCGTGCCGCAGCGTCCATCAAATCAGGGATGGCCCGGCCATGTCCCGCCAGCGCCGGGAATACTTCGCGGTCGATCGCGCCATTGCCGCCGAAGCATGGAACGCGGCAGAGCGCGGCGTCGCCGGCGACTTGTCCCGGCACGCAGCTCGAGTCGAGTTGCCACACGATTCTGTGTTTCGCGAGCTTTCGAAGGTACTGCGAGTAAGGGAGCCGGTTCTCGATGATTTCGAGGTGTTCAATCCCCAAGGCTCCGAGTTTTTTCCGGCCTGTGCGACCCTCGCAATTAAAGACAGTCACTGGTTGCCGGAACGTCGAAGCCGTCATCAGCGCGGCGAGGTGATTGCGCGATGGGACGTCCCATTCCCGCGTGCCAATGAAAACGCCGCGGCGATCGGAAATGGGAATCGAAAAATTCCACGGTGCGCTCTCCATTGGATATGGCGTCGGGATATACTCCGACTTTGCAGCACCGGCGGCGCGGTAAAGCGGGAGGCTCTCCGGAGTGGTGGCAATCGCGCCGTGGGCTGCGGCGCAAATTTTGCGGAACCACTCCAGATTGGACGCATTGTTGAGCTGCTGCGCGATCTGGTGACCGCCGGTTTCCTTCCATGTGACTGCGACTGTTTTGCCTCGCGATTTCAGCTCCTCCAACACCTTGAATGTTCCCTTTAAATCCGGTCGCAATAGCAGCAAGACACTCGTCTGGTCCGCAGCGACGGAGCTGGTCGTCATATGAAAACTCCCGCCTGTGCATGCGGCGAAAGCGTGGAAATTGACAGGCGCATGGACGCCGTCATCCGGCTCGCCTGCAAATGCCGTGAACGCCTGTTCGGGGTCGCGCCCACCGGGATTCAAGACGGCAATTTTCATGAAAATGTGGATGCCCGAACGATCGATTCAACCGGCGCGAAGCAGCGCCCTATAAATACCCGGCGGCATGGAGCCGCTTCGTCAGGTCGCTCTGGCGGCCAAGGATCTTGGTGTAGATCTCCGTGGCGTCATCGTTCGGTTTGCAACGGGTGGATTCGTCGAGAATGACATACTTCTCGGCGAGGTCGCGGAAGCGCGTCGGCTGCCCATCGACTGCGGCGCTCGCGTAGGCCGCCTGAAGCGCTGCGCCGAGCGCGGCTCCTTCCGCGCTTGCGAGGCATACTGTCGGCACGCCGAATACGTCGGCGCAAATCTGCCGCCAAACGCCGCTCTTGCTTCCTCCGCCGGTGAGCCGGATTTCCGTGGGCTCGATGCCAAGTTGCCGGAAACGGTTCAGGCCGTAAGCGAGGCCGAGTGTCGCGCCTTCCATCACCGCGCGCGCCATGTAACCGGCCGCCATTGTCTCAGTCGTGAGTCCATGGAAAACGCCGGTTCCCGCCGGGAGATTCGGGGTGCGCTCGCCATTCAAATACGGGAGAAACGTCAGCCCGCCGGCACCTGCGGGAGTTTCGAGAATGTGCTTCTCCAAGTCGGTGTGCGACCAGCCGAACATCTTGCACACTTGCTCGGTGGCTACGGTCACATTCATCGTGCAGACGAGCGGCATCCACCGGTCGGTGCTGTCGCAAAATGCGGCGACCTCGCCGTCCGGATCGATGACCGGTTCGTTGCTGAACGCGTAAAGTGTTCCGCTTGTGCCGAGGCTCGCGGTGACCACGCCGGCCTGAACATTGCCGGTCCCGATGGCTCCCATCATGTTGTCGCCGCCGCCGGCGGAGACGACCGGGCTTTTCAAAAGACCCCACTCTTCGCGGAGCGAATCGGTGAGCAGGCCTACCGCGCGCCGACTGCTGCCGAGCGGCGGGAGGCATTCCTCCAGCCCCTCATCGATGAATTCAATAATCGGCGTGCACCATTCCTTGGTGCGCACATTCAGAAGCCCCGTGCCGCTGGCGTCTCCAAACTCCATGGCCTTCTCCCCGGTAAGGAAAAAATTCACGTAGTCGTGCGGGAGGAGAAAGCTTTTCAGCGCCTTGAAATTCTTCGGCTCATTCTGTTTCAGCCACAGGATTTTCGAGGCGGTAAATCCCGGCGGAAGGGAGTTGCCCGCAAGATTGATGAGTCCATCCACGCCGCCAAACTCCGTCTCAAATTGCTTACACTGCTCCGTCGTGGAAGTGTCGCACCAAAGCTTTGCCGGACGGATGACCTTGTTCTTTTTGTCGAGCGGGACGAAGCCGTGCTGCTGGCCGGAGACGCCGATTGCGCTGATCAGCTCCTTTTTTTTACCGAGCTGCTGGATGCACGCCCGGACCGTCTTGTCCACTGCGTCGAGCCAGACTTGCGGGTCCTGCTCAAGATGCCCCGGTGGCAGCCCTTCGATGAGTCCGTAGGGCTCCGAGGCTGTCGCCACGATTTTTCCAGTTTCAAGATCGAGCGCGATGCACTTCGTGCTCTGCGTTCCACTGTCAATTCCAAGAGTTATCATAAATGGGTGGACGGCGATGCTGCGCGGGGAAATGGGTTTCGTTCAATCTCGTTTTTCATATTGCGGGCGCGCTCTCTGGAGAATGGCGCGAAAATAGTTTCGTTTTTGCGGATGGGAAAGGCCGGGTGAGTCACTCAAGTCGCATGTGGTCGATGTAAAAGGCATGCGGCGTTTTCGGTTCGTTGACGTAGAAGACGGTGCTTTGGATGGCGGCGAGATTGAGCTGTCGGTTTCTCGGACGACTTCCGATTTCCGCGACAGAAATAGCGATGTGATTCCAGCCGGGGGCTACCGCCAAATCGGAATTGTAGCGGTCTTCACGGGATTGGTGCCGGAAGTCGTCGTCCACGCGCATTGAGAGCGTAAAGGCCGGCCCGTCGTTCCAGATGTCAAAGACGAGCGCCGTCCGTCCGCGCCAGTCCTGCTTTGCGTTGAGGAGCCGCACGCCGGGCCAGACCGCGCCTGCATTGGTGGTCACGCGGAGAGACCATTCGCCGTGGATGGCATGTTCGCGCACACGTTCCACGGCGGTGCCGTTGCCGCTGGCGATCCAAAGGCGGAGTTCGTCCTCGTTTTCAAAATCTCCAAGCACGGGGAAGTTCGCCGCCCGCCAGCGCATGCCCGCGGATTCTTTCCACGCGGGGAGAAAAGCCAGCGCCGTGCATGCTGCGACGAGCGGCGCGAGGAGGCACAGATAAAGCGTACGGCGCGGCGATTCCCGGGCGGCCAGCAGCACCATCGCGATGAGGATTCCGGCAGCTCCGTTTAAGAAATCCGTGATGCTTTCGCTGCGCCCGGTGAGTGGCTGGATGATCTCGATCGCCGCGCTGAGAGCAGCCATTCCTCCCGCCGCATAAAGCCGCCGCCTGCATGCCGCGACCTCCCACGGCCAATACGCATGCGCAAAAAGCGTGAGCGCGAAGAAGGCCGGCAGATGTGCGGCATTCATGAGCTGGATGTAAAACAGCGCATCCGTCTCAAACCGGAATGGGATGAGGAACACGGCGACACACAGCCCTCCGACTACCGCCCATTGCTTTGCGTGCCGGATCAAGCAGTGCCGACGACTTCCGGCTCCGGCTTCTCCGCATCGTCTGTCTTGAGCTGCTGCCACTTCTCCATCGCAGTGGTTTCCACCTTGCGGATTCTCGATTCAGTCCCGCCGAATAGCACGGTGCGCACCGTGTCGAGAAGGATGAACATGTCGAGGAAGAGGCTCATGTGTTTCAGGTAATACAAATCGTACTCGAGCTTTCGCCGCGAATCCATGACCGATGCGCCGTAAGGATAGTTCACTTGCGCCCAGCCTGTGATGCCCGGCTGCACCATCATGCGTTCTTCGTAATAAGGAATCTGGCGGGCGAGATCCTGAATGATCTCCGGACGCTCCGGGCGCGGACCGACGAACGACATTTCGCCCCGGACCACGTTCCATAGTTGCGGGATTTCGTCGATACGGTATCGCCGGAGCAATCCGCCGACGAGAGTCACCCTGGGATCGCGGCTGCCGTTTGCGCCGCCCTGCGCCCATTGCACGCCAGCCGTCTCGGCATCGACACGCATGGACCGGAGTTTGATCATGTGGAATTCCTTCCCGAACCGTCCGCTCCGGCGCTGGCGGAAAAACACCGGGCCTTTCGAAGTCAGCCGCACGGCGAACATTGCTAGCAGGAGGACCGGCAGGCCGATGATCAGCCCGAGGACGGAGACGACGATGTCGAAGAGCCGCTTGACCTTTTTGATATAAAGCAACTGCGGCTCACCGCTGGCGTTGAGCAGCCATTCCGGCGAAATGAGCTCGAGTGGTACGTGCTGGTCGAGTTCCTCGCAGACGATAATGAGCGGCATCACCGTGACGCCGGAATACCGGAGTTGGCAGAATCGTTTGCACAGCGTGGCGTGGTTAATGGCCTTGCCGGTGACAAGGATGCGGTCGAGTCGATGGTCGCGCGCCAGCTTTTCCAGTTCGTCGGCAGTACCCAGAATCCTCACTTCGGAAGTCGGACGGTACCCCAGTGCGGAAATAGTTCCGACGAAATCAAAATGCTGGAGACCGATATCCGAGAAGATCCGCATCTCGCCTTCATCGAACGGACAGGTAATGATGTAAGCTACCCGCTCCTTCGCGGCTTTGAGCGAGTAGAGGAGATAGGCGTGGTGGATGAGCGCCAGTAAACCAACGATACCGGACGCGGTGGCGAGAAAGATACGACCGAGCGGGCGCGCGTTACCGATGTAAGATAGTCCGATGAGGACTAATGCCGCGAAAATGACGCAAGTGCCTAAAATGAAGAATCGACGGTATCCACTCCTGTTGACGCTGTGCGACGTGTAAAGACCCGCGATGTAAAGCGACGACGAGAATGCGAGTCCGGAAAGCAGGAACGGGATCCAATAGGACTGCGCCGCTTGAACAGCCGTGAAATCATCATAATTAATGACAAGAAAAGCGGCCAGAAGGTTGCCACCAAGAAACAATGCTGCGTCCAGCAGGAAATGTACTGCCACCAAAAACCAGTGCTTCTGAAGAAGACCGTTCGAGTTCATTTTGAAATTGCGGGTATGTTCGGGTTTTCCGGGAGTGCGCCCCGGTGGGTGTTCGAGGATGCAGTGCCGTCATGGTTTACCTTCAGCGACTGGTCTGCAAGCCGAAATTCCTACAATTTGGTAACCTGCCCGTAGGCGGGAAACAACCGGTGGTGACTATTGGCCAATCGATGCAGAGCACGCCGGTGAATTTTCCCGCAGAGTAAAACCTCAATCGAATTCTTATTTATATGAAACGCAACGAACCCGTATCCCACATCATGAGCACCAACCTCGTCACCGTTCACCACGGCGATCCGATTTCCAAAGTCCGCAAGGTCATGCAGGAAACCGGCGTCCACCACGTCCCCGTCGTCAGCGGCGAGAACATCGTGGGCATCATCAGTTGGTCCGACATTCTTCGCCTGAGCTTTGGCGATGCGTTCAATGCCGATCAGCGGGCCGTTGATGCGACGCTGGACCACACGAAAAAAATTGAAGACGTGATGAAGCCCGAGCCTTTCACCATACCGCAGGATGGAAAAATCCGCGAAGCCGCTGAAATGCTCGCCCGCGGTGATTTCCACTCCCTTCCCGTCGTCTCAGGCCGGAAACTGGTGGGAATGGTGACGTCCACCGACCTCATTAAGTACCTGCTGGAGCAATACTAGCCGCAGGATTTCCAGCGCCGGAAAAAGGTGCTCCGGAAAAACTCCGCTGTCCTTCCCATTGTAATAGCCGTCGGCGTTCAGCTGGAAATAAGTGGCATCGGTCTGACCGCAGGCTACCGCGCTAAAGCACCGCTGGATTGCCGTAGAGGCTGAATCCCGTCGTCCGCTCGATCTGCACGTCGAACACTTCGCCGATGTGGCGGTCGCCGCCTTCGAAGATAACGATTTTATTTCCCGGAGTGCGACCCATGAGACGCTCGGTATTCGATTTACTCACGCCTTCGCAGAGGATTTCGACACGTTTGCCAACAATGGCCTCATTTTTTTCGAGGGCGATTTGGTTTACGACTTCGAGCAGGTCTTGATTGCGGGCGTCTTTGATCTCCTCGGATAGCTGCCCTTCGAGCGTCGCCGCTGGGGTGTCGCGGCGCTGGCTGTAGCGGAAAATGAATGCGTTATCGAAGCGCACGCGCTCCATCAGCCCGCGCGTC
>JANMGP010000066.1:0-11296 GCA_031374705.1 Verrucomicrobiaceae bacterium | reverse complement strand
TCGCCGCGTTTCATTGTGAAATTCGTCTGAGAAGTGGGGGTTAGCGTCTTTTAGCGCCTTTAGCTGATCTCTATCGCCGCTCTGAGGGAGTTACAACGGCACCACCACCAATCACGAATCGCGGGTAGCCCCGTGCAGCCGCCCGCCTCAGTTCACGTACGCCGCTTCATTGGAGAACAACAACGCTTGCGCCAGCGTGTGCCACGGGTTGAGGGGCTTGCGTGCAACCATGAAGCCGTCGTTTTTGATCGCGGCACGTCCGTTATCGCGGTTCCGGTTCTGGAACCGGGCTTTATACTGGAAGTTATTCGCCTCGGCGTCCTGCGCTTCGATTTGGACGAATTTCAATCCCATGCCCATTTCCTTCGCGCTCGGCTCCCGCTGGAGGATGATCCGGTAGAGTGTTCCCACTTTTGCGGCATCGCCCTGAGCTGCCTGAAACTCTGGACGTTCGCAGATGCGGCGAACGATATCCACGGTCATCGGACTGTTCATGAGGAAAAGCGCCTGCTGCGGGACGAGGCTTTCATTGCGGCGGGAGTTCGACATCTCGGGATTCGCAAAATCGAAATGTGCGAGCAACTCCGGAAGGTTGCCGCGGTCCACGTAGCCATAAACGGAGCGCCGGAAGCTGTAAGGCTCCTCGGTGAGGTTGATCGGTTTTCCACCGACGGAACGATCCATCTTGCCAGTCATCGCAATCAGTGAATCCCGCATGGCCTCGAAGTCGAGTTTGCGCACGTTGGCGCGCCAGAAATAGCGGTTCTGCGGGTCGATGTCCTCGTATTCCTTCCGCGTATGGCTGCTTTCCATGTAAACATGCGAGTTACAGATGAGACGGTGAAGTTTTTTTAGGCTCCAGCCGTTTTCGACAAAGTAACTGCTGAGATAATCGAGCAATTCCGGGTGAACCGGCTTCAAGCTATTGTTGCCGAGGTCGTCCGGCGTCGGAACGAAGGCCTCGCCAAAGTGATGCATCCAGATCCGGTTCACAGCGACGCGGGCGGTGAGTGGGTTATCTTTGTTGGCGATATTCATCGCGAGTTCAAATCGCCCGCTGCCCATCTTGAACGGCTGCATTCCGTTCGGACTGAGGAATTCCAGGAAACGCCGCTGGACGATATCGCCCTTGCTGCCCGCTTGTCCTCGGATGAGCACCGGCGAATCGACGGCCTTCGGTTTGTCCGACACGACCATCGCGTGAGCCGGGGCACCCGGCGATGTGAGTAGAAGCTCGTTGTAGCGGGCAAGGCCGCCTTGAATCGGGCCCTGCAAGCGGTTCGGCAGACGGTCCACCATCGCGCGAAAATCATTCATCGAGAGTCCGCCACCAGGCTTGATCTCCATTGGAATCTGCAAAATCTCGGATTGCGCCTCGGTGACACCCTTCACCGTAAGGGACGACGTGTTCGACACTTCGTCGAGCCAGTCGAGTGAAACCCGTGCGACTGCTGCAAACACCTTCGAATCATAAAGCGCCCAGACGTCTTTGATGTGCGTGGGTTTTGCACCTTTGAAAGCTGCGGCAACGATCGCGTTCACCCGCTTTTTGTCCTTGCCCATCGTGCCAGTGGAAACCTGCGCAATCAGCGACGGCGCCTTGTCCGGCCATTCGCCCGGCGAGAGCTCCGCGAGCCGTGCCATGGGGCCAAAAACGGGATCATCCCGGCGCCCCACCCGCCGCTCAAGCTGGCGGGCGGTCTCATCGTCAAGTTTCTTACTTTTGAGAAATTCCGCGAAAGGTGAGAGTGGGCGAACAGGACGCACCACTTTTGCACCTGCAACGGCCGGCGGTTCCGGCGGCGGCTCGGGAGCCTGCCGGGATTGCGTGAGAGCCTCCAAATAAAGCGGCGACTTCAGCCTGAACCCTTCATTCACCCGACCCAGCAGACGGTAGTAATCGACGCGAATATTTTTCTCCAACTCGTCGCGTTTCGTGATGAATTCCGTGAGTTCCTTTTGCGGAGGAAGCATGCCGACTTGCGGGCGTTCCTTCGGCTCGGTGATGCTCGAGAGAATCCCGTGCAACGCGTAGTAGTCCTTCTGCGTGATTGGGTCGAACATGTGGTCGTGGCACCGCGCACACGCCACCGTCTGCGCGAGGAACGCCTTAGAAATCGTGTCGATCCGCTCGTTAATCAGGTCGTTCTGATTCCCAAACCGCTCGCCTACCGTGAGGAAGCCAAGCGCTGCGAGATTCTCGCCATTCTTTCCCTGCTGATCTTTCGGGAGAAAATCCGCCGCCAGTTGGTGAATGATGAAATGGTCGTACGGCATGTCATCGTTCAGCGCCTTGATGACCCAGTCGCGATACGTCCACGCATGAGGAAAGCGATACTCGGTGTTCCCGTTCGCGTTGGATCCCGCGGTGTCGCTATAACGGGCGGTATCCATCCAGAACCGGCCCCAGCGCTCGCCGTAGTGCGGCGATGCGAGCAGTCGCTCGACAACTTTCGCGAACGCATCGGGCGAATTATCGAGTTCAAAAGCAGCGGTCTCCGCCGGCGTAGGAGGAAAGCCGACGAGATCGTAATAGACCCGCCGAAGAAGCGCCGCCTTCGGGGCATCGGGCGATAGCATTATGCCGATCTCCTGCTGCTTCTTCAAAATGAACGCATCCACCGGCGTCTTGATCCACTGCGGATTTTTGACGTCCGCAGGCACAGTCTGCTTCTGCACCGGCTTATAGGCCCAGTGTTGCCGGGCCTTGTCGGTGAGCCCGGAGAGCTTCGATTTCACACTCCCCTGCCCCTTTGGCCAAGGTGCTCCCATTTTCACCCACTCGGTGAGCGTGGCTATCTGGCCATCCTCAAGCTTCTCCTTCGGCATCTTGAGGTCCGGGTCCTTGTGACCGATCGCTTTCACCAGAAGCGATTTCTCCACATCACCGGGGACGATCGCCGGTCCTGTCTCGCCGCCTTTCAAAATGGCATCCCGCGTGTCGAGCGTCAGACCACCCTTATCCTTGCCTCCTTCCGCGCTATGGCAGCGATAGCAGTTCTCGGCGAGGACCGGCAGTACCTTGTCGTTGAAAAATTGCGTTTGCTCCGCCGTGGGCTCGCTGTTTTGAGCGTGCACCGGGACGGAGATGATACAGGAAAGAATGAACGGACGATAGTTCATGGCAGGTGAGTTAATGATGGTTACCTAGAAAATGTGGGAAAGCTAGAAGCAATTTCCGCGCAAATGCCGCCCGCTCTCTACGCAGGCGGCATTTTCCCTAACAAGCACTCGATGAGAGATGGAAGGAACTGCTTCTTCCTCGAGACGACACCGTCGAGCTGCCAGATGTGCGATGTCACTTCCGGATAGTCGATTTGGGCCGGAAAACGCTCTTCGCCCCGAACCAAGAGCAGCGCGCTCTGTGTAGTGATCTCTTATCATTTCGAGCCAGGCATGACAGTGGATTACCAAGGAAGAAAAGCGAACACGGCGGGGGGGGGGGAGCCAATACGTGGGACCATTCGAAAAGTCTCCCGCAAACGGGTCGAAGAGGCGCAACTCTGCGGTCGAAAAGGAGGAACAATGATTCGGTGCGCAGGAATCGAGAGTATTTCATGGTCGACGATTCCCATTCTTATTTTGGCGGGACGTAGCCGTTTGGCGGCACCACGACTTCGAAGTCCGAGCCTTTCACCTTGCGCAGTTCATCGTGCAACACCGGGATGCGCTCGTCCGGTGCGACGGACACGGCCCAGTCGATTCCGTTGTCCGCATTCAACATCCCGTAGCGCTTCAACGCCTCCAGAATCGTCTTCGCCTCCGGCGAAAACTTTGACGTATCGAAATCCTTCCGCAGCCGGAATCGCTCGCCCATCCTCGGGAGATTCGGGTCCGTCTTGCGGCTTGCGAAATGAGTGGCCGGATAAACGTAGGCCCTCCGCGTGTTCTTAAAGGTCACCCGCAAGGCGTGCTCAATATTGCCGCGCTTGAGTTCGTCGAACCGCACGACGGACGGAAAAATCGGCAGGCCGGCGGCATCCGAACTCGTCCATCCATCGTGACGCAGCCTGTTCGATGCGAGGTTGAAGATGGACGCCTGTTCGGCCGTCCAGCCCGAGTCAGTCTTGGTGAGACGGTAGAACTCGTAGAGCATCCGGTTCACCGGATCGACGACGATCCCGTGGCGGTCAGCATCCAACGTGGGCGCGCCCCGCTGCACATCATCCAGCGTCAACGCCTGCCGCGCCGCATCGCCCCGTTTGAAGTCCGCAGGCCAGCCCTCGATCACCGCGTTGGCGGGCACCGGGTATGGTCCCGGGTCGGACTCTCCGGAGTAGGCCGACAACTTCACGTCCACTCTCTTCTGTCCCGGCGGGACGAGCACGAAGCTCATGTCCGGGTTGTAACGCAGCGGCTTGCTGCCGCCGATCGCGGCGATCATCGCCTCGGAATTGTCGGCGATCGGCCAGGCATCCACCGGGATGTTCCATGGATTGTCTGGCGGAAAAATTTCGAGCACCGAGAGGATCGCGTCGGCCTCCGGTGTGTTGAAAGGAAGCGGTTGATCGAACTTCGGCATCCTCGATGCCGCGAATCGCGCGAGGCGTTCCTGATTGGTGGTAACGCCGGGCGAGTCAGTCCGCTCGGCAGCGTGCGTGACAGCCAGAGAAATCAGCAGCAGCGAGAAAAGTGTGAATCTGGTTGGGTTCATTTGGAGTGGCTTTGGCTGAATCTCACGAAAAGGCCGCTCACAATCCAGCATGGAATTCTCTTTCACGTCAGCGCGAAGCCTTCTTATTTCATGCAGCTTGTAGGGACCCGCGCATCTTCGATATGAAGCCGGGACACTGCCATGAAACTTGGATTCGTCTCCGCCATTCTTCCCGAACTCAACCTCGACCAGGTGCTTGCCTTCGCCGCCGCCGAACGCTTCGCATGCGTCGAGGTCATGTGCTGGCCAGTGGGCAAGGCAGAGCGCAAATATGCGGGCATCACGCACATTGATGTGGACGGCTTCACCGCGCGACGCGCCGGGGATGTGCATGCGCTTTGCGCAAAGCACGGCGTTTCGCTCACCGCGCTGGGTTATTATCCCAATCCGCTCGACCCGAATCCCGAAGTCAGCCGCGTGGCGGTGAACCATCTCAAGAAGGTCATCAAGGCCGCAGCGGTGCTCGGCTTGAAAAACGTGAACACCTTCGTCGGGCGCGACTGGACGAAGAGCGTGGACGACAACTGGCCGCGCTTCCTCAAAACGTGGAGGCCGCTGATCGCCTTCGCCGAGGATCACGGAATCAAAATCGGCATCGAGAATTGCCCGATGTCCTTCACGTGCGACGAGTGGCCCGGCGGAAAAAATCTGCTGACCACGCCCGTGATCTGGCGGCGCGCGTTCAGCGACATCCCGTCGGAAAATTTCGGCCTCAACTACGACCCGTCGCATTTCGTTTTGCAACAGATGGACCCGGCCAGCCCGCTGCGGGAGTTTCAGGACAAGATTTTCCACTTCCACGCAAAGGACGTGAAGATGCGCCGCGACCGGCTCAACGACGTGGGCGTCTTCGCGCATCCGCTGGAATGGCACCAGCCGCGCATCCCCGGCTTCGGCGAGATGGACTGGGGGAAATTCATGAGCGCGCTGATGGAGACGAACTATCGCGGCCCCGTGTGCATCGAGGTCGAGGACGACACGTTTGGCAAAACAATCGAAGGCCGGCAGCAGGCGCTGCGCGTCGCGGGGAACGTGTTGCGCCCGTTCTTCGTCTGAAGAATCCCACTTCCTACGAGAGAAGTTTTTTGTCAGCCTCCCCGCCAACCATCCACGTCCACTCAACACTCCTATGAACACAAAATCCTCATCCATCAACCGCCGCGACGCCCTCAAGAGCACTGTGGCTGCGGTCGGTCTTTCCGCGCTTTCCTTCGAACCGGCGCGCGCGGCCGACGCGGCGAAGCCAGACCCTCGCCGTGGTTCGCCGAAGCGCTACTCGATGCTCAAGTCGATTAACCAGTGGGCATTTCCATATCCCGACCGGATGAACCTTCGCGAGTGCATGCAACTGGCCAAGGACGCGGGCTTCGACGGCATCGAGTTGAACTACGACCTCGACAACGACCTGTCTCCGAAATCCGGCACGAAGGAATACGAGGCGATTCGCCGCATGGCCGATCAAATCGGCATCCGCATCAGCGGCCTTTGCTCGTTCCTTTTCTGGCCGTATCCGCTCACGAGCAACGATCCGGCGAAACGCGCCAAGGGCCTCGAACTGGCCGGCAAGATCGCCCAGGCCGCGCACGACCTTGGTGTTGAGAATGTCCTCGTCGTTCCCGGCGCGGTTCACATCCCGTGGCGCACCGACCATGAGCCCGTCCCGAACGATGTCTGCGACCGGCGCGCCCGCGAGGCCATCGGCACGCTGGAGAAACAGGCCGCGAAGCTGAAAGTCTCGCTGAACATTGAAAATATTTTCTTCAACGGCTATCTGATGACGCCGATGGAGATGAACGCCTTCGTGGACAGTTTCGCCAGCGAGCATGTGCGGGTTCACTTCGACACCGGCAACATCTCGATGTTCCAGCACGCGGAGCATTGGGTGCCAATCCTCGGCAAGCGCACGAAAAACATTCATCTCAAGGAGTTCACCAAAAAGGGCACGGACTACTCGCTGGAGACTTTCCGCCCATTGCTGGACGGCACGACGAACTGGCCCGCCGTGACCGAGGAACTGGACAAGATTGGTTACCAGGGATTCCTCACGTTCGAGTATTTCCATCCATACGCGCACTACCCGGAGGCGCTAATCCACCAGACATCCGACTCGCTCGACCGCATCCTCGGCAGAAAGTAATCGCGCGCTACTTTACCTTTTCCAGAACCTTCGATTTGATTTCCTTGAGTTTCTGCACCGACAGCCAGCAGCGCAGGAGGTAGCCGCACTTCGCGAGATTTTCGGGTGTCGGCGGGCCGCCCGACAACTCGTGCGTGAAATGCACGCCGTCACTACCAAGCAGTTGGGTCTTCCACGCCCCGTCTGGGGCGCGGGTGACGAATTCGCCGTGCAGGTCGATGATCGGGATCTTCCGCGCACGGGCGAGTTTCACATACTCCTGATTGTATTGGCGCGAGAGCTCGTCCTGCCTGGGATCGGCACGCGGCGCGACGAATTGCAGCACGGGGATTGTTCCGTTGGCCAGCAGCGTATCGAGGATCGTGGCCATGTCCCTCGCGACGTCCTCCGGCTTGCGCCCTGCCGAGGCGTCGTTCGCGCCCAGGAGCACGAATGCGATCTGCGGCTTGTATTTCGCGATGATGCCATTCAGCGGCATGATGCCGGCCTTTCCTCCGGCGATGTACTGGTCTGTCCGGATGCCGGAGACCGCCGTCTCGGAGCGACCACCCGGGGCATCCACCGATGCGAGATGCCAGCCGTCCGAGTCGTCCTTTTTCCCCGCGTGCGACCATTTCAGCACCGCGACATCCTCGGGCGTGCCGTCCTTGGGACTGCGCGCCCAGCGCGTTGACTGGTTGGCATAGGTGAGTGAGTCCCCGAGGCTCAGCACGACGCCGTCCCGGTTCTTCCCGCGACCCGCTGTCGCGATCGTGATCATGGCCGTGGCCCAATCCCAGTCCTCCTTCACCACTTCGGTCCCCGCCGGAGGTGCGGCGAATGCTGACAGGCCGCCCGTCATTGCGGCTGCGCAAACCAGGGCCATCAATTTTGTAATTATCTTTGTCATGATTGGAAATATTGTGCTTGGCGATCAGGCGAGGGCGGTATTCGTGGATGTGAATCGCTGCGAAAAGTCAATCCCTTGAACACCGCCGCGGGCGGACGAGTAGGAGTAAGATTTCTAAAATCGCCGCAAAGATTCTCGCTTCACCCCGCCGTATCCCATACGGATTTGGCGCGTGAATACAGACTCTCGCCAGACATGCCCGTCCGGACCGCCGAAGATTGAGCGCTTGATGTCGCTCGATGCGTATCGCGGCTTTGTCATGCTGATGATGATTTCGGCGGGGTTCGGAATGTCCCGCGTCGCCAAGAGTTTTCCAGACAGTGCCGTCTGGCAGTTTCTCGGCTACCAAACGGATCATGCCGCGTGGGTTGGTTGCGCGTTGTGGGACCTCATTCAGCCGTCGTTCATGTTCATGGTCGGAGTCGCGCTGCCGTTCTCCATCGCCAATCGCCGCGCAGCGGGGCAACCGTTTCGCTCGCTCGTTCTCCACGCGATTTGGCGCGGCCTTGCCCTGGTGCTGCTCGGCGTATTTCTGTCCTCGACCGGCGGGAAGCAGACCGATTGGAATTTCGTCATCGTCCTTTCCCAAATCGGGCTTGGTTACCCGATTCTTTGGATGCTCGCATGGACTCGCGTGCGCACGCAAATCGCCGCCGTCGCCGCCATCCTCGTTTTAAGCTGGGCTGCATTCGCTTTGTATCCGCTTCCGCCTGCGGAGTTCGACTGGAGCAAAGTCGGTGTGCCCGCCGACTGGAGCCATTTGCAAGGCTTCGCCGCGCATTGGGACAAGAATGCAAATATCGCCTCGGCATTCGATCAATGGTTCCTGAATTTATTCCCGCGCGAGAAGCCTTTCGTGTTCAATGCCGGCGGATATCAGACGCTCAATTTCGTTCCGTCGCTCGCCACGATGATCTTTGGTTTAATTGCGGGCGGCCTGCTGCGTAGCGAGCGAACCCACCGCGAACGACTCAAAGTGCTCGTCTATTGCGGCATCGGAGGTCTGGCGCTGGGTTTCCTGCTCAATGCAACGGGCATATGTCCGAATGTGAAACGCATCTGGACGCCGACGTTTGCCATCTTCAGCACAGGCTGGACGTGCCTGATGCTCGCTGCGTTCTACGGAGTCATCGAAATACTAGGTCAACGCCGCTGGGCATTTCCGATGGTCGTCGCAGGGATGAATTCCATCGCGCTTTACTGCATGTCGATGCTCTTGAAACCATTTATCCGTGAGCGGTTGAAGCTGCACATCGGACCGAATGTTTTCGAAATCTTCGGAGCGACGTATGTGCCGATGGTGGAGATGGCGTGCGTGCTCATCACGTTATGGCTGGTCAGCTACTGGATGTATCGCAGGAAGATATTCCTCCGGATCTGACGATCCCAACTCTGTCCAAGAATATGAACAAACCATCGCACTCATTCATCCATTCGCTTCGTTGCTTGAGCACTGTATTGGCGCTGCTGCCAGCCGTGCAACCGGCTTTTTCAGACGATTTCAAAGTCGCCGCCGCAGTGAGCAAAATCAAGGTCCAGCCGGACAAAGCGCCGGACTGCACCAGTCTCACATCGCTCGTCGCAAGCATCACACGCGATTGCAAGACGAACGACGAGAAAGCGATCGCGATCTACAATTTCATGCAGTTGAGCCACTACCACCGGGCGTATCCGTCCGAGCGCGGCGGCATCCCTGTGCTGAAGGAAATCAACACGTATGGCTGGAGTCTTTGCGGCGGACTGCACGCCGAGCAGTCGGCATTGTGGCGTGAGCTTGGATGGGGCTGGCGCTTTGTCGGGTGGAACGGCCACACCACGGTGGAAGCGCAGTACGACAACCAGTGGCACTACCTCGACGTCTTCCTGAAATTCTACGCGTGGAAGCCCGACATCAACGCGCCCGGTGGTCGCACGATCGCGAGCCAGGACGATTTGACGCGCGATTCGCAGGGCTTGATTTCGGATGCGTTCGTTCTGGATTCGGGCCGCGGCGCGGTGTACGCGAAGGCCAATCAGTTCGAGATGATCGGCGACAAGGCGAACTGGATGGCACCTGCTTTTCTAAGCTGTGGCGATACGATGAAAGACGTCATCGCTGGTTTGAAAACACACAAGGTCGTGGGCCCCGAGCCGGGCTGGAACGAGATTCACCACGCGACGGGCAATTACTCAGCCGACGTGGATCTCGCGCCTGGTTCCTCGCTGACAAATACGTGGGACGCAGTGGACGCAGGCTGGGTCTGGGCGGACTCGAAGATCGCCCCGCAGCACACATGCGGCAACAAAGACCTCCGCAACAGTCCCGATGCCGGGCTCGTGATGGAGCCGTATGCGCACCGGGTCCGCAGCTACGCAGACGGGACGCTTTTGTTTGCGCCGGATTTTGCCAGTGCAGCAGTGCTGAAGTCGTTCGCTGCGACCAATAACGCGAAGTTCGCGAACGGCGCACTCGTGCCCGAGAAGGCCGGTCCAGCCAGCGTCACCGTCCTGCTCAGTTCGCCTTACCTCATCGCGAAAGGCACGGGAGCGGCGACCGGCGCAGACGCGCTGGAGATTTCCGTCGATGGAGGAAAAACTTTCAAGCCCGCCTCGCTCCCCGACTTCACGGAGGCTGTGAAAGGGCAGGTTGCAGCGCTGGTGCGCGTCAACTTTTCCAGCGCGTTGAAGGCTTTGCAACTCGAAGCGCTTGTTCAGAATAATCCCGGCAGCCTGCCTTATCTCTCACCGGGAAAAAATGTGGTCGACGTTTCAGTCGCGGACCCCGGTGCGCTCGGCAACAACCAGCTCGTCGTCACGTACGCATACGAGCCGGGGTTCCGGAGCAAGTCGTTCGACCAGCTCGGAATCGAGGGCAAGGAAATCGCAAAGCAGCACAACGCGAGTTGGGCGAAAGACCCGGTGGTGGTGCAAAAAGTTTTCGCCGCAAAAGACCTGCCGGCGAAATTCGAAATCGATGTCGCGACGCCCGGGGACAAGTTCCCCGTCTATCCGCGCATGAAGTTTATCCGCCGCGAAATTGTGGCGCCCGGCTCCACGCCGCTGCCTTTGCCCGAGAACGCGAAGACCAACGTTCCCGCCGGTCCAAGCGACGAACTCAAGACATTGCCGAATCCATTTCTCATCGGCTCACAGCCGGCGCCGAAGCGCGCAGTGCGCGGGGTGAAGACGACCATCGTCGAACTTCAGGCGGGACATTTTGTTTCCAAAACCGGCGGCGTCCTCACCAGCGATTTCATCAAGTGGCCGAAGATCGCCGCGGAGGAAGAAAAGGTCGATGCCATTGCATTTCTCATCGGCGGCGAGCTGAAAGGACTGCCCGCGCAAAAAGATCTGGCCGGCGCGCGGCTGGTCTTCCCCGCCGTGCGCGCACACGAATCCGCTCCCGCAAAAACCGGCGTGGTTTCACTGAAGGCCCCGTTCGCAGCAGGGCAGGCCTTTGATTTCGCAAACCTCGGCGAGCTTGTCGGCACCGTGATCGTGCCGAAGTCCGAACAGCCTGGAAAGGATTGGACTCCGCCTCGTGAATTCAAGACCGACGTGACCCGGCTGATCCGTTCCGTGATCGGCGGCGAGACGAAGTTTCACGGCCTCGGGTTGCGGGTGGTTCCCGACCGGG
>JANMGP010000213.1:0-5614 GCA_031374705.1 Verrucomicrobiaceae bacterium | reverse complement strand
CTGAGTATGATTGATGTTGCAGGACGTGGCATCCCGCAACATTACGTTACGTTCTGAACTTTTACAAGTAGGTACTAGCGCATCAGCCATCCATTAGAGCGCATCCAGTCGGTCGCTCGGTCCGGCCAAGAGGTCACGAATTTGTCCGTTCGGCGGAGTCCGTATCCGTGGCCTCCGGTCGGATAGATATGCATTTCAAAAGGCACCTTTGATTTTTTCAGCGCGAGCGAATAGTGCAGCGCGCCCTCCACACCCACCGGATCATCCTGCGACATCGCGATGAACGTGGGTGGCGTCTTTTCGCTCACAGGAACTTCGGGTGCGGGAGTGGCGGGTTGCTCCTTGAGCGTCAGGTAGGCCGGGTAAATGAGGATGGTGAAATTGGGCGCGAAGCCTGCCGCATCGGCTGCATCGGTGGGCGGGTAGGCGAGTGCCGGAGCGTTGCTGGCGACCGCCGCAAGGTGTCCGCCGGCTGAGAATCCAAGGATCCCGATACGCTTCGGATTGATGCCCCATTCTGCTGCGTGATGGCGCGCGAGGTTGATTGCGCGCTGGGCGTCTTGCAATGGTGCCTCGTGGCGGGGACGCTCCTTGCGGACCGGGACGCGGTATTTCACGAGCACCCCTGTAACGCCAATCGAGTTGAGCCATTCGCAGACCTCAGTGCCTTCGAGATCGTAGGCGAGAATGTGGTATCCACCTCCCGGGTACACGACGACGGCGGTGCCGGTATCCTTGTCCTTGGCTGGACGAAAAACCGTGAGCGTCGGGTCGGATACATTGCCGGTGCGGATAATGGGTTTGCCCGCGACAAGTCCCTCGCCCGGCTTCGATTGGTCCGCTTCCACGCCCACTGGCGCGGATTCTCCGGGTGCTGATGCGGGCCAGAGACGGATGGGAGCGTCCGCGGCGATTGCAGTGAGCGAGAGAAGACCGAGGGCTGCGATGAGTTTCATGCGCCATCAAAAGCGGACCCGCAGCAAATATGCAAGCGCGCCGTGGGGCGTTCTATTTCTCCGCGTAGCTCTCCATTGATGGGCATGTGCAGACGAGGTTTCGGTCCCCGTACACATTGTCCACACGACCGACAGCGGGCCAGAATTTGGACTCGGCAACCCAAGGGGCCGGAAAGGCTGCGGTCTCGCGTGAATAGCAGTGCTCCCATTTCTCAGCGGTCACAGCGCGGGCGGTGTGCGGCGCGTTCTTGAGTGGATTGTCGGTCTTGTCCATGTCACCACGTTCCACCGCTGAGATTTCTCCGTGGATGGAAATGAGCGCGTCGCAGTAGCGGTCGAGTTCCGCCTTCGACTCGCTCTCCGTCGGCTCGAGCATCAGCGTGCCGCTGACAGGCCAGCTGAGCGTCGGAGCGTGAAAGCCGTAATCCATAAGCCGCTTCGCCACGTCTTCCGCGGTCGTGAGTTTGAAGCCGCGAATGTCGATGATGCATTCGTGCGCCACGGTTCCATGGTCGCCGGTGAATACGACCGGGAAGTATTCGCGCAGACGGGCCGCCATGTAGTTCGCGTTCAGAATTGCGAGCTTCGTCGCCATAGTCAGCCCGTCCGCGCCCATCATGCGGATATACATCCATGAAATCGGCAGGATGCTCGCGCTGCCCCACGGTGCAGCGGAAATCGCGCCAGTGTGGCGTGCGGGCCCGGTGCGTGTGCGGGGCGGCAGGAATTCCGTGAGGTGCGCTGCGACACAGATGGGGCCCATTCCGGGGCCGCCGCCGCCGTGCGGAATGCAGAAAGTCTTATGCAGATTCAAGTGGCAGACGTCTGCACCGATGCGGCCGGGGCTCGTGAGCCCGACCTGCGCATTCATGTTTGCGCCGTCCATGTACACCTGCCCGCCGTTGCCGTGGATGAGGTCGCAAATCGTGCGCACCGTTCCCTCGAACACGCCGTGGGTGCTTGGATACGTGAGCATTAATGCGGCGAGGTTTCCTGCATTCATACCGGCTTTCTCTGCGAGATCGTCCATGTCCACGTTTCCTTTTTCGTCGCACTTCACCGGAACGACTTTCATGCCGGCCATGACGGCGCTTGCTGGATTCGTGCCGTGTGCGCTGTTTGGGATGAGGCAGATGTTGCGATGACGGTCGCCGCGTGCTTCGTGATACTTCCGTATCGCGAGCAGTCCGGCGTATTCGCCCTGCGATCCTGCGTTGGGCTCCAGCAGGACTCCGGGCAGTCCGGTGATTTCGCCGAGCCATTCTTCAAGCTGCGCGCACATTTCGCGGTATCCCTCAGTCTGGTCGTTGGGCGCGAACGGGTGGATACGGCCAAACTCCGGCCACGTAACGGGAAACATCTCGCTCGTCGCGTTCAGTTTCATCGTGCACGAGCCGAGCGGGATCATCGAGTGGCACAGCGAAAGATCCTTCGCTTCCAGACGGCGCAGATATCGCAGCATTTCGTGCTCTGTGTGGTGCGTGTTAAAGACGGGATGAGTCAGGAATTCGCTCGTGCGGGTGTGTTCGGCCGATATTTCCGCGGAGATCTGCGCTGCGAGGCTTCCGGCAGCGGGGCTGGCGTTGTGAGCGCGGGAAAAAACCGCGACGAGCGCATCGATATCCTCCACCGTGGTCGTCTCGTCGAAGGACACACTGAGATGGTTTTCGTCTGCGCGTCGAAGGTTGACCCGTCCGGCGACGGCGGCAGCCTGTATCGCGTCTGCGTCTTCCGTCGTTGTTCCGATGAGGACGGTATCGAAATAGGGCTTCGTACCGATCTCGAATGTCGAAGGAAGGTTGTTGAGCGCGAATGCAAATGTGCGGGCGCAGAGATGCGTCCGGGTCGCGATTTTTCGCAATCCGTCCGGGCCGTGATAGACGGCATACATTGAGGCAATGACCGCCAGCAGCACCTGCGCTGTGCAGATGTTCGAAGTCGCTTTGTCCCGGCGGATGTGCTGCTCGCGCGTCTGGAGAGAAAGCCGGTAAGCGGGATTGCCGTGTGAATCGATCGAGATGCCCACGAGTCGCCCCGGCATGAGGCGCTTGTATTCGTCCTTCGTCGCGAGATATGCGGCATGCGGTCCGCCAAATCCCAGCGGCACGCCGAATCGTTGCGTGCTGCCGACGACGATGTCTGCGCCAAATTCGCCGGGCGGACGCAGCAACACGAGCGCGAGCGGGTCGGCCGCACAAATGCAAAGAGCGCCCGCTTTCTTCGCGGTTTCAAAAAGCGCATCGTATGAGTTTATTGCGCCGTTCACGTCCGGATACTGGACGACGATTGCGAACGCACGCCCGTCGAGTGCTGCTGTTCCGTCGTCACCCACCATCACGGAAATCCCCAGCGGTTCGGCGCGGGTCTGGATGACCGCGATCGTTTGGGAATTGCAGCCGTTTGAAACGAAAATGGTCTTTGCATCCTTGTTCTTACGCACTGCAAACGCCATGTGCATTGCCTCCGCGGCGGCGGTTGCTTCGTCGAGCAGTGAAGCATTGGAAACCGGCAGACCCGTGAGGTCCGCGATCATCGTCTGGAAGTTCAAAAGTGCTTCCAGCCGGCCCTGCGCGATCTCCGCTTGATAGGGCGTGTAAGCTGTATACCAGCCCGGATTTTCCAGCACATTTCGCTGGATGACCGGCGGAGTGATACAGTCGTAATAACCCTCGCCAAGAAAGCTGCGAAAAACCTGGTTCTTCGCAGCGATCGCGCGGAGTTCTCCCAACGCCACACTTTCGCCTGCGGCGGGCGGAAGATTCATGGGAGCGGAGAACCGGATCCCGAACGGCACTGTCTTTTCGATGAGCGATTCCAGCGAGGGTTCGCCCAGAGTCGAAAGCATCTGCGCAATTTCCGCTTCGTTCGATCCCAGATGCCTCCGGGCAAAAGAGTCACACGGCGCGAGCGAATTCGATTCAAGCAGTTTGGTCATAGATGAAAACGGCGGAGGCTAGTGGTCCTCCCGCGAAGTGCAAGCCGCTCTACGTTTTTGGCCCGATTATTAGCGCCACTCCCAAGGCCGGCCTTCACTCATGCAATACGTCGATTGTCGCCGATGAAGGGCCCGCAAAAGAAGCGCGCTGGGGCCAAAAAACTTCCACAGTCTGGAGAGCCTTGCTTCCGGGTGGCTTCCGGCTGGCGTCCCCGGGAAGCAATGTTCGACCTGCGCCGCCGACCTCGTGCGTCCCCGTCCCGGACGCTGTGAACCCCGAGTGCTCAAACGCCGCCCCAAGCCCTACCAATCCATGACCCGCCCACGAAAAGACATGGTCCTCTCACCCTCCCGCGACACCCGCGGGATGTCCAAGAAATCAAAGAATCGGCCCTCGAAAAATGCCGCGTAACTGAGCGCCATGATCGCCTGCCCCTTTCCCGAGGTCAGCGCGAAAACTGATTTATCCTACCGGTGTGACCCGGAGGTCCCGGAGCGTTCGTAGTTCGCCGGCTTCGATGTGGCGCATTCGGCGGGCACCGGTTTCGCGCTTGGGGCCGAATCGGTGGCGTTCGGCTTGGAAGATTTGGTTTACGAATTCTTTGGTGCCGAGGGCGACGCCGTCGGTGAAGTAGCGCACTTTGCTTCGCAGCATTTCCCACCGGCTCAGTTTGCCTTTGCTCTGGATGACTTCTTGCACTCGCTCGCGGGTCATGCCTTTGCGTCCGGTTTCACTGTTTTGTCCGGTGCTCATTTTCTCGCCTTCGCCGTAAAGAAGTTCCCGATATTTCGCGAGGGCTTTCTCCAGGGTCATTGGGATGCGTTGGTGGGTCTCGACGACGGCCCGGAGTGCGGATTGCGCCATCCGCCGTCCGCCCATCGCTTCGGCGTAGCCGCTCCAGCGGTAGGCTTCCGGTTTTTCCACCATCCCGGCGCGGATCGGATTCAGATCGATGTAGGCGGACATGGTCATGAGGGCGTCGCCGCTCTGCACGAGCATGCTGCGGAATCGCTGCTCCCAGAGCGTCCCGGTCCGGGCGGCTTTTTTGTTATACCATCCGGAGAAACGCTGTTTGAGGGATTTCATAAAGTAGCTCACGTCCCACATGCGTTTGAAAAACGTTTCCCGGAGTGCCTCCGCAGCTTCATCGGCCCTGATTTTGCGGAATTGCGTGAGTTGCCATCGCACTTGGATGAACGCTTCGACGCTGTAGATGCGTTTGATTTGGTCGAGCAACTCTTCGTCGGACGGCATGATTTCTGGACGCTTTGGCACTTCGACGAGGATATGGAAGTGGTTGCTCATGACGCAGTAAGTCATCACCCGCACTCCATAAAACCGCTCATACTTGCGCATCATCTGCACAAACATCTCCTTTTCCGCATCGCCAAAAATGAACCGGCGGTCCACCACCCGTGAAACGCAGTGGTAATACGCCTCATGGTGTTCCTTCGGTGCTTTGATTCGTCCGCTTCTCATCGGTTCTCGGGTTGATTGGAGGGGAGAAAAGCAGGCAGCCGACAGGGTTGCAAGCGCTTTTTCTTACTTTGAGTGTGTCTCATTGTTTTCTTTCATTGTTTTCTTCCGCGTAAATTTTTCGCAGCCGCCCGAAACACCGAGGAAGCGGGCTCGCTCACCATTGTGGCCACTGCTCTCATCGACACCGGCAGCCGGATGGATGAACTGATCTTCCAGGAATTCAAAGGCACGGGAAACAGCGAA
>JANMGP010000197.1:0-4023 GCA_031374705.1 Verrucomicrobiaceae bacterium | reverse complement strand
GGGGCTGCAATGATGCGGCTGCGCTCCACGCGGAAATCTGCGGGCCGCGTGGCTGCGACGATGAGGAAGATGGCGATGACGGCGGCGAGACCGATGAGTATTTTTTTGAGCATAAAAAGTGAGTGATTAGAGCGAGACGATACTGGTGAAGCCGCCGTAGGCCATGCGTTTGCAGTCCACGATGTCTGCCGAGCAAATTTTCGCGATGCGCTCGTCAGCCATAATTGCTTTGTTCGCCGAGTCGCGGTCCTTCCGCGACCTGAAGACCGCGTATGCGAAGATGACCACTTCGTCCTCCTTGGCTTTCGTGAGTTTTGGGAATGGGATCATCCCTTCAGCTCCGGCGTCTTCCAGAGCGCACTCGCGGTATTCAAGAGCGCCGCGTTCGCGCCAGATTTTGCCGGCAGCGGTGGCGATCTTTTTGTAAGCAGCGAGGTTCTCGCGTTTGATGGTGAGGACAAATCCGTCAATGTATTGGCTCATGGTTTTGGTATGTTGGGTGTGTTGGTGAAAGGTCAAGTTCTTGCAGCACTACTGGCGCGTGAAAATGACGGGCGGACCGCAGGGGCAGACTTTCCCATTTTCCATAGCCACGCCGTCGAGCTTGAAGTGGTTCGCATCGATGAAGGTGTAAGTGGCTCCGTGCATGTGCTTGTCTTTCGCTGCGTTGAGACCGGGCGTCGGCGCCAGATCAAAGGTCAGCGAGTTTGGCGTGCGCTTCGTGAGCCTCATTCTGGGCTGGTTCCGCAACATGCAGTAGTGCGTCATCACGAGGCGTCCGTTCAGATCATGATAAGCGCTCAGCATCTCCATCGGCGTCCCTTCGCCGAACCGTTCTTCAATAACGGAGCCTCCGGCGATGATGCGAAACTCGGTGTTCATCCTGCCCATCGTCGGCGAATCAGCCGACCACTTGCCGAGCAGTGACTTCATGCGCTCGAATGCCGCAGAGCCGCGGTGCGCAGGCATGGCAGGACTGGCTGAGTGTTGGGCCGTGCCGGACTGGCAGGCGGTGAGGGCTGCGAGGGCTACGATGGATAGAACGAGTGACGGTTTGATCATGGTGTTTTGTATATCATCTACACGACGATTGAACACCGGGTAAAAGGACAACTCCGCGAACATTTTTGGAAAAAAGTTTTCCGAACGGTCGGCCCGCGCTCGCACGCAGACGAGTGCGCTCCGAAATTGGGAGCGTGGCTGAAGCTGGCTTGCTGACTCCCTGCGGATGGGGGCTCCGATGGTCGGCAACTGGCTATTTCTTCGGCTCCAAGTCGGCGATTCGATAAAATGCGGCGGCGTTTTTGTGGAACACTTTTTCCGAAACGTCGCGGCCTTTCCGGTCGAGGTAGGTCTTGGTGAGTTTCAGCACGGATGCGTAGTCGCCCGTTGCTTCCGTCACGGGCCAATCGCTGCCATAAACCAGACGGTCTTCGCCGAAGCAGTCGAACACGAGATCCAGCACCGGCGTGTAGAAGCGGACGTCCTGTGGTGCGGGTTGTTCTTTCGCACGTCCATAGAGCGCGGAGACTTTGCAGAAGACGTTCTTCAATTGGGCCACGGCACGCATGTTCTTCACCCACTCGGGATCGAGCGGTGCGCCGTCGAGTTTCACGTTGCCGAAATGGTCGAGGATGATCCGCAGCTCCGGCACACGCCGGGCGATTTCGGCGATCTCTTCCAGACTGTATTCGCCCGGCAGAAACTCGACCGCCCGGCCCTTGTCGGCGGTGAGTTGCAGGTCGCGGTAAAATGCGTCGGTCAACTTCTCCTGATACCGCCCGGACAGCCGGTAGCCGACATACCGTGGGTCTTCGCAGAGCTTCGCAAAGAGCGGCGCAAACTCGGATGTGCCGATGATTTTTGAAAGGTTGCCGATGACGCCGCGGTAGAGCGTTTTGTCGTGCGCGGTGATGTCCAGATTCCACTGGTTGTCGGGCAGGCTTTGTCCGGCCTGGATGACGACGATCCCGCCAACCCGATTCGCCGCAGCAATCGGCGCATGATCCTTCGGAAGAAAATCCCGATTGAGCACCTTGTCGTCTTTTTTAATCCAGCCGAGTCCCTCGGGTCGGCTGATGTCCCACAGGTGGACGTGGCAATCAATGATGGGGACCGCGACCACATCCTGTTTCGGCAGCTCCGTTTGAGCCCCGGCGCACTCCGGGGCCAAAGCGAGCAAAGCGACGCAGCCTATGCGAGTTGCCGCCAGCAGCACTGCGGAGAATGTGGATTCTTTGTTCATGAGACGATTGGTTCCGACCGGATAGGGTTTCTAGTCGGGCGTGGCGCTGCGGGCAGCAATTCTTTTTCTCCTACGCACAGCCCTCATTCCGGGGCCGGTCTTTCGCGACGACGCGCGTGCCGGATCTGGACAATCCGGTGCCGCGAACCCGGACGGCGATGCGATCAGGAAACCAGTGGGGCCGCTCCGTTCACGGAAACGAGTCGTTGGATCTGTATTTCGAGCGCCGTGGTCCCGTGAAGTTCCTCGATGAATCGCGGAGCAATTCCGGATGTGCCCATTGCGGCTCCAAGCAACGCGCCCAGGACCGCGCCGCGGTGACAGTTGTCGCCGCCGACATTCGCGTTGGCAATGATGCCGGCTTCGAAATCATCGGCATATTTCCACGCGAGGTAGAGCGAAGCTGGGAAGGCGTCGGCGATGTAGCACGCCGGACTCACACGGTGACCGATGACAACTTCGTCGGGCTCACGTGACCATCGCTCCGCTTTGCGTTTGGAAAACCAATCCGCGCCGTGCCTGAGGATGGACTCGCGGAAATCAATGCCCGCGACTGTGTCGCACAGGATTCGCGTGAGGGCGTCACCTGCTGCGAGGACTTCGTCGCTGCGATGAGTGAGGGCGATGTGCTCGCGCACTGCGGCGCGGGCCGCTTTTGCATCGGGCGCGAGGAACGCACACAAGACACCTATATGCGCGAGGCCGCCGATGTGGATGTCGCTGCCGGCGCACTTTCGCGGAGCGGTGCCGCGTGCGTAGGCGGTGAAAAATTTCCGATGATACTCCTCCACGTAGGTGTCCCGGTGCTGCCCTGGGGTGAGCATGAAGGCGATGTATCGAGCGAGGTAATCATCCGCGTCGTAGCGACCATTCGCGATGAGGGAATCAGCCAGCACTTTCGCGAGCTGAAGGTTGAGCGTGTTTTCTCCCGCGCTCAGGAACTGGTGATAGTGAATGCCCCGCTGGCCCCAGTATTGAGCCTGCTCGCGGAGGATGTCGCCGCGCTCGTTCAGCGGGGTGTATTCCGAGCGCCAGAGTATGCTGTCGGCATGCGGATTTTGCGGTGCCACGTAGCCGCGCACAACGCCGTAGTCACGCTTGAGTGCCGCGCGGTCGTAATACCAATGGACCGGCATCGCGAGCGCGTCGCCGATGAAGGATCCCCAAGCGGCACCAGCGCGTCGATTGTGAGTTGAGGAATTCATGCGTGGATTATGAGACCGGGAGCGCGCAGCGCGTGCAGTGGCCCCATGGGCCGGGCTCCGTCAAAGCCGCCATAGCAACCGGTGATCGGCCAAAAGCAGGGAGTTAAAGTGAATTCATTCATTGGTGGCAGTGTGAACGGACCAGTTCTACGCACCCCTCTGCCCCGCAGACGCGCGACGACTCAGCAGAACCCGTAGAATACGCAAGCACCGCGAATGCTCCACGCCGCGGTGCGCCACCAATTGCCGACCACGAGACGGCGATGCACTTCGGCGTCGAAGCCTGCGGCGAGACGATTGTGAAGCGGAATCTGCACGCGCCAGGTCGCGAACCAATTGAACGCCAGCGGTGCGAAGCTCGCCAGTAGCCACGCCTCCCGTGCACCCCGGACGAACAGAACCGCGGCCGTGAGTACCTCGACCGCCATGAGCGGCGCGACGATCCATGTGATCTGTCGCGTGTGCCGCGCATGGTAACTGCGGAATGAGTCTGCACCGACTTGCGCGAAGAGCGGGTAATGCACGAGCTGCACCGTCCAGATGAGGCCGACCAGCGCCCACGTCACGGCGGCG
>JANMGP010000122.1:0-15599 GCA_031374705.1 Verrucomicrobiaceae bacterium | reverse complement strand
CTTTAGGCCCGCGAAATGCGCGAAACTGCGCGAAAGAATGGGTGCGGAAATTTTCGCGTCTTTTCGCGCTTTTCGCGGGCTGCCATGAAACCGCGCCGCCTGCTGCTGCGGAACCGTCAATCGCCGGGAGATGTGGTGTTTTCTTCGGCGGCTATCGCCCCGTTCCTTCCAACTCTGCGAACTTCTTTTCCACCATCGGGCGGAGCAGGTCGTGCAGCCTTTGTGCGATCATTGAGTGACCTTCGTAGTTGGGGTGTACGCGCTCAATGAACAGCGAGTTGTTTGCGGGGTAGTTGGCCTCGGTCAGTTCGGGAATATCGAGAAACGGGAGTCCGGCTGAGCGAACGTAGCTTTTCAGGCACTCGCGAAATTCCGTGACGCGATGGGCCGGCAGCCATGGATCGTTCTCCGGCAGAAGTTGGAAAAAGGGATTGATCACCACGAGCTGCGCTCCGCGTTTCGCGCAGGTCTCCCGCATTTGCTCGAAGTTGCTGAGGTAGTCCTCGATGGCTGTGTTTGGAGTGCCAAAGCCCTGCAGCTTCGGTGGGGCGCTGCGCCGGTTGCTCCACTCGATGAGGTGGGTCACGAGCTGGCTGCGTGCTGCGAGTTGGCGGATGGCCAGTTGCGCACCCCCGGGGCGGGTGGCGCGGCCGCTCGCGCCGGGGTCCACGATGTCGTTGTTAAAAAACATCACCGTCACGATATCGCCGTCGTATTTTGGCAGATTGCGGGCAACGCTGATGACACCTTGGGACGTCGAGTATCCGGGCACGCCGAGGTTGAGCACTTCGATGCTTTTCCCCGGAAAGCTCGCGCGGAGTAGTTCCTCGACTTGCGGGACATAGGATTTTTGCCGTGGATCGCTTAGGTTCGGCTGGTCCTTCCAGTAGGAAGGGACGCCAAAGCCAAACGTGCACGAGTCGCCGACGCAGAGAATGCGAACGCCTTTCGCGGGCTTGGCGCCGACTTCTTCATCGCGGCGGATTCCGTCGCGGTTTGAGTTAAACGTTGTCGCCGCGAGATGACCCCCGCTCGTTCCGGGGCGGAGCCGGTAGGAGAGTTCCGGATCAAATTCCACAACCGGTGCCATGCTGCGCTGCATGTCTTCGGTGACGGCGGGCTTTACGAAAATGCGGAGCGGGTTCCGGTAGGGGAGTAGAAGCCGGGCGGAACCCTCTGCGAGCAACAGCGTCACGCAGAGCATCACGAGCCCTGCGACGAGCAGGACTATCCGTCGGGATTTTGAATTGATACGGGCGGGCGGGGTCATGGGTCTAGTAGTCCACCGTTTTGATCTTTTTCGGATACGCCTCGGCGAGTTCGTTCAGCCGGTTCCAGACGCGAAGCCGGATGGAATCCAGCACGCCCTTCGCGATCCTGGCGTGTCCGATGTCCGAGGGCATGGGATTCTCGCCCGGTAAAAACGCGCTGTCTGCGCCTTCGCCCTCCAGCGGATTGTGAAGCGGGACATTGTGCCAGATACCAAGGTCCCGGATCCGACCGGCATACTCGATGAGACAGCGCTGTTCCTGCGTTGCTCCTTCGGCGTTCGGGCGCTTCCATAGCGGCGCGACCATTTGGAAAATCACACCGTTGGCCCGGCAGAAATCGCGGATCCGCAGAGCGCTCCAAAGGTAGTCTTCCATGCAGACGCGGCGCAGTCCGGCGGAGTCGAGCGGGCTGTTTGCGCGGGCTGCTTCGCGTTTCTCCAGAAGCCCGCATGCGAGGCGGCTGAACGGAGCGCAGCGCCGGAGTGTTCGCTCCCAATTCCCGGCGGATGTGAGCTGCGAGTCACGCACGCCCTGAATCGCGACGTCGTTTGCGAAGGATTGTAGAATCACGACATCAGGGCGGAGCCAGGCAATCGTGTCCTTGAGCCGCTGTTCGATTCTCAGGATCGAATAGCCGGGCACTGAAAGATTTGCGACCTCGATATCCGCATCGGGAAACTCGCGGCGGAGAGCGCCCTCCAAAAGCGCGGGATAAGGCGAGCCTGCGATGTTCGCGCCAAAACCAATCTCATCGCCAAAGCACGCGACACGGATGCGCGTGGGCGGTTTGTAGGGCATGAGGTGATCCATCCGCAGTCCGCGTTCGTTCGTGTAAAAAACCGTCCCAAAGGCGCTCTGCTCTTCCAGATTCGGGCGCAAGCGCCAGCCTGCGGCGGCGTCAAACTCCAGGAGCGAACGATCGCCGGCAGAGGGCGGCAGTTTGCAGAAAGAAAGAGGGTCCTTTTTGTCCCAGACGATTCGCGCCCCGATTTCCGCAAGGATCAGCAGCGCGAGCAGGCTGGACACGGCAAAGAGCGTCCAACGAATGGCGCGGTATTGCAAAATGGCTGGCATGGGCTGCCTTCCGGTTTAGCGCATTCCGTGCCATCGAAGTCCGCGCTTCCCTTTTCATCCGGGAGCAGCGACGAAAGCAGCGATGCCCGCAATTTGTAAACTCCACTCCACCGCATTTCAGGCCGCCTATGCTCTCGGCGCGGGTGTGGCTTTCGCCGCAGGCGGGCCGGAGAATGCTCTGGTCGTCGTCAATGCCGACAGTTGGGCATCGATGACGGTCGCCAACGCCTACATCGACGGGCGCGGCATCCCGCAGTCGAACGTGGTCTATCTGAAGGATATCCCGTCGTTTGAGCGGATGGGCGTGGAGGATTTCCGGCAGAAGATCCTCCAGCCTGCGGTCCGCACGGCGGAACTCCGAGGTCTCGGGCGGCAGGTGGACTACGTGTTGTACAGTTCCGATTTTCCCACCGCCATCGACACCACGGCGGACATGGCCGGGAGGGAGTATCCGAAGGTCATCACACAGCCGGCGTCGAGCACGGGACTGACGTTCTTTTACCAGTTCACGCTTTCAAAAAACCCCGGCTATCTCGGGATGAATACGAATTTTTACTTCCGGCAGGTCTCGCAAACGACCGTCGAGCCGCGCTGGCCGGAAGATGAAATGCAGCGCTATTCAGTGGCCACGCGAAAGCTCCAGGAATTCGGCGCGCGCCGCGAGCAGGAGCGGGTGGCGAAGGAGAAAGAGGAGGCCGAAGCGAAGAAGGGAGGCCGCCTTCCGTTCGTGGAAAAACGCGATCCCGAATCCGTAGCCAAAGAACTGGCCGAACTGCGTACCGTCGGCGTGGAGCTGCTGGCGCTGAAGCAAAAACACCCCTCGAACACCGAACTGCTTTACAACATCGCCTGCCTCCGCGCGCTTGCCGGCGAGCCGGACGCCGCCGTCGAAATGCTGCGCGAGGCCATGGAGAATGGCTGGTGGGATATGGCGCATGCGCGGCGCGACACGGACTTGCGCTCGCTCCACGATCGGCCGGATTTCAAGCTGCTCGACATCCGCGTGAAGAACGTGAAATTCGACCTGTGGCCGACGAGCGGCTTCCGCTCCAGCGTCGCATGGATGCCGAACGGCCAGCCGACGCTTCCCGAGAAAGGACTCCGCTACCTGCTTCCCGTAGTGCTTGCGCAGACGAGCGGGCGCGGGCTGAGTGTTATGGAGTCCATCGCAAATCTCCGCCGCAGTATCGCGGCGGACAGCACGTATCCAAAGGGAACCGTGTATTTCATGGAGAATGGAGATGTTCGTTCCACCACGCGCGAGTGGGGGACGGCCCGCGCCGCGGAGAAACTCCGTTCGCTCGGGATCGCGGCATCGGTGGAAAAGGGGACGCTGCCGATGGGAAAAGGCGACGTCGCCGGCGCGGTCGTGGGTACCGCAGACTTCGATTGGTCCAAGAGCGGCAGCACGATTGTCCCGGGTGCGATTTGCGAGCACCTGACGAGCTTCGGCGGCGCGATGGAGGAAGGCGCAGGGCAGACGCCACTCACGGCTTTTCTGCGAGCCGGAGCCGCGGGTTCGAGCGGTGCCGTGACTGAGCCTTACGCCATTCAGGCGAAATTCCCGACGCCATTCATCCACTGGCACTACGCGCAAGGGTGCACACTGGCGGAGGCATTTTACCAGTCGGTCGCCGCGCCGTATCAACTGCTCGTCATGGGCGACGGACTCTGCGCACCTTGGAAAAAGCGGATTATTCCCGCCGCGGCGGAGCTCACTGCCGGGAAAGTGCTGAAGGGCGAAGTGAAGCTCATTCCTTCCATCCAGTCTCCCGATGGTCTTCTCCCCGCGATACTCGAGATCACGCTTGATGGACGCCGTGTCGCCATCGCGAAGCCCGGCGAGCCGCTTGTTTTCAACACGGCGCTCGCTCCCGATGGCGCGCATAATCTCGCGGTAAACGTCACCGCCACCGATGCGATCGCCACAAATGGCAGCGTCGTCGTGCCGGTCGTCATCCGCAACCGCGAGGCCGAAGTCCGAATCACAGCACCGACCGGCGACTGGACCTGGGACAAGCCGATCGAGCTCAAAGCCAGCGCACCCAGTGCAACGGGCATCGCGTTCTTCCACAACCTCCGCGACCTTGGCCGCGTGCAGGGTCCGGAAGGGACGATTACCATCGACCCGCGCACTTTGGGGCAAGGCCCGGTGCGAATCCTCGCCGCCGCAATGTATCCCGAGAGTAAGGAAACGTGGGCCGCGCCCATCGTGCTCAACATCACACCTCCAAAACCGCTGGCGGCGACCGCGCTCGCCGCGGGGCAAACACTTGAGTCCGGTTTTCGCGTCACGCCCGCAGGCACGCCGGCTGTGCTTGTGCAGGAAAGCACGGGCGACTGGCTTGCCAAAGCGGGAGTGGTTCGCGATGGGGAATTTGCAGTGGAAGGTTGGTTCGAGGTGGAGAGCGATGACATTTTCCAATTCCAACTCCTCGGTCCTGAAAAACTCATTGTCAGTATCGATGGACAGTCGCTCGACTGGCCGCGAGGGAAGACATGGTGGTACATTCCGGCACCTCTGGCAAAAGGCCTTCACCGCGTCCGTATCGAAGGGAAGGCCGACGGAGAACCGCGCCTGGATGTTCGCTTCGGCGGTGCAGGCACGCGCCGGATGACCGGTGCCACATTCAAACACGCGCGGGCAGGTTGACACGTATTGCCGGGAGTCACGGGGCTCGATGGCGGAAAATCAGTGCTGAATCTCCGGCCACAATTCGGCCCATACAAATGGTCTGCTGAATTCACCGTGGTGGCACTTCACGCAATCGGCTGCTCCGATCTTTCGCAACCGCCCGCCTTCAATGTCGCCCGCTGTGATGCGCTCGATGTGTCTGCCGGCGGGGCCGTGGCAGCTCTCGCATCCAACGTCCGTGAGTTTGGTTGCCGCGAACTCCCGCCGGTAACCGCCAGCTTTTTCGAAGCCAACCGTATGGCAGCCGATGCAGTTGGGGTCGGCATCAGCCTTGCGCTGAACGAGGGTGTCGAACGCGTGGGCGTGGCGCGATTTCTTCCAGACCTCGGCGGCTCTGACGTGGCATTTTGTGCAGGCCTCGCTGCCCGCATACGCGGGAGTGGCCCGCAATCCGGGCACGCTGTCCGCCGAGGCGCGCGAAGGGTCGTCGAGCGCGAGTTTTGTCGCGCGGATTTCATCGCGATATCGGTCGGCGAGCTTTGCGATTTCAGGGTCTTCCTTGATGTGGTTGTGGACGAGCATCACTTCACCGGAAATCACCGAGGCAAGACCCGGCGCGTCGAGGGTGAGCTTCAAAAGGCCGAGAGCCTTCGATTCATTCGTGATGTAAAAAATACCGGTCCTTCCTTCACGGACGAGCTGTTGCGCGGGCTCGGTGACTTTTCCGCCGAGCACCAGGCTGAACTCGGGAAACTCCTTCGCCAGTGCGCGGAGACGCTCCTGATTGGTAAACGCGAGTAGCACGAGGAAATCGGCGTCCTTCTTTAGAGCGGGCAGCAGTTGTCCGATGGTCGTGCTCATTTTCTCCACGCGGAGCCCGGAACCAAGCTGCTCCGGGCTGATCCCCTCATCCATCACGCCGACAATCGCAATCCGCCAGCCGCCGCGCTTGGCGACGGTATGTGTTTTCAGAAGCGGTGCACCGCTTGCGGAGTCGAGCAGGTTTGCGGAGAGAAGCGGAACGGTCGATTGCGCGGCGAGCGTGCGCAAATCGGATTCGGAGAGCCGGGCTTCGCGATGGCCGAGGTTCGCTGCATCATAGCCCATGCGGGCAAACGCCTTGTAGATGTAGCCGAGTTCGATGCGGTGATAATCATCCGGGCCTTCGAGTGCATCGCCGGCATCCAGCCGGAGTGCGTGTTTCGGATCGGGCTCGCCGAGTGTCGTGGACACGCGGGTGAGCCCGCCGAATTGTCCGGTGAAGCATCCGCACGGCACGAGACGACCGCGGACGTCGGCGGTGAGCCAGACGTTCAGTTCGTGCCCTGCGGATTGCCGGCCTCGAAAAAACAGGAACGCGCAGACCGCAAGAACGAGCGCAATGAGGGCGAAAAGCGCGGGGCGTTTCACCTTTTAATAAAGCAGCGCGTACACGAGCGCGTTCAGGTTTACCTGCGCCGCCTGCATGATTTCGTTGCCGCCGCAGCAGCAGCACCCCTTGGCGTTTTTCACGTCATTGAGCCCCTCGCGGGAATACACCATCGCGAGGCGTCCGTTGATTTCGAGCCCCTCGACCTGCTGTGATTTTCCGGCTTTGTCCGTAAGGCGCGGGATGCTCAACACGGTGGAGAAAAGCGGGTGGGTCATCGGGACCTTGTCGAGTTTCTGATCGGGGAACATGAGCTGTATCTCGCGCCGGAGTGATTTGTCCCAGTTCGCATCGGAACAGCCCGGACTGCTGATGATGAATCCCCCATTGCTGAGGTACCGCCGGAGGTTGTCGCGCTCTTTCTGCGTGAGATTGAATGAGTCCTGACCGGACCAAACGAGGAACGGAAAATTGAAAAGCGTGTCGCTCTCCGCCTTTACGGGAACGAAGCTTTTACCGACGTCGAGACTGGTGGTTTTTCCCACCTCGCCGAGGAATGCATCGGCAAAGCACACGGAGCTGCGGTTCGTTGCATAGACGAGATTGCCGCACTGGATGCGCGTCAGGTCCGATTTCGCGGCGTCCGCCGACTTTACGAGAGCCTCCTCCATCTGCTTTTGTTTCTCCTCCGCGGAAACCGCGGCGTGCGCGGTAAACGTCGTCGCTAAAAGGGCTGCTGCGAGTAGGTGGATGGTTTTCATTTTTTTGGAGCGGTGATGGCTTTGAAGTATTGCTCGACGAGCGCGCGGTATTGTCCGGCATCCGACTCCGCGGCGACGCTGTCGGACTCGCGATTCTGCGGTGCGGTTCCGGTGGGTGAGTCCGATTTCTCGATGGCCTGAGAGCCTGGCTTGTTCGGTTGTCCGCCACGGCTGATTCCCTTGTTCGACGGGCGCGAGTCCTTGCCGATGGCGTTCTCATTTCCCATCACCGGAGCCTGCGAGCCCTCCGTGAGCGCGTAGCCGCCTTCGCCACCCTCGCCCTCGCCCTTGCCTCCACGTTTCCCGAAGCCAACGCTGTCGCCAAACTTCCGGCTTTGCATCATTTGCTTAAAAGTGGAGCCGGGTTTCATACCACGCTGCAATTGCAAATACTGGTCAGCCTCCTGCGCCATTCCCTGCCCGGACTGTTGTTCGTTCTCGGTAAAAAGCTTCTCCATCTCCTCGGCGAGACGTCCCGTGAGTTCGGAGCTCTGCTCGCCTTTTCCTTCCAGCATCGCGCCGGTGGATTTTTCCGCCATCTGCCGCACGTCGATATTCGCGATGCCCTGTGCGAGGTCTCGTGCGCCTTCCGCAGCCTTCGGGAAGTCCTCCTCGGCTGCCTTCGCGTCATCGCTGAGCTTCTGTTCGACTTCCTCGATCTGCTTCCGGATCTGCTCCTGGGTGGCCGCCATTTCCTTGAGCGCGAGTTGTTCCTCGCGGTTCAAGGTGCCCGGCTTTTTGTAGGGCTTCATCTGCTCCGCGAGCTGGCGCTGTGCCTCGGTGAGCTCCTTGAACCGGTTCATGTCCTTCATGATTTCGTGCAGTTTGGAAAGGTCCTCCAGTGTTTGAGCGACCTCTTGCTCTTCTTTCTGTGCTTCTTCGCCGCCCAGCCGTTCGGCCTGTTCTTTTGCGGCTTTGTTGAAGTCGGCGAGTTGTTGGAGTGAAGGGCCGGACTTCTGTGGAGTTGGCGCGCCCTCCGGAGATTCCTGCGGCTCCTGCTTTTCGGCTAGCGCCTTGTTCGCTTCATCGTTTGCTTTCGTGGAGTCCCGGATCTCCTCCGCCTTCTGTTGCAGCGTCTCGGCGAGTTCGGCCTCGATGTCGTAGGCGGGCTGGTCCCGGACAAAATCGTCCATGTTTTGCGCGAGCTTATCGAGCTTCTGGTTTAGCTCGTTCTGGCGGGCGAGCAGTTCGTCGAGTTTCTTCTGCGCAGCGTTTTTGTCCTTCGCATTTGCGAGCGCGTCGCGTGCTTTTGCAGCTTCCTCCGCGAGCGCCTTTTGCTGATCCACAAGCTCGTGCAGCTCGTTAAAAAGGTCCGTGTATTTCTGCGCGATGTCCGACATGTCGAGCCGTTCGCGTAGGTATTGATTGTAGTCCTCGGTGGAGATGACCGTCAGCGTCACAACTGCGCTGCGGGCCATGTGAGGCTCCGGTGCGGAGTCGATCACCTCGGCATAAAACGAGAGCTTGTCGCCGGGATTCACCTTTAGCAGCTCCTCGCCGGGCGCGAGCTTCGGTGCGGGCTTGGGTGATACGTTGCTTTGCTCAAGCAGCGTTCCAAGAGATCCGGGCGTTATTGCCGGAGGTGACGCGAAATCGGGTATCAGCGCATAGGCAAACGTCCGGCGCAGATTCGTCTGCACATCCGTTACTGTTTCCACCGTCGGCTCCACGTATTTGCCATTGAGCGCCCGGTGAAAGCGCACGGTTTTCACGCCGTAGTCATCCGAGCTTTCGAGGGCAACTTTCAGCCGGTATTCCTCGGTGACAAATCCATCCTGGCCTGGCTCGACAATCCGCACTTCGGGCGACAAATCCTTGAGCACTGTCAGCGGTGCTTCCCACTCTCCCTGCGCGCCGATGTCATCAACATCGACAAATGAGAACCTCAGTTTCCCGGACTCGGTTGCGGTGAACGCACCTGCGATCTCGGTTTCTGAAACGGGAGACATCGTGTGCTTGACCGGCTCTTTTTCCGGAGCGGCGAACTCGATGGTGCCGGACTTCAGCGGGCGGTTGCTTTGAATTCGAAATGCGAGCTCGGAGCCGCTCAACGCTTTGAGGGCCTTGAATTGAAATGCCGACTCGACGGGCTTTCGTCCGGTGTAAGGCGGGAGGGTTGTCTTCACAAAAGCCTTCTCCAACTGCGGAATCCGCTGCACTCCGATGTGGCGTTTCACGCTGATGCTGCGCCGGTCTTTTGTGTGCGCTGTGACTAGCAGTTCCGTTTTGATCTGCTCGATCTGCTGCGTGAAGCGTCCTTCGCCTTTTGCAAACATCGGAAGTGTATGAGTCTGCTCCGGATGGTCCGGCGGATAAAAAGAGATGAACAGTTCGCCGGGCTGATGTCCCCTTGCGAGGACGGAGACCGTGACGCCCTGCCCGTACGTCACTTCCGAGCCGTCGATCGAAGGCTCGGTGATTTCCAGCCGGGTGAATGAGAACGGCGGATGGTCTCCAAACGGATCCATAAACCGCGGCCAAACGGTGCGGGTGATGTCCCAGCCAATTCCGAACAACGCCGCGAAACACGCCACACCGATCGCCGCACGCTTCAGCGCGAGTCTTGCCGCGCCGGTGCTCCCATACTGGCGGAGGTTCGCCTTTTCGAGGTCTGCTGCATAGCCATCCACGGCACCCGCCGCGAGTGTGCGGGTAAGCGGCGACACTTTTTCGTCGGTGGCCTGCGAGCGGAGTTGGAGGGCATTGAGGAGCTTTGTTCCAAGATGCGGCGCGCGATCCTGCAGAACGCGGGCTACATGTTCATGCGAGCGCCTCCGCGCCGCGACGATGACCGCTGCGATGACGAATCCGGCAGCGACCGCGAGGAACCCGATGCCCAATGCAAAACGGAGCCCGCCGCCGGGATGGAAAATCACGTCGAGCGCTACCATCAGCACCGCAAGTCCGCCCAGCCACGGCCACGCACTGAGTAGAAGGCGCGCGCTTTTTTCCCGCTGCATCGTCGTGCCGGCGGAGTCGAGCTGCTTTGATAGCCCGCGCAACGCAGGGTCGTTGCGCTGCGGCGGTGGAGATACAGTGACGCTCATGCCGCGAAACCGTAGCCGGGTTTTTTCCGGAAGCAATCAGGGAAGCGCTCTTGGAAAATGGAAGATTAATCGCTGGCGCAACTCTCGCCCGCGAGCCGGTCCTCGCCGTGATCCTACACTGCCCCGAAAAAGGCGTGCCGTTTCGCTTACACGGACAGTTTGGCTTTACAGTATTTGGAAGTATGGGAGTTGTTTACGCGCTGCACGCGAAACTCGGCCCCGCGTCGTGAGATTCCAAAAGAGTCCTATACGTGCAGCTTTTTCTTTTTCGGAGGCTTGGGTCCGAAGCGGGTTTCCAAGGTGAGCGGGTTGGCTTGAGTGAAGAATGTGCCGTGGGACGGGCCGAAGTGTAGATCGTGAATCTGGCTGCTCACGAAGGACTTTGTCCGACAGGCATCCCAACCGCGGCGCGAAAGCAATCTGCATCAGCGAATACAGCGCGTTCAAATACCCTGCCGCATGCGAAGCCGCCGCGGTATCCCCGCCGCTGAACTGCTTCACCAGTTTCGGCAAAATCGGCACAATCAGCTCGATCCCGAGAATATCGAGCGTGACGGTAAACAGGATGAAAGCGAGCGCCGGCGTGCGGACCTTGGGCATCCCGCGATGGAAAGCGGGTGCCGGGGAAAAATGCACACACATTTAGACGACTTGGACGAGTCTGCCAAACTCGCGCCATCCCACTGCACGTCTCAGATGACCAAGCCGGCCTCGCCGCCGCGCGCCGCGCCGTCTTCCCCTCGATCCCATGGAGACGCTGCCAAGTTTCATCTCCAGCAATACGCCCAGGCCTACGTCAACGACGAACTTAAACGCCGCGCCCGCGTCGCCGCCATTTTCCCGAACGAAGCTTCCTTCCTGCGTCCGGTTTCCGCCCTCCTCGCGGAAACTTTCGACGACTGGGAGTCCTCGAAAATCTACCTCAACATGAATCCATCCCCCGCCTTCCGCCTAACAACCTACTGAAAAACTCCCAAGGAGGGGTTGATCGACGCGGTGCTGGGGTCAGTATTCGTCAAAGCAAGCGCCGCTTGAGCGATTGGAGATTGGCAAGTGCCGAAAATTAAAGCGATCACATGCATCTGCTGGTTGGGTATGGGGGCCTTTGCCACGGCGGAGGCCGCGGTGGACTTTGTGCGCGATGTGAGGCCGATTTTTGAGGAGCATTGTTTTGATTGTCACGGGGAGGAAAAGCAGAAGAGCAAGCTGCGGCTGGATTCTGCGTTAGGGATTTTGCGCGGCGGGGAATCGGGGGAGCCGCTCTTTGTGGCGGGCGCGAGCGGGGAGAGTCATGTCATCAGGAAGGTGAGTTCGCAGAATGTGAAGGAGGTCATGCCGCCGAAGGGGGAGCGGCTCACGGCGGAGCAGGTGGCGACGCTGCGCGTGTGGATCGATGGCGGGGCGCAGATGCCGGGCGCGGAGGAAGCGCGCGCGGCGCTGAAGCCGAAGACGGACCACTGGTCGTTTCAGCCGGTGAAGCGTCCGGCGGGCGCGGGGATCGATGAATTCGTGCTCGCGAAGCTGCAGGAGAAAGGGCTGACGATGTCGCCCGCGGCGGACAAGGCGACGCTCATTCGCCGGCTTTATCTCGTGATGCATGGGATGCCGCCGACACCGCAGGAGGTGGGAGATTTTGAAAAGGACGCGCAGCCAGATGCGTATGCGCGGCTGGTGGACCGCGTGCTGGCGAGCCCGCGCTACGGCGAGCGCTGGGCGCGGCACTGGATGGATGTGGTGCGCTACGCGGACACGAACGGGTTCGAGACCAATCACGAGCGCAAGACGGCGTTTCACTATCGCGACTACCTCGTCGAGTCGCTGAACAGGGACAAGCCATACATTGATTTCATCAAGGAACAGATCGCGGGCGATGCGCTCGGCACGGATGCGGCGACCGGCTTTCTCGTGGCAGGGGCTTACGATGTCATCAGGGGTAATGACGCAGTGCTCAACGCGATGTTGAGGCAGGACGAACTTGCCGACATGGTGAACACGACGGGCACGGCATTTCTCGGTCTCACGCTGGGCTGCGCACGCTGCCATAATCACAAGTTCGACCCGATTTTGCAGAAGGATTATTACGCGATGCAGGCGGTGTTCGCAGGGGTGACGCATGGCGAGCGTCCGCTGCGGAAGCCGGACGCGGCGAAGGAACTCGCGACGCTGCAGGCGGAAGAGACGGCGAAGAATGTGGAACTGGAATCTTTTCGCAAAAGGGCGGCGCTCGCGGGTGCAGGCGGCAGGCTCCGTGTGCCGGTGAATGCGAAACTCAACGAGGAGACATTCGCCGCGATGGATGCGGTGGCGGTGCGGTTCACCATCAGCGCGAGCAGCAACGGGGAGCCGTGCCTCGATGAGTTGGAGATCTTTGACGAGTCGGGGAAAAACGTGGCGCCCGGCGCGAAGGCGTCGGCATCGGGCACGCTGCCGGGTTTCGCGATGCACAAGCTGGAGCACGTCAACGACGGCGGGACGGGCAATGACCGCAGTTGGATTTCCCACACGGCGGGCCGGGGCTGGGTGCGGATTGATTTTCCGGCGAAGACGCGCATCACGCGCATCGTGTGGGGCCGCGACCGCGACGGGCGCTTCACCGACCGTGTGGCGACGCAGTATAAAATCGAGGCGGCAGCAGAGCCGGAGCAATGGAAGACGCTCGCGAGTTCAGATGACCGCCAGCCGTTTAACGGAAAGGCCGACCCCAGCGCGTTTCTCGCGCAGCTTTCCGCGCCGGACGCGGAAGCCGCGCGCAAGGTGCTGGCTGAAATCGCCGGATTGAAAAAGCGCATCGCCGCCATCTCTGGCGGCGAGAAAGGCTGGGCGGGCACCTTTACCCAGCCGGGAAAAACGCACCGGCTCTATCGCGGCGAGCCGATGCAAAAGCGCGAGGTCGTCGCGCCCGATGCGCTCAGCGTCCTCGGCACGCTCGGCCTGCCCGTGGACACGCCCGAGCAGCAGCGCCGCGTGAAGCTCGCGGAGTGGATTGCGAATCCGCAAAACCCGCTGACCGCGCGCGTGCTCGTGAACCGGCTCTGGCACTACATCTTCGGCCACGGCATCGTGGATACGCCGAGCGACTTCGGCGCGAATGGCAGCCGTCCGACGCATCCCGAGCTGCTCGACTGGCTGGCCGATGAGTTCGTGAAAAGCGGCTGGTCCATCAAGCATATCCAACGGCTCATGTTGCTGTCGGCGACTTTTCAGCAGTCCTCCGCGCCGCGCGCCGACGCGGCGAAGGTGGATGCCGATGGCCGCCTGCTCTGGCGCTACACACCGCGCCGACTGGAGGCGGAAGCGATTCGCGACAGCATGCTCGCTGTTTCGGGCGCGCTGGATTTGAAAATGAGCGGCCCCGGCTTCTACCTCATGGAAGTGATGGACACGGAGATTGTGAGGCACTATTTCCCGAAGGAGAAATACACGCCCGCCGAATTTCGCCGCATGGTTTACCAATTCCGCATTCGGCAGACGACGGACAGCGTGTTCAGTTCGCTCGACTGTCCCGACGGTGGCTCGGCGATCCCCAGGCGCAGCCGTTCGAATACACCGCTGCAGGCTCTCAATTTGTTCAACAGCACCTTCGTCCTCCAACAGGCCGACATCCTCGCGGAACGGCTGCGGGCCGAGGCGGGTGAGCAGCCGGAAGCGCAGGGCGAGCTGGCGTTTCGCCTGTTTTACGCCCGCCCGCCCGACGCCTTCGAGCGCGACCGTTCCGCTGCGATGATTCGTGAGCACGGCCTACATTCCTTCGCGCGGGCAGTCTACAACACCAGCGAGTTCCTGTTCGTTTTCTAAAACCGCAAACCGTAACATGCATCCCTTCCTCAATCGCCGCAATTTTCTCGCGCACACCGCCACCGGGCTCGGCGGGATCGCGCTCGCACATCTGCTCGGGCTGGAACGCGCGCGGGCGGCTGTGCCAATCCGCCCGGAAATCAATCCCGCGAATCCCAATGCGCTGCGGCCAACACATTTTCCGGCGCGTGCAAAACGCGTGCTCATGATTTTCTGCTCCGGCGGCGTGAGCCAGATGGACACGTTTGATTACAAACCCGAACTCATCAAACGCCACGGCCAGCCGATGCCCGGAGGGGAGGGGTTGCTGACCTTTCAGGGGGGGCAGGGAAATTTGAGCAGGAGCCCGTGGGAGTTCCGCCCGCGCGGGCAGAGCGGCAAGATGGTTTCCGATCTCGTCCCGCATCTCGGTGCGCTGGCCGACGAGATATGCTTCATCCATTCGCTCACGGGCAAAACCAACACGCACGGCTCCGGCGAAAACTTCATGGGCACAGGCTTCACGCTCGATGGTTTCCCCAGCATGGGCGCGTGGACCACCTACGGACTCGGCAGCGAAAACGACACGCTCCCCGCGTATGTCGCCATTCCTGACCCGCGTGGTGCTCCGCAGTCAGCGGGAAATTTCTGGGGCTCCGGTTTTCTCCCGGCGGCGTTTCAGGGCACGGACTTCAACGCGGCAAAACCGCTGCGGAATCTCGCGCGTCCATCCGCATTATCGCCAGCGACCGACACCGCTACGCGCGATTTCATTGGCACGCTGAACCGCCATCATCTTGAGCGTTTTCCCGGCGACAGCGAACTCGCCGCGCGCATCTCCAGCTACGAACTCGCCGCGCGCATGCAGCTTTCCGTTCCGGAAGTCGCCGACATTTCCTCCGAGCCCGCGCACATTTTGAAAATGTATGGCGCCGATCAGGCGGGCAACCCGGTGAAAGACCTCAAGGCCGCCTACGCGCGCAACTGCATCCTCGCGCGTCGGCTCGTGGAGAAGGGCGTGCGCTTCGTGCAACTCTTCAATGGTGCCTACCAGACTGGCGGCGAAGGCGTGAGCAATTGGGACGGACACAGAGTGCTCGCCCAGCAATACGCGAAGCACGGCGAAGTGATGGACCAGCCCACCGCCGCGCTCCTGGCTGACCTCAAGCAGCGCGGTCTTCTCGACGACACACTCGTCGTCTGGTGTACGGAATTCGGGCGCATGCCCACTTTCCAAACTGGAGGCGCGAGCGGTCGCGACCACAACCCCGCCGGCTTCACCGCGTGGCTCGCCGGTGCCGGCGTGAAGCATGGATTCAGCTACGGTGCGACTGACGAGTTTGGCTACAAGGCGGTCGAAAACGTCGCCACCGTGTATGACTTTCACGCGACCATTCTGCAGATCCTCGGCCTCAACCACGAGCGCCTCAGCTTTTACCACAACGGCATCGAACGCCGCCTCACCGATGTGCACGGTCACGTGATCAAGGACATCCTTGCGTAAAAGCCGTAAGGCGTGGCTGCTAGCCCGAATTTCTCACACTCTGAGAAGCGCCCCACCACCGCGTATGTAGATTTCCAGCAGATTCAGGGAGGCCCGCAGATTCTTTGCAGGTGGAAATCTGTTGGCCTCCCTGAATCTGCTGGAAAAAGGTGTGAGAAGTGCGG
>JANMGP010000120.1:0-24911 GCA_031374705.1 Verrucomicrobiaceae bacterium | reverse complement strand
CCGCACTTCTCACACCTTTTTCCAGCAGATTCAGGGAGGCCAACAGATTTCCACCTGCAAAGAATCTGCGGGCCTCCCTGAATCTGCTGGAAATCTACATACGCGGTGGTGGGGCGCTTCTCAGAGTGTGAGAAATTCGGGTTAGCGGTCGTTCCAGAGGATGCGCAGATTGTGCGAGGCGCGTCCGGCTGCGATGATGTCGGGCTTGCCGTCACCATCGAGGTCGGCGACGGCGAGGTCTTCGCATGCGGTTGAAGTGTCTATGACGGTCTCGCGCCATTGCTCACCTTTGTCATCGAGCGCGGTCCAGACGGCGAGGCCGACGCTGTCGCCGGGCTTCCCGCCGCGCCAGCCGACGATGATTTGGTCGCCGCCTGTGCCGAGAACATCGGCGCAAGCGAGGGCGTGGCCTTGGTTGAGTTTGTCGGTGAGGATTTGACGCCCCCCGCCCGGACCAAACGGGTAAACAACGAGGTCGTTGCCGTGCATGGGCTCGACCGCGCAGAAAAAGGCACGCCCAACTTTGCCGATGCGAAGTTCGCCGACGCCCCGACTCTCCCGCGTGTGCTCGAACGTGTCCTGTTCCCACTTGCCGACGCCTTTCGGCAGAGAGCGGATGATGCCTTCGCGCCCGCCGAAGTATAGGGCGCGCGGCTCCTGGTAGTGGAAGTTGTGAGTGGCGTGCTGCGACTCGACGATGACCGAGCTTTTCCACTCGCCCTTTGAATCGTTTAACTGCGCGGGCGGACGGTAGAAAAGCACTTTTACAGGCGCGCCTTCGCCGTTTTTGTTGCCGCGCCCGTGAAGGGGCACGACGACGAGGCCCCAGTAGTTCTGGCCGCCATCGAACCACTCGGCGCCCGCGTTGAACCACTTCATCCGATGCGTCGTCGGTTCGACGCTCGGAAACTTCACCGGCTCCCATTTCTGCGTACGGTCGGCGGGCGGGATGAGGTAAAATACGGCACCACTGTTGACGGTGTCGCCGGGGTTCCACTCGGCTCCGATGGCGATTTCGCATTTGCCGTCGCCGTCGATGTCCTGTGCGGCGATGCAGACGTTGTCGTTTTTCGTGAGTTCCTCGGCGATGACGTAGCGGGGCCATTCTGCGCCACGTTTGCCGGGGTTTTTGTACCAGCGGATTTGGCGGGCGTCGGCTAGGAGGATGTCGGGGAGCTTGTCGCCATCGACATCCGCGATGGCGGTGCCGTAACCGATTTTCACGGACTTATCGATGTCCTGAGCCGTGAACTTTGGCTCCGGAGGCGCGGCGATGACGGCGGTAGCGGTGGCGAGTAGAAGGAGCGGTTTCTTCATGGTTGAAAGATGAGCGGGAACTCCGCGTCATGTAAACGTCCAACGTTGGACGTTCAAAGTTGGACGTTCAAAGCGCGAATTCCCATTCGACATCCTCCATCCCCCGCAGTATCAAAGCTGTGGACGGCCGGCAGTCGCCCGCAGTTCGCCTGCGGGAGGAAAGTCCGGACACCACCAGACAGCGGACCGCAGAGAACCTGCGGGCGTGTTTTGCGAAAGCAGGGCACGACAGACAGTGTCGCAGAAAACAAACCGCCGGGAGGGGCCTCGTGTCCTTTCCGGTAAGGGTGAAAAGGCGGGGTAAGAGCCCACCGCCCGTCTGGTAACAGGCGGGGCACGAAAAACCTTCCGCGGTGCAAGACAAAGCAGGGGGGCTGGCGTCTGGCCGGTTTTGCTCCGGCAAAACGCTTCCCGGGTAATAGTCGCACTGCCCGCTCCGGCTCCGGCTGGGACGGGCGGCGTCCTGCGCAGGCAGGCGAGAGAAATGACTGCCGCACGGTGCGAAAGCGCTGTGTCACAGAATCCGGCTTATGGTCGTCCACCTTTTGCCCCGGGGGCTCGATGAGCCCTCGGGGATTTATTTTCGGCGTAAATACTTTCACATCGGCATCGGGGTACGGTTCCCGCTTTATCACTTCCGAATTTAGCCAATGACCGAAATTTCCACCGCGCAACCGCCGACGAGCGAAGAGCAAGAGCAGATACGTCAAACCATCGAGATGTTTGAGGTCATCACTCAGGCGAATCCTCAGGATGCCCAGAGCATGGAGATTCTCAAGGAGGCCTACACAAAGATGGGCATGGAGAAGGAGGCCCTCTCCATCGGACGAAAGCTGGCGGATATTTACATGGACCTCGGGCAGTACTCCTCCGCGATGCTCGAATATGAGAATATTCTCCACAAGGAGCCGGGAAATGCCGAGGTCGTCGCCGCGCTCGGCGAGGTAGAGCAAAGGCTCCAGGCGCTTCAAGTCACGGATCAAGGTATCAATCTTGATTTCCGCAGCGTCGTTATGGACGGAAGCCGGTTGATGGAAACGAAGCAGACGCATTCATCCGGGCGTCTCCGGATTCCGATCACTGGAGAGAATAAAGTCATCGACGAAAAGCTCTCCGGCTCGGACGACGGGAACGACGCGCTGGTGCGTTTCCTCCTTCAGCACCGACTCGCGCCGGAAGGTGTCGTTTCCCAGGCTTTGCATATCGTACGGAAACGGAACACCGATCGCTCGCCGACGCAGATCGCTGCCTCCCTCATCGACGAAATCGTGACGCGCGGCTCCGTGAATCTCGAGTCGCTCCTATGCGGGATTCTGGACCGTTCCAAATTCGCCTACATCCCTTTGGAATGCTATGACATCGACCGGCATATCGTGAAAATGCTGCCCGACGCACTGACACTGGGTCGATTGATGGTGCCGTTCGACGTCATCAGCCGCACGATGATGGTTGCCGTTGCGAATCCTTTCGACTCCGCCGGCAAAGAGACGGTGCAGCAACTTGTTGACTACAATATCCAGTGGCATCTGGCGTCGCCGGAGGCAATTTTCAAGGTGCTTCAGGGTACGCATCGCGCCGAATAATTCAGCACCACCCACGCATGAGCATTAAATCATTTGGTGAACGAATCGCAGATGTCCTGATCGAGGACGGGCTCCTTCTTCCGAGCCAGCTCGATGAAGCTGTGGCGACGCAGAAAAAACAAGGCGGGCGTCTCCTCAAAATCCTGACCGACAGCAACTACGTGACAGAGCAGGACATGGTCATTTCCATGGGGCGCTGCCTGGACACGCCACCCATCAATCTTGCGCGGGTGCGAGTCCCGGAAAACGTGCTCGAACTCGTGCCCAAGGACATGGCCCGCGCCTACAAACTCGCGCCGGTCTGCAAGCTCGGTAACAAGCTTTTCGTCGCGATGGCCGATCCGCTGAACGTCCTTGCGCTGGACGATCTGCGGCAGCGGACGAAGATGGAAATCGTCCCGATGATCACGACCGAACGAGCGGTCGCCGAGGCGCTGTCCGGAGTGAGTAATTCGGGCACTACGATGGACATGGTCCTCAAGGATGCCGCCCTGAAAGCCGCAGCTGCGGGCGAAGATGATACTGTCGAGGAGGTGAAGCAAAAGCGGGAGGAACTCGACCTCGACCAGATGGCGCACGATTCCGAGGACGCTCCGGTGGTGAAAATCGTGAACCTCATTCTCGTTCAGGCTATCAAGGAGAAGGCGTCGGACATTCACATCGAGCCGTTCGAAAAGGAAGTGAGACTTCGCTACCGGGTGGACGGAGCACTTCTTGAGGCGAGCTCGCCGCCGAAGGCGCTGCAGCTCCCGATTGCGAGCCGTATCAAGATTCTCGCCGGTCTCGACATCGCAGAGCGCCGCGTCCCGCAGGACGGACGTTTTCGCATCCGGGTTTCCGGCAAGGAGGTCGATCTTCGTGTCTCGATGCTGCCCACGGTGTACGGGGAAAAGATCGTCATCCGTCTGCTCGACAAGGCCAATCTCCAGGGGTCCATCGACTCGATGGGGCTCGATGATTACACGCTCAACGTGTTCAAGAAAGCCATCGACGCGCCGCACGGGATGCTTTTGATCACCGGCCCGACGGGTTCCGGGAAGACTACCACGCTGTACACGATTCTCGGGGAGTTGAACAATCCGAAGTATAACGTGGTGACCGTCGAAGACCCTGTGGAATACCAGCTCTCCGGAGTAAACCAGGTCGCCGTGAAGAGCGATATCGGCATGGGATTTGCCGAAGCCTTGCGCTCCATTCTTCGGCAGGACCCCGACATCGTCATGATCGGTGAGATTCGTGACAACGAGACGGCCGACATCGCGGTGAAAGCCGCGCTCACCGGTCACCAGGTGCTGTCCACGCTTCATACGAACGACGCGGCCGGCGCGATTACCCGTATGGACGACATGGGTATCGAGCCGTTCCTTATCAGTTCATCCGTCATCCTTGCCTGCGCCCAGCGTCTTGTCCGTCGCATCTGCCCGAACTGCCGCGAGGAGTATCAGCCCGAGCGCGAGTTGCTCGACAAACTGGGAATTGAGGACGAGGGCACGGTTTTCTTCCGCGGTGCCGGTTGCGGGCGATGCAAAAATCGCGGCTATCTGGGACGCGCGCCGCTCATCGAAGTCCTGCCAATCAGCGAGGCCGTCCGGCGCTTGATCATCAAGCGCGCGAGTTCGGCCGTGATTAAGAATCAGGCGATTAGCGAAGGGATGAAAACACTCCGGATGGTCGGCATCGACAAGGCACGCGAGGGGGTAACTACGTTGGAAGAGGTGCTTGGCGTGACGTCGGAGGACCATTAACAGCTCGGCTTTCTCGATAGCTTGTAGTGGCAGCCGTTGGGCCGCGGCAGGGAGCGAATCCAGCCCCTCTTTTCTTGTATGCAGAAATCCGGTATTTCCGTTCGACTCAGATGAACGCGTCGATCAATCTTCCGTCGAACACAGCCATGAAACTCCTATCCATCGCCACCTTCGTCATCGCCGCAGTCAGTTCGGTCTTCGCCCGCGACCTCACAGTTTCCACAAACGGAAGCGGGTCCGTGGAGCGTGCCGGGGCAGACGACAACACCGTCAGCAAGGCCAACCTCATCCTGGAAGCCAACGGCAGCTTCAATATCGGGCTCGTCGGGACTGCCGACTACCGTTTTAAGGGGACGTGGCAGACGGTGGACCGCGACAGGATGCAACTGCGGGTGACGAGCGCATTTGGAAAAGACGTGGAGGGCACTGGAACGCTCGACCTCGACGATCGCCGTACGGGCCCGGTGGTCGGTCGATTCAGCGTCGCGGGCAGCGGGCGCGCCGGTTCTTTTAAGGCGCGGTTTCAAGGCGACCGCGAGGCATTCGTCCAGATTCCCGGAGTCACGCGCCCCAGCCTGCCTCCACCGCCGCTGCTTGTGCAATCGCTCCGCTCGGGCTCCGGCAATCTGCGGATCAGCGGCCAGCCGGTTTATCGCCTCACTCACGCTTACGTGAATCTAAATCCCGATGGCTCCGCACTGGTGAATATTTACGGTGGCGCGAGCGCGGGATACGTCGGCACATGGCAGCCAGCCGGTCCAAACACCTATCAGCTCGCTGTGCGAGGTGGGTTCGCCGGGGAGCGTGTCACGGGCGCCGTGACGATTGGTGCCGGCGGGCGTTCCTACTCGCGGCTGGAGCTGAGCGGCACCAGCCAGCGCATCTATTACTCGATCGCATTCGAGCCAACGCGGTAACACGCGGCCCGTTCGCCGTGGTCGCTGAAACCGATGCCACGCTGTTTGACTCGGCATTTCTTGCCAAGCTGGAGCAGCTTCACCTTCTCGCCCGGCGGCTCTTTCGCGGCGAGCAGCGTGCCGAGCGTCGGAGCCGCCAGCTCGGCAGCAGCCTGGAGTTTGCAGACTACCGGGAGTATTCGGCGGGGGATGAACTCCGCTCAATCGACTGGCCCGCATATGCCCGGCTGGAGCGGCTTTTTGTAAAGCTCTACGAGCAGGAGCAGGATGTTGCAGTGAGCTTTCTGGTGGACGCGAGCGCGAGTATGCGCTGGCGCCTGGAAAAAGCCGTTGGTCGTGGAAAATTCGATGCCTCACGGCGAATCGCTGCGGCCCTCGGCTACATCGCGCTCGCCAATCTTGACCGCGTAAGCGTCCACTTTTTCGCCGACGGCATCCTGTCGGAACTCGGCGTCATGCGCGGGAAATCCCAGTTCCACAGCGTCCTCGACTTCCTCCGTGAACCTCCCGCGAATGCTGGTCCGACCAGCCTTCTTGCGAGCACGCGCGCTTTCGTCCAGCGGACGAAACGCAGCGGCATCGTGTTCTTGCTCAGTGATTTCTTCGACGCCGCCGGATACGACGAATCGCTCGCGCTCCTGCAACACGGACAGTTCGATGTGCATGCGATTCAGATCCTGGATCCCGCCGAACTTGCGCCCGAGGAAACCGGCGACCTTCGACTTTTGGAATCCGAGACGGGTGCTTCGCTGGAAGTCACGGCGAACGACGCCGTGCTCGCGCGCTATCGGGAGGAAATCGCAGCCTTCAACACTGGGCTCGAAGCCTTCTGCCGCAAGCGTGCCATCTCACACGCAAGTGTGACGTGCGACCTTCCGTTTGAAGACGTGGTGCTGAAAACCCTGAGGGACGGATTGATGCTGAAATGAGTTTTCTCTCTCCATGGGCGGCGTGGTTTCTCGCGGGTGTGCCGGTGATTGTGGCGCTGTATTTCCTCCGCTTGAAGCGCCGCGCAATCACTGTGAGCACGCACATGTTTTGGGAGCGGGCGCTCAATCAGACGAGCCGCAATGCATTCTTCCAGCGGCTCCGGCACTTGTTTTCTCTCCTGTTGCACATCCTCATCGCGCTCCTGCTCATCGGCGCGCTGGCGCGTCCGGTGTTCGATCGCTTCATCCACGACGGTGCGAGCGTCGTGCTGGTGCTCGATTCGCGCGCGAGGATGCAGGCGACTTCGGAGGATGGCGTGACGCGTTTTGAAAAATCGCTGCAGACGGCCCGTGGCTACGTGCGCGATGCCAGCGACCAGCGGCAGTTTGCCGTGATCAAAGTGGATGCCGCAGCGTCGGTACTCGTTCCTTTTACCGGCGATGAAAAGCTTCTGCTGGACACGCTCGCCAGCGCCCGAGCGAGCGATGCGACCGGCGATATCGACGCGGCGCTGAATCTCGCGACTTCGCTGCTGGATGCGCGCAAAGGCAGTCGCAGGATCATCCTGCTCAGTGACCGCGAGCCTGATGCGAAACCACGGTTTCCGGTGACCGTGCACGCGTTTCCTTCGGTCGGAGAAAACACAGCAATCACCCGGTTCGCGACGCGCCCGCTCCCGGCAAATCCCGAGACCAGCGAGGTCCTCCTTGAAGTGCGCAATTTCGGAAAAACGAGCGTCAGCACAAACGTCGAACTGACATACGACGGAAAGCCCCTGGACGTGAAGCCGCTGCAACTCGCGCCGGGCGCGACGAGCCTCACGGTCTTCCCCGCGCTGGTCCGACCCGGGCGCGCTTCCCGCGGATGGCTCACCGCGCGGTTCGACAATGCGGATGGCCTCGCGCTCGATAACACAGCCTTCGCCACGCTGCCGCCGGCCCGGGCGAAGCGGGTGCTCCTCGTCGGCAAGGGCAGTTTTTTCCTCGAACGATTGCTGGGATCCGATTCCACCGTGAAGTTCGAGGTGCTCACGCCGGACGCGTTTTCGCCGGCGATTGCGACGAAATTCGCGGCGGTGATTCTCGACGGATTCTTGCCCCCGGGCTTCGACCTGGCAAAAGCGGAAGGGAACTTTCTTTTTATAAAAGCGACGCCGTTTCCATCGGGCGCGGCTATCGATCAGCCGCTGATTACGGACGTGGATCTCGCGCATCCCACGACCCGCAATGTGAGCCTTCAAAATGTCTCCATCCTGCACACACAGTCGCTGTCCCTGCCGCCGCCTGCGGATGGCTGGGCGTTCTCGGCGCCGCTCCGGACTTTTGACAATGCGCTGCTCGTGGTCGGTCAGCGGCGTTCGCAGCGGCTCGCAGCGCTGGCGTTTGATGTGGTGGATTCCGACCTGCCGCTCCGTGTCGCGTTTCCGCTGCTCATGAGCAATACCATCCACTGGCTCGCAGGCGATGAACCCGACGCGCTTCCATCGCTCGCCGCGGGCGAGACAATGACCCTCGCTGCAAGTCAGAGAGCCGCTGCCGCACCGCTCACCGCCTGGCCGCGTGACGGCAAGCTTGCGCCGCCGACTTTGTCCGGCGCGTTCCAGCCGATGAAGAATGGTTTTTACGAGGTCTCAGATTCCGACGGTGACCGGTGGCTGGCGGTGAATACGTTTTCTGCAGCGGAATCGGAACTCAGTCCGCGCGCGACCGGGGCCGGGCCGGCGTCGTTACCCGTATCGCCCCTGACGGGCTGGCCTGCGTGGCAGTGGCTTGCTCTTGCTGCATTTGTGCTCTTGCTCGGCGAATGGTGGCTGCATCACCGGAGGCGGACGGAATGATCGAAATCGCCCGTCCATGGATGCTTCTTTTGCTCATCGCGCTGCCGACGCTGTGGCTCGGCATGCGCAGGTCCATCGGCGGGTGGAGCGCGGCGCAACGGCGAGTGTGTACGGTGGTTCGCGTGCTCATGCTCACATTGATCGTGCTGGCTCTCGCAGGCCTGCGAATGTTGCGGCCTTCGTCTGAGACGTCCGTGCTTTTTGTTGTCGATGGTTCCGCCTCCATCTCTCCGGAATCGGCTGCTGCTGCGCGGGAGTTCGTCGCGAAATCGCTCGCTTCCAAAGGCCGCGGCGACACTGCGGGTATCGTGGGTTTTTCTGAATCAGCGATACTGTGGCAGCCGCCAATCGACGATGCGCAGCTCGGCGACTGGCCGATGTTGGAAAGCAGGAAGGCGACCGATATCGGCGCGGCGCTCAGCTTTGCCAGCGCTCTGTTTCCGGCGGATCAAGCCCGACGCATCGTTCTCCTTTCCGATGGCAACGATACGGCCGGCCGCGCGAATGAGACTGCGGCCCGACTCGCCGGAGCGGGAGTGGAAGTGTGGTCCGTACCGCTGCACAATCCACAGCGTCCGGAAGTGCTGGTCGAGCGCGTGGACATTCCCCGCCGATTGAAGCAGGGCGAGCCGTTCGACCTCGTCGCGAACATCCGCAGCAATGTGGAGACGAAGGCCAGGGTGCGACTTTACCAAAGTCAGTTTCTTGTCGCGGAACGCGAGGTCGCCCTGAGGTCCGGCGACAATGAATTCCGTGCTCCGAATCTTCAGCCTGACGGAAACTTCGTCCCCTTCGAAATTGAAGTTTTGCCCGAGACCGACACCACGCCGGAAAACAACCGCGCATCCGCAGTGGCAAGCCTGCGAGGGCAGCCGCGCGTTTTGCTCGTGGATGGCGACTCGGATAAAGCCCGGCCGCTCGCCGAGGCCCTGCGCAATGCGCGGATCGCCGTGGATGTTCGGGACGGGCGCGGCGCTCCAAAGTCGATCGACGATCTTCAGCAGTTTGACCTCTTCATCCTCAGCGATCTCTCCGCGCTTGGTCTTTCGCGGGCGCAGATGGACCTGTATCGCCGATGGGTGCAGGATTTCGGCGGCGGATTCCTGATGCTCGGCGGTGAGAGCAGTTTTGGAGTTGGCGGATATTTTCGCTCTGCTGTCGAGCAGATGCTCCCGGTCCGGATGGAGCACAGCGACCGCCAGGAACTTCCCACGGTCGCGCTGCTCGTCGTGCTCGATCGCTCCGGCTCGATGAGCGCATTGGTGGCCGGGCAGACGAAGATGTCGCTCGCAAATCAGGGAGCCGCACTTGCTTTGAATGTTCTCGGTCCTCGCGACTACTTTGGTGTGCTGGCGGTGGACACGAGAGCCCATGTGGTCGCCGCTCTCGCGCGGCACGGAGCGAAAGAACCGGTCGCGCAAAAGATTCTCTCCATCACAGCCGGCGGCGGCGGGATCTACATTTACACATCGCTCGCGGAATCATTCCAGGCGCTCCGCGACACCTCGGCTCGCATCAAGCACGTCATCCTTTTTTCGGATGCCGCAGACGCCGAGGAGAAGAACGCCGGCGAGCAGCAGGACGGCGCGAAGGGCTCCGGCACGTCTCTCGATCTCGTCACGGCGATGGCTGCTGCGAAGATCACGACCAGTGTCGTCGCGCTTGGCTCCGAGGCGGATAAAGACACTTCGTTCCTCCGGCAACTCGCGGAGCGCGGCCAGGGGCGCTTTTATCTCACGAGTGATGCCACCACTCTGCCGCAGATCTTTTCCACCGAGACTCTCAAAGTCGCGCAGGCCTCGCTCATCGAAGAGCCGACGCTCGCCATGCCCGTCACGAAATCGCCCCTGACCGCTGGCATCGATTGGGCGCAGAGCCCGCTGCTCCTTGGTTACAACGCCACCAAGCCGAAGCCGACCGCCGACGTTCTACTGGCGACCGAGCGCGGTGAACCGCTCCTTGCGACATGGCGCTACGGGCTCGGACAGGCTGCGGCATTCACCAGCGATGCGAAAGCGCGCTGGGCAGGCGAGTGGCTTGCATGGCCGGGCTACGGGAAATTCTGGCCGCAGGTGGTCCGCGGGCTTTTGCGGAAAGGCGACGCGGCAGCGTTTGAAGTCACCACTCGCGAGAGTGGCGGACGGCTCGATTTGCAAATAGACGCCGTCACCCCCGAAGGCGAATTTCGCAACCGGCTTCCCATCACGATTGCAACGCGGGGCGAGAATGACGCTGCAGCGCAATATCCCGCCGTGCAGGAAGCGCCGGGACGCTATCGCGCGAGCATTCCGCTCCCCGTGGAAGGCACAACGGTCATCAGCGTGAATTCGCCCGAGCTTCCCGATGGCGGCATCGCGCTCGCCCATTCGCGCAGCTATCCTCGCGAGTTCCTCTCGACCGCGGTCAATGAACCGCTGCTCCGCAGTCTCGCCACGCAGACTACCGGTCGCTTTGAGCCGCGGCCCGGCGACGTTTTCGCCCGCAGCGAACGGCAGATGCCGCGTCGCAAGGATCTTTCCGACTGGTTTCTCATCGCCGCGCTCTGCCTGCTTCCTGTAGATATTTTCTTCCGCCGCCGGACGTGGCGCTAAATCGCATGGCAAAAAAAGACAAACCAGCAACGGCGGTTTCGCCCCTTCTCGATCCCGAAGCCATTCAGAAGGCCGAGTATCTCGGCCTTCAAGCGCGCACGATCGTCGAGGGCTACATGGCGGGCGCGCACAAATCGCCGTTCCGCGGGTTTGCCATCGAGTTTGCGCAGCACCGCGAATATGTTCCCGGTGATGACACGCGGCATCTCGATTGGAAAGTCCTCGGTCGCAGCGACCGCTACTACATCAAGCAATACGAGCAGGAGACAAACTTCGTCGCCCACCTCCTTCTCGATGGCAGCGAGAGCATGAAATATGGAAGCGGACGCATCGCCAAACTCGACTACGCGAAAGTCATGGCTGCGTGCCTCGCATACCTCATTCTGCTCCAGCGCGACGCCTCGGCGGTGACGGTTTTCGACGATACGCCGCGCGAGCATTTTCCCCGCACCGACAGCCTTGGAAAAATCCACGCCGTGTGTGCGATGCTCAGCCGCTTTGCGCCGTCGGAAAAAACATCGATCGCCACCACGATGGAAGACCTGGCCCGGAAGACGCGCCGGCGCGGCATCGTCATTCTCATCAGTGACCTGATGGACGATGAGGAAAAGATTATGCGCGGCATCCAGCACCTGCGTTTCGCCGGACACGAGGTCATCGTATTTCACGTGCTCGACCCGTTCGAACTCACGTTTCCGTTTAAGGGAACCGTGGAATTCATCGGCCTCGAAAAGCAGGGAAAACTGCTCACGCGTCCTGCGGAAATCCGCAAGAGCTACCTAACGGAATTCGGCGCATTTCTCGACCGCATGCGCGGCGCCTGTGAGCGCAATGGATGCCCGTATGTCCGAATCAGCACGGACCAGCCCTGGCACGAAATGCTCACCGCCTATCTCGGCACGCGGCAGCACCGTTACGGGTGATACAGGGCGCTATCCGGAGAGCCCCGCAAGCCGGATCAGTGCGTCGCCGGAGACGCGCATCCGTCGCCAGTCGCCTTGCATTTCAGCCCCGCAGCTTTCGTAAAAACGGATGGCGCTTTCGTTCCAGTCTAGCACCGACCACTCGTATCGGGCGCAGCCGCGCTCGACGGCCATCCGAGCGACATGAACGAGCAATTGTTTCCCGACGCCGTGGCTCCGAAACTGCGGGCGGACAAAGAGGTCTTCGAGATAGATGCCGGGCTTGCCGGTAAATGTGGAATAGTGCGTGAAGAAGATTGCGAAGCCAATGACTTCGTCCCCGGCGCAAGCAACCACGGCCTCGGCGACAGGGCGCTCGCCGAACAGTGCCCGGTGGAGATCGTCGCCTGTGGATTGGACCTCGTGGGAAAGGCTCTCGAATTCGGCGAGTTCCAAAATCATCGCATGAATCGACGCGACATCGGCGGCGATGACCGGACGAATCGTGTGCGAAGTGGCGGTTATTTTCATGGTGACATGCAGCAAGCGCAGACCTACCCGCCGATCTCCCGGAGAAGGAAGTCGCTCGCCAGTCCGGACGCGCCGGGGACGGTGGGTGCAGCGGCGAAAGCGTCGCGATTGGTTGCACCGGTAATTGGGGCGATAAAGGCGAACTTAACTGCGCCGATTTGCGCCTTCACGATGCGCTCGGCGACGATGCCGAAGCTGTCGCCCGCACCTGTGCTGCCGAGCGCCTGACCTTTGATGAGGATGTTGGCAATCGTGGCTAACGAGTTCGGTAAATCGATCGGTCCGCCGAGCGTTATTTTTGCATCGTCGGCGGTGCCGATGAACGTGTCGGTGCCCGCGGTGGTTCCGGCAAGAACGCTGCTGGCGATCCATTCGCGTCCAACGCTGATTGCGCCGATAGAGGCATCGGCGTTGTTGTTCCGGCCGAGGATGATGCTGGTGGTCTCGACATTGCCTTTCACGGTGAAATTCTTGAGCGCGAAATCGAGTCCTTTGAGTGGCCCTGCGTCCTGTGCGAATACCTCAATGGTGCCACCAACGAAGTCTCCGCCGATGGTGATGGCGCTGATTCGTTCAGCCGCCTGGATTCTTCCGTTGCCACGGAAACTTCCGCCGAGTTTGATCGTGCCGATGTTGGCTGCTGCCTGGATTTCTCCGGCGACCATGGAGCCTCCGATGGTGATGCTGCCAAGGTTTCCGGAGTCCTGATTATTTGCGAAGATGTGGAACTGCCGGACGTCTGTCTTCACCGTGATTTTGCCGATTCCGTGAGCGCTGTTGATCTCGTCGCCAGTGGGTGCGGTGCCTGCGACGCTGCCGAGGGAATGCACAGTGAGACTGCCGAGGCCGACGCGATTGTTACCGGAGTCGCCGACATCGAGGTCCTGCATTTCGCCTCCGATAATTACGCTGCCGAGGTCCGTCTGATCGGCGACGATTTTGCCGACGTTCACAAATCCATTGCCGCCGCCGGGGCTGACTTTGGCGGTGATGCTGAGGCCCACTGCGACATTGCCGGGCGCCGGGCTGACGGTGAGTTGCTGGAGCAAGCCGCCCCCGCTCGCTGCGGCTGCGATGTTGAAATCGGCGGGGTTGAACGTGCCGACCGTTCGCTTCACCATCACGAGGTCGCCGTCCACATCGGTAAAAGTGGCGGTCTTGCCGTCGTTGGACACGTCGAGGTTCGCGCCGCCAAGCGCGACGGTCGGCGTGGTCGAGGCGAGTTCGCGGATGGTGAAATCGAACATCGGATTCTCGGTGCCTTCTCCATCGAGTGTGGGTGCGGCGAAGAACGCTTCGTTGGTTCCCGCTTTGAATGCAAACGTACGCCCGCCGACCTTCGCTTTCAGGATGCGCTCGGCGACGATGCCGAACATATCGTTGGCCGGCGTCGCAGTGCCGAGCGCCTGCCCTTTCACCGTGAAGCTGCCGATGGTGGAGAAGACGTCCGGTTGGTCGTTGCCGCCTGCTTTCAAGTCGTCGTCGGTGCCGGGCTGTGTATCGGCACCCGCGCCGACGCCTGCCTGCGCAGTGCTCGCGATCCAGTCGCCTCCGACGGTGATCGCGCCGATGGAGGCGTCGGAGTTGAGGGTGCCGACGACGCCGGCGGTGATCGTGGCGAACTCCACGCTGCCGCGCACGCTCACGCCCTTGATCGCAAGATTCACACCGCTCGCGGGAGCGGGCGCGAGTTTGCCGGACGCGTCAATGACGACGTTCGAATCGCTGGTGCCCACGAGCGCGCCGCCTATGGCGATCATGCCGAGCGTGCCGCCGCTTCCGATGATCGCGCGGAACCCGCCGCTCGCTCGCACGTCGCCGCCGATCTTCACGCTTCCGATGCCGGCCTCGGCAAAAAGCTGGCGCTCTTCGCCGGTGGCGATAAACGAGCCGCCGATGCTCGCGCTGCCGAGCTTTGCATCCGTATTGCCGACGACGAAGACGCTCGCACGCAGGTCGCCTTTGATCACGAGCTTGCCGAGCACGCCCTGCACCTGGCTCGTGAGCGAACCGCCAAACTCCTGCGTGCTCGTGCCGAGCAGGCCGACACTCTGCGCCGCGAGCGACTTCAGGCCTGGGACTTTCACATTGTCCGCGACGGTGCCGGCAGCGATGCGCCCGAGGTCGCCCGCGATGCTGACCGCGCCGAGGTCCACTTCCGCAGCATCAAGGAAGCCCACGTTCACAAAACCATTGCCGCCATTCGCGCCGGGCTTGGCGGTGATGGTGATATTTGCGCCCGTGAAGCCCGCGCCGAGCGTGAGCTTCTGGAGTTGTCCAGCGCCACTTGCGGCGAGTTCAATGCCTGTGAACTCGCCGCCGTTAAACGTGCCCTTGGTCGTTTTCACCGTCACGAGGTCGCCGTCCACGTCAGTAAAAGTCACGGTTTTCGGGTTCACCACAGTCACGGCAAGTGCGGGCGGTGTGATGAGCGCCACGTCGTTCCCATCGCCGCCAGCGTAGGTGATTTTGAAAAGCCGCCCGTCGAGTTGGACGAGCGCACCTTCCACTAGCCCGGCGAAGGTGCCGCTCACCGCGTCCGCGCCGTCGTTGCTGACGATCACGAGTTGCGTTTCCGGCGCGGGAGCGAAGCCGACAGTCGCGGCGAGCGTCGCGCCCGCGAGATCCACTGCGCCGGTCACTGCGAGCTGGTCGTGCAGCGTGCCGGGCGTCACTCCGTTCAACCGAGGGGTGAAAGTCGTGCCGGCGACGAATTGCGTGGTAGTCGCGGTGAGTCGAGTGGGCACGTCCTCGCCTTGCACCGCCGTTGCGATGGTGAGCGCGCCGGTGGTCGAGAGCGTCACACCGCCGTTCGTCGCAGTGACGCCGGTGCGACCATCCACTGTGCCGACGGTAAGCGTGCCGGTGTTCACGATGTTGAAGGCATTCGCAAAGTTGCCCGTCGCACGACCCGCGAGCGTGCCGATCCCGTTCGCCGCGCTGTCGAGGTTTACGCCATTTCCTGCGAGCGCGAGGTTCGCGATGGTGATCGCGCCCGTGCCGGAATCCAGGATGTTCGAGTTGCTCACGAGCGAAAGCGTGTCTGCCCCGGCAGGTGTGATCGGAGCGGTGACTGTGATCGCACCGCCCGTCGCGTCGCCGATCCGCAGCAGGCCCGCTATCGCGAAATCCAGCTCCGTGTCCGTGAGGCTGAGCTTGCCCGCCGTCTCGGTGCCCAGATCGATCTGGCGGCCCGCCGTCGCGGCGCGCAGCGTGACCGTGCTCGTGCCGGCGGTAATCGTCGCGCCGATGATCATGTCGTCGGCGGTGATGGTGATGGGTCCGCCGGCGGTTGAGTTGAGAAAACTCGGGCCGCCGGGCGTGGCTGTAAAGATGCCGCCCGTGCCCGTGGCGATGGTAATCGCGCCGACGGCCGTCGTGATGGAGCTGCTCGTCGTGCCGTCGCTGGCGAGGATTGAAAAATTGCGCCCTGCCGTCGCCGAGAAATTGCCCGCGCCGGTGACTTGTACGTCGGTGTTTTCATCAACGATGATGTCTCGCCCCGCATTCAGCGAGAGGTTCCCATTCGCCTCGATGTCCCCGAAATTGTCCACTGTGGCGCTGCCGAGCAGAATATCCCGCCCTGAGGTGAGCGTGACGTTGCCGGCATTCGAGTCGATCCCGTCGGCGCTGTCGTTGCGGGTTTCGATGTCCGCCGCTGCGCCGAGCGCCGTCACGGTGACGTTGCCGCTCGCCGCGCGGATATCCTCCGTGCTGGTTCCATCGAGGATCACGCTGCCGGTATTTGTGATCGTGATGTCCCCGGAAGTGGTCACCTGCACGCCGTTGAGCGCTGTGCTCACGCCGCCGATGCTCAACGTGCCCGTGTGCGTCACGCTGATGAGGCCATTGACCGTCTCCGCCTCGAAATTTGTGAACGTATTTCCCGCGTTGCCGAGCGTGATCGCCGTCGCGCCGCTCGCACCGACCCGCGCCACGAGGAGATTTCCCGCCGCGTTTTGCGCGATCGTTCCGCCCGAGACCAGAACAAGCCCCGTGCTGGCCGCGGGGCCTACGGCAGCCGTCACCGTGAGATTGCCCGCGGAGGCCGCGCCCACTTCGATCAACCCAGCAGTCACCAGGTCCAGCTCCGCATCACTCAATCCGAGCGTGTTTGCCGCATCCGCACCGCCGAGATTCACGAGCGTCCCGCTTTCAAACGGCTGCAACGTCACGATCCCGGCGCCCGCATTCACCGAGCCAGTGAAGCCCATTTTATCCGCAGTGAAAGTAACACCGCCTGTGCCGGTCACGACCGCACCCGCATTCAGCCTTATTTCGCGATCCGCCCCGGCGCTTCCCGCAGTGAGCGATACCGTGCTCGTGCCCGCATTTAGGCTCCCACCAAAAGAGGCGACGGAAATATCGCCCGCCAGCGTCGTGATCCAGATGGGGCTGTTCGTCGTGCTGAGACCGCCGAGAGCCGGGGCGGTGAGCGTGACGGAATTGGCCTCCGTGAAGCTGATAGCTCCGGTGACGGTGCCGGAGAGGGTGGAAAGATCGTTCCCGACATTATTCAGCGTGAACGGCCCGGCCCCAAACAAATCGAGCGCGTTGCCGACGATGTTCGCCCCCGCCGTCTGCGTGGTCGCGCCTGCTTGCAGTGTGATGGTTGCCCCGAGAGCATTATCCACCCGGATTCCGGCGACTCCATCCACAGTGCCGATGATCAAATCGTCCGAATCGCGAAAACTGAAATCCGCGCCGACCACGGTGACGCTTCCGGAGAGCGTGCCAACATCATTGCCGGCATTGTCGAGCGTCACGCTGTTCGTCGAGGTGACCGCGAGATTCGGGACGACGATACTCCCCGCCGCACCATCGGTGATCGTATTCGTGCTGATGAGCCGGAGCGTGCTTACGTTGGCGGGGGCGATTGCCGCGCTCACGATGATGTCGATGGAGCCGGCAACGACGCCAATCTGCAAAATGGGCGCGGTCACACGGTCGAGTTCCGCATCCGTCAGGCCGAGAACTCCAGCCGCATCCGCGGCACCGAGATTGATGTCGTTGGTTGCCGAAAGCGGCTGAAGCGTGACCCTCGTGGTGGCGGTGACCGTGGAACCGATGGCGATCGCGTTCCCCGCCAATATCGCAGTCGTCGCACCGCCGATCGCCGCGTTCACGGTGATCGACTCCGCCGCGAGTTGCAGCGCACCTCCCACGTTCAGCGTGCCGGTGACGAAGGCGGAATCCGTGCCCGCACCGTCACTCATCACCAAAGGATCGGTCAAAGCCTGCACGGCAAACTGATCACTTTGATCTCCGAGAATCACCCCTATCGAGGTGACCGCAGTATTCGGCCCGAGCACCGTGTTGGTGCCGCTGCCCGTGAAACCCGCCGCCGTTGCATTTGCCGTGAGCATGATTGGCTCGCTGGCGTCGTTGAAGGAATAGTTTGCGCCGGAAATTGAGAGGGTGAGCGAATTACTGACGCCCCCGCCCGCCGTGTAAGTGACGGCTCCGGCAACGATATCGAGCGTGGCGGGAGCGATGCGGGCTTCGAGGATTTCAATGCCGCTGGCGGGCATGATGAGGAGTTTCTTTTTCATAATCCGGTGCGTGGGATAATCCCCCGCCTGCGGCATGGATGAAAGGTAAATCCTCGGCTGCTCTAACGCGGCACGACGTCACGCATCTATTTCGGGTGAGTCCTTTACTATCCGTCAGACGTGCGCAAAATACGGGAATCCCTTTCCACTATGAAACTTCGCACCATTCGAGCAGGCCGCGCACAATCAATTCACTGCGGGAAAAAACACCGCGTCTCCATCGAGCCGCTGGAGTCGCGGATCGCCCCGGCCTCGGGCCTCGATGTGATTTTCTCCACCGGAGCGCTGACGGTGATCGATTCCGCAGGTGCGTCCTCGGATGCAAATTTGACCGTGTCGCTCAACGGCGCAAACATCCGAATCACCGATCCCAACCAGGACCTGAATGCGATCGGCGGTGTCACCCAAATCGATGTGCACACGGTCGAGATCGCGCTGAGCAGTGTCACGAGCCTGCTTCAAGTGGATGGAGGCTCCGGCAATGATTCGCTTTTGATCGATTTCTCCGGCGGAAATCCGATTCCTTCCTCGGGCTTCGATTTCGACGGCGGCATCGGCACGGACACGCTTACTGTCAGCGGCGGCACCGTTTCAACCATTACACATGCGCCCATTACGTTTGATAGCGGAGGGCTTGTCATCGATGGGACACCGGTCATTTACGACGGGCTCGAAGACTTTACCGAGTCGCTCAATGCAACGTTCCGCTTTTTCGGTTTCGACAACGCGGCGGACGTGATCACCCTCACCAGCGGGCCGGGACCGTTGATGACCCTGAGTTCGACCAACAGTCTCGCCACCAAATTTGCCAGCCCGACGAACACGCTGTTTTTTAATACTGGCGGCGGTGGCGATTCCATCACGATTACCTCCGTTCAATCAAACTTCACCGGCAGCCTGATTATCGATGGCGACGTCGGCACCGACCTGATCAACATTGATGCCGCCGACGTAGGCTACAGTATCAACGCGACTGCGGAATCCATCGAAATCCGCTCCGTTTTTTCAGTGCCGGCCGGAGGTGCCGTCTTTAATGGGAATACGCTCCTCCAGATGGGCACCGGCTTTTCGTTTGATATCGGGGGCTCCGGCTTCTCCCCGTTGTTCGGGGATGTACAGGTCAACGGGGTTCTAAATATTCAGGGCGATGTTACGGCTGCGACCCTCGACATTACGAGCTCGCTCACAAGCCTACCCACGAGCCCGATTCGCATCATTTCAAACGACGGCTCGGACTCGATCATCGGTACGTTCGAAGGCTTCCCGGAAGGCGCATCCATCACTATCAACGGTGCGACCTTCGTCATCACCTACGTCGGTGGCGATGGAAACGATGTGGAAATTTCCGCGGTCATCCCGACGCCGATCGGCGTCATCGATCTCGGAGCATTGGACGGATCCAACGGCTTGATCATTCCCGGACGGAACGTCGGAGACAAGCTCGGCTACAGCGTCAGCAGTGCGGGAGATGTGAACAACGACGGTGTGGATGACTTCATCATCGGTGCGTCCGAATTGACAGTCTTTAGCAGTTCCGCAGCGGGAACAGCCTACATTATCTTCGGGACGGATGGCGGCTTTCCCAGCCCTTTCGATCTTGCAACGCTCACCGGAACGAATGGCTTTCGGATCGAAGGTGCCGGCTCCGATTACGGTCTCGGACAGTCGGTCAGTAAGGCGGGCGATGTGAATGGTGACGGGATCGGCGACATCCTGGTGAGTGCCAAGGAAAGCGAATCATCCGGCACGGGCGCGACCTATGTTATATTCGGCCACTCGGGCAGTTTTTCTGCCGCCATTAACGAATTCGACCTCGATGGCTCCAACGGCTTCCTCATGGCCGGCTTGTCGAGTAACGAACAGTCCGAGCACGTATCCAGCACGGCTGGCGACATGAATGGCGATGGTGTCGCGGACATTCTCATCGGGATTCGCAGCGCGGTAAACGACAACGGTGCCCGGAGTGGGGCGGCTTACGTCGTCTTCGGCCACAAAACGGCACCGTTTCCCTCAACACTGAACCTCTCCGCGCTCAACGGCGACGGCGGCTTCAAGATTAATGGCGAGTATGGCACTGACCTCTTCGGCGGCAGCGTTAGCAGCGCCGGCGATATCAATGGTGACGGCTTTGACGACATCCTCATCGGCGCGCCGCGGGCGAAGTACGGTGATGGCGGTGTTTTTGGCGCGGCTTACATCATTTTCGGAAAACGCACCGCGTTCCCGGCGGCAATAAATGCGGCAGACCTCGATGGGAAAAAGGGATTTAAGGTCCTCGGTTTGGGTGAATTCGACTACCTTGGCGCCAGCGTCAGCACCGCAGGGGATGTCAACGGAGACGGTCTCGGCGACATTGCTCTCGGCGCACCACAAACAAATTCCGACTCGTCCGGCCCCGGCGTAGGATACGTCATCTTCGGCAAGCGCACCGCTTTTCCTGCCAACTACAATCTCGCGACGCTCAACGGCGCAAATGGGTTCGCGCTTCTGGGCGAATCCCTCGGCAATTTCACTGGACGGAGCGTCAGCAGCGCGGGCGATTTTAATGGCGACGGCTTTGACGATATCCTCGTCGGGGCACCGCGCGCCGACGATGGGGCGACCTATCTCGTCTTTGGCCGCCCGGCGGGATTTCCGCCGGCACTCTCCCTAACCACTTTGAACGGCACCACCGGCTACAAATTCGTCGGGTCCGTACCCGGCGGGGAGGCAGGCCATAGCGTGAGCGGTGCGGGCGATGTGAATGGCGACGGCAAGGATGACATCATCATTGGCGGGCCGTTGGGCGGTGGCCAGTTCCCAAACGCGGGAAATGCATACGTCGTTTTCGGCAACGGGGCCATCCACGACCTTCCTGCCATCAAGTCAGCCGGAAAAACCGCGACCTTTACCGACACCGATGGCGACCTCGTGAGCGTGAGCGTGAACAAAGGAAAGATCACGGCGGATATGCTCACCTTCGGCCCTGACGGCGGGCTTTTCCTCGTGGACTTGAATGCCGGAAATACATTTAAGGACGGGGCCAACATCTCGTTCACGGTAAAGAAGGTTCCGGGTGGAAATGGCGTCATCAACGTCGGAGCGATCCGGGGAACCGGCTTCAGCCTCGGTAATGTCAAAGTCACCGGCGACCTGGGCCAGATCGATGTCGGAAACGGCAACCCGCTGAAGTCCGCGTTGAAGTCCCTTTCGGTGGGAAGCCTCGGACTGCTGGGGGCCGACATGCAACTACCCGGCACGTTTAATCCGCTCACCAGCGACATCTCGGGCGGCCTCGGGAAATTCACCGTCCGCGGGAATATCAACCTCGCCACCATCAACGTCCTTGGGAAGCTCGGCAACATCACCGTCGGCGGCGATTTCATTGGTACCGGAGCCCTCGACCTCCCGCAGCTTCAGGGGCTCGCCGCACTGGGGCACGGCGTGGTCGCGCCCGTCGGCGGCGGCACCACGCTCGCGAATTCGGGGCTCAACGCCGGCAACATCGGCTCGCTCAACGTGAAACAATCGCTCTCCAACGCCGCCGTGAATTCCTCCGGCAACATCGGCAGCGCCAGTATCGGCGGCAGTATCAACAAAGGCGCAATCGTCGCCGCCGGTTCGCTGAAAGTGGTGAAAGTCACCGGCGCCATCACCAGTGACGACCCGAACCAACCCAGCGTCATCGCCGCCCTCGCCGCCGTCCCCAACGGCAAGCCCGCGTCCGCCATCGCCATCAACGCATTCACCGTCAAAGGCGATGTCCTAAATGCCGAAATCCTCGTCGGCTACAACCGGGACTTCATCGCCACGAACTCGGACGCCAGCATCGGCACGCTCACGGTCAAAGGAATGTGGACGGCCTCCAGCGTTGCAGTCGGCGTCGCCGATTTTGCCGCCGACGGCTTCGGTAGAAACGACCGTCCGATTTTTGCCGGGGCGGACGGCACCGGAATCGACACCACGCCGAAAATCATCTCCCGCATCGCCAGCCTGATCATTGCCAAAGTCGCCGAGGGCAGCGCCACAGCCGGTGACTTTTTCGGAATCACCGCGCAATCGATCGTGAAAGCGAAAATCAATGGAGTAAAAATCGTTCTCGATAAACTCATCAAGGACGACATCGCGATCGGAATGACGGGAGACTTCCATCTGGTGGAGCTTTAGTGATTAAAAGTTTGAGCCAGCCACACATCACTTCAGCGGAGTCACGCCGGGGGGCGCGGAATGACCCGTCGCAGATGTTGCGCGAAATGATCGCGGCAACCGGCTTTACCGGCTCGTACGGGCAAATCGCCTGTGCAAATGTCATCGCTTCATGAGGGGCGAGATACTTGCCGGGGTTCTCACACTTTTTCCGCTACCGCCTGTTCTCGATCCGCCCCGCCTCCTCGGATTGACATGAAGAGGCAGCGGCGTAGAAGCCTGTTGAAAAACTCATCCGTTCTTACTTCTTACTCATACTCTTGCTCGTGCTCCCGCTGTCGCCGTTTTCTGAAAACAGAGCAAGAGTATGAAGTAAGAACAAGGTCCGCCGGGTATTCCAGCGACTGATAGGCAGACCACTTCGCTCTTCCGCGAGGAAACCCAATTACGGCGACGATGAATCTCGCAGTCGCTTTCACAAATACTGATACTGAGTCTCAAAAACATGTTGACGCCGCATTTTAAATGCGATTGAGTCGCAATCGCACAATGAAAACACTTATCACTGCTATCGCTGCCGTTTCCGTCCTTGCGACCTCCGGGTTCGCGGGCGACCGGAAGTTCACTTACTCATACGACGTCACGACTTCGCCGAAAGGCCACTGGGAATACGAACAGTGGGTCACGTGGAAAACCTACCGCTCGGGCACGAACAAAGACCGGTTCGACTTTCGCCATGAACTAGAAATCGGCCTATCCGACAAACTTCAGCTCGGCATTTATCTCGCGGACTGGACGCTCAGCCGGCAGGGCGACAATACCGAAACCGAGTGGAAAAGCTCGGGTGCGGAGCTGATTTACAATCTTTCCAATCCCACAACCGATCTGCTCGGCAGCGCTATCTATGGCGAAGTAAAGCTCGGCGAGGAACTCTTCGTCCTCGAAGCAAAACTGCTGCTCCAAAAGAACATCGGACCGTGGACGTTCATCGCAAACACCATCGTCGAGGCGGAGTGGGAAGGCTCGGACTACGAGGAGGAAATCGGCGTGTTTGAACAGACGCTCGGTTTGAGTTACGACCTTTCGCCATCATTCAGCGTTGGCGCCGAGGCGAAATACGAGCTCGAATACGAGGGATGGTCCGGCAGCGCGGATGGCGCGCTCTATGTCGGGCCGGTCGCTTCTTACCGGAAGAAGGATTTCTTCGTCGCTGGAACCGTCCTGTTTCAGGCCACTGACATCGACTCCGAACCGGACGTGCAGACGCGGCTCATCTTCGGATTCCATTTTTAGCGAATCACTCTTTATTCGTATAGCGGGCGGCGCTCACTGCGGTGGGCGCCGCTGTGTGCGTTGTTTGGATACGGCTCCAGAAAGTAACGCCAACCATCGCCGTCGCCGCACACACGCGCGCCGAGTGGCTATCAATCATCAGGTAGATCGCCCGGAATCCCGACCCACGCCGGACGAGGAACGCGCGTTACTCGCGTCCGTCATTGCCTTAGAAAAGTAACAGACGGAGATTTGACGCGCTCCGGAAAATCGGAGAGTAATTCAGGAGATGGTTTTCTTTTTCAAAGCTGCCGCTGCCGTGCTCATCGCGTGCATCCTCCCAGCCTGCGAACGTAACGAGATCGAAAAGGCCAAACAATCGGTGCTCGAGCAGACCGCCAAGACCAATCAAAACTCCGTCATCATTGCGCGCAGAGAGGTCCGCAAGTTATGGAACATTCAGGGAGACGTGTGGTATGGAAAATTGGCGGATGGAACTGTGCTGCGTCTCGATTCCCCAAGAGTGGAAAGTCGCACGAAGCACGAGGACAAAAAACCATTCTGCCGCTGGTCGGGCGAAATTACAGTGACCGCTTCGCGTTGGAAAAGTAACCCGCCCACTGACACGTCAGCGGCAATTGCCGTCAAGTATTCAGTGCTCATGCAGGATTCAAAACGGATCGCGATCGAGGCGGAGGACGATATCGAAGTAGAGCCACCGACGCGCGCGGAGATCGCAGGGTTTCCTCAGGACTGACCAGTTTTCAGATCCAGCGATCACGCCCTCGCGAATAGAAAGTTCGGGGGCAACGGAGTGGATTTTGCTCGCCTCCTTTCCCGTTTTCAAATCGATTCATGGCCGCGTTGTTTCGTGCAGCAGGACTTGTCCGCGCCTTGATTCCAAGGCATCCGCGCGATGATCATTCCCATTCCGCACCAGTCCGTAATGCCTGCAAATACGAGCCCCGCGCCGATAAAGCCCGAGAGCCAGATGAACGACGGATGGACGAATTGGGAGAGCAACACGCCGCCCAGCACGATGGCTCCGGCGGCGATGCGCACCTGGCGTTCCAGCGATATGACTTTGGTCGCGCCGCGGTTCACGGGCAGGCCCGCCTCGGCCCATCCGAGTGTGCCGCCTTCCACGACCTGGCAGTCTGTGAAGCCCTCTTTTTCCAGCTTCTCCGCGGCAATCTTCGCGCGTCCGCCGGAGCGGCAAAATACGTACACGGGCCGGTCTTTTGAAAACCCTCCCGCCTGCGAAAGCGCGGCGCAATCGAGGCGGTCGAGCGGCATCAAATGGACGCCGGGGACGTGAATCTCGGCGTGTTCGGCCGGAGTGCGGACATCGAGGAGGCAGACTTCTTCGCCGCCGTCCTGACGACTGCGGAGTTGCTGTGGAGTAATTGTTTTCATACGGGGAGGTTCTTATATCGCCATACAGCGATATTCAAGCGAAAACTTTGCGTCCCTAGTACTTACCTGTAAAAGTTCGCATATTTACTCTCTGGGGTCTTTTGTGCGACATTGAGCTTGGTCCACTCAAAAGGAGCTGCATCCTCGTTGTAGGCAGCGATGAACGCGTCTATCTGCTCAATGAGCTGTTTGA
>JANMGP010000046.1:0-1861 GCA_031374705.1 Verrucomicrobiaceae bacterium | reverse complement strand
GAGCTCGCCGGGTTCGTGAAAGATGGCAACGAGTCGCCTGGGCAATAGCGGTGACAAGTCACCGCACTGTAGTTTGGACATTTTCTGGCCGCGAACTGGCCTTCCTTCGTCGGAAACTTTGTCGGAAACTTTGTCGAACGGAAGCGGGCTCAGAATGGGCTGAGCATGGCGACGATTCGACTCAAGTATTCCCGTCCCTCAGCCGTCTCCACGCGGTCGGGTAGAGCCTTCTGTGCACAAAGATCCACGTAGGCGGCCGCCTTCACCGCGGATGCGGCAGCGATCTCTAGAAACCGGCGGTGATCCAGTTCCGAATACCGCCCGTTGCCTTCAGCCACATTCAACACGACACTGGTCGCCGCCCGATCTATCTCCCGGCACCAACGGTCCGAAAGTTGGCTGCCGCCGGGAAACCCGATAAACCAGCGCATGAAATCCAGCCCAACCTGATACACGTCCAGTGACTCATGGTGGAAGAGAACTTCCTTTCTGGCCGTCGATAGCTCGGCTCTGGAGGGGCTTGCCTCTTCGCTCAGCATACTTGGCAGCCAAGATTTTCTTAGCCCGATCAGCATCCGGGCAACTTCTAGAAACCGCCGCGTTTCAGCGATCGAATTCTCAATCCTCAGCCGACCCTTCAGACCGGCCAAATCCAGGCACGCGGCGCATTCCAGCGTGGAGCCGAGGGCATAGTCCACCGCCCTGGCCTTGTCTGGCCCAGACCGAAGCCTCGCCCCTTCCGCGATGTTCACCACGATGCTTTCGGATGCCCTTCGAAAATGATCCACGATGGCGTGCCGTCTACCCCATGAAGCCGTGAGCGCGTCTGCGCCAGCCCCGAGAGTCAACGCCTTTGCATAAACCTTGAGCCCATGAGTTGTGATCATTGGGTGGCCGACCAGCCAGTCGTTCGACAAAGTTTCCGACGAAGTTTCCGACATCGCGCCAAGATAAGCTCAGGGGCGGAGGAAGCCGAAAGGCCGAAACCGTCCAACGGAACTCAGTGGGTTGGAATCCCACCCGGAAAGGCTGGCCACCACCGGAAGCGAGTTTTGCGTCGTCGTCAGTAATGACGGCACGAAGCGTAAACAGTGAGTGCTGAAGCTGTGTGATTGAGCCTCGAAAGACTTAAGATCGCTGAGGTCCTCCCCGTTGTCGGGTGGGGGGACAACACCAAAATGCCGGAGAATGGCAAGGCATGGAGGCTCGGCCGGGGTCTGAGAGCAGAGCAAAGGCACACTGGGGTTCCCTGGGAACTTGGGAGAGCCGAGGACGTCCTCAGGACGAAACGCCGGAAGCGGGTGACACCGGCACAACAACACCCAGGCGACGCAGCGGCGATTTCCCCGCGACGTTGAACGAACACAGGAAATCAACCTGAGGTATGGCGGCGCAACGTGACCAACGGAGTGACGCCAGACAAGACCGGCAGTCGTAGCTGCCTCATAGTACCGTTTGAAACTAGGCGAACGAGTCCCGTCGGAGCCTGGGAGTAGGGAAGGGGGCGGTCGGGTTATGGAACAGTTGTTGGGAAACATGAATGATACACCGAGATCAATGCGAGACCTCTCGCCATGTCTCCGTAACAGCAACGGATAGCAGAACTGGTCCTGAGGTTCTGGACCAGCGGGTGCGTTCACTGCTGAACGCAGCAAAACCATGACCTGAGGAACCTTGTGCCTTAATTGGGCGCGCAGGGACCTGTGGGGGTGCCGCCGGGTAACCGGCGGCACTAACCGGCAAGGTCGCACCGGTCGTCATAATGAGAACTGCTGGGTGGCCCTGCCTTTCGTTGCAATCCGGAGGGGGCGTCCCTACGATGCGCGCGTCGTGGCCGAACATCGCGAACCGCAGGACGTTG
>JANMGP010000044.1:0-11548 GCA_031374705.1 Verrucomicrobiaceae bacterium | reverse complement strand
AAGCCCTGCCGTGCGAAGCGGCTTTAGTCTGTGTGGGGGATGTGGATCAATTGCCATCGGTGGGGGCGGGCAATGTGTTGGGGGATTTGATTGATTCGGGCGACAAGACGGACGTGACTCACGAGGCGATGCAGAAGACGGAGTGGGCCGCGTTTGCGTCGGACTGGGGGCTGAACGGCGGTGACGGAAAATTACGCCTGCCGGTGCGCGAAGTCTGGGGAAATCACGACGGTCCGCAGGGCAAGGGACTGGTCATCGATCAATTGCGGGAGCGGAATGCGAAGCGAAAGGACGTGAATGTCTCCGCGAACGGGATGCACTTTTCGTGGGACTGGAACGGCGTGCATTTTATCAACGTAGGATTGATCGTCGGCGCGCTGAAGGATGTGGAGCGTCCGCGGCGCTACGCATCGTTGGAAAGTCTGGAGTTTTTGAAAACGGACCTCGCTGAACGAGTGGGCGACAGCGCACGACCGGTGGTGATCACCCATCATGTGGACGTGGCGCGATATTGCGCGCCGCTCGATCCGGAATTGGTGACGAAGAACGAATGGGATTTCGCGGATGTCGCGGCGTATCACGAAGTGCTGACGAAATATCGCATCGCCGCAATTCTCTACGGGCACACTCATGTTCGGAAAATCTTTCCGTGGGACGGCTCGACACCGAAAATCCCGAAGGCCGGCGAGCCGCATGCGGAGCTGGCGAAGAGCATCGCGGTTTTCAACACGGATAACTCGGGGCACTTCAAGAGCGAGACGCAGGCGCTGATGTATTTTACCGTGACGGAAAAGGAGGTCATGGCGCGGGAGTTTGCGACGGAGGATGCGTGGGTGACCGGAGCGTGGACTCCGGAGGTGTGGCGGTTTCCCGTGGCGTAGGAAAAAAGCACATGCCCCGGTCGCTGCTCTCTCGTTCTCTCGAACCAATCGTCTCCATCCTGTGGGGACTGCTCATCGCTGCGAGCGTGTGGCTCGCGGTCGTGTGGCTGGCTCCCATTAACGCGACAACGCTTGGTTTTTCGATGCTCGAAGGTGCGAAACCGCCGCCGAACGCTGATTTCCGCGCGGCTGTGGCGTTACTTGCGCAAAATGCGGATTTAATCTGGCTAGGGCTGGCGGTCGTGAACCTGCATCTGTTAATCACGGCGAGCAACGGGCTTCGCTCCGCGCGGGCGTGGTTGGGATTTACAGCGGGGAGTGCGTTTGTGCTCGGCTGGCTGAATACCTCGTCGCGACTGCCGTTTGGCGCGATGGCATTTGGCGAGGGACTCGGCGGGAAGCTGCTCGGCGTGCCGCTGGGGTGGCCGTTGCTGTGGGCCACGCTTATCATCGCCGCACGGGAGGCCGTGCTGTGGGCCCGGCCCCGGCTCGGCCATGCGAAAGTCTCGCTCACTTCTGCGCTGATTGTTCTCGCCACAATTGCCAACGTGGAGCCGGCGGCGCGTCATTCGCGCGGCTGGTGGGACTGGTTTCTCGACACGCCGCGCAATCCGAGCGGCGTGCACATCTGGGCGTGGGCGGCCTGGTTCGCCTGGCCGTGGTTTGTGGTCTTTTCGATGCGAGAAAAGGACGTCGTCGCAGGGGTCGCGCCGCGGACGGTGCGTCCGGTGATCATTCTCGCCGTGCTGAACGCCATCGCACTCGCCGTGCGTTTTCGGTGAGGGCTATTTTTGAAGCTGCGCGCGCAGTTTTGCGGGGTCGGTCTCCGGTGCCTGGCAGACGAAGTCCTCGCAGACAAATGCCGCCGCTTTTCCGTCCTGCGGCTTCATTCCTGCGATAGCTTCGTTGCGTTTGCCGATCCATTCCTGCCCGGTGCCGCCGTCTGCGAGAATGATTAGCTGATTCGGCGTGTAGCGCGCGCGCGCTTCCTTGATGAGTGCCATCGTGTCTGCCGCGCCGGGCTTGCCGGCGATGACGACCTGGCGTCCTTTGGACATTGAGGCATCGACGGCACAAAGCATCTGTGTCGCGGCACTCGGAATTTTGTCGAGTTGCTCGCCCATGCTCGCGATGGTTTTTTGCGCGCGTTCGCGGAGCTCTTTCGAATCGATGATCTGCCCGAGCCGGACGAGATTCATCGCGGCCACGCTGCTCGGCGCGGGCTCGGCACCGTCGGAGTCCTCTTTCGAGCGGAAAAGAATGTCACCCTGTGCCGCCGGAGTCTGAAAATAGCCGCCGTGTTCTTTGTCGTAAAAGACTTCGTCCATCTTCGTTTGCAGATCCACCGCCCATGCGAGCCACTGCGTATCGAAGTCCGTTTCATACAAATCGAGCAATCCAGCGATGAGTGATGCGTAGTCATCCGCGAATCCTGCAGCGTTGCTCGGTTCGTGGCGGTAGCTGCGGATGAGCGCACCGTTCTTCCAGAGCTTTGCCTTGATGAACTTCGCGCTGGCCTGCGCCGCCGCCAGGTAGCGGGGTTCGTCCAGAACCTGTGCAGCCTTCGCAAACGCAGAAATCATCAGGCCGTTCCAGGCGACGATCACTTTGTCATCGAGATGCGGGCGCGGGCGCTTTGAGCGAATGGCGAAAAGCTTCGCACGCGATGCGGCGAGCGTCTTCTCCACGTCGGCTTCCGACTTGCCGGAGTCCTTCGCGAGTTCCGCGGCGGTCTTGCGGACGATGAGGGTATTCTTACCCTTCAGCTCGCCGAGCGGGTCGCTGCCCACGGGTGAATTACCGTCCTCCTCCACGCCGTATGCCTTGCTGAAAAGCGCCGCATCATCGCCTAGCGCGGCGTCGATCTCCGCTTTCGTCCACACGTAGAATGCACCTTCCTTCTTCTCCGCATGCCCTGCCTCCAGGCTGTCTGCGTCTTCCGCGGAGTAGAATCCGCCTTCCTTATCGGTCATATCGCGGATGACGTAATCGAGGATATCCCGCGTGGTTTTCTGCCAGCGCGCGTCGCCCGTAATCTGGAACGCATCGAGATAAACCCGGGCGAGTTGTGCCTGATCGTAGGCCATTTTCTCGTAATGCGGCACGTGCCAGAAGCGGTCCACGGAATAGCGGTGAAACCCGCCGCCGAGGTGGTCGTGCATTCCGCCGTCCGCCATCTTTCCGAGAGTCACCAGCGCCATTTTTCCGGCGATTGCGCGGTCGCGTTCCTCAGCCTCCGCTGATTCGCCGAGGCCCTTGCGCACGGACATCCGGAACAGAAAGGACAGGATGCTCGGCTGCGGAAACTTTGGTGCGCCGCCAAAGCCGCCGAGGTCCGGGTCGAACCGCTGCACGAGCTGGCTTTGTCCTTTGGTGAGCGCCGCCTTGGCCGTCACTTCCACCTTGCTCGGTGCGCTGGCTGCGTATTCGGAGAGCTGCTTGGCGACTTCGTTGCCGTGTTCAATGATTCCCTTGCTGTCCGTCTTCCATCCCTCTGCGAGGCGTTTCAGCATTGTCGGGAAGCCGGGACGCCCGCCGCGATCTTCCGGCGGAAAATATGTGCCACCCACGAATGGTTTCAGGTCGGGTGTGAGCCACACATTCAGCGGCCATCCGCCGCTTCCGGTAGTTGCCTGCACGAAAGTCATATACACCTTGTCCACATCGGGCCGCTCCTCGCGGTCCACCTTGATGCACACGAAACTTTCGTTCAGCAGCTTTGCAATCGCCTCGTTCTCAAACGATTCGCGCTCCATCACGTGGCACCAGTGACAGGTGCTGTAGCCGATACTCAAAAGGATCGGCTTGTTCTCTTTTTTGGCCTTTTCAAATGCCTCCGCTCCCCAAGGGAACCAGTCCACCGGGTTGTGCTGATGCTGGAGCAGATAGGGCGATTTTTCCTTCGCGAGGCGGTTTGTGTGTTTCGGAGCAGTAGTCACGGCAGAGTCCTTGGTAACGGCGTCGGCGCATGGCGCGGGCTGGGATAAAGCGAGCGCAGCCGCCGCAGCGACAGCAGAGCGCAGATGGTGAATTGCAGTCATCGCCCGCACTGAAGGGGAACGCGCGCCGTCTGGCAAGCGGGGGAATTTCGGAAAGCCTTCCCGGAACGGAAAGATTGCAGGGACGGTGATTCTCCGTTCCCTGAGCACAAAGCGCTTCCCCCCGCGCCTGATTTTCGCTCCATTCCGCGCCCACTATGAGTGACCAATTTAATGTCCGCTACACTGCGCAGCTTGCGCGGCTTGATTTGACCGATGCTGAAATCGAGAAGTTTCAGAGCCAGCTCGGTCAGGTGCTTTCCCATGTCGAGCAATTGCGGAAGGTCGATGTCTCGCACGTCGCGGCGACGGCTCATGCGAATGCGGTGACGAATGTTTTCCGCGCGGATGAAGTGCGGGAATCGTTCTCGCAGGAGACGGCGCTCTCGAACGCGCCGCGCTCGGCCAACGGGCTCATCGTCGTGCCAAAGGTCATCGAATAACTTATGTCGCTCACTTCTCTTTCCATCGCGGAACTACAGGCGCAATTCCGCTCGGGCGCAGCGTCTCCGGTCGAGGCTGTGGATGCACTCGAAGCGCGTATCGCGGCGCTCGATGGACGTATTCACGGATACTTGTCGCGCGATTTCGCCACGGCGCGGGCGCTTGCGGAAAAGGCGGATGTTTCGCTGCCGCTGGGTGGCGTGCCGATTGCGATTAAGGACGTGATCAACGTGAAAGGCGAGCCCTGCACGGCGGCGTCGAAGATTCTTCAGGGCTACACTTCGACGTACGATGCGACGGTGATTTCGAAGCTGCGCGCGGCGGGGGCGATTCCGTTTGGGCGGTGTAATCTGGATGAGTTTGCGATGGGCAGTTCGACGGAGAACTCGGCGTTTGGGCGCACGATGAATCCGTGGGATTTCTCGCGCATTCCGGGCGGTTCGTCGGGCGGATCGGCTGCCGTGGTGGCTGCGGATGAGGCGTTCGCGGCACTCGGTTCGGATACGGGCGGGAGCATCCGGCAACCGGCGGCGCTTTGCGGCTGCGTTGGGCTGAAACCGACCTACGGACGCGTGTCGCGGTTTGGGTTGATTGCGTTTGCGTCGTCGCTGGATCAAATCGGGCCGTTTACGAAAACGGTGCGTGATGCGGGAATGCTGACGAATGCAATCGCGGGGCGTGACCGCATGGATTCGACGAGTCTCGATGTGCCCGTGGAGGACGCGACGGCGCTGCTTGGGCGCGATTTGAAAGGCGTGAAACTCGGCATGCCGAAGGAGTATTTCATCAGCGGAATCGATCCGCAGGTGGATGCTGCGGTGCGGGCTGCGGTGAGGCATTACGAATCGCTCGGCGCGGAAATCGTGGAAGTGTCGCTGCCTCATACGGAGCACGCGGTGAGTGTCTATTACGTCATCGCGACGGCGGAGGCTTCGGCGAATCTGGCGCGCTTCGACGGCGTGCGTTACGGCCATCGAGCGCCGACGGAAAATCTGCTGGAGATGTATGCGCGGAGCCGGGCGGAAGGCTTCGGCCCGGAGGTGAAGCGGCGCATCATCCTCGGGACGTATGTGCTTTCGAGCGGATACTACGACGCGTATTACCTCCGCGCTCAGAAGGTGCGGACGCTGATTCGCGATGATTTCACGAAGGCTTTCGAGCAGGTGGATGCGATTATTTGTCCGACTTCGCCGGAGCCGGCTTTCAAGGCGGGCGACCGTTCGGATGACCCGATGAAGATGTATTTGGCCGACATTTTCACCATCGCATGCAACCTTGCGGGAACTTGCGGTGTGAGCCTGCCGTGCGGTTTTGCGACGACAGATGGCGTGAAATTGCCGATCGGTGTCCAGCTGATCGGGCAGCCGTGGAAAGAGGCGCAGCTCCTGCAAATCGCGCACGCTTACGAGCAGTCCACTCCGTGGCATAAGGAAAAGCCGGCGCTGTAGCGGATTCGGCCCGCGAAAGGCATGGGGTCTGCATAGAAGCACTGTCCGAATATGTCTCAGCCCACGCCAAATCGCGCAAAAGCGCTGCTCGTCCTGCTTGTGGTCGCGCTTGCCGTGGTGATGTTTTATCCCGTCGGCGGATACGCGTTTCTGAATTGGGATGATGACATTTACCTCCAGAATAATCCGTATCTTCGGAACGGATTCACGGCGACGAGCGTGGACTGGGCGTTCACTGCGAACCTCACGCATTTTTCGCAATACGCGGAATACTGGGCGCCGCTCACGTTGCTGACGCGCATCGCCGATGCGCAGTTTTTCGGCATTTCGCCGGGAGCCATGCACGTAACAAGTGTCTGTCTGCACGCGCTGAATGCATTTCTGCTCGCACTGGCGCTGCACGCGCTGACGGGAGCCTGGTGGCGATCCGCTGTGGTCGCGCTGCTGTTTCTTGTGCATCCGCAAAACATGGAGCCGGCACTTTGGCTCTCTGCGCGCAAGGATTTGGTGGCGGCGACGTTTCTGTTTCTCACGCTGCTAGCCTACGCCCGTTACGCGCGGAAGCCGGGGCGGGGGACTTACGTGGTTTTGTTGCTCGCATTCGTCGGAGCGCTCATGGCGAAGCCGATGGCGGTATCCGTGCCGGTGCTGCTGCTGCTGCTGGATTTCTGGCCGCTCAAGCGGTGGAGTTCGTCCGACCGTGCGGCAAATGTGCGGCTCTGCGCGGAAAAGCTGCCGCTGATCATCCTTGCGGGAATCGCCGCCGGGCTGGCCATCCTCGCACAGCAAGACGTCGGGGCGATGGGCTCGTATCCTTGGAGCGTCCGTATTTCCAATGCCATCTACGCCACGGCGATGTATGTGCGGCGGGCCGTGTGGCCGGATGATTTGTGCATCTTTTACCCGCACACCAACGGGACGCTTTCGAGCGGGATGATCGCCGCTTGCTTCGCGGTGCCGGTCGCTTTGACGGCGATTGCTGTGTGGCAAATCCGGAAGCGTCCGGTCGTGGCGTTCGGCTGGCTGTGGTTCCTCGCAGGGCTCGCACCGGTCATCGGACTCGTGCAAGTGGGGCGTCAGGCAATGGCCGACCGGTATTTTTACACGACGGGAATCGGGCTGTTCATTGCAGCTGTCTGGCTTGGTGCAGACTTGATTCGCTCGCAGGCTGCAAAGCGCGCGATTGCTGCAATCGGGATCGCCGTGCTGACCGTAAGTTCGGTTTTTCAGGTGCGATTTTGGAGGGACAGTGGAACGGCTTTCGAGCGGGCGGTGAACGTCACCGAGAGAAATGCCATTGCGCACGGAAACCTCGGCTCATTCTATTTTTCAGGCGGCGAACTCGAACGGGCAAAAGCCCATATCATGACGAGCTTGTCGTTGGATCCGTTCCAGTTCACGGCGTGGTTCAATTTAGGGCTTCTGGAATCGAAGCTCGGTCGAACGCCGGCCGCCATCCATGCCTACGAACGCGCAGTGATTTTGGACCAGAAATCGGCGAAGGCGCACTTTAACCTTGGCCGACTGCTTACGCAAAGCGGCAGGAAAGAAGAAGCGATTCCGCTGCTCCAGCGCGCGTCCGAACTTGCACCCGGGTGGGATGAGCCCGCCAAGCTACTGTCGGAACTCCGTCGCTGATCTAGCGTTTCATTGGCGTGCGGGGATAAAGCCGTGTGCGTAGCAATAAACGGGGATCCGAAGATTTTTCGTAAAAAATTCTTGCCTCCGTTTGCGAACTAATCCTAGAGTCCCGACCTCGTTAATGCGGGCGTAGCTCAGTTGGTAGAGCGCTTCCTTGCCAAGGAAGTTGTCGAGAGTTCGAATCTCTTCGCCCGCTCCAACTCCCATTCGGTTGTTGGATGTTTTTGAACTGAGCGGGTTTTTCGTTTACAATGCGGGAACGCTTGTCTGTGGGTCTCAGTGGAGCTTGTGAAAAATTTCACAAAGAGGACTTGCCTTGCATTCTGGCGTTGGTTTTAGTGCGGGAAGTGTATAAAACCGCACTTATCTTTGCTCTTTCGGTTGCTGCTTTCGCGCCCTTGTTTTCGGGCTGTGAAAAGCGGATTGAGACTGCAAATATCGACACGGTGAACCGCATGCAGTCGGCTGCTGAGAAGTCAGGGCGAGGACTTTCTGCGAAGGAAGTGGAGAGCGTTCTGGGACAGCCGACGCGCGTCGAGAAGCTCACGCTGACTCGTTCGGAGAAACGCGAGTTTGCCGCTGAGCGCCACTACTACATACAGGATGGGAAGGAAACCGTCCTTCATTTTGTAGAGGGGAGACTGTCGAACGACGTCAATCAATTCGGGCACTCCGAGCCGCAGAACCCTTCCGAGGCACTCGCACCAAACCGCGGACTGGAGGGCAGTAAGCCATCGAAGACCGAGCGACCAAAACCTGCCGAGCAACCCTGATTTTTATGGAAATACCTGCCGACCTGTTGGCCAAGATGGATGAAGCAATTTCGCACTACCCAGTGTCGAAACGCTCCGCCTCGCTTCCGTTGTTGCATCTTTGGCAGGAGCATTTCGGGTTTGTTTCCGATGCGGCCGTTTCCTGGATCGCGGCGAAGCTGGAGCTTCAGCCCATCAATGTTTTGGAATTGGTGACGTTTTACCCGATGTTTCGCCGTCAGCCCGCAGGGGCGACGCACATTCGGATTTGCCGCACGCTTTCATGCGCGCTCGGCGGTGCCTACGAATTGCGCGAGCGGGTGGCGAAGGCGGCGGGGATTGATTTGGCGGCGTTTTTGGAGGGGCAGAAAAAGACGCCGGACCACGGACATCCGCACAATCCGGGGCATGGGAATCCGATTGCGATTTCGCCGGATGGCAAGGTGTCGATGGAGTTCGTGGAGTGTCTTGCTTCATGCGGCTCGGCGCCGGTTGCGCTGGTGAACGACAATTTTAAAGAGAACATCTCGCTGGAAAAAGCGGCGGATCTTCTTGGAGTGACGACGAGCGATGCGACACTGCCGAAAGTGCTGCCGCCGCATCCGCGGGAAAAGCGGGTCGTTTTCAAGAACATCGACGTCGCGGGCTATACGCCGGACATCGAGTGCTACTTGAAGAACGGCGGATACGCGGAGCTGAAAAAGGCGCTCTCGATGAAGCCCGAGGAAATCGTAAACGAGGTGAAGGCGTCCGGCCTTCGGGGGCGCGGCGGTGCGGGATTTCCTTGCGGCGTGAAGTGGGGATTCATCAAGCGCGGCGGGCCGAAGCCGACGTATCTGATTTGCAATGCGGACGAGTCGGAGCCGGGGACGTTCAAGGACCGGTATATCATTCATCAGGACCCGCACCAGCTTATCGAAGGCATGATCATCTCGTGCTTCGCGGTCGGCGCGAACCTTGCATATATCTACATCCGCGGGGAGTTCCCGGAAGGTGCGCAGATTTTGGAAAAGGCGCTGGCGGAAGCCCGGAAGCGTGGATTCCTCGGGAAGAGCGTTCTCGGGACCGGCTTCGATTGCGAGATTTACGTCCACCGTGGCGCTGGAGCCTACATTTGCGGTGAGGAAACGGGGCTCATCGAATCGCTCGAAGGAAAACGCGCATATCCACGCATCAAGCCTCCGTATTTTCCAGCCGTGCTAGGACTTTACATGTGCCCGACGATTGTGAACAACGTCGAGACTCTGTGCGACGTGAAGCACATCATCGCGATGGGCGGCGCGGGCTACGCGAAAATGGGCAAGCCGAACAATACCGGCACGCGAATTTTGTGCGTCTCGGGCGATGTGAAAAAGCCCGGCTACTACGAAGTGGAGGTCGGCTCCATCACGCTCGGCGAACTGATCAATGAAGTGTGCGGCGGCATGAAGGACGGGCGTAAGTTGAAGGCGGTCATCCCCGGTGGTTCGTCGGCCAAAGTGCTGCGCGCTGGCGAGCGCTACAAATTGAAAGACCGCGAAATCGGGCTGGAAGACATCCCGATGGATTTCGACACGATGGCCGCGTGCGGCTCGATGGCGGGCTCCGGCGGTGTCATCGTCATGGACGATTCCCGCGACATGGTCTGGGCGCTGAATAACGTGAACGAGTTCTACGCTCACGAAAGCTGCGGACAATGCACTCCATGCCGCGAAGGCGCGCAGTGGATGCGGAAAATCACCGACCGAATCGTGGCCGGCGGCGGCACCGATAAAGACCCGGCGGTTTTGAAGAACGTCGCCGACAACATCGCCGGCAAAACGATCTGCGCATTTGGCGAAGCCTGTTCATGGCCGACTCAGAGCTTCTTGGCGAAGTTCCCCGAGGAGTTCGCAGTGAAAGCGAAAAAGCCGCTCCCGCCGCCGATGCCGCCGGAATACAACACGACGGAACTCACGGAAAACGCGACGATTTCGACGGTGGCTGCCCCGCGAGGGAACTCGCAAGAAATTATGGCGGAGGCGGCGACGAAGTAGGATAATCGGGGATATGGCTACACTCGTAATCAACAACATTCCAGATACCGACTTTGCGAAGCTGCGTGCATGTGCCGATGCCGATCATGTGAGCATGGAAGACGAGGCTCTGGTCGCATTTCGGCAGTTTCTCCAAGCGCGGGAGATCGACTTAGTGAGGCCGCAAAAGACGGAGACAAAGAATGAACCATCCAAGAAAGTGGATTGGGCAAATCTCCCTCTGATTGAGGACAAAGACGAACTGCTACGGGCGGTGGAACAATTTCACACGGATATGGGGCGCGAGGTGAGCCTTTCACCCGAAGAACTCAAAGCCGCAAAAGAAGAAGGACGCGAGTGATTATAGCCGACGCAAATCTCATCTCTGACTTCTGTATTCGTGGCTCACGGACGGCGATCGCTCGGGCTGTTTTCGCCAAGGATCGTTCATGGGCGGCACCAAAACTTTGGCAGGCTGAATTTGTGAGCATCCTGTTGAAGTATCACAAAAAGATGAGCGATGAAGAAATCCTGAGGTCGCTTTACCTCGCGAAATCGATGATGGGTAAGGCCGACTACGACAGTAACATTCATGAAGTTTATCGCGTCGTAAATGAGACGAAGTGCTCCGCTTACGATAGCTGCTACGTGGCGCTTGCAGAGGAACATCGCGTGAAGCTCATTACGACCGACGGCGGCATTCTTGCAAACGCCAAGCACATCGCGCTTTCACCAGAACAATTTCTAGCCGCCTAAATGTCCACCGCTACCACCACCGAAGTCCAGATGATCAACGTCCAAATCGACGGCGTTTGGCTGCAATTTCCAAAGGGCACGCGCGTCATCGAGGCGTGCCGCCAGGCGGAGAAACTGATTCCGCATTACTGCTATCATCCGAAGCTCACATCGCCGGGCAATTGCCGGATGTGTCTCGTCGAGATGGGCTCGCCCAAGATGACACCCGACCGCAAGCCGATCATCGGCGAGGACGGAAAGCCGGAGATCGCCTGGATTCCACGCCCGCAAATTTCCTGTGCGCAGGACGTGAGCGAGGGAATGGGCATCCGGACGAATTCGCCGATGGTGCTGGAGAGCCGCAAGGGCGTGATGGAGTTTTTGCTCATCAATCACCCGCTCGATTGCCCGATTTGCGATCAGGCGGGCGAGTGCAAGCTGCAGGAGTTTTCCGTGGAGCACGGAAGTGCCTCGTCGCGCTTTTTGGAGCGCAAAGTGAAGAAGCCAAAATCCGTCGAACTCGGACCTCGGGTCACGCTCGATGCAGAACGCTGCATCCTTTGCACGCGCTGTATTCGCTTCATGAAAGAGGTCGCGAACGACGACGTGCTCGGC
>JANMGP010000344.1:0-14905 GCA_031374705.1 Verrucomicrobiaceae bacterium | reverse complement strand
TGTCGGCGACGGAACAAAAGTGGAATTCTCGCCGGAACAAAAGTGGACAGCGAATTACAGAGTAAAAGCGGCTAAAACTGGTGGCCAAATGTCCTTTGGAGGATGTTCGACGACCCAGAGCTTGTTTTTGGGGTGGTGGATGAGGGTGACGGAGGATTTGGAAGTTGGGGCGATGGGGTAGTTTGCGCCCTCGAAATCGATGGTGTGGTCGTTGTTGACGCGACGTTGCTGGCGGAGGGAAAAGTGCAAGTCGAGCAGGGGTGCCGGGGGCACGGGACGGAGGCGTTGGGTGCGGGCCGCGATGGAGTCCTCCCAAGCGGTGAGCGGGATGCGCCCAGTGCTGCGCTGACGGGTGTAATTTTGACGCTGGAGTTCCATTTGGAGGATTTGGTCGGCTTGCTGGGGGGTGGTGATTTTTGAGTGGGAAAGGAGGGTGACGAGGCGGCGCTGGAAGGTGCCGAAACGACGTTCGATTTTGCCTTTCGCCTGCGGAGTGGGCGCGACGAGATGGGCGATGCCGAGGCTGCGGAGGGCGCGCTGGAATTGGCTTTTTGGGTCGGAGCGGTCGCTGCTGGAGCTGGGGCCGAAAAGGCTCAGCGCATCGGTATAGATGGCCTCCGGGATGCCGTGATTTTCAAAGGCGCAGCGGAAGTGGCAAAAGTGATCCCAAGTGGTGTCCGCGACGACGAAACGGGCCGCGACATTGAGGCCCGAATGATCGTCCACCGTGAGCAGGAGAACCTGCTTCTGTGCGGCTGGCCACCATTGGTGGATGGAACTGTCGTGCTGCCAAAGCTCGCCGATGTAGGCCCTGCGAAAACGACGATAGGAGCGAATGCGTGGCGGCGGAACCGGGAGCAGATGGGGCAAGTGTTTTTTGAGATACACCTCAACGCTCGAACGAGCGCGAACGAAGCCGTGGAGGCGCTTGAGTTCATCCGCCACGAGCTGGAAATTGGGCGGGCGAGAGAGGGGTAAAAACTGCTCCAGAAAAGCGAGGACGCCGGGAGGCCAGAGCGCACGATGAGCGCCGCCGCTCGGCTTTGGGGAAAAGGAACCCCGCCGAGCGAGCCAGGAAGAACGGAGTTCGTAGAGGCGAGATTTGGCGATCCCGAGCTGCGCGGAAGCGAACGCTGCATCAATGGAGGAGTCGTTAAAAGCCGACAGAATCCCGCAGACAAACTCCGGCGGCAGGCGATGGATGAGTTGCTTTTTTCATCCCTCAACGATGCCCTAAAAACAGCGCGAACCCGGAGAAAAATGCATCAAAGCGGGAGCGGACCGCCGCACCGTCGGCCTCCGCTACGCTCCGTCCGACGGTGCGGCGGTCCGCTCCCGCTTTTACCCCCAGAAAAAGCCATTCCACTTTTGTTCCGTCTCCTTTCCGGTTTTGTTCCGGCCCCGACAGCTCGCCTCTACAACACCGGCACGGGCTGATTAAAGGTCGCCATGTAGAATGCCGTGCGTAAAACTTCCGGTGTGACGAAAAAGGTGAATTGCGGGTTTTGCGCCTGCCATGCGGCAAGTGCGGCTTCGATCGCGGACGTGCCATTCGCGGGATCTCCGAGGAGACTCGTATCCACAGGCCGGGTGAGAAACGCCGAGCGGAGAAGGTTTTCGACTGTCTGGGGTGAAGCACTGGAAGCAACCGTGAACTGCGTTCCCGGGGAGACATTCAGGGCCGATGCCCCAGCCAAATTCAGAACTCCTGCGTGGGCTCCCGGAGAAATCGTGCCGCCGCTGACGCTTAAAATGGATCCGGCACTTCCCAAGGAGACGCTACTCCCCGATAGCGAGCCGTTCAAAACGAGCGTGCCTTCACTAACGCTCGTAGAGCCCGCGAAAATCGGAGCCTCGCCGATCGTCAATACTCCGGTTCCCGATTTAACGAGGCTGCCTGCCCCGATGCTTGCGAGGACCGATTGCGAAAGCTCTGCAATGGGCGGCTGGGGTTGGAAAGGCAGAGAGTTTGATATCTGTGGCGAACGGTCTGGTAGCTCGAATAGCGGCGTTGCAACCGGGATTTCGGCAGCGTTTGGAATCAAAAGTCCGCCCTGGACCGCCGTGTTCGATACTGCTGTCTGAGGACTCAATTGTTGGTGTTGAAGCAGCAGAGCTCCGCCCGCGATTTGGGATACGACTGAATTCTGGAAATTGTTCGGGGTCGCTGTGAGGGTGCTCCCCGCGAGGTTTTGAGTGAGACTTCCGACCAGCCTCTGCGGTGCCGCTGGAGCTCCCGGACTTTGCAGGGCGCTCATGTCCAACGTTTGCGAAGCCGCGCCCAGCGCAACCGGAGGGGCAAACGAGCGGATGGTGATCCGGCTTCCATCGTCGCAAATCGCCGAGACGATATCAGCGGAGATGATCCCGATGAACGGCGAACCTCCGAGTTTTCCCGTGGCGAGACCTGCCTTTTTATTCAGCTTTAGACTGAGCGGAGAATTGAACCGATCGCTCGCTGTAAACCGACCGTTTGACGCGAGTGAACCAGTGAGGAACGTCCTCACGGACGCCTTCCGAATATTCACGGTCACAGGCGTCGCGCCGACACCGCAAAAGCAAAACGCCCCGGTGGAATATGGCGTGACTGTGATCCCTACGTTCTGACCTCCCACTGTTCCCGTGCCGACGATCTCGTCACCCACCACCGTGAAGTCCGCATCGAAAATTGCACCCTTCGCAGCCTTGGCCCGCACCGCGAAATGGCCGCCCTCATTCGTCGCAGAAAAACTCACCGGCTTTCCTCCAAGCCGCATCATCCCGCGTACTTTTCCGGCATCCGAGATGGAGAGGCTCCCGTAGCCCGCCGTCCCGACCGAGAGGGTAAAACGCGACGGTCCGTCCGCAGCGGAAACGTGCGAAACTATGGTGCCGAGAAGGAAGACGACGGAGGTCGAGAGGTACCGTTGAAACATGTTCGCGAAACTAGCGAGCCGAATGCTGAAGGCAAGGGAAATGGCATGTGACGGCGAGATTGAAGCGGGCTTTCAATTCCACGACTTTAGCCGGGCAAACTGTGGCGACGTCGTGTGCAATTCCGGCCCGTAAACGCCCCGCGGCGTCGCGCCGATTAATTAAAGTCCTGGACTACTTCCGCGCATCGACGCTCGGGAGCCTGTTCGCTGTGCAGGACGGGGCTCACCATATTATGGGTGAATGCCCATTTTTATCGATTCCGACCGAATCGCGTTATTGACCGCCGTCTTTGGCAGCGCCGGGGAGCGGGCCGGAAAGCGGTGGCGTCTCGAAAAACTTTCCGTCATCCACCAGTCGCGGGTCGCCGGTGCGGCGGAGTTCGGCGAGGAGTCGTTTCTCCAGATCGGCCTTCGTCGCCGCGTACCCCGGATCGTCGGCGAGGTTCTTTGTTTCGTGCGGGTCCGCTTTCAGATCATAGAGTTCGTATTTGGGACGCTTTCCGTAGACCCATTGGTAATGCGCCTGCCACTCAGGGGAGTTGCGCACTTTGACAAGCCATGCCTTTGTGGGGCCGGCGTCTTCATCGGGATGGGTGAGACGGGTTTCGTTCTCGAGACCGTTCGCGGCCGGCGTTTTTCCATCTTCAAGACCATAGGGGTCGCCGAGCGGCCAGCGGTCGGGGCGGAAGTTGATAATGAGAACATTATCCGCAGTGCGGATGGCCCTCTGGGGATAGGGACTGTAGTCTGCCCGGGCATTCTCCACGTGACGTTCGCGTCCGGTGAAAACCTGAGTTCGCGTCTCATCAACGAGGCCGGATTTGTCCGATTTCAATACCGGCCAGAGGGTCCTTCCCGTCATCACATCGGGCACTTTCACGCCGCCGGTTTCGAGGAATGTCGGCGCTAGGTCGGTGAGATTCACAAAGTCATCGACCACACGTCCGCCTTTGACACCGGGACCGGCGACGACGAGGCATACGTTGGTGCCGAATCCGTAAAGGTTGCATTTGCCATGCGGGAATCCAGGCGCACCGTGGTCACCGCTGATCACTATCAAGGTGTTGTCGCGCTGCCCGGTTTTATCCAGTTCGGCGAGCAGTGCACCGACGCTGGCATCCCATGCGGCGACCTCCCCCAGATAGTCCGCAAGGTCTTCCCTGACCTCCGGAACATCCGGCAGGTACGGTGGCATTTTTCCCTTCAGAGAATCGGGCTCGATGTTCCATAGATTCCTACCGCTGCCCTTGGTCCATTTACGATGAACGTTGGTGGGGCCAAACCAATAGCAGAAGGGATTGCCGTCGCGATTGGCGGCGAGAAAGTCGCGAAAGTTCCCGCGCGCCTCGTCGTAGAGCGTCTCCTTTGCAGCGTTCAACGATTTGCCGCCTGCGACCATTTTCGTGACGTTTTCCGAGAACTGATTGATGCGTCCGCCGGCTTTTTGAAAAGCATACCGCTGGCCACCGTATGGTGCATCCGCAGGCGTGCCTGGGCTCCAGACTTTGTATGTCTTGCCGATGTGGTAGCCGGCGTCGCGAAGCAGCAGGGGATACGACGGGATTTTTTCGTCCCATACTGCCCCGCGCAAAATAGCACCGCGTCCTGTGCGCCAGAAATACTGGCCGGAGAGCAGCGAACTGCGGCAAGGGGTGCACGATGGAGCATTGGCATGGGCGTTGCGAAACAGCACGCCTTGTTTCGCGATGCGATCGATGTTCGGCGTGCGGGTGACATCATTGATGCCACCCTTTTCCCCGGCTTCAGCGTAGCAACTCGCGAACTTCCCCCAATCGTCCGCGAAGAGAAAGAGGATGTTTGGCGTCGCGGCAGAGAGCGCGGAAGCTGCACTCTGAATGAACAGAGCAAACAGGATGGCAATGCACGTTTTCACTTGCCCGCGGCGGCCTGGATGGCCTCGGTAACTGTTTTAATGCCGGTGGGTTTTTTGTCATCGAACGGCCCGTCGGCACCGCCTTTTGGCCATGTTGCAGGGTCCGCATACTGCCCGTCGTCCTTGTATTCTTTTTGCAAACGCGCGATTTCGGCTTTCAGCTCGGTAAACTTCGCGGCGACATCCGGCGAACGCGTCGCGGGATCACCAAACAGCAGGTTCTTTTGCTCGGTCGGATCATTGGTGAGGTCGAACATTTCCCACGCGTCTTTTTTCCAATAGTAGATCAGCTTGTGCGTGGCCGTGCGGACGCCGTAATGCGCGGCGGTATTATGATGTCCGGGGTCATGGTAATAGCGGTAGTAAACGCTGGTGGGCCAGCCTTCCGGCGACTCGCCGCGCAAAATCGGCGCGAGCGAGCGGCCTTGCATGAAAGCAGGAATGGGCAGTCCGGCGAGGTCAAGGAACGTCGGCGCGAGATCGATGTTGGAGACAAACTGAGTCGGGACTGCGCCTGCCTTAATGCCGGGTCCGTTGACGAGGAGCGGCACCTTGAGCCCCGGTTCATACATGAAGCGCTTGTCGTAAAGCCCGAGGTCGCCGAGATACCATCCATTGTCGGCGGAATACATCACGATCGTATTCTTCGCGAGGCCCGTCTGTTCGAGGTAGTCGAGCACTTTGCCCACGCCGTCATCCACGCCCTGCACGCAGGCGAGGTAGTCCTGCATGTAGCGCTGGTACTTCCATTTTGTCAGCTCCTTGCCGGTCAGGGCTTTTCCATCGACGGTGACTTCCGTCGGCTTGGCGTTCATCCATTGATTGAGCGCCGGGCCTTTCAGCTCGGCAGGCGGAATCAACTTTAGGTCTCGGCGCGTCAGGTCGTTGGCGACGGTTTGCTCGTTCGACGGAAGTGCTGTCGGGCGGGTGGCGTAGTCGTCCCAGAGTGTGTCCGACTCGGGAATGACTTTGTTTTTGAACAGCACCTTGTTCTTCTCGTCCGGCTCCCAATCGCGGTGCGGGGCCTTTTGGTGCAGCATGAGAAAGAACGGTTTGTCCTGGGGCCGCGTCTTGAGGAACTCAAGCCCGAGGTCGGTCGTGATGTCCGTGCAATGTCCCTTGATGGTCAGCTTTGCGCCGGGTACGAGGAAAACAGGATCGATGTAAGCCCCCTGGCCCGGCAGGACGATCCAGCGATCGAAGCCCGTGGGATCGGAGCCGAGATGCCATTTCCCGATCACTCCGGTGTAGTAGCCGCCCGCTTTTAGATGCTTCGCGACATTGTCCCGCGAGCCGTCGAAGCGATTGAAAACCGGTACCCCGTTGAGATGCGAATACTGCCCGGTGAGCAGGGTGGCACGGCTGGGCGTGCAAATGGAATTCGTGACAAATGAATTTGCGAACCGGGTGCCGGTCGTCGCGAGACGGTCGATATTCGGGGTTTGGTTTACTTTGGAACCGTATGACGAGATGGCGTGCTGGGCATGGTCATCGGAAAAGATGAACAGGATGTTTGGAGGAGACGCAGACGCCGAATCGCGCAGACTGATGGAACCCAGCATTGCAAGGCAGAGCAAAGGAAGTCGTTTCATAAAATGGATGGTGAATGAAGGCAATCGGGAGCGCCTTCGTACTGCCAGAATTCAGTCTCGGCAATGCTGGTTTTTCGGCGGCTAACAATCCGAAGCGCGCGAAACGAAGGCTGGAAAACCGGACGGTTTCACCTCTCTGATGACCACCATTTCCCCCTGCGCCCCGACATCGCCCCGTCTGCAACAGAGCAACAGAGCAACAGAGTAAGCACCGCGTTTTTGACCAATTCTTGCGTCCCACAGAGGCGAAAAGTGACCGCCGTACAAGGCTCGGGAGCCGAATCAGTTGTTCCCTCCCAGAATCCGACCCAGTTATCCCCAGCCTTCAACGGCGGTTTAGTTTCCTCGGATAGCCGAGCAAGCAAAGAATCCTCAACAAACGTATCACCGCCGCTGCAACCATGACCGTTGCCGCGGTACGAGTCGGAAGTCGCCCGTTCCGGCTGTCCGAGCAGCGTTTTGCTTTCTTCAGTACCGTACCGATTGGATTTCCTCCGTCACGAGTCGAGTCCATGGCCGAACCGCATCCGAGGCCCATATCTCGATCTAAGCCGAGTGTCACCCTGCCGTTACCGGCGATGGGGGACTCCACCAGACCGCACCTTGTGGACTGGAGTTTGATTTATGTGTGCGTGTTGTTCGCGTTATGGCGATCTACCGCCGCTGCGCTCCAATCAGAGGAGCAGAGGTGGTGTTGCGGATTCTGCCGGTCAGGGCAGGATGCGCTGGAAGAACCAGAATGAACCTGCGGCTGTGATGATGAGTGCGCCAGCGGAGACGACGCGCGCGGCGATGGGCTTGCTCCAGCGATGCAGCATCGCGAGGAGCGGGGCGACGGTGATGATGATGCAGGCCTGACCGAGTTCGACGCCGGCATTGAATGCAAAGAGCGACCAGCCGAGGGCGGCGGGGGGGAGGACCATTTCCTGCAAGACGCTGGCGAACCCGAAGCCGTGAATGAGCCCGAAACAAAACGCGAAGAGCAGCCGTGGGTCCCGGCCTTTTCGATCGAAGAACGCATGGATGCCGACGACGACGATGCTCAGCGCGATGACGGGCTCCACGAGCGATGCGGGTGGCGTGAAGACCCCGAATGTCGCGAGTGCGAGGGTGATGCTGTGGGCGACGGTGAATGTGGTGACGACCTTGAAGAGTCTCCCGACGGTCCCGCCGAGCAAGAGAAGCCCGACGACGAAAAGAATGTGATCGGGGCCGATGAAGATGTGGTGGATTCCGGATAAGAAGAACTGCGCGATGACTGCCCCGAGGCTTTGCGTGGCGCCAGCGTCGAACTCGACCGAGCGGATGTCGCCGTGAAAGATTTCCTGCCGCACGAGCTTTCCGCTTTCGTGGACGCTGAGGAATGTCCGATGGCGGGAGTCATACGGAAAGAGGCTGCATTGCACGGTGATGCGGGCCGGTGCCGCAGTCCACGGGTAGTGAAACTGGAGGAGCACGTCGCGCTTTTCTGGAAGGGGCGTGATTGCGCGAAGTTCGGCGGCGAGGGGTTTTCCGTCGCCGAGGACTGTCATCCGTCCGAGGAGGATTTTGGAAAGTGGCGCACCTTGGGCGGTTGCCACGGTTTGTGAGAGCAGCGTGCCGGCTTCGACGTCGGGCAGGTCGTGTGCGAGGTCGGTGGCGGACGCGGTGAGCGTGGCGTTCACGCCATCTGCGCTGATGTGGAGCTCGAGGAAGCTCGTCGGCTCTTCGTGAGCGATGGAGCTGGAGACCATGGCGAGTGCGATGAGCGCGCCGATCGCACGACGAATAATACGAGGCAGGGAACTCACTGTTCGCCTCCATTGGTTGCGGCGACGGGCTGGCTGCCGGTGCCGAGCGTTTCGAGTGTTTTCGAGGCGACGGTTGCTTGAAGGATGCTGAAGCGGGGATTGAGATTCAGGGCCTGCTGCAAATGTTTTCGCGCGGACACACCGTCGCCGAACTTCGCGGCGATCATTCCGGCGTGAAAGTGAATCTCGGCATCCTGGGTTTTTTGGCTGAGAGCCCATTTGATTGCGTCGATTGCGCGAGGTTGATCGCCGTTTTTGAAATACACCCAGGCGAGTGTGTCTGCTTCGTTGACGTTGCGGGTGAGCTTGCGGGCCTCGGCCATCCGGAGTGCCTCGATGGGCTTGCGATCGTGGTCTGCGTAGAATTTTGCCATGGCCATGTGGCTGTGTCCGGTGCGGGCGTTTTGTGCTGCTTCGAGCGACTCGACTTGTTCGTAGTATCGCTCGGCGCCGTCCTTGTCTCCCTGCACCGCGCAGAGGTCGCCGAGTGCGACGAGGGCATCGTGATTCGGGCCCGCTTCCAGCAAAGTGCGGTAGTATTGCGCAGCGGCGGCGAAGTCTTCGCGGGCCGCTGCAATCCTGCCGGCGGCAAGCAGGACGTGCGTGTTTTTCGATCCTGCTTTGAGTGGTCGCTCCAGCGCTTGTGCGGCCGGGAGCAATGCGCCCTGGCTGAAATGCATCATCGCGAGTTTGGCGCGGCACCACGCAGTGTTCTCGGCAAATGGCGCACCTGCGCGGATCGCTTTTTCCATTAAATCGATCGCGCCTGCGGTATCGCCGGTCATGTGGAGCAAATGTGCGCCGCGGCTCCATGAAGAGAGGTCGGGCTTAAGGTCCATCATCTTTTGATAGTGGTCGTAGGCCGCGTCGTAGTCGCCAAGCTCCAATGCTGCGTCGCCGAGGATGCCGCAGGCTGCGGCGTTTTCCGGGTCGATTGCGAGGGCGCGGTTTGCCCACTCGCGACTTTGCTCAAATTGATGGCGACCGCCGGTCACCCACGCCATGCCCGTGAGCGCGTCCACCGCTGCGGGATGGAGCTTCAGAGCATACTGGTAGGCGGTTTCGGCGTAGTCGTAGTATTTTTCGTCAGCGGTGTCCCGGAGCATCTGCGCGAGTGCGTCACCGAGATTTACCCATCGAGAGGCATCTCCGTTTTTCTCGCGGACTTTTGCGATTGTTTCAGTAAGAGCGCGACTGGTTGGCGATGCGTCGAAAGGTGCTGGGATCAGCGCGAGCGTCTGCTCGCCTGTGATCGGAACTGCGGCGGGAAGTCCGTTTTTCTTGGGCGATTCCCTGAGTATGACGGCGGCACACAAAGCGGCGCCGATGCATCCAGTGATTGCGGCAACACGCCAAAGCGGAAGGCGAGACGAGGGTTTGAGCGTATTGCCGGAAGATGGATTCATAAAATGGGTGCCGCACTGCACCGGCGCATTCGTGTGAGAATGCGCCGGTGCGATGGTTTCAGCGGAGTTTGTTAGAACCCGACGTTGACGCCGGAATCCTTGCTGTTGCGGGTGCCGGAGTTCGGAGTCGCGGCGTATGGGAATGTGCGGTTGTGGGTCGCATCGTTCGACGGGACGTTGTCGCCTACTACGGTGATCGTCTGGAATGTTGGACCGCTCGCGATCGCTGTGAGCGCGATGTCCACGACGTCGTCGCCGAAGCGGCGGCCATTAGGCCAGCCCGATGGGATTTGAGTGCCAGCACCGTTGGCCACAGTATCGCCGCCGATGAAGCTGAGGCGGTTAAATCCGTCATCTCCCGAAGTGCGAATCGCGCCGGTCGTTGTGTTGACGCGGATCACATCCGGGATGAAGATCGCCTGCAAATCAAGACGGCCTGTGGTTTGGAAGCCGGTGCCAAACACCGCATTGATGAGCACCGCGATTTCCGGATTGAGCGCATACTTGGAGAAGTTCGTCGCGTCGTCTTTTGGGGAAGTGCGATTGTAGTTATCCTTGTCTGCGAGCGCCACGAGGACTTCGTTGAAGAGCGGGTTGCCCAGCCGGTTTACTTGGGTGAATGAGCGGGAATTGACATCTTCCCGGTTCGGACGCCGAAGCGTGAGGCGGGGTCGGCTGACGGATGCATAAACGCCGACGCCGGTGCTCTCGGGTTGCAGCGCTCCCGTGTAGGTGACGCTTGGAAGCTCGGTCAATGGAATGACGATCGCATAATGCAGCACGTTGAACCCTTTGAATCCGTCCACTCCGCCGCCCGCCTGTCCGAAGCTGCTGCCGAGAATACGGCCGTCGAGTAGATCGGAAATTGCGGGGACATCTGCGAAGAACGAATCCTCGCGCGGCCCGGCGAACATTGTGAATGTCGCGTTTTTATATGCCACATCAACGGTTGTCTGCGCGGTGTAGGGATCGAGTGCGGCGCGGTTCGTCGCTCCGGATACGGCACGTCCATTTGCGTCGTTGTAGAGCGGCGTGGTCCTTGGTCCGACATTCGGTGGTGCGACCAAAAGTGGCTCCGTGTTAAGAACGGCACGCGGGCCGCGGCCTACGGTGCGTGTGACCGAGTAGCTTTGGACAAAATTCTGATGCGCGTCGCCGACCGTCATGATCCCGCCGACATCGGGGCCTCCGTTTACATCCGCTCCGCGTCCGTAGCGGAGGATCGTGTTGGTGTTGGCGTAAGCTCCGCGCTTTGTATCGACGGGGGAAAATTTGAAATCAAAGCGCTGGAGATCTGCGCCCGTTACGGGATTCGCGATATGGATGCTGTAAAGCGCGTCGGGCGAGAATGCGTCGAACATCAGTCCATCGCCCGGTTCCATGAATGGATGCACGTTGACCTCGACGACGAGCACTCGCTCGCCGCTTGGTCGCATGCGGACGAATGCATAGACGTCGGAGAGGTTGGCCTGTGGATCGAGCTTGATGAGCGGTGCGTCGCTGTGGCTGGAGGCCTGCGCATTTGGGGTATGCGAGAGACAAAGCGCGGTTGCGATGGTCGCTGCGAGAGCGAGTTTGGAGGCCTTGTTCGCGGAGGCGAACGGGCCGGTGGAATGTGAAGTTTGATTTGTTGTTTTCATTGTGTTTTCGGAACCGGGTTTTGTTGGTTCCGCAGCTACATCGACGGATTTTGGCAATTGGATGCATTGCGAATCGAAAGAAGCGAAATGGCGGAGCGAGCCCCGATGGGCAGGGGAAGTGTTTTGGAATTCGTGTTCGCGAGCACGACCGGCCCGAGGATGATTTCCGAAGTTATTTGCATCCCGGGGGGAATCCCGGCTGTAAAGCTCTCATCAACAAACAAGCATGCCTTTGCTCGAGCAATTTTCACTTCTTGCGGCTCTCCGCGATCGCCGATCCAGGCGCTTCTCATGCGGGATGACACTTCCCGGCGGCCCGCTTGCATTTGAGAGTCGCCACAAGTCGCGACCGCTCACGGAGGACGAGGAGTCTGCGCTCGCTTTTGCGGCCAGCGGCATCACGGGGCACGCGCTTGCGGACCTGTGCCACACGAAGGATGGCGGTGGCAACATCATGGGCGGTCTGGTCGGGCGAACGATCGCGAGCGGAGACGCATTGCAGTGCGTTCCGTTGGTGGTCACGAACGACGATGCGACATATTTAGTGCGGCGCCCGAGGGAATTGCCTGCCAGTGAAATCGCCAGTCTGATCGCTTTGGGAAAGGCGGGGGAGTTTCGCGAAGTGTATCGCCGCTCGCGCGTGAAGATTAAAGATGGCCGCGCGCATCCGCCGGGGGACCCATTGTTTAATCTGAATACGAATCGCTGGTCGGCGCATGCTCCCGGCACCACTCTTTTTCTGCCGATCAACGACCTCACATTTATGTATGTGAACGGACTTCTGGAGGTGCTCAACGAACACACGGGCGCTTTCATCCTGGACGAGCGGAATAATTTTCTTCCCGCCGGACTTGCGAAATTTGCCCGCAACCGTGGAGGACATCTCGAATCTGATCCCTCGAAAAATCGCGTGGCGACAGTGCGGCAGGTGGAGCAATTTGTGACTGAGTTTGTCACTCTGGAGCAGGGGATGATGGTGCAGAATCTCTCGCTCATGGCGGAGGCTATGGGTCTCGGCGGGTATCCGAGTTTTGCAAATCACGAGTTCGCGTGGTTTGAGGCCCTGGAGTTCAGGATGGAGACGATGCCGGCAAGCCGCTATGTGGGCGCTGGCTGGCTCCCTTCGATGATGATGAATCTGCTGCGGCAGAATCCGTCCATTCCCTATCCAGTAGGGCTGGAGTGCGACGGGGAGGTTTTGTTGAAGCCCTTCTGTCCGCCATACTACAAATCGATGGCCGAGGCCGTGCGCGCAGTCGTTGACCTTAAATTCGGCGCGTCAGGAGTCTTTCGCGCGGAGGGTCATGGAAGCGCATGGGCAAACCATGCGCAGACCGCCGGGCAGGTCCCTCCCGTGAGCGAAAGGGCCATTGAGGCGACTGTCGCCTACTGCGAATATTTGTGGAAGCGATACGGAAGATTCCCCGTTCACATGGCTCCGTATCGGACCGTAGTCGGATTTCAAGCGTGCCATCTGGATGTGGAATTCTACGACAAGTTCTACAAGCCGGGTGCGGTGAGCGAATCCGTGCGGGCGGATTTTGCATCGCGTCGCCAGTCGTGATTGCCGGGCGGTCAAGCCGTCGCAAAAGCGACAAGCGGATCATCGAGCGTCAAAACCGCAAGCAAGGTGCATCCATCGACCGAATAGTTCTCCTCGTGAAGCGAGCCGCCATCGGCGTGGTGAAAATCTCCTGCGGCCATCTTCCGGTTTCCGATCACAAGGTCGCCGCTGAGGACAAAGAAGTCCTCGGGCCCTGCGTTAACGTGCGCAGGGTAACGCGCCCCTTTTTCCAGTTTCCCGAGCAGCACGGCGTAGCCGCGCTCTTTCTCCATCGACAGTAATTTGATGTAAGCTCCCGGAATCGGAAGCGACTTCCATCCCCGCGATTCGGCGGAATCTTCAAAGCGCAATCCCGCCATCGCCATAAGCGCGGGAGGCATAGGCGGAACGCTCGCTCGAACCGACGGTGTCACGGCGGCGATTCGCGCCAAAACTTTTTCACGTAATGAATCAGGTGGTGTCACTTGCGGCGAGGCGATGGACATAAGGTCCGTGACTGCATGGAACTCTGTGACGAGCGACAGTAATTCTGGATTGCCGCTCATTTCCATCTCGAAGCTCTCCGCCTCCTCGACGCTCAACGCTCCGAGCGCGTAGAGGCCCGCGAGTTCTTGCTGTTGTTCGGTAATCATAGGTAGTTCGTTAGTTGTTCACGCAATTTCAGCATCCCACGGCGAATGCGTGCTTTCACTGTGCCAAGCGGCTCCCCCAAGGTCTCGGCGATTTCTCCATGGGAGAGCCCCATGAAGAACGCCATCTCGATCGCGATCCGTTGTTCGGCGGGCAGACCTTTCACAGCGGCCTGCACAGCGCCCACCTCTGCGGTCCCCAAAGGCTGCACCTGCGGGTGCGAAGACGAAGCGCTTTCCATACTCGACTGCTGGGTCAGTTCATCGAACAGGCGCGTGCGGCGCTGGCGCGAGCGAAGGCGGTCGATACAGCGGTGCCGGGTTATCGCAAGACTCCAGTGTAGCGGCGTGCCCATCGTCGGGTCGAAATCCCCGGCTTTGTCCCAAATCTGCACAAATACGTCCTGGAGGATTTCCTCTGCGTCGTGGGTATCGCGCAGGATCCGGATGGCCGTGGAAAAAAGCACTCCGCTGACCTGATCGTAGAACTCGGCCATGGCACGATGATCCTGTTCCGAGATTCGCCGGATCAAGTCTTTTTGAACCAAGTCTGATGCTTCGCGTTCAGCCATAAAACTGTGTCGCGACAAGTTGGCTTCAAGCTCAGGCGTCGCGGACGAGGTCATCGTGCTGGATGCGGAGTGCCGCAGTCACCGCTGAAATTTGAATTAATTGTGTTCACGTTTCCCATCATTGCGTCGGAACCGCCGAATTGGATGCATGAAACCTCGATTGGGAGCTTGAGGTCGAGACTGGAGCACCCGAGGGCGAACAGCACCGGGTGATATCCGCGGCAGTGCCGCTCGACGATGCGTCGGCTGGCAAAGGGAGGTCGGTGACGGGTCGTGATACGAAAAATGTGGCGCGTTCAACGCCACCCAAGTGACTTCCATCTTCGAAGGGGATGCCGGGGTTGCTGCCCGCGGCAAGCGTTCCGTTTAGAACTGCTCGAGCAAATACTTGATGAGGTCTGTCGAAGTGACCATGCCGACGAGCTTGCGTCCGGCGACTACCGGCAGGGAGTGAAAATCGCCCCTCGCGAGTACCTCGGCTGCCTCGCGGATTTTGCCTTCCTGAGGAATCGTGAAGGGCTCTTTCTTCATCACGTCCTCCAGCTTCACCGAGTGATCGAGCGTCGCATCGACGGCGCGCTGGTCCGTATCGAATGCGTCACCGAAGCTCAGGCGAAGGATGTCGGACCAACTGATGATGCCGACAAGATTCTCGCCGCTGACGACGGGGAGATGATGTACGCCGGTCTCCTGCATGAGCTTGCGGACTTTGGAAATCGGGTCGCCGTGGTGAACGGTGACCAGGTTGGTGCTCATGATATGGGATACAGGTTCGTTTCGTTTCATAATAGAGGAGCCACGATGCACGAGGTACGTCGTGAGCGCTCTGCGGGCCTTGGCGGAAAGTAACCGTGACTTGTCCCGAGGCCGGTGGGTCTGCCTGCGGTAAGATGCACCTCTTTC
>JANMGP010000316.1:0-7632 GCA_031374705.1 Verrucomicrobiaceae bacterium | reverse complement strand
CGACCGCGGTGCTGCTGGAGGAAGGCGGCACGGTCCCATTCATCGCCCGCTATCGCAAAGAGCGCACCGGGGAGCTCGACGAGGTGAAGATCATGAGCATTCGCGATCGGCTGGAGCAACTCGACGAACTCGACAAGCGCCGCGCAACGATCATCGAATCGCTCACCGAGCGGAAATTGCTCACCGAGATTCTTTCCACGAAGATAGACGGCGCGGAGACGATGACCGCACTCGAAGACCTCTACGCTCCATTCCGCCCGAAGAAGCGCACTCGGGCGACGATGGCCAAGGAGAAAGGATTGGAGCCGCTCTCCGAACTCCTATGGGCGCAGGACCCGGTGCTCGACGTGCAGGCCGCGGCAAAAGAATACGTCGGGAAATCGTGGCAGATCGAAGACAAGACCGGCACTTTCGCAAACGCCGAGGAGGCGCTTGCCGGTGCGCGCGACATCATCGCCGAGCGGATTTCGGACGACACAAACGCCCGTGCCCGGATGCGCACTCTCTATATGGAGAAGGGAGTGATGCGCTCGAAGGTGCTCAGCGGAAAAGAGGAAGAGGGTGCGAAGTTCAAAGACTATTTCGATTGGAGCGAGCCTGCGTGCAGCGCACCGTCCCACCGCATTCTGGCAATGCGCCGCGGGGAGAGCGAAGGGTTTCTGATTTGCCGTCTCACGCCGGATGAAAGCGAGGCGGTGTCGTTGCTGGAGTCGATTTTTGTGAAAGGGAAGTCGCCCGCCGCGATGCAGGTCCGGGAGGCCGCGCACGATTGCTATAAACGGCTGCTCGGCTTCGCGATGGAGGGCGAGGCGCGCATCACGTTTAAAAAGAAGGCTGACGAAGAGGCCATCCGCGTTTTCGCGGCAAACATCCGCGAAGTATTGCTCGCAGCGCCGCTCGGGCAGAAGGCGGTGCTTGGCATCGACCCGGGATTCCGCACCGGCTGCAAAATCGTGCTGCTCGACAAGCAGGGTAAACTGCTCGGCAACGATGTCATCTACCCCGAGCGCGAATCCGAACTTGCGACGCGGATGATCAAAGCCTGCATCGATAAGTTCAAGGTGGAGGCCATCGCCATCGGCAACGGTACGGCGTCGCGCGAGACCGAATCGTTTATCAAATCGCTGAAGCTGCCTTCGCACATCCCGGTGGTCATGGTGAATGAAAGCGGCGCGTCAATTTACTCCGCGAGCGACATTGCCCGCGAGGAATTCCCGGATAAGGACATCACCGTGCGTGGCGCGGTGTCCATCGGACGCCGTCTCATGGACCCTCTCGCGGAACTCGTGAAACTCGATCCAAAGAGCATCGGCGTCGGCCAGTATCAGCATGACGTCGATCAGACTGCGCTGAAAAAGCAGCTCGATGACGTGGTGACTTCGTGCGTCAACAACGTTGGCGTGGAGTTGAATACCGCGAGCAAATCGCTGCTCGCATATATCTCGGGCCTCAACAGTCGCGTCGCCGCGAACATCATCGCGCATCGGGATGAAAACGGTCCGTTCAAATCCCGCAAAGAGCTCCTGAAAGTCGCAGCACTGGGTCCAAAAGCGTATGAGCAAGCAGCGGGATTCCTGCGAATCCGCGGAGGCGATCATCCGCTCGACGGCAGCGCCGTTCATCCGGAGCGATACGAACTAGTCGAGCGCATGGCCGCGGATGTCGGGTGCTCGGTGCCCGATCTCATTGCTGACGCGACGAAGCGTGCGAAGATTGATTTAAAGAAATACGTCACCGAGGAAGTCGGGCTCCCGACGCTTACCGACATTGTGAAAGAACTCGCCAAGCCCGGACGCGATCCCCGTGCGCAATTCGAGGCGTTCGCGTTTGCTGACGTGCACACGATGAACGACCTGAAGCCCGGTCAGAAGCTTCCCGGCATCGTCACAAATGTTACCGCGTTTGGATGTTTCGTGGACATCGGCGTACATCAGGACGGCCTCGTCCACATCAGCGCGCTCTCCGACAACTTTGTGAAAGACCCCGCCGAAGTCGTGAAGCCGGGCCAAAAAGTGAATGTGACCGTGATGGAAGTGGATCTCCCGCGCAAGCGCATCGCCCTGTCCATGAAATCGAACGCTGTGGTCGATTCCCAGCGCAAGCCCGGCGCACCGCAGCAGGCCGGCAAGCGCGATACCGAGCGGCACACTGGCAAACCCGGAGCCGGAGGCGGAATGGGAAATCCATTTGGCGGCGGGGAAGACTGGTTCTCGCTCGCGCAGAAGAAGAAATAGAGCCCTTTTGGGAATCGGATTCTTCGACAATTTTCCCGCATGCCGCGGGTCTATGATTCACACTATGCGTAACATCCTTGCTTCACTACTCGTCGTCCTGGCTCTTGCTCCCGTGCGTGCGGATGACAAAGTTCCGGTTGAAATCCCAAAGCGCTCGCTTCCGCAGTCGCACACGATTCGCGACGTGGAGGGCTGGCGCGTCCGTGTCGATGACCGGTTGCTCACCGGCGAGAATACCGCGCTCGGTGCGCGGGCGCTCAAGGTTGTGGAGGCTAAGCTCGTTTTGATCACGCTCGTGATGCCCGAGAAACCGCTGGCGGAATTGCGGAAGATCAACATCCAGCTCGACCTCGATTACGGCGGACTAAAGAACATGCAGTATCACCCCGGCGCAGACTGGCTGAGGGCAAACGGCTACAACGTCGATGTCGTCAAATGTGTGCACATCCCGGAAGCGAAGGATCTTCTGAATCCGTATGAATGTCATCGTCAGCCCTGGGTCATGCTCCACGAACTTGCTCATGGATACCACGATCAGATGCTCGGTTTTGACGAGCCGCGCATCACAGAAATCTGGAAGAAATTTCGCGACAGTGGGAAGTATCGCTCCGTGCTCACGAGTCCGGGACATGACCGCGAGCACTACGGCATGACCAATCAAAAAGAGTTCTTTGCGGAAATGACGGAAGCCTACTTTGGTTCGAATGATTTTTACCCTTTTGTAGCGGGCGAGCTAAAGCAGGCGGAGCCCGGCATTTTTTCCTTGATGGAGGAAATCTGGGGGCCATTGCCGGGAAACAGGAAGAAGTAGGCGATGAAAAGCCTCGTGCTTTCCGCGCTGCTCACGACGTCCGCTCTCGCGGCGGAGATGAGCTTTCTCGACAACGGGCGTGTGAAAGTCGGCGTGGATTTGAGCGTCGGTGGCGCAATCACGTGGCTCTCCCGCGATGGCGGCGAAAACCTCGTGAATAGTTACGATTACGGACGGCAGATTCAGCTATCGTTCTATTCGGGACCGGTGCCATTTGAGTTCGACGGCCAGAAGCCGGCGGAGCATTGGCGGCATCTCGGATGGAATCCCGTCCAGGCCGGGGACGATTTCAAGCACGGCTCGAAGATCGTGGAGCATCGCAATGACGGAAGGACGCTTTACGTGAAATGCGTTCCGCTTCAATGGCCGCTGAACAATGTGCCCGGCGAGTGCGTCTTTGAATCGTGGCTCGACCTCGACGGCACCGTCGTGACGGGGCGCGCGCGATTAACCAATTCGCGCAGCGACAAGGTGCAATACCCGGCGCGTGGGCAGGAACTCCCTGCGCTGTATGCAAACGCACCGTATCATCGCGTCGTCAGCTACACGGGCCCGAAGCCATTTTCCGGCGACTCCGTGCAGGTAATTCCGAAGCCGCAAACGAAGCATCCATGGGCGTTCTGGGACGCTACCGAGCAATGGTCCGCTCTTCTCGACGAGAAGGATTTCGGCATTGGACTCATTTCACCCGGGCGTGTGCAGACCACCGGCGGATTCGCCGGAAAACCGGGGCCGAATGATCCAGCGGGCAGCAGCACCGGGTATCTCGCGAGTCTCGCGACGGAGGTTTTAGATTCCAATATCACGTATGAATTTCGCTACGAACTTCTGCCGGGCACGCTCTCCGAGATTCGTGAACGAGCGGCAGCGGTCGCTGCTCGCGGTTTACCAGCCTGGACTTTCACCGCGGACCGGCAGGGCTGGAGTTACGTAAACGCGCGGGATTCCGGCTGGCCCGTCGCCGGGATGTTGAACGTGAATACCTTGGGTGAAGATCCGCAAATCATCAGCCCGCGCGTATTCTGGAATGCCTCCGATGCTCCATTCATCGTGATAGAGTCCGCCTTCAAAACAGCTGAGAAAACCGCCGCGATTTATTGGGTGCGCAATGGCGCGAAAGTGTCGCGCGGCGAGGATCTCATCGCGTTCCCAATCACCGGTGATGGCGAGTTTCACCGCTATATCGTGAAGCTCTCCGAGTCGAAAAGCTATGTTGGTGCGATGATTCAGCTCCGCCTCGATCCGGTGTCGGCAGGACGGGAAGGGGACTGGGTGAAGATTCGGTCGATTGCTCTCACTAAAACCAGTCCGGAGTGAGCGACGTTCGCCCCTCGGGTGTGATTGAAAGTGGGTGATGGAACGTCGGGAAGAGAGGCAACGGGGTCGTAGCTCACGCGGCCCTCCGCGTGATACTCGTACACACGAAGCGCTGATCCAAAGAGCGGTCCGCCAGGAAGAATGCGCTTCGCGTGAGGACGAGCAGCGCGGAGGGCCGCGTGCGCTACGACGCAAGCGCGTCCGCTTGCTCCTCACCCGCTTTAAATCACACCCTCGCCCCGCAGTCGCTCACTGTTGCGCTGTGAGCCGTTTCTCGATTTCCTCGAGAATCTGCCTCACGGGCTTCGTGTCGAACTTGTAGTCGTCCACGATGAATTCCCCCTGCTGTCCATTGAGCATGTAGCGGACTTTCGCGATGCCTTTTGAGTCCCAAAGCTTCTTTCCGACACCCGAAATTGCGGAGAAGGGAACGCGCACGCCGCCGGCCGTGGTCACTGTTTCATCGTCCATGCGCAGGGTGCGTTTGATTTGCGAGAGCCAGTAAATCAGCGTGCCGAGGCCGATTGCGGCACACAGTCCGCCGATGATGTACTGGCCGAGAATATCTTTCTGCTCGTATCGGCGGTGCGGAGGTTCCACGGCCCATCCCTTAGCCTTGGCAAACTCGGGCCACGCGCCTTCCTTATCCTTCAAACGCACATACTCGTCCCAGCGTTCATTGCTTTTCGGCCAGCCGATGAGCCCGTCAAATGCAAACCACGCGCCGAACCCAAGCAGCAGCAGCGCGAGAAGGAGCTTCTGCTTTTTCCAAACGGGTGTGATGTGTGCTTCGACTGTCATACCGCGCGTTTTCGCGGGGAAGAAAGCGGGTGACGAGAGAATTCTACGCTTCGAGCAGCGCCCGCATGTACGCGGCCGGTTCGTAGTTCTCGATCAGGACGACCGTTTCACCGTTTCGGTGCATGCGGACTTGAGGAACGCGGATGTCTGGCGTCTTTGTCGGCGAGAAGAGGATGTCGTCATGAGTCGCGTTCTTGCGGTTGGCGAACCGATCGGGCGTGAGCTTCCCGCCGAGATGGTCACTTCGTCCGGTGGCGACATGCATGGTCCCGAGAATCTTTTCGTCCTGAATGTCCTTGCCGCTCGCCGGCAGGCGCTGCGTGCCGAAGCCGAGCTCGCCGAGCTCGCCGGTGACGGGGTCGCTGGTCAGCTTCTCGTTGTGCTCCTTGATGGTTTCCGGATTGCCCCGGAGGAACTCCGAGCGGAACACGCGTCCCTCGGTGACGTGCTGGCGGCCGAGCGTTCCGTCTTCGTACCGCATCGGGAACGAGCCCTCGACCCCGGTCGGGACGTAGTAGATTTCGCCCGCGGGGAGGTTTGCCACATCCGGGCCGCCGCGGCAGAGACCGTGGGATTTCTGCGCGTCCTGCCTGCCCAACTCCACGTGAAGAGTGGAGTGTTCGCCGTTGAATTCGTGGTCAATTTCGATCCAGTCCGCGTTGGTCATTCCGAGCCGCAGCTTCTCGGCCTCGACGCTCACTTCGTTGTAATCGACGGCGAGTCCGCTCGCGAGGATCACTTTGTTCATCCCGTGCATGGTGGCACCGCGAAATCCGTACTGTTTCGCGAAAGCGGTGAGTGGCGCGGTGGCCGAGTATGTCGAGATGCAGAGGATGATGTCGTAATTTGGGTAGATGTCATTGGAGAGGCTCAGTTCCCGGCCGTCTGGAGCGAAGGCCTGGTCTGGCATGTCGAGGTTACTTCCGCCGGTGACTTCGTAGGCGAACATCTCGCCGCCGCGGAGATTGAGTTCGGCGAGGCCGCCATTTCGAAGGCCTTGGTAAAAGACATCGTGGGCATTCCGCTGGATGCTCAGATCCGGATTCTTGAGGAAGTCCATCCCGGCGATCTCGCGGGGATTGTCGAGGTCGATGAGAATGCACACGCGCTCACCGCCTTTCGGTGTGAAGACCGTCTGGAGAAGGCGGGTGAGGCTAAACGTCGGAAAAACACGGTCGGTGAAATTGGCTGGCTGTTTCATACGGAAGATAAAACGTGCAATGGAATGGAATGGAAGCGCAACTCCTTGGAAATCTTTTCCGCCTCAAGGGTTCCAAAACCAGCCTGCGGCAGTCTTTTCTCTTTACTCCAGCTCCTCCGTTTCCGCTTTCAATCAGACACGAGCGTAGCGGGCGTGATTGAAAATGGACGACAGATGAGCCAACGGGTGAAGTGCCACTTGCGGCGCGGTGGTGGTGGGTCGGTGGTCATGGGCCGGTGTTGGTTAAGGGTCGGCGACTTGTGCATTCGGCAACGCCGCCTTTAGCGCTGCGACGGCCTCCTTCGTCAGCCCGGTGCAGCCGTTGAGCGTGATCGCCTTCAGCGCAGAGAGGTTCTTGAGGGCGTCCACATTCGTGAGCCCGGAGCAGCCGATGAGACTGACCCATTTCAGCGTGGAGAGGCTCTGGATCGCATCCAGATTCGTGAGCCCCTTGCAGTTGCTGAGAACGACTCCTTCCAGCGCGGAGAGACTCTTGAACGCATCCACATTCGTCAGCCCCTCGCAGCCGTGGAGCTTGACCTCTTGCAAAGCGGAGAGGTTCTTGAGTCCATCCACATTCGTGAGCGCCGTGCAGAACGTGAGTGAGAGCCCCTGCAGCCGGGTGAGGGTATTGAATGCGAAGAGGTCGCGCAACGTGGCGGCGTCTGGGATCTCCAGTTTCCGCGGATTCAGCCGATGAACGATGGCGAGGTTCTGCTCAAACGCTTCGCTCGTCGGGATGGTCAACTCTGTCACGCCATCCAGCCACGTCTCTTTCCTGAACGCTGCCTTCCAGTTCTTTCGAATCGTTTCGACCGGGTCCGTGTATTGCACCGCCCACCCCAGCGCCTTTGCCTGCGAGAGCGCGGAGCGAAATGCGTAAGCCCGCCATCCGCTCCACCCAAACATGGCGATGATGAGGACGATGAGCCAGCGGGCGAAGTGCCATTTACGGCGCGGTGGTGGTGGGTCGGTGGTCATGGGCCGGTGATTTTCGCATTCGGCAGCGCAGCCTTCAGCGCCGCGACACTCTCCTTCGTGAGGCCCGTGCAGCCGTAGAGCCAGACCCATTGCAGAGCGGAGAGGTTCTTAAGGGCGTCCACATTCGTCAGCCCCGTGCAGCCGTTGTGATCGACCTGTTGTAGAGCGGAGAGGTTCTTGAGGGCGTCCAGATTCGTGAGCCCCGTGCAGCCGGTGAGATAGACCTGTTGCAGAGCGGAGAGGTTCTCGAGCGCGTCCACTTTCGTGAGCCCCGTGCAGCCGGTGAG
>JANMGP010000302.1:0-53746 GCA_031374705.1 Verrucomicrobiaceae bacterium | reverse complement strand
TTATTGCTTTCAAGATTTCTTCGGTGCTCGTTTCGCTCATTTTTAAGGACATCAGCCCGGTGTCCTTCATTCTGAGTCAACGTTCCATTTCCTCTCCTCTCTTTCTCACCGGCCTGGTGTCTTTTGATTTGAGTCAATTCGGAGATCGGCGCAGGCCGCGGCGATATCTTCACTCCGGGCTCGTCCGCGTATATTATAGCGCGCGATCCGTTCCGCTCAGTCCGACGAGGCCGCCAGCTCTTCCAGCGCAAATTCACGCGCGCAAACGGTCTCGGCCCGCTCGCGGGCGACGGCATTGGAGATGTCAGCACCAATCTCGCCATCGGTGCCGGGCTTTCCGATAGCTGCGCCTCCTGCCACGGACGACCGCGTGGCTCTGCGGGTTTTGGTGGCGATGTCACGACGCGGCCTGATTCCCGCGATGCGCCCCATTTGTTCGGGCTCGGCCTGAAAGAAATGCTCGCCGACGAAATCACCACCGAGCTTCGCGCCATCCGTGCTGCGGCAATCGCGCTGGCGCAATCCAGCGGGCAATCCGTGACGAAGCCGCTGACGAGCAAGGGCATTCAATACGGTTCCATTACCGTCGCTGCGAACGGCTCGGTGAATACTTCGGCGGTCGATGGTGTGGATGCGGACCTCCGCGTAAAGCCGTTCTTCTTCCACGGCGGCACGATCTCGATCCGCGAATTCGTCACCGGCGCGCTCAACGACGAAATGGGCCTTCAGGCATTCGACCCTACGCTGGCCGCCGCAAAGGCCGGAGGACGTGTGGTCACGCCGACGGGCATGGTGCTCGATGGCGCTCTGGACGCAATCAATGCACCGAGGCCGACCAGCGTGACCGACGACCCCGATGGCGATGGCGTCGTCAATGAAGTGCCGCAAAGCATCGTCGATCACTTCGAGTTTTACCTGCTCAACTACTTCAAGCCGGGCACACATACCGAAGGGCAGGACAAGCAGATCCTCGCGGGACGGAGAATGTTCGAACTTGTCGGCTGCGCACGCTGCCACATCCCGGACCTCACCATTGAGCACGACCGCCGCGTCGCCGACGTGGAGACAGTGTTCGACGAAGACCGCGGTATCTTTAACGGACTGTTCGCAACCGCGACTCCGCTCATCAACGCAGTGGACGACGGCAGCGGACATCCCGCACTTAAGCAGCCGAAAAACGGACGCTTCGTCGTGAAGAACATCCTCACCGACTTCAAGCGACACGACCTGGGACCGCGCTTCCATGAAAGAAACTACGACGGAACCATGCGCACGCACCTCCTCACGACACCGCTTTGGGGCGTCGGAAGTACAGCACCTTACGGACATGACGGTCGCAGCATCAACCTGAACGAAGTCATCCTCCGCCATGGTGGTGAAGCGCAGCAGGAAGCCGAAGCCTATGCGAGACTTGGCCGAGGCAATCGCAATCTGCTGCTGGATTACCTGAATTCACTCGTCATTTTCCCGCCCGATGACACCGCGTCTAACCTGAACCCAGGCAACCGGGCCGACCCGAAATTCCCGCAGTCCGGGCATGGCAGCCTGAAACTCGGCGCACTGTTCAACGACCCGAACGACCCCGAGTAAAACGCATATCGGAAAACCCCATCAACATTCGCGGGCCGGACGGAAACGTCCGGCCCGCGATTTTTTCCGCCGGTTTGAGAGAGGGGAAAAATCAATCGAATCAGCTTCGATCAGGCTGTCCGCGTTGCCGGTAGAGCCTTGATTCGACCACTCGCTGCATGGCTGCGCAATTATGAATGGCGGGAAGGAAATCAATCAACTTGGCGATCGCTGCGGCGGAGTCGCGAATGACGTCCCGGTGCTGCAACGTAAGCAATTGAGTCTGCGGACGGCTATTCAGGAAAGCGCGGACGGTGACGAGCTGCTTTTGAAACGCGGATTCCAAAAGCTCCCGATTTAGGATGGGCGATTTCCCGGCGCGGGCGAGCATGGCGGATTGGGATGCGAGAACTTCGCCGATGTCGCGTTCGATGAGGATGACATTGAGAGGAATCTCAAGCGGCACGAATGGAAGGAGCGTGCTGATGATTTTCACGGCCTCACCACGGTGTTGAGGCAGCCAAGCGTTGTCGCGCATCAGAGCTTTGACCGGCTCGTATTCGTAGTAGCCGCACGGGTTATCATCGTCAGGTTTGCGAATATTGTCGGTGAGGATTGGATGCCCGCCAGCAGCGAGGAGCCCCATCACGAGCGACGTTCCGGATCTTGGCAGACCGGTGACCACGACGAGCGGAGGCGATTGAGCGGACAGGGTCATTTTGCGGAACTATGCGCCGCGATACGCCGCTGAAGGAGCGAAACGTAGCGCAATGCATGGACGCTGCCGGGCTGCATGGACAGGCCGATTTCAAATGCACGAATGGCGCGGGAATAGTCGCCCATTTTTGAGAGGATGGCACCGAGTTGGAAATGTCCGATCGGCAGAAAATGGAGCAGGCCCACGGCGGCGAGCGCGGATTCCAGTGCTGCTTCATCGCGGTCCTGACGGACCAAAGCGCGGGCGAGTCCTGTATGCGAATGAGGTCGGTCGGGATCTAGCTCGAGTGCCGCGCGGAATCGCGATTCAGCGTCCGCCCATCGACGCTGCCGGAGAAAGACCCAGCCGAGCTGTTCCATCAAGTCGGGCGTAGGTCCGCCGAGCTCCTCCGCTTTTTGAAAACGCTCCATGGCCTCGGACGTTTTCCGCTGAGCCAAAAGCAGGTGTGCGGCGAGGCGATGGCTGCCTGGACACGCTCCGTGGCCGGCTTCCAGCGCGACGAGCGCGACACCGGCTTCGTCGGTCGATCCGGCATGCAAGAGCACTTGCACAAGCTTGAGTTGGTAGCGCCGCTCGCCTGGACACTCGACTGCAAGTTCGCGAGCGTGGATGACTGCGCCGGCGAAATCCATCGCTTCGATAAGCGATGCGATGCGGTTGTATTGAATCTCCCGCCGGGCGATGTCGCATTGCGAATTTACAGTTTCGCCCGGAGCCTCCAAATAGCCGAGCGCGACGAGTTGTTCGAGCACGGCTTTTTCCTCCGCATCCGTCGTCGTTGTTGCATCAGAACGGGAATGTGCAGCGTCGTCCCATGTATCCCGACGCGTGATTTCTCCGGGCTCTTCCATGGCCGTAACGAGGACCTTCCCATCCATGTCCGCGCCGACGGGCAGGCCCATGAGATGGAGCACAGTCGGCGCGACATCCAGCACGGAACTTCCGTAGATTCGCTGGTCTTCGCACAATCCCGCGCCAGCGAGCGCGATAATGCCGTAGCGCCTGTGCCATCCGGCCATCGTGGCGTGATTATTTGCAACAGTTCCCGGCCGTTGCGCACCACTTTCGAAACCATGGTCGGAAACGAGCATGACCGTCACGTCCGGCCCGGCAAGCGCAAGCAATCGCCCAAGCATTAGATCGTGGAAGCGATACGCCATCTCCATCACTCCTCCGAAAAAAGCGACATCCTGCTCCGATACACCCGGCAGTGTTGGCGGATGAAACGGCATGAAATGATGCCCGAATTCGTCGATGGCCTGAAAATAGACGGCGAGAAAATCCCACGGCTCCCTTTCCAAAATCGCCGTCGCCGCCGCCTGCATGGAGGCGGCTTTTCCAAGGATGCGTGCGAGTTGGGTCAGCAGTTGCGCCGTGTGCGAGTCGGACTGGTCAAGTTCCGCTGCGCGCGGGATGAATGGCAGCAGCGCGGCACCGGTGATTTCCGTAGGATGGACGCGCAACTCATCCAACCACGACGCAGCTTCCTCGGGTGAAATCGTCCCTTTTGGCAACGGCCAATTCTCCAGCGAACCGGGCTGGGGCAGCGCGAATCGCTCGGTAACGCAAATCCCGTTGATGGCTTCCGCCGGGTGGCCCGCGTACCAGCCGATAACGTGCGTTTTCAGCCCTGATTCGCTGAGTATGTTCCAGAGTGCCTTGGTCTGACGCGATGAACTTCCCACGGGGCGCACACCTTCAGGCGTCGGCGCTGGCTCTACAAATCCGAGGACGCCGTGTTTATGCGGGAGTTTGCCCGTTGCGATACTCGTCCACACGATCGGCGAAAGCATGTTCTCGAGCGACGCGAGATTGCCCATGACACCCGTCGCGACGACGCTGGAAAGCACGGGCATCAACCCACGATCCATCAGCGGTGTAATGATCCGCCAGTCCGCCGCATCCCAGCCTACAAGCAAAACTTTGCGCCGAGCTGCGACCACTGCGGAAAAGCCCGACAACCGTTACGCTGCCAATGCCGCTCTACGACGGCGCATCGTGCCCAAGCCGAGCGCGCCAAGCGCCAGACAGCCGAGTGCCGAAGGCTCTGGAACTGCCGCCGCAGCGATCCCGATAGCGGGGGTGGTCTCGTAGGCCCAATCAACAATTTGTCCGCCGGTAACGGTGTCCACGCTCAGGCGGAACCAACCATAGTTCGTGGGCGTCGAGTTCGCACCAGGATTGAATCCATCTGTGCTATTCGGGTTGAACTTAAACCCGATAATTCCCGTGGTGTGATCCGCAATATCGACGTCTTGAATTCCACCCGCGGCGGCGAAGAAAGTCGAAGAACCGTCAATCGGCGAACCTGGCGCCAGATTCGCGCTCTTTCCTCCAAGAATCACCGTGACCAACGCGTAACTGCTCTGGTTCGTCAGCCCTCCGCCATACGGCGCGATGTCCCAATCCAGCCCGCTCTGCCCGGGGATAAACGGGTGGGTAGTCCCCAATACGAAATCCAGATAAAGTTGCCCGTTCCCAACGGTCGGCAGCGCGAGGTTCTTTACCCCACTGTAAACGATCGCCCCGTGCGCCTGCTGCGGAATGCTCGCACCCGCGACACACGCGACTGCCGCCGAACACGCAATGAAATGTCGATTCAGCCGAATCGTTAAGGCGGGAGAAGTCACCGGAAGTGTTGTTGTTTGAGTTTTCATGAATGATGTTATTACAAACCCAACGGTTACGAAATGGATTACATGCCGTGCATGGGTGTTCGTCCGTGGTTTGTCAATTATTTGCGTCGTTTATCATCTGCGCGAAATCCAGAAGTTCAACCGCACACTAAAAAATTTCGAGTCGGATGGAATAGGCGGTGTTCGGGCGTGCTCCTGATTGTCGTTCTGCTGTGCCTTACAGGTGGCGTTTGCTGCCGGGTGCGGGAGGACACAATCAACAATACAACATACACATCAAAATGATCAGTCTCCGAAAATCCCTCGCCGCAGTTACTGCGGTCCTCATCACAGTCGTCCTCGCGGGCACGGCCTCCGCCGCCACGTGGAATATCACCAAGCCCGGCAAGTATAAGTTGCCGGGCAATCGCACCGCCAACAGCGGCGATGCGATCGTCATCACCGCCTCCAACGTGACGCTCGATCTGCAAGGCTACACCGTCAGCGCAGCGGCCCGCGGCACCGGTCGCGGCATAGCGGTGGAAGGCGCGAAGAATGTCACCATCCACAGCGGCCACGTCAGCGGGTTCAATGCGAACGTCGCCGTGGTCGATAGCCAGAATGTGAAAGTCGAAGGCGTCCAAGTCGTCGGCGACAATCTCGCGCCGAACAATGGACCGACGGAAATCGGCATCCTCCTCATCAACAGTCGCGCCTGCGATATCGTCGGGAATTCGTTCTCGTCCGTGAATCTCGGCATTTTTGTCCGCGGCGGAAACAGTGCGGGAAATCGCATCATGAAGAACATCGTGAACGGCGGTGCGAACCCGGCAAACAACCTACTCGGCATCTGCTACAACCCCGCACCGACACCCGCGGGCGGCGTTGCAAATCCAGCCGGCCCGCGCGGCGACAGCATCTACAATAATCACATCGCTCGCTTTGGCTTCGCCATTGCAGTGAGTGCGGAATCGGTGAGCAATATGTTCAATGACAACACGCTCGCTTCGTTCACCGGCGGCTTCCGCGAACCGCAGTTCTTCGTGGACGGCGGCGGTACCGGGACCAACATCGCCTCCGGCAACACCGTTGTGACCATCCCGAGCACAGCAACCCCATAACCCTGCGTCGATTTGAATTCGGGGGCTGCGCCTGCTCCGGCTACGCGCAGTCCCCCGTCCAATTCGATGACTTGTGACACAACGCTTGCAAATTGCCCCTAGCGCACCGGCTCGAAACCCGTTACCTGCGCTCCGTCTCTTGAAGTCCGAACAACCGCATCCAGTCCTGCCTCCGCGTCCGCTCCCCGGCGACGACGCTGCCGTGCAACCGTGGCTGGATTCCGTGCTCCTTCAGCTCTACAAGCCGCTTTACCACTACGCGCTGTGCCTCACACGCCACGAATCGGACGCCGCCGATCTCACGCAACAGACAGCGATCAAATTCGCGCTGAAATGGCAGGAAATCCGCGAGGGCGCAGCGATCAAATCCTGGCTCTACACCACGCTCTACCGTGAGTTCCTGCTCCTTCGCCGTCGCGAAAAAGACACTGTGGAATTCGACGAATCCATGCTGCCCGACCAGCCGGCGGAAGTCGCAGCGCAGGAGCAAAGCGTCGATGGGCGCACCGCCGTCGAACTGCTCCACACGATGGACGAGCCGCATCGATCTGTGCTCTCACTTTTTTACGTCGAAGATCTTTCCTACCGCGAAATTGCCGACATCCTCGGCGTGCCCGCGGGAACCGTAATGTCGCGACTCAGCCGGGCCAAAGACGCCTTGCGCCAACTTCTTTCGCCAGCCGTATGACCGAAGAACAACTCCAACTTTTGCGCGCCGCGCGCCCGTCCGGACAGGACGAGCACGATGCCGATGTCGCTGCCGCCCGCGCAGCCGCCGCGCATGATCCGGAGGCACTCGCACGGCTGGAAGAAGAACGCCAAATCGATCTCGCCATGCAGGAATCTCTCCGCGCGACCGAGCCGCCCGCTGGGCTGGAAGCCTCACTACTCGCCGCCATGCGCACCGCCCGCGCAGCCGCCGCTTCGCCTGCTCCGGAGCCAGCCGCGCCGCAATTAGAGATTGTGAAACGCCCGGCATCCGAGACTCACACAGAGCGCTTTTCCCGACGCGGATGGATCGCTGCGACCGCCGCTGCAGCGGCATCGGTCGCGCTCGGCAGCATCTGGTGGTGGCGGGAGTATCGCGCATTTTCCATGAAGCGACTCAGCGCTGCGCTGGCCGACATCACGAAAAAAGGTGTCACGCTTTCACTCATGAGCATGGACAAGACCGCCGTCGTGAACTGGCTCATCAATAACCATGCACCGCGCGCCGAAGCACTGCCGGAGAAGCTCGACGCACTTGGACGAAAAGGCTGCCACATCTACGACATCGAAGGCCACCCCGTGAGCCTCGAGTGCATGTTGCTGCCGGGCATGGTCGAGATCCATCTCTTCGCCACACGCTCGAAAAACCTCATCGACCCGCCTGCACCCGGCGCGCCTGCAAAAGTCGCGACACTCTCCGGCCGCACAGTGGCGACATGGACGCGCGGCGCGCAGACGATGCTCCTGTTTTCACAAGCCCCAACGGAAACGATCGCCGGATTGGTCTAGCTGCCTGAATTCCGGCATTGCGCCCGCAGTCTGGTCAGTGGAGTTTCCGCGCATGCAGTCCAAGGAAAAAGCGCGTCTCTTCCACGACCTCGCCCAATTGATCAAAAGCGGTGTCCCGTTTCCGAAAGCCGTCGAAACTCTCGCGCGACATGCGAGCGGCGAATCGGCTGCGGTGCTGCGGGGAATCAGCAAGCGCATCGCCGCCGGTGACCGCATCGCCGAGGCGATCGAGGCGCAAACGGGACGGCTGGATTCGCTCGAGACAGGCATCATTGCCGCTGCGGACAAATCGGGCACGCTCGAAGTCGGGCTCGCGCAGTGCGCGACGTATTACGAGTCTGTTGACAGCGCGCGGTCGCGGATATGGACCAAGCTGGCGTATCCGCTTTTCATCCTCCACTTCGCCGCGCTGACGACAGCGCTCCCACTCGCGTTCGGAGAACATGGGAGTGTCGAAGCGGCGGTCGTTGCTGCCGGGAAAGCGATCGTGCTCCTTTGGGTCGTCATCGCCATCATCATCTTCGGCGCGAAATGGCTCCTTGCTGCGGCGCGAGGCAGCCGGCTTTTCGACACATTTCTTCGCAATCTCCCCGTATTCGGAGCGTTGCGCCGGGCCTTTGCAATGAGCCGGTTTTGCGCAGCCTACAACATGCAGCTCGACGCCGGGATCAATGTCTATTCAAGCCTCGATGCCTCCGGACGGGCGAGCGGAAGCGCGGTCGTCTCGGCGGCCACCGCACGCGCAGCCAAGGTCGTGGGAGATGGACACAGTGTCGCCGACGGCATCGGCCCGACCGGCGCATTTCCGGAGCCGGTCGTGCGTGCATTCGTCATCGGAGAGCAGACAGGCAGCCTCGACCACGAGCTCGCGCGCCTCGCCAACGAGTATCGGGAAAACGCTCTCAAACGCATGGAGACCATCTCCGAATGGCTCCCGCGCCTGCTCCTGACGGCCGTGGCCATCTACGTCGGATGGATGGTCATTCGCGGCTATCTCGGACAGCTTCAGTCGATCAACGACATGCTCAAGGGTGCGTAAGGCCCTGGGTTCAACAAGCTGTCGTCACAGATTTTTTGCCATCGTCTGGACGCCGCGCTCCCGACCTGCTTCAAAGCAGCGCGATGAATTCCACCGAACCGTCACCCATCCCAGCCCTGCCTGAAAATGCCACGCCCGAGGAGAAAGACCTCCACTGGTTGAAGCACGTTTATCGCGGCGACTCCGAGAAACAGCTCACCGTCCGCGCCGTGCTCACCGGCGGCATCATCGGGATGGCAATGTCACTTTCGCACCTCTACACATCGCTGAAGCTCGGCTGGGGATTCGGCGTGGCGATCACGGCGTGCGTGATGTCTTACGTCGCGTGGAACGGACTTGCGCGGCTCACTGGCGGAAAAATGGCGCCGCTTTCCATGCTGGAGAACAACTGCATGCAGAGCACCGCGAGCGCTGCGGGTTACTCCACCGGGGCCACCGTCGCAAGCGCCTGCGCCGCGCTGTTGCTGGTCACGGGCGTGCATATTCCCTGGTATCACCTTGTGCCGTTCGTCTTTTTCACAGCGATGCTCGGCGTGTTCATCGCCATCCCGATGAAACGGCAGATGATCAACCACGAAGAACTCCCCTTCCCCAGCGGCATAGCGGCCGCAGAGACGCTGCGGAGCCTTTACACCAAAGGCGCGGAGGCTCTCGCCAAAGCGCGCGCACTCATCGGTTCGCTCGCGGTCGGTGCCATGATCGGCATCCTGCGCGGGTGGCAATTGCTTGCTGAAACCCTCAAAGAAGTCGGCAGGGAGTCCACGTGGTTCACGAAGCTCACGCAGAAATTTTTCATCACGGACAGCATCGCGCTTCCGCTCAGCACGATCCCCGGCAAGACGCTCGCAGGACTCTCCTTCGAGCCAAGCGGAATGCTCATCGCGGCGGGGATGATGGTCGGGCTTCGCGTCGCGCTCTCGATGCTGCTCGGCTCGGCGCTCGTGTATTTCATCCTCACGCCGTGGCTTTGGTCGATGGACACGCAGAACGCAGGCGTCGCGGGTTACGTGGCGTCGCTCACGGTGAAAAAGGATATCATTAACCCAACGCGCTGGTCGCTGTGGGCCGGAACCTCCGTCATGGTCATGTCGAGTATCGCAGCGCTGGCGCTGCAATGGAAGACCGTCGTGCGCGCTTTCACCGTCAAGCGCGGCAGTGCAGCAAACGAAGCCATGAGCCGCGTCGAAGTGCCAAACTCGTGGTTCGTATGGGGCACGATCCTTTCCGCCATCGGGCTCGTCATCGTGCTGAAAGTGGCGTTCAACATCGGCATCCTTCTCGGCATATTCGCCGTCCTCATGTCGTTCGTGATTGCGCTCGTGAGCTGCCGCGCCACCGGCGAGACCGACACCACCCCGAACGGCCCGATGGGAAAAGTCGTGCAGCTCGTTTATGCAATCCTGCCAGGCGCAGCGGGGAATACAGTCATCAACCTTATGTCCGCCGGAACCACGTCATCCGCCGGAATGGCGTCCGCAGATTTGCTCACCGACTTGAAAAGCGGACATCTCCTCGGCGCGAGTCCGCGCAAACAGTTCCTCGCCCAATTCGCCGGCGTCTTTTTTGGCACCATCGCCATCGTCCCCGCGTGGTATCTCATGGTCCCCCACAAGGCCGGACTTGAAAAATACCCCGCCGTCGCCGCCAATATGTGGAAAGCAGTCGCCGACCTGCTCACCCAAGGCATCCACATGCTCCCGCACACTGCTCTCGGCGCAATCGTAGTCGGAGCGATCGTCGGCATCGCACTTCCCGTTCTGCAAAAGCTCACTCCGAAAATCGGGAAACTCCTCCCATCCGCCATGGGCCTCGGGCTCGGCCTCGCGCTGCCATTCCAAAACAGCTTCTCTTTCACCATCGGCGCAGTCATCGCGGCACTCTGGAGCCGGTGGAGCCCCAAGCAAGCCGACGGCTTCACCGTTCCGGTCGCCAGCGGTCTCATCGCGGGCGAAGCACTGCTCGGCGCGCTCATCGCCATCACCTGCACTGCCATCAGCCTCTACTTCCAACCCGCGCACTGAGAGTGCAACAATCAAAGCGCATCCGGTCTCGCAGTTCGCCAAAGTAACGCCTTTTTCCTTGGCGATATCGCAGCGGGGCGTGTTTAGTCCGTGTCTATGTCGAGTCTCTTTGGCCATGCCTTCCGCATTTCCACCTTTGGCGAATCTCACGGCGGTGCCGTCGGGGTGGTCGTCGATGGGTGTCCTCCGCGCGTCGCGTTGACCGAGGCCGACATTCAAACGGACCTCGATCGGCGCAGGCCCGGACAGAGTGAAATCGTGACACCACGGGACGAGGCGGACTCGTGCAAGATTGTGAGCGGGATCTTCGAGGGACGCACGATCGGCACACCCATCGCCGTGATCGTTTACAACAAGGACGCGCGACCGGATTCATACCGCGAAATGGAGACCGCCTTTCGGCCATCGCACGCCGACTACACTTACGAGACGAAATTCGGCATCCGAAACTGGCAGGGTGGCGGCCGCGCTTCGGCCCGCGAAACGATCGGACGGGTCGCAGCGGCGGCCATCGCGAAGAAGGTGCTCAAGGAGATTGCCGCGGATTTGGAAATCGTCGCTTACGTAAAAAGCATCCACGCACTGACAGCGGATGTGGACCCCGCGACGGTGCGCTTTGACGAGGTGGAGGCAAATATCGTTCGCTGCCCGGATGCCGCGATGGCAGAAAAGATGATCAGTTTCATAAAGGGAGTCCGCTCGGAAGGCGACAGCGTCGGAGGCGTCATTGAGTGCGTCATCCGCGGAGTCCCGCCGGGCTGGGGCGAACCGGTCTTCGATAAGCTGGAGGCGGAACTGGCGAAGGCGATGCTGTCGCTGCCGGCGACGAAAGGGTTTGAAATCGGGAGCGGGTTCACTGGAACTCTGATGCGCGGCAGCGAACACAACGATGCGTTCGAGATGCGCGACGGCAAAGTCCGCACGCGGACAAATCTCAGCGGCGGAATCCAGGGCGGAATCAGCAACGGCGAGCCCATCTTTTTCCGTGTCGCCTTTAAACCGACCGCGACGATCTTCCGCGAACAGGACACGGTGACGACGACAGGCGAAAATACGACGCTTAAAGCACGCGGCAGGCACGATGCCTGCGTCCTTCCCCGTGCAGTACCGATGGTGGAAGCCATGGCGGCGCTCGTCCTGTGCGACCATGCACTTCGCCAGCGCGGACAATGCGGTAACATCTAACCAATCATGAATGAACTGAGCGCCGACGCACTGAAGTTTGCCTATCTGGGCGGCAGTGGCGTCGTCGCCGGATTCCTCGCATGGAACGGCTGGCGCCAGGGCGTCGGCCGTCAGGGCATGACGCTGCTGGCCGTGGCGGGGGCATATGCGGCGGGGTTTTTCGGACGCAAGACCGCGATGCCGGCATTTGAGTTTCTCGGGTATCCGGAATTATTGACGGAGATCATCGGCGGTGCGGCTGCGGGATTGCTCACGTATATCGCCATCCATGCGCTGAGCCGGGTGCTTTTTAAGAGGACGAAAGACATTGTCGTGAAGAGCAGCCGGATGCGTTCAGGCATCCTCGGCGCTCTACTCGGGCTCGCATTCTCGCTCGTCCTTTTCGTGGTGAGTTATTACACGATTCGGATGATGGGGACGCTGGCTGCATCGAAGGTCCAGGCATCCAGTGATGACGCGGAAGCCGCGAAGCTGAAGCCTGCCAGCGGATTGTTTCCGCAGGAGGAGCCGAACGCACTCGTCAAAGGTCTCGCGAAGCTGAATGAAGCGCTCAACGAAGGAACCACGGGCGAGATTTTTCACAAGGTCGATCGCGTGCCGCCCAATGTTTATGCGCTCCTTTTCAAGCTCGGGCTGATGGTTTCGCGTGAGGAATCCGTGGACCGATTTCTTTCGTACCCGGGCGTCGCCGCGCTGGCTCATCACCCGAAGATTGAGAGACTCAAAAACGATGCCGGTGTGTCGGAACTCCTTGCGAGCAAGAGCTACCTCAAGCTACTGCGAAACGAAAAAGTGGTAACGCTCGCCAACGACGAGGAGTTTGCAAAAGAGATCAAGGCGATGGACTTCGAGAAAGCGCTGGATCACGCGATCAAAGGCGGACCCTTGCCGCCGCTCGAAAACCCTAAACCGCAATCGGTGCCTTGATCGCCGGATGCGGGTCGTAGCCTTCGAGAGTGAAGTCCTCGAAACGGAACCCGAAGAGGTCTTTCACTTCCGGATTCAGTTTCATGTCGGGCAGCGGCCGCGGGTCGCGTGTGAGCTGTAGCCGCGCCTGCTCAAGGTGATTCGAGTAAAGGTGCAAGTCGCCGAACGTGTGCACAAATTCACCCGGCTTCAGACCGCAGACTTGCGCAATCATCAATGTGAGCAACGCGTAACTCGCGATGTTGAACGGAACCCCAAGGAAGAGGTCCGCGCTGCGCTGGTAGAGCTGGCAGCTCAACCGGCCGTCGAGCACGAAAAACTGGAACAGTGCGTGGCAGGGCGGAAGCGCCATCCCGTTGATTTCACCGGGATTCCATGCACTCACGATAAGACGCCTGCTGTCGGGGTTCTTCCTAATTTGATCGATCACGTTGGCTATCTGGTCCACATGACCACCGTCCGCAGTGCGCCAGTCGCGCCATTGCGCGCCATACACGCGACCGAGGTTCCCCTCTGAGTCGGCCCATTCGTCCCAGATTGTCACACCATTTTCGCGCAGATAGCGGATATTCGTCTCGCCTTTCAAAAACCACAGGAGTTCGTGGATGATGCTCCGCAAATGAAGCTTCTTCGTCGTGAGCACAGGAAAACCGGCGGACAAATCGAAGCGCGTCTGAGCTCCGAAAACGCTATAGGTACCGGTGCCGGTGCGGTCGGCTTTGAAGTGTCCCTTTTCAAGAACGAGCCGGAGTAAATCGAGGTAGGCTTGCATGGATATTAGCGGAAGAACGCTCCGATATTATCGACGACGTATGCCTGCTGATCGTTCGTCATCTCCGGATAGATCGGCAGCGCCATGGTCTCCATCGCTGCACGCTCGGACTCAGGAAAATCGCCGGGCTTGTAGCCAAGGTCGCGAAAGCACTCCTGCAAGTGAAGCGGGAGCGGATAGTAGATCTCGGTGCTGATTCCCGCCGCGCCCAAGTACGCCCGCAAATCATTGCGGCGCGGAGCGCGGACGATGAATTGATTGTAGATGTGATGGTTCGGGAGACACGTTTCCTTCCACGGCTCCACGGGAGGGGTGAGCCATCGTTCCATCGCATGCAACGCGAACATTCGGCGGTAGTATGAAGCCCGCGCGCGCCGCCCTGCGCTCCACGTATTCAGATGAGGCAGCTTCACGTGGAGCACCGCACTTTGGATTGCATCAATGCGGAAATTTCCGCCGATGTATTTGTGGTAGTAGCGCACTTCCATGCCATGATTGCGGAACGCGCGCAGCTTTGCGGCGAGTTCATCGTCGTTACAAACGACCATTCCCGCATCGCCAAAAGCGCCAAGGTTTTTCGTCGGGTAAAATGAAAACCACCCCGCATCTCCCATCGTTCCGGCTCTGCCCAGCGCGTGCTCCGCGCCAAGAGCCTGTGCAGCGTCTTCGAGAATCGGAACGCCGTGGCGCCCGGAGATTATCCGCAGCGCCGCCATGTCCGCGCAGCATCCAAAAAGGTGAACAGGGATAATCGCTTTCACGTTCTTCGTCTTCTTCAGCACCTCTTCTACGGAAGCCGGGCAGATGTTGTAGGTCGCCGGGTCGATGTCCGCAAACACAGGCCGCGCGCCGACCCGGGCGATGCAACTTGCCGTGGCAAAAAAGGTGTATGGCGTCGTGATGACCGCGTCGCCGGGGCCGATACCGAGCGCCATGAGGAGCATGAGCTGCGCATCCGTGCCGCTGCTGCACCCGATGGCATGTCGTGCGCCGCTGTATGCAGCCACGGCCGCCTCAAACGACTCGGTCTTTGGTCCGAGCACGAGGGACTGTGAATCGCAGACTTCCTCGATGGCGGCGAGAAACTGGGACTTGAGCGGCGCATATTGCGCACGGAGATCGAGCAGCGGTACTTGCATCCCTCAACTGATTGCGGGTTCGGAGCCCTCAGTGCAAGCTCATGCCGCTCCGCCCTCAAAATCCCTGCCGGTCGCCTTCCCTTCCGCATGGGCTCCATCGGTCACGATACATCGCGTCAGAACGGCCCCCGGAGCGACAGTGGCGTTTTCCCAGACGATGCAATTTTCAAGCGCTGCGCCTTCGCCGATGGTCGCAGACGGGTGCACGGAGTTGGCGGTGCCGGTCGCCGCACGGTCTGCGGCGAGGTATTCGTCGCGTGTGCCGAGATCGCGCCAGTCACCATCGTCCAGCACGATACCGCCGAGCCTGGCTCCCGCTTGAATCATGTCGTGAAACACCGGCACGACCGATATTTTCTGCGCGGCCGGAATGCGGTCGATGAACTGTGGCTCCACCAAATAGATTCCCGTAAAAAGAAAATGCGGCTCCAGTTCCGGACGCAGTTGGCGGCGAAGATCAAGGATACAGCCGGATGATTCGTCAAACGTCACATTTCGATTCTCGCCGCTCGAGCGCAGGAAAAGCGTGACCTCATTTCGCGCGGATCGGTGATGCTCGATTGCGCGGGCCAGCGGGAGATCGCTGAGGATATCGCCATTGTACACGATAAACGGACCATCATGCAGCAACTCGCGCGCATTCCAGATCCCGCCGCCGGTCTCCAAAACGTCGGGCGTTTCTTCGATGAAATGGATCGGGCATCCGCGCCAATTTCCGTCGGGGAAAAATTCGGCATACCGCTCCGCGCGCCAGTGAGTGTTCACCACGAACCGCCGCACGCCGCAGCCGATCAAATGATCAAATGCCCAGGTGATTAACGGGCGATTGCCGAGCGGAATCAGCGGCTTGGGCCGGCGATTGGTGAGTGGGCGCAGCCGGGTACCGAGCCCCGCACCCAGGACAAATGCGGTCTCCATTCGCTACTGGACGACTTCGTCGGGCTCGGCTCTTCGACGACGCGGTTTCTTGGGTGCGTCTTCATCGTCCGCGTCCGAATTGTCATCCATCCGACTCTTCTTGTTCTTTTTCGAGCTGCCTTCTTTCTTCTCGGGCTCCGGCTTCGGGAAGTTCTTCAGCGCACGGCTGATGATGGGGCCGACATTTGAACCGCCATGGACCGCATCGTCCCCCCGTTTCCCTTCATATACCGCCGCAAACGCCCACTGAGGCTTGTTCGCGGGCGCGTACCCGCCAAACCATGCAGCGACCCGCTCTTTTTTACCGGATCCCCATTGTGCGGTCCCGGTCTTGCCGGCGAGCGACATCGTCGGATTCTGCGCGGCGTGCGCGGTCCCCCCTTTCCCGTTCACGACGGCGAACATTGCCTTTCGCATGGTGTTGATGACTTCCTTGCTGATATCGAACTGATACCTGACACGAACGTCGTATCCGATGCTCACCTTGTCATCGACGCTCTGCACCTGAAGAACCAGCCGTGGCTGGTAAACTGTTCCGCCATTGGCGACCGCAGTCATCGCCTTGGCTACCTGCAATGGAGTCACCGTGGTCAATCCCTGCCCAATTGAAAGATTCGCGAGGTCACCCAGTCCGGCCTTCCTTTTGTCCACTTTCAGGATGGTTTCCACATCATTGAGAGTCCCCGGTTCTTCTGCGTTGATCGGAATGCCCGTCTTGCTCGCGAATCCCAGCTTGTGCGCGTAATCCGTGATCGCCGCAAATCCCGTCTTCATCCCCATCCGGTAGAAGTACGTATTGCAACTCATGGTGAGCGCGCTGATGAAATTATGGGCCCCTGTATCCCGCTTCGTATGGTCCCAGTACTTGCGGCCTTCGATTGTGATGTAGGCCTCGCCCCCGAATTCGTCATCCGGGTCCACCTTGCCTTCATTGAGTGACGCAAGCCCTGTGAAAACCTTAAACACAGAGCCGAGCGGGTACGCAGCGCGGAATGCCCGCGGAATGAGCGGATCGTTTCTGTCCGGATTGTTCAAAGCAGCGAGCTCGTCCTGCGTAATTGTTGGAATCCAGATATTCGGATCATAGTTTGGCATCGACGCCATCGCCACAATCTCCCCGGTATTGCAATCCATCACAACCATTGCACAAGGCCTGTTCGCCGCAGCAAGAGAGCCCTCGACCGCTCTCTGGAGCTTCATGTCGATCGTCGTGACAACGTTCTGCCCGGGCGTCGGCGGGACCATCACTCGTTCCTCTGACTTCCGGCCCTCCGCGTCATACGACACAAAAAGCGCTCCGTTTTTCCCCGAGAGCTGTTCGTTGAAAGCGAGTTCCAGTCCATCGCGCCCCTCGACCTGTGGCCACAGCAGTTCGTTGGTCTCTACGGGGCCCGTCAACGTGTTGCCCATCCGGCCTACATATCCGACGATATGCCCGGCGGATTTCCCCTGCGGATAATGACGGAGATAAACCGGCTGGAGCATGAGCCCCGGAGAGTTTGCCCGCTGCACCGACGCAACCTCGTTTGCATTAAGGTCAATCGCTATCACCATCGGTATGATTCCGCGGTTTTTGTAATGCTTCAGCCCCTTGTCCAGGTCCATGGACACGGGGCGGCCGAGCAATCGCGAGGCTGTCGCGACCTGATCTGAAATGAATCGCTGCGCTTCTGCATCGCTAAATTTTGGCGGCGTCGGAAAAACGACCGCCAGGTTTTGCGCCACCCGATTGCGTGCAAGCGGCACGCCGTTCCGGTCAGTGATCTGGCCGCGCGGCGCAGGGATCGTAAATGTGTAGCTGCGTGCGAGCTTCTGCGTCTCCCATGTCGGCTGAATGGTCACCGGCGCAGGCGTCACGGGCTTTGCCGATGCAATCGTGGGTGGAGTCGCGGGCGACATTGCCGGGACATGCGAGGGAGCGGCCCCATTCTGGCCCGGACGCGAGATTACGACAGGGCGCCGCACCTCCGGTTCTTCGGGCCGGGTGATGCTCGACACTCCCTCTGGCTGCTGCGCAGGAAGAGGAAGCCCGATCAAGAAAGCGAGCGCGAAAGCTGTAAAGCGGTTGGACGGCATTTAATGGATGGTAACGATTCCGGTGAGAAGCTCAAGCGCAGGTGTGATGCATCAAATGACCCAATCGTCGGCGCCGGAAATGCCCTTGTTTTTATCGAGCACTTTCACGCCCATTCCCTCCGCGAGGACGAGGGACCGCGGCGGGACGCTGTGGGTGAGAAAGACGCTGGCTCCCACCGTGGAGCCGCTGCCAATCGTGGTGTCGCCGCCCATGATGGTCGCGTTTGCGTAAATGGTCACGTGGTCGTCGATGGTCGGATGCCGCTTCTGCCCGCGCAATGTCTGCCCGCCCGCGAGCGATTTTGCGATGAGCGAAACACCCTGATAGAGCTTCACGTGCGTGCCAATCACGCTCGTCTCGCCCACTACCACACCCGTTCCGTGGTCGATGAAAAAGTGGCTTCCGATATGCGCCCCCGGATGAATGTCGATGCCCGTCCGGCTGTGCGCCCACTCCGTCATCATCCGCGGGATAATCGGCACCTCCAGCGCGTAAAGAACATGCGCGCTGCGCTGAACCGCGATTGCCTCGATGAACGGATAACTGAGAATCACCTCGTCCGTCGCGCCCGCCGCAGGGTCCCCTTGATAAGCCGCTTCGACGTCCGTCTTAAGCAGCTCCCGGACACGCACCAACCCGCTCAAAAACTGGTGAGCAAGCCGGGTGGCCTGCGCGTTTGGACAGTCCGGTTCGTCGAGCCGAAGGCTCTTGCAAATCTCCTCCGCAAGCCTCTCCGCGATGCTGTAAACACGATGGCTCGTGACCCGCTGGAGGTGCGTGCTGTGAATCGGCTCGGCATCGTGAAACCCCGGAAACAGAAGCTGCAGCAAGTCTTCGCAAATCGACGCGATAGCCCGCTTGGACGGCAGATTTGCGCCGTCCACATGATTGATTCCACCGCCCGCATGGTACGAGCACAGAATCGCTTCGGTGATTTTTCCCAGTTCGCTATCCATTTCTCCCCACGCTACACAGCGGCGCGCGCCGCGTCCATCCTCTGCGAACAAGGTTCAGTTCCGGCCATGGCGGCGGCGGAACTCCGCACGGTACTCGCCGACGGTCGTCACGATGTCATCGCGAATATCGAAAATCCGCCCGCGGAGCACCCCGAAAACGAGTTCCCCGATAAATCCGCCTTCCAGCAAATGCAGCGTTGCGTTCAGCGCCAAGTTGAGCGCAGCCAGGGCCCGCTTTAAGTAGGCGATGCTCATACCAAGTTCCTCCACGTCGTCGTCGTTCAAAGCGGCCACCAGCTTCGCCGTGGCGATGTTCACTTGATTGGTCAGCGCGTGCATCGCAGGATGCTCCTTCACTTTTTCGTCTGAGCTCTCGATCATTTCGTCGAGCTCGTCATTAAAGCTCAACGCCTTCTGATAAATTGGATTTCGCTCGAATCCAAATCCCGCGACACCTTCCTGAGAGCCGTCCGCTTTCCCGGAACCCTCATCTTCGAAAGCCGCATCGACCTCCTCTTCCCAATCGCGAGACTCTCCGTCGAGCATGTGTTTCCAACCCATTTCGCGGGCGATAATCTCGTCGCGCTGGGGGTGGTCCATATACTTTTCGATGAGCTCGATGTATTTCTCGGTACGTTGCTCCTGTTCCTGGAGAAAACGCTCCCATTTGAACTCATCCCAAGCTTTTTCAGAGTGCGAATCGGACATGACAGTATCCAGTTAAGCTCACACTTCGCCGTGCGCAAGTGGAGACTCAAATTAACTAAAATCGGTCATGCCCGTGCAATCGTGATGACCCGGACAGAAGCCGCGCCTGATTTCAAAAGCACCCTGCTGCATTCCTCCACGGTGCTCCCGGTGGTAAATACATCGTCCACGAGCACTAAATGCCGCTCTTTCACCTGCATCGGACGGCGGACTTTGAACGCTCCCCGCAGGTTTTCCATGCGTTCGCTCCGGTCGAGACGAGTTTGCGTCGGGGTGTTTCGAACCCGCTTGAGCGCATCCCACACAGGTTTTCCGGCCACCGGCGCGATCAATTTTGCAAGCACTTCGGCCTGATTAAATTCCCGCTCCCGCCGGCGGACGTGGTGGAGCGGCACGGGCACCAAAGCATCGAACGGCTGCACAATCATGCGCTGATCATGCAGCGCCTCCGCCAGCCAGCCTGCGAGTGTGTGACGAAGGAACGTGCGCCGCAGATATTTGAAGCCGTGAATAAACTCCCGGACAGGTCCGGTGCTGAGGTAGCACGAAACCGCGCAGTCGAAGTGGAGTTCGCGCTGCTCGCAATTCGCACAGACAAATACCTCCGTGATCGCGCCGTGGAACGGAGAAGAACATTTTGCGCACCGCGGTTCCCGGATGCGCTCCACCTCTTCCGCGCATGTCTCACAGAGATGGCATCCGGCCGGGGTGGACAGCCCGCAAACTGCGCAATGCGGTGGAAAGCAGAGCGACAGCAGACTGCTGCCGAACCATCGTCCGAAACGCCCTGCCGCACTCACAGGTTCAACGGGCGAGTTCGTCGAGCAACGCACGATTCAGGCGGATGCCCGCGACAAAATTCTCGATCGGGAAGTTTTCGTCCGGTGCATGCGCGCGGCAGTCCGGAAGCGCGAGGCCGAGCAACAGCGTCTCCACACCAAGGACGCGCTTGAAAGTGGTCACAATCGGGATGCTCCCGCCTTCACGAATCAGCGCGAGTTCCTTGCCGGGAAAGGCGACCGCCAGCGCACGTTGCGCGGCCTTCCCGAATGCAGAATGCGGGTCTGTAGCGTAAGGTTCCCCGCTGTGGCCATCGCTGATTTCCAGCCGGATTCCCGGCGGCGTGTGCGCCACTAAATGTGCCCGCACTTTGGCCATGACGTCCGCTGGACGCTGCGCAGGCACAAGGCGGAAGGTGAGTTTAGCAAATGCCTCGCGCGGAATCACGGTCTTGCTTCCGGTCCCTTGGAATCCGCCCCAGATGCCATTCACCTCCGCAGTCGGTCGCGCCCAAGTGCGCTCGACATTGCTGTATCCTGCTTCGCCGAAAAGCTCCGGCACGCCGGTGACCGACTGAATCTCGGCGTCGCCGAATGGAAGCTTCTGCCACGCCTCGCGCTCCCACGGCTGGAGCGGTGCGACATCGTCGTAAAATCCCGGCACCGCCACGCGGCCATCCGGCCCGTGGAGCGACGCGACGATGCGTGCGATGGCCGTGGCGGGATTCATCACCGCTCCACCGTAGATGCCGCTATGCAGGTCCGTCGAAGGGCCGCTCACACGGAGTTCCATCGCGGCGATTCCTCGCAGGCCGTAGGTGAACGTCGGAGTATTGCGAGCGACCATTCCCGTGTCGCTGATTGCGATGATGTCGCACTTCAACAGTTCGCGATTTTCAACAAGGAATGCCTCCAGATTTTTGCTGCCCAACTCCTCCTCGCCCTCCATGAGAAAGATGAGGTTCACCGGCACATCGCCCTTCTCTTTCATCGTTTCCCCCACCCCGAGCACATGCCCGAGAATCTGCCCTTTGTTATCCGTCGAGCCGCGCGCGTAGATGACGCCGTCGCGGACGACCGGCTCGAACGGCGGACTCGTCCACTCATTCACGGGATCGACGGGCTGCACATCGTAGTGCCCGTAAATCATCACCGTCTTCCGTCCCGCTCTGTGCTCGTTGCGCGCTGTGACGATGGGATGCCCGGCTGTCTTGTGAATTTGCGCAGTGAGTCCGATGGAAGTCAATTTTTGCGCCAGCCATTCGGCACACGCGGCAACATCGTCTTTGTGACGCGGCTCCGTGGAGACGCTGGGAAAACGAATAAAGGCGAAAAGGTCGTCGAGATGTTGCTGCTGCATACCCCGATGTATCGCGGCAAACGCCCGTTCGTCAAAACCAACCGGCAGGTGCGTCTTTCAACGTCCCCTTCAAAATAGTGCGAATCGCGCGCTTTTCCGCCACCGGCAAATATGCGTAGGCCTTGTCCGGCTGCGCCTCATTCAGCGCCGTCGCAAGCTGCCGATAGACGCGTAACTTCATCTCCCGCGGAAGGCCGGCAAAAACAGCGCCGTGAATCATGTAGCTGCACCGGTATTTGAATATGCGCGTCTTCAAGTCGAACTCACGCAGCGACGCTCCACTCAAGGCAACGCCCGCTTTTTGGAAATCCGCCTTGAAAGCCGCATCACCCTCCACACCGGGAAGCGGCACTTCATCGGCGAAAAGGATGTAACGGACGAGCGCCTTTGCCTTGTCATCAAGCAACGCGGAGTCTGCAGTCGTCAGCTTTCCGCCGCTCGCGTGGAGCAATTCGCGCGTCTTGTAGGTCGCCTCCAGCACGCGGTTCACAAAACCGACCTGGTGCTCATGGAGCAATTGCGGAAGGATGTCGCTGCTCGGCATCGGATAGCGGGCGTAGTCAAATATTCGACCGGGTTCCAGCGGCAGTTTTTGCAAAACTCCCTCCGATGAATTCCGCCCGAGGGCATTTCCCCAGTGCTCCGCGATCCCGTGCTTTCCCGTCACGTACCATCCGCCGAAACGCTCTGCGAAAGGAATCGCGTGCCCGCTTTGCTTCTGCCGGAATGCCTGCAAACTACCGCCTGTCGGAAGCGGCACGACGGATTTCACGAAGAGTCCGGGAACGTAAAATGTCTCCTCTTTAGCATGGCAGTTCATGCACCGGTCCGAGCGTTCCGCGCGAAATGCGCTGCCGTCCCGCGGAATGTCGAAGATATAGAAAATCCCGCCGACTTCGGGATCGAGAGATACGATCTCGATCCGTCCGCCGGGGATGTAACCGACGTACACATCCTCATTAAAAAAAAGCGCCCGGGGATTTCGTGGAGAAATGAGCCGCAGTTGAAGGCTGGTGTTTGAGAAAACCAGCATCTGCGAAGTGACCGGCACGTTCAACGCCTTGAGGAGGGAGAGCAGATACGGCAATTCCCCGCTGCCATCGAGCTTCACCCGCCCCGATTCCACCTCGCCCATGAACTTTGTAAACGGGTCCTTTAGCGGACGCTTCCAATAATCATGCGGCGCGGCATCGAGCTCATACTCTCCAGCCGCAATTGCTTTCATCGCAGCAAAACAGACGGCAATGATGACGGGCAACCGAAGCATGATGGCAACGCGATATCCGTTCAGGGCAACCACAGCAAATGCCGTCCGTTGCCAGAGTGGAACTAGTCCCAATTTCCAAGATCGTCATCGGTACCTACCTTGCGGTCTGGACCGGACGAGAATACATCATAACCCTGTTTGCTCTTCGTTCCCGGGATGCGAAAACGATATTCCTCGCCCCACGGATCCTTCGGAACATCAGGCATAAGGGGCCGGCCTTTCTTCGGCTTCACGAGCGCAGCCAAGCCTTCCTCATTCGTCGGAAGACGTCCGCCATTCAGCGTTTCATAGAGCTGGACTTGAGTGAGGATATTTTGCACGTCGGACATGACCCGGACTTCCTTTGCCTTATCGACGTTGCCGCGCATGAGATAAATGGCGGAACCGGCGAGGAGTGCGATGATCATCACGACGAGCATGATTTCCAAAAGTGTGAATGCGGCGACTGCGTTGCGGCGAAATGTAGAGAGCGGTTTCATTATTTTACGGGAGTCAGGATGTAGTCGAAGTGTTTCCAGTTTTGTTTGAGCTGCAACTCGATGTTGCGGATGGCAATTGAACCACTCTCATCTGACAAAGTTACGGTAAATTTGTTCATCCCCGCCGTCATTTGGAATCCCGGCACCACCACTTGCGCGCGAAGCCATCCGGTGTACTGAAATCTTAGCCCCGGCTCGAGAGCACGCGCTTCGCCCCGAAATCCCGGGTCCGACAAATCCGGCCAGTGGATGCTCGCGGCCACGGGCTTGCCGTCATTGACCGAAACCATCGGAGGAGCAGTGAGGTCGGCATTCAAAACATCGAATGAAAGGATTGCCGTGAGCGGTTGCGCAGTAAGTTCGAATGTCCACTCTTCGGAAGAATCGCCACGTGGGTCGAGTCGCACGATTTCTTCATCCAACATCGCGCGAACCCGGCCAAAGATCAGCTCATCATCCTGCAATTGCCTCATATTGGGGACTTTTCCAAACGGATCGCTGACCAGCGGCAGGTGATTAAAATCGAATGCATGTTTCGTTTCCGCCGTTTTCAACGAAGTGATGAAAGCCCCACGGACATTCGTTCCATCACCCGGAACATCCACGTCGATATAATCCGTGTCATCAATCGGAACCACCACGGAATCCTGCGTCGGCAGGCCGATACCCGTGCCCAACGGATCGCTGCGATAGCGCTCGCGACCGGTTTCCGTCCACGCGCTCACAATCGGCTGCATGTCGGGCAAATCATCAAAGTAAACGCGCAACAACACGTCGTGATGCAAAGTCGGCATCCGGCGCATCCGCAGCCGAAATACCGTGTGCGGCGGTGAAGAAATGCTCGCGGGATGCGTGTCGCTCTGGAAGGACTCAAACCATATCGGAAGCGAAGGCTGCGGGGCATTCGCGCGGCCCAGCACATTGAAATCGAGCCACGCAGAGAACGGCGCAGGCTGCTCGGCAAGCTCCGCAAAAGCGCCGGAACAGGCAAGAATGAGTGCTGCGATGACTGAGCGAACCATGAACCGCGAACCTATCGGATACCGCGTTCGATTTGCAAGATCATGAATTGGAAGAATGCGGCTCATCGATGCGTTTGAACGCCGGAGGTAAGATTGAAGACTGCCACAAGAATTCCGTAAATCACGACACCGATGACCGCAGCGATCACAACCATCACCATTGGCGGAATCAACGTGCTGACCACCTGCACCTGCTTGTCGAGTTCGCGCTCATATACGTCGGCGATGAGATTCATCGTATCGGAAAACTTACCGGTTTGTTCGCCGACACCCATCATGTCCACAAACATCTCTGGGAAAATGTTCTGGGGAGCAGACGCTCCGGAAAGCGTTGCACCATCGACTACCGAGGCGCGCAGGTCCAACATACGAAGGCGGACGAATTCATTGTCCGCGACATCTTCGAGGAGTTCCAGCGCTCGCAGAAGCGTCACGCCGTTTTCAGTGAGCGTCCCGAGCGTCCGGGCAAATTGTGCATAAAAACGGTAACGCGGAATCCGGCTGAAAACGGGCACGTGCCATTTGAATTTGTGCCAAGCCAGCTTTCCCGCAGGGCTCGCGACCGCAGCCTTGAAGAGCACAAATGCGCCAACAATCGCGCCTGCAATCGCCCACCAGTAGCCCGTAAGGATGTCGTTCGCATCGATGAGCATTTTCGTCACTGCCGGGAGCTTTGCGTTGGTGTCTTTGAAAAAGCTGGTGAGTTGGGGAACCATTGTCGTCATGAAAACGAGGATGAGTCCGATGCCTGCCACGACGAGGAAAGCAGGATACATGAGCGCTTGCTGCACGCGGTCGCGGAGGGATTTGATATCCGCGAGATACGTAGTAAGGCGGCGCAAAATGAGCGACAGCGAGCCCGAGGCCTCGCCCGCAGAAATCATGTTCACAAACAGCGAATTGAAAATCTTCGGGAAATCCTTCATCGCCTGCGAGAGACTCCGGCCGTCGATGAGTGATTGATGAAGCGACCGCGAAAGAGCCTGGAGTTTTGGCTGCTTCAACCGTTTCACGAGCACGCCGAGCGACTCGTCGAGCGTCATTCCCGCGCTGAGCAGATGCGCGAGTTGCTCGCAAAAGAGATACTGCTGTGAGTGGCTGATCGTCGTCACGGTCGGCACCGGGCTTGCCGAGGAAGTGGCCGTACCATTCTTCGCGGAAGCAGCAGAGGTTTTGGTCGCCGGCTGTTTGGCCTCCAGTTTGGCAAGAGTTTTCTCCCCCGCCCTTTCGCCACCAGGTGCAGGCAACGCCTTCACCGGCGACTCAGCGGCCGATGCACCTTCCGAAACCACAATCTTGATCGGAGTAAATTTCTTCTGTTCGACCTGTGAAATAGCTCCTGCACGATCATTTGCAGTGATGACTCCGTCCACCAGTTGTCCACTGGAGTCCCGGGCGGTATAGCGAAATTGCGGCATGCGGTATTTGGGATTGGATAGAAGCAGTGTCAACGACGCCAATGCAAGCTTCGCGAACAGGCTTCGTTAGACATCTGCACCTTGAATCCGTTCGAACGCTCAGAGTTGCGTTGATATTTCGAAAAAACGCGATTGAGACTGGATAAGGCGAAGGAGGATCGGCTGGCGGGCTGTTGAAAAACCGCGGAACGCCGATCTTACCTCATACTCATGCTCATGCTCAGTTTTCAGAGGTGGGAAACAGCGAGCAAGAGCACGAGCATGAGCATGAAGTAAGAGAGGATGCGTTTTTCAACAGACTGCTGAACGGCTCAAAAGAAATGGGATTACTTCTTACTCTTACTCTTGCTCCTGCTCGTGCTCCCGCTGACGCCGCGCAATAATGAGTAAGAGTTGAGAAGCGTTATTCGCGATGCGGGTGATCGAACTTGGAAAAAGCAGTTGAGCCCGCGAAAGGCGCAAAAAGCGCGAAAAACGCCTGACGAAAGAGAAAGCCTTCGCCCGCTTGGATAGAATCTGTCTTTTCCCAACTGCTTGATTTCGTGTTCCTTCGCGCTTTTCGCGGGCCTTAACTGCCTTTCCTTGGTTTAACCGCTTGGCCCAGTTTCGGGTCTCTGGATAATCCAAAACCGAATCCGTTCCGAGCGAACGCCACGAAATGTCCTTGTCAGCTCGCAGTCGCAACTGTCCTATTCACAAACGAACGAAGGCAAGCCTTTCGGCTTGCCTTCGCTGAAACAGATGTTCGTGAGCTTTTCGCTTAACTCTGACGACGACGACGCATCATCAGACCAGCCGCTCCAACAGCGACAAGAAAAACCGATGTAGGCTCAGGAACGCCAACAACCGTGGCAGCTTGAGCCGAAGCAGGAGTGTTAGACGATGGCACTGGTGGGCCGAAAATTCCCGCATCGGACGTATAAAAGCCCAAATTCCGAGTGAATGTCTCTCCGGGAGTGAACCATGACTGCGTGCCATCAATCGCCGAGGTATTGGAATAAAAACCGTAGCGAGCGCCACTAGCAATTGTGCTGGCTCCGCTACCCAGTGCAGGGATCCATACGAGACCGAGACGATCCCCCGCATTCCAGCCGGGGATTGTAGATACGTTAAAAGTCTTCGCAAAATCGATCACGCCAACATCCGCCCAAGCGGCATTTGGGATCACACCAACGATATAATCGTCAGCACCGTCAATCAAAGTACCAACTGCAGTGCTCGAACCCGGCAGAATTGAGCCGAAGTTTGCGTCAGCAGTGCTCGCAACGATAAACGCAAGAGAGTTCATCGGTGCAGCGACGCCATTAAAGTCGCGAATGGTATCGGCTTGAAGATTAATTACGATTGTTGCCTCAGCGGAACTCAGTGCCATTCCGGCAAGAGCAACTGTGATAAGGGCGGTTTTATTCATAGAGTTTGTTGTTGGGTTATAATTGGGATCAATGTCAGCGGTGGGGTGTTACGACTAAGGTGCGTAAAAGCTGGAAGGAGTGACCGTCCAGAAAGTTGTCGAAGGTGCCCCGAGCGTCTTTTTGCGAATGGCAATAGTTTTACCCGGTGCGACAACGACCTCCGAATTGCGAATCGTATTGATATCGCCAGCTTTGCGCCAACCTGGTCCGCCTTGGCCGGCACCGGTGAAGTAGTAATACTGCACATCAGGAGACTTGCTGGTCGCGACTACCGAGTTATCCCAAACGTAAAGCTCATCCTTACGGCTTCCGAGTGAGTGCGATGAACTCCCAGCAAATGCGCCGGACTCAAACAAGTTGCTCTGCGTGAGCGAAAGACTCGCAGGCACGGGGATTGCCACTGCGATATCTTGGTTCTCGCCTGTTGCGAGCGTGCTCAACGGAAGCTGCACCTGGCCAATTTGCACGGTCCCCATTTGAGTAAGGCTCGTAGCAGTCGCTACATTGTGCCGAACAATGAAGTAGTTATCAGGATAAAGCACTTCGTCGTTCACAATCGTGCTGATGGCACCCGCCTTGCGCCACCCTGGACCACCCTGTCCTGTGCCTGTGAAGTAATAATAAGACGCAGCTGGTGCCAAGTCCACACCGGATGTGACCTGGTCAGGAAGGAAGACTTCTGTCTGACGCGCACCAAGTGAGTGGGTTGCGCTGCCGTTTACGCCGGTTCCGCTAGGAAAAATCGAACCCAAGGTGTCATATGCACATACTTGGAACGTTGTCCCGGCAACCACACCGGCCGCAATTGAATCACCGGCCAAATCCAGCGTCAGTGTGTTCGCTGTGTTGCTCGAAATCGTGTAGAACATTCCGGCTTTCGCGCCGCTGCGAATCAGCGCGTAATAGCGCGGCTTGAAGTTCGTGGCGTTTACAGCAAACTGATCAACAGTCCAACTCGAAGACGCAGCAGTGATTACGTTGTTGCCCGCACCCGAAACTGCGCCCGCCGTAGCGCCAGCAAAATCAGGATTTCGCTTGAACGGGATGTAAATGTAGGAATCGGCGTTTGCAGCCAATGCCTGCGTTACAAACCCGACCGGGTCCGTTGTCGCCGTGGTCTGCGCGAAGGCAGGAGCGGCGATGAGTGCGATGGATACTGCGAGAGCGACTTTTTTAAGTTCGAGGGTGATGTTCATTGGAGTAGTTTTAAGCGATTAGTTGAAGCGCGCAAGGGATTTTTTGGAATTTTACCAGCCACTCGGCTGATGCTTGAGCTCAGTAGTTACAATCTTCTATTCGTTGTGCAAGAGTTTTTTGTTACAAACTTTCTTCGAAAATCGCATATCCACGTGGAATCCCTCACCAGCATTGATTTCCGAAGCACAAAAAAAAGTCGGGATCTCAATGAAAAAAGGCTCATTTTATCTCCACGGGCGTTTCTTTTGTGATCATGTGGGCGAGACGGGAAATATCCCAGTTCGCCGTGCGCATGCATCCGTGGCTGGCAAAGGATCCGATGCTGTTCGGGTTGTTCGTGCCGTGGATGCCGATCCCAGCCTTACTGAGGCCGATCCAGCCTACACCGACGGGATTATTCGGCCCGGCCGGCAACATGAAGAATTCCGAGGTCCGAACACCGCTGTTTAGAACTCCTTTATCCCACCGGAAAGTGGGCATGGAAGCGACGCCGAGGACGCGCCATTTTCCAGGGGGCGTCGGGTGCGCCGAGGAACCTGGAGCAATGGGCACACTGGCGATGAGCGCGTCGTTTTCATAAAGGTCGAGAATCGTGTCCTTGCGGGTTACGACGATACGGCGGTTTGCATATTCCGGCTTCTCGGGGAGATTCCCGGTCGGCGGCATGTCCTCGATTTTAAAAGGGGCGACGTTTGGCACGCGAATCTGGTCGCCCTGAGCGAGTTTGTTGAATTTCTGCCCCGGATTGAGTTTCATGAGGAACTCGACGGAGCAATGGTAACGCTCGCAAAGAAACTCGGTGTAGCTGGCGTAAGGCAGGTATTTCACCTTCGCCTGCTCCGAAGGCTTCGTTTGAAGATTGCCGACGTATTTTAGCTCGGCCTTGTCGAAGGTGTGGAAGGAATAAACCGGATACACGCTGTCGAGCGGCACATTTTCATCCACCTCACCGGTTTCCGGCAGATTCTTGGAGCGTTGCCAGCGTTTGAGCGCGTTGGTGACGAAGCGTCCGGGGCTGCCGTCGATTCGGCCGGGGCTGAACATTTGCTGATCGAGAAAAATCTGGAGTTGCGCGGTCAGTTCCCGCTTGTTTACAAGGATTGCCCGAGCCACCTCCGGTTCTCCGGCAGGCGTGACAGACGTCACAGCGGGTTTATTTTCCGCCGGTTCAGGTGTCGGTGTAATGAACGGTTTTACAGGAATTGCCGCCTCCTGGGCAGCAGCGACCCCGGCCACAAAAATGGCGGTGAGAGTTAAATGGCGGATTGGCGAACGGATGAGTCGGGCTAGCATCGTCGCACTTATACGCATGAAATTGAAAAATGGAAGCCCGCTTCGTATCGCTCAAATCGCTCCTCTGTGGACGCCGATCCCGCCGGCAACGTATGGCGGCATCGAATTACTGCTCGCTCTGCTCTGCGACGAACTCGTGGATCGCGGGCATGATGTAACGCTTTTTGCCAGCGGCGATTGCCGGACGAAGGCGCGCCTCGAAGCCGTGATTCCTGGCAATCTCTCCGCGCTGATGGGGCGTGGCGAGGCGCTGATGCACGAGTATTACATGAGCGCCGCGCTCGCGCTGGCGATGGCCCGGCAAGGCGATTTCGACGTGATTCACGCCCATCTGCCGACGGGATGGCTGCCATTTGGTGCGGCCTCGAAAACACCCTGCCTTTTCACCTTCCATACGAGCCCGCATACAGACGATGAATGGGCGATGCGGAGGTTCCCTGAAGTGCCGGTGTGCGGAATCAGCCACGCGCAGATCAAAGGCGCGTCGGAGCGGCTCGGACGCAAGTTCCCGGTGGTGCACAACGGCGTGGATTTTTCGCGGTACACGGCTTCTTTTGAGCGCGGAAAATATGTCGCGTTTCTCGGCCGGATGTCGCCTGAAAAAAACCCGCTCGGCGCCATACAAATTGCGCAGGCTGCGGGGATGCCCATCGTGCTCGCCGGAGTTCCGCAGAATGGCTCGGAGGAGCACTACTTTGAGCAAAAAATCCGCCCGCTGATCGACGGAGATCGCGTGCAGTGGCTCGGCCCTGCGGATTTCGCAAAAAAAAATACGCTGCTCCGCGACGCTGCCGCGCTGCTCTTTCCGATTCAGTGGGATGAGCCGTTCGGGCTCGTGATGATCGAGGCGATGGCGTGCGGAACTCCGGTAGTCGCCACCCGGCGCGGGAGCGTGAGCGAGGTGATTGACGAAGGCGTGACGGGCTTCAGCGCAGGCACGGCGGACGAACTCGTCGCGCTGGTGGAACGAGCAGCGGCGCTGGACAGAGCCGCAGTTCGTGCGAAAGCCGAGTCGCGCTTCGGGCACCATGCGATGGTGGATGCTTACGAGGCGCTCTACCGCAGACTGATGCCATGCTAATCCGCGAGGCGCGCCGTCGTGCCGCTGCGGTATTCGGCCTTGCCGTTTTCAATCACAAATTTCACCCGAACCGTGCCGCTTGCCGCGTCGGTGACCGGCGAGATGAATTCCACCGCGCCCGTCGCCGCCTGCGCGTTTTCACCGAGGGCGAGTTTTGCCGTGTCACCGACTTTCAACTTCTCCGCACGGGCCGGCGTGAGGAAGAGATTCACGAGCAACCGATCGATTTGAACAACCGTCAGCACATGCGGCGAAGAAAGCGATACCGCCTCGCTCGGGTCGCGCTTGATTTCGGAAACGATCCCATCCACCGGGCTCCGCATGATGCGGTTTTCGATTACCGCCTGAATCTTACGCACCTCCGCCTGACGCACCCGCAAATCCGTGCGGGCGCGGTCGAGCTCGTCCTGCGAAATACGCTGGCTGCGGACAATGTCTTCGAGCTTTTTCACCTTCGATTTTTGCAAATCGACATTCGTCGTCGCGATGTCCAGTTCCGCCTCATGCTGTGCGGTATCGAGCTTTGCAAGAACCTGATTCTTCTTCACCCGCGCGCCTTCCTCCACGAGCATCTCCGCAATCACTCCGGGCTCCGCGCACGAGACAGTAATCGTCTTATACGGCTCCGTGTAGCCCGGCACATCCGCACGCACGACGGCTGGCAAAAAGAAAGCGGCGACAGCGAGTGAGATGAGTTTCATCGGGCGCACTCTATCAACCGGTGGCACGCTTTTGAAACCGCAGATTTCCAAAAACAAGCGACCGCCCGCCGTTGCTGAGTTCTAGCCTCCGGTACCCGCGATGATGATCGATTAAGACTCCTTCTTCGCCTCCGGCCATTTAAAACCCAGATACGTGCCGCTGCTGATTCCTAAAAGCAGCAGGAGCGTGCTGTTGAACTTCGGCATCGCCAGTTGCAGCAACACCCCGAACGCGAAAACCAGCCCCATCAGCAGCGTCCACACGAGCATCTGAAAGCGATGAAAACTCACGCTCTGCCGCTCGCGCAATAAATCGAGGAAGAACAACTGCACCTTCCCAAGCCCAAACGGCTTGAAATACTGCTCCCGGTCATGCAATTCCACCACCCGCCGCTGCGCCGTCTCCATCTCACACTCCGCCTGTTTTTCCTCCATCGCTGCCTGATCCGCCGTGGCTTGGAGGCCGACGCCGCCCAACACCGCCAGTCGCGCGCTTGCCGCGGCATTGCGCTTCGTAGCCAGCGCCTGTTCTCTCTTTGAGACTTCCCGCTCCTCCATCTCACGCATCGCTTTCAGCTTCACAGGATCCTTCTCTTTCAACTCCTCCGCCGTCAAAACCGGGGCGCGACGCGGCGGCGCCACCTGACCGATGAGCACCGCGCCCAGCCCCGTCGAAGCACTGATCCCGATGAGCATGAGTTCCGACTCCGTCAGCGTATTGTATTCTCCGGTGATGACCCACAGAAACAGCCATCCGCCACCGACGAGGATGAGCCAGAACGCCATCTGGCATCTCCCCAGACTATAAGGATAGCGCCCCGACGGATTGAGCGGCGCACTCACGTCCCGCAGGAGGTCCGACATCACCGCCAGCCACACCAGCAATCCCCCGACAATCGCAATCAGAAAGATACTCCCCGCGAGCTTCCCCGCCGGCGAAGTCTTAATTGCGAAATGCTGCCACGATTTCGAGCCCGTCGGCGAAACCTCCGTCTGCATCGCCATCACACGATCCGACGTCTTGTCCTTCAGCAGGCCCACCGTGACCGTCACCGGCCGATCCGCCACGCCCCAACCGCGAAGCAAATCCAGCCACGCCTCATTGTTGGCCTCCGTCTTCCGCAGCCGAAACTGCAACGAATAGTAGCGCGCAAACTTCCCCGAATCCCCCGCCTCATACTCATCCCACGGCCAGGGGTCGATCCACTCCGGCACGAGGTCCTTCATCGGCTTCCCATCAAAAAACAAACACACTTTCCCCATCCAATCCTCCACCTGATTGCGCCAGCGATTCTCCTGCTGCTTGATCCACCAAATCGCCGCCTCATCCTTCGCCTGCTGCTGCTTCTCGGGAGCCAACGCCGCCGCCGCATCCTCCCGCCGCTTCTTCTCCGCGAGCAACTCCTTGTCCTTGATATCCCGCGGGTCCTCCAAAAGCCCGCGGTCCACCAGCGCCTGAAGCCACAACTCCGGCGACCGCACATCCACCGTAAGCGACCCGCCCATAGGCACCTCCCGCTGCACCTTCACCTCCCGCGCCGGCTCCCACGAATGCCGCACCTCCACCACCGCCGCCGGTCCGAGTGTCGGCCCAAGCTCTGCGGCGGACAGTGGTGCCATGTAAAAAAGCAGCGCGACCAGCCACAGACAAAACGTCGCGCTTGGGAATACTGCCATCGCCCTCACTGCATCACGCCACGCCGGGCGCCGTCTCCCGGCTTCCGTTGCTGAATCTGAAACCGTGAATTTGTTCATAAACAATCCGTGCCCTTCCCACACACTGGCGGCAAACATTTCGCGGCAGCCCATCCAGCATCAGCAGATGCGAGTCGCCCAAATCCATGGGCTCTGATTGGAGCCGTATCCGCTTTCAAGAAATGGCTCGGATCAAAAGAAAACACGCGCAACCTCCGGTGGTTGTGGCGAGGGGCCTGCGGCTTGAAGTCGGGTTTCATAGGTTTTAGATTTCGATACGGACATTGGCTTCAATCACACCTTCGGACCGACAACCAGCGGTCGATAATCCGAATTCTCGAGGGCAAACTCTGTCTTCGAACCCAATAGCTGGGACAGCCCGAGTAATTGCATGTGCTCACCCAGCGCATTCGCAAATCCCCCGGCATCGCCCGCCGCCACCTTGTCAGAAAGCTCGATCAGCTCCACCGCGCCCGTCTTCCACCACTCCACCGTCACCTTCCCATCGAAGCCTGCCAGTTTCACCTTCCACTTCCGCGCCGCGATCGGACCATACATCCCCAGCTCGCCCGCCGCGTCCAACAACCGAGCTGCATCCGGCTCAAACGCCGCAGAAAGCCGAACCGCCCCCGCCAGCACATCCGCAATCTTCGCCAGCGGCGGCTCCGACGTGATCGAGAAAGACTCCTTCACTTTGGCACCGACATTCTGATCCCCCTCCAACTTACGATCTTTGGTAACGTCTCCAAACTGCTTGAACGTCGAAGCCGCATCGTCTCCGCGCACTTTGAATGTGGCATCGCCCGTCTTCTCGGAACGTTGCCTCATCCGAACGATCAGCCCTTTGCCAAAAAGCAGCAACGGCTGTCGGTCAAAGAAATGAACGGTGTATTCCTCGCCCTTGCCGGGTTCCGGCGGCAGCGCCTTCAGCACAGCCGACAAATCACCCGGCTCGACTGCGAACTTTACCTCAATTTCTTGGGACGCAGGCACGTAGTGTTAAGCGTGCAGCCAAAATCCCAACGCATATTTTGACGGTTGCGACGACTGCGGACTTTTTACGAAGCCTGTGCAGTTCCGAGTCATACCAATTCCACCAACTCGTGCACAGGTGCCCAAGTCGCTTCTGAGTCCTTGTCGTAAAAGGCACCCTCCAACCATTCGGTGCCGTAGAAAAACTTCGTTCCGTCCTTTTTGAGTTTTTCCTTAATCGCATCCATGGGCACGCCTTTCTTGCCAAGGTAAACGGCCACCGGGACACACCACTTCTCTCCGACATAGCGCCATTCCGAATTCTTCAGTGACACATCCAAGGACGGCTTGTCGTGTTCCGTATCGGCGGGGGCCATCGTCGCTCCCCCGATTAGGGCCAGCACCCAGTCCTTGGTCACCTTGGTTCCGGGGCATGTCTTCGACGTCTCCGGATCTTCCCGGTGAAAGAGCACCGTTGTCGCGCTGGGCTTCAGCCCCAGCCAGTCGAGCAGCACCTTCGTCGCAGCAGCCGCAGTCTTCCAGCATTCCAGTCCTCTCCCGGACTTTGGACTCTCGGAATCGTAATCGCCGAGCACCTCGATGCCGATGGCCCGCTTGTTAAAGCTCACCGCGTGGACCCCCTTCCTGCGGAAATCACACATCCCCCAGAGCTGATCCTCATCCACAAACAAATGCGGTCCCGCCGACCATCCCTTCTTTTGGTAGAAGTCCTGCAAATTCTCGATGTGCTGGGCAATAAACCCGTTGGGCCGCTGTGCGAGCGACGGCTCCGCGCAATGGTGGAGTGTGATCGCATCGCACCAGTCCGGCTTGGTAAGATTGCTGAGGTATGCCTGGAGGCTTTGAGGAGTCCAGACCCGTCCGACGTTTTCGTATCCCATGGTGTGTTGTTTGTTTTGTTGGTTATTGCGTGGTGAAAAGCGGCGTCATATCTAGGCAAGTGACGCTCTTAAATTGAGCCGGGTCATGCAGTCGGCCCCTTGCGCAGAAGCGTGAGGGCAAAGAACGTCTTGGATGTCGCGAGCTGCCGGATAGCCGTCCCTTCGAACAACCTGGAAAGTCTGTCTTTCAGCATACCCGCCTTTTCACGCTTTTTCTTGTCGGAGATTTCGAGCAACTGCTTCCCGGCCACGTCCCACAGTTCCGCGGAGATCTTGTCCTCGAAACCGTCCCGTTCAAAATGCCAGATTCGCGCTCGGATTGGCCCGAGCACCGTGAGCTTTCCTGCATCGGCTCCGGCAATCTCCTGCAGAAGCGTCCTGCCTGCGTCGTCCAGCGCATCCGGTAACGACGCAGCATTCGCGGCAATCGCCTGCAACGCAGCAAGCACCGGCTTTGTGGTAATCGAGAAAGACGGGAGTTCTTCTTTCCCCACATTCTGGTCCCCCTCAAACTTCGTCTTGTCATCCTCGGCCTTCAGGAACCTTTCGGCGGCCCCGGTGGCACCGGGGCCGCGCACCTTCAGCGTCACATCATGTGGATCCTTGCCCTTCACCGTCTCCCGCACCCGGAGGATCAGCCCCCGGTCAAAGAGCGCCAATCCCCCGGTCTCGAGGAAATGGATAACCTTCTCCTCATTCGGCGGATCCTTGAGGCCAAGGAAACCAAGCGCCAACTCCGTATCCTCAGGCTGGATGGCGAGCTTGACCTCTATTTTTTCAGGAAGCAGTGGCATCGTGAAACCCTTTACTCAGGCAAGCAGGGCCTGAAACTCGGCTACTGCGTTGCGGCGCAACCACGGATCGATCTCATGCCGGACGACCGGACCGTTGTGATGGGTCGTACGGCGAAGGAGTCTGGCGATGTATTCCATGGCCAGCCGATGATTTTTTTTCATCGCTTTCTGGAAAGCAGTCCCATCGAGCGTGCCGACTTGGGCGAGCACAAGATCCTTGAGTTCCTGGCCGAAGTTCATGGAATTGGCGCTGACCTGCCAGGCACCTGCTTCGATCGTGTCCGCAGTCACAGAGGTAGGATTGTTTGTATCCCGGCCTTCGTTCCAGTCCCACGAGCTCTCGAAGCCAGCAAGCACGCGCATCACTTCGAGCATGACGGCACGGCGATGCTCGATGCCCTCCCAAGGGCCGAGGACATTGAAGACGCTGGAATAGACGTCGCTGAAGTTGTTTGGCGCGAAGATTTCGTCGGGCGCGCGTTTTCCCCAGGCGACTAGTTCGTCGAGGAAATCATCGGGCGCGATGCCGCGGTTGAGGACGTGTTGTTTGGTAGCGGAGTATGGCATAGTGGATTGATCGTTAGTTTTGTTTTTTGAACTGAGAGGTGATTTGATGGGAGAAGGTATCGGAACTTTACGCTTTCGGCGCAAAGCTGCGGAATCGGAACCGGCTCGGGGACTCATCGAAGAGAACTCCCTCGCACTGTCCGGAGGAAGCCGGTGGCGGCACCGACTGAATGGTGTGTCATATGGTTTGTCTCCAAAAGTGTTTTGGAATGCGAATTTCCGTTGTCCGCTCAGGCATAGAAATCCTCCCCGGCATCCTTGCGTCGGCGAAGCTCCGCCAGCATGTCGCGCTCACTCATGTCCTCGGCCCAGCTCGGCCGGAGTTGGAAGTGCGGCTCATCCACAATCGTCTTCCAGTTCCCGCCCCACTCGAGCCCGAGATCCGTGCCCAGCGCGCCGATGACCTTGTAGAGGGGTGATTCAAAAACGGGGGTCTTTGCCTTCTCAGGATCGTCGCTCCCCTTGAAAATGGTGACATCAATTGCGATGCCGAAATTGTGATTGGAAAATCCTCCCTTTGCGTTGGTCACTTTTTCGCCGCCCTTGGTCCGCCCCTGCGCAAACAGTTCGTCCTGCTCGGCGAAACTCCGCGTCCCGCTCGTGACCTTGATGATGATCCCCTGCCCGGCGGCCTTCTCGATGAGCGCCCGGGCAAATGGCCTCATGCGTGGGTGTAGTTTGGCGATGTTCCCTTCACTGCGGGAATCCGCAGTCTTGCCCTCACCAGATAGCGTCGGCGTATCCATCTTCTTGATGTCTTTGGGCGCCTTCCCGCCAACGATGGCGAGGTGGATGGCACCCCACGTCTCTAGTCCCGCGCTGCCATCCACAAAAACGCCGAGCTTCGTCTGCACGGCACGAATGATCGCATCCAGCCCCGCGTCGGCGGCAGCTTTCTTTCCGACGATGGCGAGATGGATGGCACCCCACGTGTCGGGTCCGGGTTTCCCGTCCACAGTAAGGTCAAGTTCAGTTTGGATTGCACGGATGGTTGTATCGAGGCTCATGGTATTTGCTTGGTTGTTTGGTTGGGTTTGTTGTTCTGAAATAGTCGCGACTCAGTAGGCGGCCGCCCTCCGGTTATTGGCCGCACGCTGGAGAAGCTCTTTGAGGACCGAGATCGTTTCGGCCCAGCCTGCGGCATCCGTGCGCTCCAATTCGTCCTTCAGGCCCGCCGCAGTCTGCGCCGCGAAGACCCTCATGGGCGACCCGTCGGTTGCCTTGATATCCTCGGACAGGACGCGCGCCCACGTGCCGATGATGCCCGCCGCGTTCTTCACCAGATTGCCGTTTTCCTTCGGCCCCTTCCGATCCTTGAGAAGGATTGCGAGGGCGTCATAGACGCCTTGGATGGTGGTGGAGCTTTCCAGATTCATCAGGAAATCTGCCGCAGCCATCCGCGTATCCGCATCCGGCGCATCCACGAGACTCGCGACCTGCATGGCCTCCTTCCCGTCGAGCAGGATCGGCTGCACCATGCGGCTGAGCGCCGTGGCGACGCCGAGCCTAATGTTAAACTCAGTGTTCTCGTTGGCAAAGGGCTCACGCAGCCGGGCGAGCATCGGCTTCACCGCCGCCTGGCGGAAAAGGGCGAGATCCGAACGCGCTTTCCGCCGCACCATCGTATCCCCGCTCGTGAGCTGCCCGATGAGCTTTGCGATCTCCGCCGAGTGATCATCCTCCACGGGACCGGCGGCCACTGGAGGAGGGTTTGGTCCCGGCCGGGCCGCAGCCTTTGCCACGCTCGTAGTCTTGGCAAAAGCCACCGCCTGCAACGCCTCATTCACCGAAACCAGCGCCTGCTGCTGCTGCTGCTGCTGCTGCTGCTGTTGTTGCTGGCGCTCGGGCGGGGACCCCGGCCCGGCAGCAACGGCAGCCAAGGGTTCGACACCCCGGCGCGGTGCCAGCTCATCCACATTCACGGCACGCAATTTGGCCGCGCTCTCCTGCAGCGCCGAGACTGTGTTCTCAAACCGCGCAAGAATCCCTGCCATCACAGCCGCCGCAGGCCGGGAATCCCCCGTGGGCAGCTTCGCCGCCCGGAGATCCCCGTCATATTGGGTGAGGAACGCCTGCAGTTTGCTTTTCGCAGCCAGCGCCACCGTCCGCAGTTCGACCGACGAAGGCGCATCCGATTCCGCAAGCAGCCGGTAGAGCTGGTCAATCCGCTGAGTACATTTGTCCACCCGATCCAAATAGCCGCCCCGCACCGACTGCCGACACAGCGAGCACAATGCGCGGATTGCCGTCACCCGCGTCCGATCATCATCGTCCACCGCCGCGAACTCGCACCATTCATCCATGTGGTTCTGCTGCGGATCGAGGCTGACGATGGAGCCTGCATCCCCCAGCAGCAGCGCCATACGCAACGGGAGTTCCGCCCGCGCATCCGCACTGGAACTGCCGTCACCGCCACTGCTCGCCTGGGCGATAATATTCAGCGCCGCCACCGCCATCTGCGTCCCCCGTGTGCCGTTATTCGCAAAGTTGTCCTTAATCTGCCCCAGGAACTCCCGCGCGAACTTATAGCTCGCCTCCTCCACCTTCTCCCGCGACTCGATCTTCTTCGTCGTCTCCTCGATTTTTTTGAGCTGCACCTCGTTCATCTTCACCCACACGCCGATGATCATTGTGCAAATGCCCGCAAGCACCGTCACCACCGTATTCAGGCGCGTCAGCCGGTCCGGCTTGGCAGGCGGAGCGGACGCCGCAGACGACACCTCGGAAGTGGACTCGTTGGGATCTTCGTCGGCCATTAGCAAAGAGAGAGTGAGTGAACCATCACTGAATGCCTGGCGTTCAGTGGCTGCATGGCGGCGACGGTTCGGGTTATTGGCACAAAAATCGCGCTCATACCAGCTTCACCTCCGCCACCGCGCTCTTCGGCGAGTCGCTGGCGGCAGCGGTAACCGGGGGAGTGGAAGGTCAGGACAACAATGGGCGTTTGGCAAATCATTGAGAGTTCTGTTTTTCGGTTGGTTATCAAATGGCGAACTTCCCGCCGTAGTGCGCCACGCCGATCGAGCCGCCTTTCAGCCACTCGATCAGTTCGCCCCCGGTCTGAGGATCGATATACCGGTCATCCACCACGATGCATCCGTGAGACCGGCCAGAGATTGAATCATCGCTATTCGATGCATTGTCGGAAACGTAGGCCCCGCCGTGGAGAACGACCCCCCGGTCGAGTATTTTGCTGTTCGTTGGAGACAGGCCATGCAATCGCACCGCCTCGCCCACGACATCGGAATCATAGTTTTCCGCGGTTCTGATTACTCCGAGCGAACTGCACTTCGAGTTCGGGACATTCGATACTTCCCGACACACGCCATCATGCGGGCTGAAATTTTCCCCGCCGACGCCGTGGGCGCACTTGTATTTGTAGAGCGTGGCATCTTTAATGGAGTAAACGAAGAGGCGCGGCTTCCTCGAGTTAATCGAGTAATCAACTTCGAAGATCCAGTTGCAGTCTGATCCGAGTTTCTCACGCTCGGCAAAGGCCATCGCGACTTCGTCTGGGGCGCTGCCATGTGGAGCGTGGAGCGCGCCACCACCCCCGCCGAGCGTGCCCTCTCCCCCACCGTTCGCCCCCAAAAAGCCCTGGGCAAAAGCCAGAGCGTTGTTCCAGCGATTGACCAGACCTTTCCAAAAAATGCTGCCCTCATCGCGCCCCACCCACTCGCGCTCGTAGCGCTCACGTGCTTCGCGAAGGTGTGGCAGAAAGCTGGCAGGCTCGACCTTCTCCGCTTCGCCCATCGTAATTGGTCCCACACCACCGTCAACCTTCACTCCCAGGGCGATCTGGTAAATCTTCGCCGCTCCGCCCGCGCCACGGTTGAAAACACAATCGCGCAGGTAGGATTCCACGGCGGTATGGTCCGTCCACCGATCAGCCGTATCTGTGTAAGATGCGATGTATTCCTGTGCATAACGCTCGGCTTCGTCGAACCGACCATCTTCCACCAGATCCCGCAGGTGGGCTGCCTCGACAGGGTGGAATCGCTCATTGATCCCAGCGACTTCATATTTTCCGCCACCATCGCCGGCCGGCAAGCTATAGACTTTCAGGTGCCCGTTGCCATCGCGGCGGGCTTCAAAATTCAGGATGGATGCGGCGATTTTCAGGCGGTCGTTTGGTGTGCTCATGGAATTTGGTTTTGTTTTTTTGTTTTTCTGAAGATGAAAAGTTCCCAGTTACCCCAGCGCCACTTTCACCACCGCGCTCCTCGCGCTTTCCCCGGCGGCGTTGTAGGCGGTGACTTGGAAATGGACGGTCGCCTTCGCGGGGAGATTTTCGATTGGCACTTGTGTCTCGCTCGTGAGATCCAGCGCCACGAAATCCGCATCCACACCCTCCACTTTCTTGAATGGCCGGTATTTGGTCGCGCCGGGCGCTGCGTTCCATGTCGCGTTAGCCGCCGTGGGGCTGCGTTGCTCCAAAGTCACACCGCCTGGGACGGGAGGCACAAGCGGCGGCAGGCCGAGCGCACTCCTGAAATCCGCATCTGTCTCAAAGACCTCAAGGTCGTTCTCCTCCGCAGCGCCATTCGCGCTCACGAAAAGTTCCGTGAATTTGGTCTGCCATGCCGGATCAATTTTCAGCGCCCTGTTCATGGCTGCCAGAGCCTCCTTGCGGGCCTCTGCCATGCCCGTAACCCACTGGTCCGGAGCGGGCAGCCGGATCGGTTTAGGGGCATCGGGCGCCAAGACGTTTCCAGAGACAGCCAGATAGCGGAACTTCTGCCCCCATGCACACGCCTGGTTCACGGTGATTCCGCCACTCGGCGCGAGCTGTGCCAGGCTGTCATATTCCGCCATCAGCTTCAGTGCCCGTTCGAATCCTCCCGGCGAAGGCTGGTAGAGGCAGAGGAATGTCAGCGACTTGTAGATCTGCTTCCGAATCATGGGGTCGGTCGCCTTGGAGAGGCACTGATATGCCTCCTCCATCCTCACCTGCGCCTCGTGGTCCTCTCCGGCTTTCTTGAGGGCCACCGAATAGTCCAACAACAGTTCCGGATCGTTCGGATTCAACGTAATCGCATTCTCATAGCCCGAAAGCGCATCCTTCATTTCCTCCGGTGTCGTCCCGGCCAACGATTTCGCCTTGGCCCAGAGCGCGAATTCCAGCGGCGTGCGCAGATCCGCCAAGGAGAGCGCCGCGAGCTTCTTTGCATACCCGAGCGCATTCGCCGGCGGCCTTTCCCCCTTGCTGCTCAGTGCCCGCCAATGCCTCTGAAGCACCAGCACATCGGCATACCTCAGCTCCACCCGGGTGAACGCCCCGAGCGTGCTGCGATCCGCCCGAGTGAGTGCCCCGGTTAGGTAAGTCCGCGTGACGAGATAGACACCCGCAAATCCCACGATGGGAAAATAGGCCATCAGCCCTTCGGCAAATGCCTTTTGGGCAGGGTCGGAGGACGCCGCGCCGGTTAGGCCCTTGGCAAGTTCATCCGCCCACGCCGGGTAATGGCGGAGCACCGCCTCGGCCTTTACCAATGCGACAGTCGTCACGCCCTTGGTCAGCCAGTCCACGATGTCGTCCAGCCCCGTGTGGATGTAATGGGATGGTATCTGCCCCACAGTCGCGCCGCCGGAGTCCTTGGTCTTCGGCAGGCCGAAGAGAAACCCCAGCCCACCGCCGACGGAAGTTCCCGCAAAGGCCCACATCAACGGGAGGTAAAAGCGCCAGTTCGTTGTATCCGTGCCGGCCTTGCGCGAATTGAAGAAGCATTCCACTGAGAAGCATCCCACTAGGACCACCCCGACCAGAATCACCATCAGGAAAACCGTCCCAATGACGAGGGCGTCCTTGTTCTGGATCTTTTCCTCGGAGCAAAGGAGCGGGTGATTGTCCACCCGGTCGATCCATCGCTGGGTCCCCAGCAACATGGCACCCGCCGCCAGGATTCCAGCTAGTAATACCCACGCGGCCGGCGGCAGGGACAATTTCCCCAGCAGCGGCCAGGCCGTCACAATCAAAACTTCGAGAACCAGCAAAATGAGGAACGGCACTGCTGGCAGCAATGGAATGAACCATTTGGCTTGCCCCCCCGGCGCCGGGGTGCCCGGTTTCATGGGGCATTGTTGCCCCGTGTTGGCTGGCTGTTGCGTGTTCGGTTGCATCGGCGTGGCTGGTCAAGTGAAAGGGTCAACCCAGCTTGGCCTCGATAGGCCCGGTCGTTTCGCTGGTGCCGGCGGCGTTGATGCCGGGGCTTTTAATGAATTGGATGGCGGGCTGGAGCATGGGATCAAAACGGGAAGCGGAAGCCTGCTACGATGCTGTCGTAGTTCTCAAACTTCGGAGTGGCTTTCCCTCTGCTATAGCTCAGGGAGAAGGAAGGAGTTTTCGCGGTTGGGCTCGGGTCTTCTCTCACGTCTTTTGCGATGAGTAACGTCACCTTGCTCTCGTCAGTCGTCTCGCCCGAATCAATGTGGTACAGTCCCGCAAACTCCATTATGATATCTCCGTTCACTCGGAAGTCTTCTTGGATTGGCATCGGGATGCCGCGAAAGAGCGGGAGTTCCCATGCGAATTTCGCGGTGATGCGTTGCTCGCCCAAATCCACCAATGCACCTTTGTCCTGAATGTTCGTCACCCACTGGTAGCCGACTTCCGCAAAGGGGGCTAGGCCCGCTTCTAACTTTGGGTCCACATTAGCCATCGCTGCAAATGCTTTATAAATTCCGCGAAACGGCCATTGCGGCTCAAATTTCAGAGATGCTTGCCCGCCGCCTTTGATGTTTTCAAAATCCCGGTCTGCCTCGAAGTGTGCGCCTGCGGAGAAATAGACCGGCCAGCGATTTCCGTCTGGTTTCTCAAACAGGGATGCGGAGAAATCAAATGTCGAATCCAGCGACCAAGTATCGGCATAGATTTTCTCTTTTCCGGCATCCAGACCGATTTCGCCTTTGAGCGCGGTATCCCAGCGGGCAAACGGCATTTTGTATTGCTCTGAGAGGTCCACGACGCGGCGGGCGTTGAGCGAGAGGGCCGTCCCTTTTTCCGCACGCCCGACGTTGAAGTGGTTTTTGAAAGCGACGAGCTTGTAGTACTCCGCCTCGGCGTTGCTTGCAGGGGCCCCAATGGCGAGGGGCTTGCTGCTGGGGACGGTGAAGCTGCCTCCTCCGCCGTCGGGGTTCTCCACTGCCCACGAGCCTTCAAGCCAAAGTTCGTACGCTGCTCCATCGGTGTGTCCACCTTCCGGTTTAATGACGATGGCCCCGTAGTCCCCTCTGCGCTCGATACGGTAGAGTGCGGCAACTTTGATGGGCGTCTTTTTTCCCCCGCTGACCTTGGTCAGGTGGTAGCTTGCAGGATTGCGAAGGGTCGCAGTGTCGGCGAAATAGCCCGGTCCGCCGCCGACGTCTGCGGTGAGATGTAAAAGAATCTGCTTGGGCGCTGGCTCGACGCGCTTTCCATCAAGCGTGAAGAGGCGTTCGTAGGTCTGGAGGCCAAATCGCGGCTTGACCGTCTGGGCAAAAAGTGTGCTGGCTGATGCCCAAAAGGTGATCAGTATCAGTACGGTAAATCGAAGGTGATTCATGGTGCTGAGTTGAGTGGTCGGAGCGATTTATTTGGAGGCCGGTTTATCCTCCATGCTGTCGGAGAATCGCTGGATGTCGTTGGCGAGATCCTTCACGGTGACGTAGGCACCTAGCCGCAGATCATTGTAAGGAACATAAGTCTCGTAGCCCTCGTCTTCCGCGTAGGACTCGGCGTGCCACTTGATGTCGCGGATGCTTTCATCCTTCATCTTTTTTAGCGCTGCGGAGAGGGGCGTCTCCGCCGTCAGGTCGCTGAAAATGTGTGGCCGTAGTGCTTTGATGGCGATGGTGAGGGCGAGTTTGCTGCTGAGTTTGCTCATTGGATTTTTTCGATGTTTGCTTTAGTGGTTGTGACTGAAAGATTTTGCCTACGGCGTGGGTGGGGTGGGGTGGGTGGGGTGGGTGGGGTGGGCGGGGCTCCGGGGTCGGGGTCTTCTTCATCTGGGAGTTCGGGGCCACCTTCATAGGTGATGCCCCATTCGTGGCAGATGGTGCGTTTGGCTCCGTCTTCCAGGTGGCGGTAGGTGTGTTCTGTTTCGTCGTAGAGGTCTTCGATGAGGCGGAGGATTCCTTCGGGGCCTTCCATCAGCGCATCCACAGCGGATTGCGCTAGGACAAGGATGTCTTTTTTGGGGCTTTGGATGGTGCGGGCATCGGTGAATGCTTTGAGGTCGCGTTTAAGTTCATCGAGCGCAGGGAGGGCCATGGGGCGGTGCTGACTCCCGTCTTCTTTTGCGCGTTGTTTTTCTCCTTCAATGATGGCTTCGGCGCGTTCGATGGCTTCATCGTGGCTGGTGATGACGGGGACTTTGGCGACGTTTTTGTCGCGCCCGTGGTATTCGCGGACGGACGGCGGCCATATCTCGCGCTCGATCGCGAAGTCGAGGACTTGGAAAAAGTGGCTGATGCAGCGGGCGAGAACGGGGAAGGTCCGTTCGACGACGGTGGTGCTGTCGCTGAGATTTCGCTCGGCCGTATCCACAGCGCCCAGTGAGGCAAAGTAGCGGCTGGCGAGCGATGTGGCGTCGTCGAGATTGATCTTCGCCCAGACTTCTGCGGGGAATGGGCGGTCGCCGAGGGCGAGGTTTTTGCCTTTGTTATAGGCGCGGCGGATGGTTTTGCGGCGGGCGATGTGGCTTTTTGGTATCGTGCGGGATGGCATAACGGTAGCAAGGCGTTAAGTGGCGGCGTTTTGTCTAAAATCTGTATTTTTATGACTGGAATGTGCGGCATTCGGCGTCAGGCTAGTGCTTCCAGTGCTGGAAGGCGCGGCCTTGCGCGTCAGACCGGTGTTTCTCGTTCTGGAAGGTGCGGCCTTGGGCATCAGGCCGGTATTTTCAGCTATAGAAGGTGCGGCCCTGCGAGTCAGGCTGCTGGTTCCATCCGGAACGGAGGAGTGTTTGCGCTGGAGAATTTCGCCCCCGGAACATGCTGAACGCTCAATGCGGGTCCGACCAAAGCACCCCTGCATATTGTTGCGCTGTAATGTTCCGGGGGCGGTATTGTGACCAAACACACAATTCTTTCTGACTGTCTCGGCTTCCTTCGACGATGGGAACTTGGCGCAAATGTACGCTGTCTTGTCGGGATTGGTAATTGTTTGGGAGCAATGTTCCATTGGAGCGAATGGAAGCAGGGCGGCCTGTGATTTGTCCAATGGGGCTGTTCCCGCTTTTCTGCAGTAGTATTGCCGTGGGGACGAACGGGAAGCGGCGGGGGCGGGGGCTTCGATTGCAACATGTTCGTTATTTCGCTTGCATTGATTGGCTCCTTATGGGCAATAGACCCCATTGCCGGACGGGTGGAGTTCCAAACGTCGGCAGCCAATCCGAAAAGCCACCTCTTTTTTCCATGAATCCAGAGCCCCATATTTGTTCGCCCGCGGAGACCAGGCATGCGCGGATCGTTTTGGTGGATGATCATGTGGGGATGCGCCAGTCGCTGGCCGTGGTGTTGCGGCTGGAGAAGGATCTGGATGTGGTCGGTGAGGCGGATGGAGGGTGTGATGCTTTGAAGGTTTGCAGGGCGGTGAAACCGGATTTGGTGATTCTGGATCTGGCGATGACAGACCTCGGGGGGCTTTTTGTGCTGCGGGCGGTGAGGGAGTCGGTTCCGTCGCTCCGGGTGGTGGTTTATACGGGGACGGAGAATGAGGCGGCGATGCGGATGGCTCTGCGGGAGGAGCCGGAGGGGTTTGTGCGAAAGACGGACCCGCTCCAGGTGTTGCGAACGGCGATCCGGACGGTGCTGGGTGGCGGACGGTTTTTGTCGCCGTTTGCGGCTCAACTAATGTCGCGTCCGGAGCCGAGGCTGGACCGGTTGACGGGGAAGGAATTGGCGGTGTTGCAGTTGATTGCGCTGGGGAAGCTGACGAAGGAGATTGCGGACGTGCTGGATGCGAAGCCGAAGACGGTGGATCATCATCGGCAGCATTTGATGGATAAGCTGGGGCTGCACGATGTGGCGGCGTTGACGCGGTTTGCGATCAGCAGCGGGCTCTGTTGATCGTTTGTGCGGTGTGCCGGAAGGCGGCGGCTTATACCATCTCGCAAAGAAAATCAGACCGACGAGGGGGGGACTACGAAGGGCGCGAAGGACGCGAAGGAGATGGATTCATTTCCGTGTCATCTTCGCGTCTTTCGCGCCCTTCGTAGTCAATTTGTTTTTGGAAGATGGTATTACCGCATGGCGGCGCCTTTGCCGGGTGCGGGTTCGAGGGGGTTGAAGGGTTCAAATTCTTTTTCGAGGCTGTCGAGGTATTCGACGATTCGCGGGTCGGCAGGTTTTGGGGGTTTGGGCTCGGCGTCTTTGACGGCGCGGATGTAGTTGTCGAATACTCCATTGCGTCCGGTGACCTGGGTGGCCTCGTACCAATTGAGGTAGTCGGTGATCAGGGTCATGCGCTCGGTGAGCTTCTTGCGGTAGGCCTCTGCGGCGGCGATTCTGGCGGCGACGTCTTTGGTCTTTCCGGCGACGAGGAGGGAGATGGCTTGTTCGTAGTCGGCGACGACGGGGCGGAAGAGCGGGTTGGCGCGGGCGCTGAATGTGACGATGCGGACTTGCGCGGCGCGGAGGGTTTGTTTTGCGCCGGGCATGCCGATGAATTTCTGAAAGTCGGCAAGGGCGAATTTTTCGGTGCGCCCGGTTTTATCGACGGCGATCTGGAGGTTGACGATGTTGGCGAGTTCTTTGTCGCTGTCCTCTAGGGTGAGGCCCTGCCAGCGCTCGGAGTCGGCGAAGCGCGCGAGCTGGAGCGTCCACCATTTGGCGAGGCTTTTTTCGGATTCAGCGAGGACCGGGAAATGGCGGGCGAGCGCACCCATGGGGTCGGCGCTGGATTCGGGCCATTCGCGGACGAGGCGGGCGAGGTTTTCGGGTCCGTTGGGGAGGCTCAGAAGGGCTTCGACGAGACACATGGCGCACGCGCGATCGACTTCGCCGGAAGATCCGCCGAGGAGGAGCGGCGGGTGGGTGACGAAGGGCTCGAGGGCGGGGAGTTTGGAGCGGTCGGCGATGCTTTTGAAGACGTCGGAGTTTAACTCGCCGTCGCGCCGCCGGAATGACTGGATGAGGCCTTCGACGAGCCACCACGGTGCATCGACGATGGGTTTTCCGCTGACGACCGCGCGTTCGCGGTAGGCCATCTCGATGAGGACGGCGCGGATGACGTGTTTTTGCAGGAAAATGCGGGCGGGATCATCTCCGATGCGGACGCTCATTTCGACTTTTCCGCCGCCTGGATTTTGGATGACGGAGAGTTTGACGCCGGGCTCGAATTTATCGGGGACGGCGGCGTCCACCGTGATGATGATTGGGAGGTTCCAATCATCGCGCTCCCGCATGATGCGGAGGACTCGCTCTTTGGTTTCCTCTACGAAAATATTGAGCCGTCCCCGGAGGTCGCGGTCGTCGCAGTAGATGACGAACTGACCGGATGCGCTGGTGCTGCGGTTTTTGAGTTCCGCACCTGTGAGCGAGCCGAGCATTGTAAATGCCGCCGCGACCAACACCCCTAGCCGGGGAAGATTCATCAGAGCGGTTTGGAAACGAATATCACACGCCCGTCTTCGACGCGGATGTCTGCCAGACGATCACTTTGTTTGGCTTCTTTTTCGTAGGCTTTCCAGATGCCCGTGACTGCCCAATCGGAGACGAGGCCCGCGGCGACGGGGTGAATGCCCAGACGTCCGATATGGATGTCGCGGACTTCGGCTGTGACTTTCCCGTCTTTCACCACGGGTTTGTAAGAGACGTTGCTGTAGAGGCTGAGGCCCCACATGTTGCGTTCGACGAAGACCGTCACGAGGCCGGGCTTGAGGTCCACGACGGCCTGGACAAATTTAACGCCGGCAAACCCCTCGCCGATCTTAAGTGTGCGTTTGATGTGGTGGTTCAGGTCATCCTCGCTGATGTCGATGGATGCGGCCGCGGGGGCGTGCATGAGACGCTCCCATTTATCACCGGCCTCGACAGTCGGCATGTAGTCCTTGCGAACCTCGGGGACGCCATCGGGCTTTTGCCAGACGAGAAAGAGGGCGGCGACGATGATGGAAAACACCAGCATCTGCGCGCCGACCTTGATGTCGCTAAAACCACCCGAGCGCTTCGGGTTCATCATTTGCCTCACGCGGCGCTGAGCATCACCGGCGGATTCCTCCTTACTCTCCTCGACTTTGGGAAGGAGGGCGCGGTCGAGCTTTGCTCCGCAGTTGTGACAATAGACGCGCTCGGGCTCGTTTTCGTGCTCGCAGGAGGTACACCTCAGCGTGAGTGGATCGTGCTTTTTAGACATTGGAGTTTATTCTTTCTTCTTTGCCAAAGACCCGCCTTCGACGGCTTTTGTCTCCGTCTTTTTCGTGGGGGTTGAATCGCTGCTGTCTTTCTTCGCTGCGGTCTTATAGCCCTCGCTGCGGTAGTCGGTGGTGTAGAATCCGCTGCCTTTAAAAATGAGGCCGGCACCGCTTCCCAGCACGCGCTTGACCTTCCCTTTGCCCCATTTCTTCATCCGGCAAAACTCTTTAGGGCACGAAGCAAATGCGTCGTCTTTCATCGACTGGACGCATTCAAAGGATTTCTTACACTTGGCGCACTCGTATTCGTAGGTCGGCATTGGTATTTGTTGTTCTGCAATCTACACGGGCCGCTTGTATCAGGCAATCGGCTGTTGCGGTCCTTACAGGAAATGCACAATTGAGCCGGACGCGTTCACTAGCCCTATTTAGCAGGCTCCGGAGCGGGCGGTGCTGGTTCTGCGGGCTTTGGGGCGTCCGCGGGTTTGGCGGGTTCCGGTGCGGGGGCGGGCGGAGTCGCGGGGGCGTCTGCCGGCTTCGCGGGCTCGGGCTGCTTGGCAGGCTCAGGCTTGGCAGGCTCAGGCGTGTAGCCTTCGGCAAGCTTGGGCACATCGGGAGGACGCACCGGCTCTGGAGCCTTGACGGGCTCCGGCGGCCTGGGCGCTTCCGGCGGCTTTGCGGACGGGCTTCCGATCGGAATTCCCGACCGAATACGCTCCGAAAGGGTCATGCCTGCTGCCTTTGCGGCAACTGGCACGTCCTCGGCCGGAGCGACGACCATGGGGGGGGCAGCCACGGCGAGGACGGGTTTGGGCAATTCCACAACCGGAGTCACCATGGGTGGCGGAGCGACCGGTGGCAGCGGCGCTGACGGCGGTGGTGCTGGCATCGGTTTGGGCGGCGCTGCGACAGCGGGCGGGGGCAGCGGCGCCACGGGCTCGGGTGGCCGGGTTGGTGGTGCTGGTTTCGCCGGGGCCAAAATCGGTCCAGGCGTCTCAGCCAATACCGGCTGCGCCACCAGGTCGGCTTCTGACAAGCGCAGTTCGGGCCGCGCGACCATCGGACGCTCGCCGCGAACCACATTGCTTTCGATCAGCACATCGTTGGGGCCGCCAATCATAACGAGATGTTCGACATTGTCACGGCGCACCATGACCAGGCGCCGTCCCTGGCGATCAACGGCAAAGCTCTCGGTGATACCGAGCCGGGGCGGCCTGCCCCGTCGGTCCGGCTTGTCGCTCATGTTGAGCCGATCGCCCATGGCCTTGCGAATGAGCCACCAGACGAGAAAAATGAGCACAATCAGCACGATAGCCGCCAGCACAAACTGGGCGTAACGGGCACCTTGCGGTCCAAGAAAAGACTCGAGCATCTGCATCATGTCGACGGCGGCCTTTCCGCTTGTGACCAACGATTCCGTCGCGTGTTGTAACACAAACTGCGGAAACAAAAGCCACAGGGTTAAAGAAAGGTTAATTCACCTCCCGAGAGAGATGGTCTAACCCGTTCAAACTCCAAGGCTTGCTGCAAATCTCTGGACTTACATCAAAGCCCGGAACTTGCTTCACAATCCAAGACTTTCTGCAAAGCGCAAGCCTCACGTTGTGCATGACACAGCGAGCGTTAACGGCGTCTTAACCATAAGCCCGGCAAGATTTGCCCAGTGTCCGGATTTTTCCCATCCCCCGGACCGGGCGAGGCTTCATGCTTGGCGACCTTCCTCTCATCTCGGCGATCAAGAGCCGGATGCAGTACCACCAGTCACGCCAGAAGATGCTGGCGGAGAATGTCGCGAATGCGGATTCGCCGGGCTACAAGCCGCGCGACCTCAAGCCATTCGACATGATGCTCGCGGCGCGGCAGGGCGATTTCACCGGGAGCGCCAAGCCAGTCCGGACGCAGGCCGGTCATCTGGGCGGGAACGCTGCGGGCGCGCTGAGTTCAAAGCGTTCTTCGGTCTTCGAGACGACCCAGTCGGGCAATGCGGTCAATCTTGAGGACGAGATGATGCGCCTGTCGCAGAACAACAGCGACTATCAACTGGCCTCGACGCTCTATGGAAAGAGCCTGTCCTATCTGCGTCTCGCGCTTGGCAAGAGGGCCTGACCGCCATGGATTTTCTCAAGTCAATCCAGGTCGCCGTTTCCGGGCTCAAGGCCCAGTCCGGCCGCATGCGCGTCATCTCGGAAAACATTGCGAACGCCGACAGCGTTGCGCAAAATCCCAATGTCGATCCCTATCGCCGCAAGATACCGACCTTCGAGCGGCGTTTCGACCGGGAGCTGGAAGCCCAGACAGTCAGCATGGGCAAAGTCGCCCGGGACCAGCGCGCATTCCAGACACGCCTGGAACCGGGCCATCCGGCTGCAGACAAGAACGGCTACGTCAAGCTTCCCAACGTCAGCAGCACGATCGAAAGCATGGACCTGCGCGAGGCCCAGCGCTCCTATGAAGCCAATCTGAACGTTGTCACCTCGACCCGCCGCATGATCCAGCGCACGCTGGAACTGCTGCGGGCATAACCCTACGGAACTGATCAATGGCCAGTCCAATTTCGGCAGCGGGCACCTATGCCGCCATGCAGAAGATCGGCATGGGCGGCATTTCGCCCACGCAGGTCAGTCGCCCCGATGGCGGTGCGACCGGCCAGGGCGGCTTTGCCGGCGTCCTCCAGCAATTTGTCGGCGGCACAGCCGATACGGCGCGAAAGGCCGAGGCCTCGATGGTTCAGGCGACGGCAGGCAAGGGTGACCTTGTCGAGGTCGTCACAGCCATCGCCGAAAGCGAAGCGGCACTCGAAACGCTCGTCGCAGTGCGCGACAAGATGATTGCGGCCTACGAAGAGATCATGCGGATGCCTATCTGATGAACGGCGCTGAAATCCTCGACGTCGCCCGTGACGGCATATTCACCTTCTTCAAGGTCGGGATGCCCATCATGCTGATCGGCCTTGTGATCGGCCTTGTTGTGTCCCTTTTCCAGGCACTGACGCAGATCCAGGAGCAGACACTCGTCTATGTGCCCAAGATCATCAGCGGCGGATAGCAGCCGTCATGACCATCATCACAACCCAGAACCAGGTTGTGCGGCCAGGCCAGGAACTCAGGGCCCACGCATGAACCTGACAATCCTCCCGGAGTTTGCGGCAGCGTTCGTGCTGGTGTTCGCAAGAGTCGGCACGCTGGTGATGCTGATGCCCGGCATTGGTGACCGGACCATTCCGGCACGCATGCGCTTGTCATTCGCCCTGCTGCTGTCATTGCTGCTGATGCCGCTGATCCGCCAGACCCTGCCTCCCACATCTGGCGGGATCGAGCCCTTTGTGAAACTGCTCATTCTGGAAGTGCTGATAGCGCTCATGATCGGCATGGCGGTACGTGTCACTCTGTCGGCCATGCAATTGGCCGGTACGGTGATCGCGCAGCAGATGGGGCTGTCCTTCTCGGCGACGGTGGATCCAACGGCCGGCGTCCAGAATCCCACCATTGCGACATTTCTGGTGCTTGTCGCCACGGCCATGATCTTCGCGCTTGATCTGCACCATCTGTCGATCCGCGGCATGCATGACAGCTATTCCCTGCTGATGCCAGGCGAGGTGCCGCCGGTAGGCGATGCGGTGCAGCTTGTGCTGAAGACCTTCGTTGCGGCCTTCAAGATCGGCATCCAGATATCAGCCCCGTTTCTCGTTTTCGCCATTGTCTTCAACCTGGGGCTGGGCGTGCTGTCGCGCTTGATGCCTCAGTTGCAGATTTTCTTCCTCGCCATGCCAGCGACCATCCTGATCGGGACGCTTATCCTGCTCGCGGCGATCAGCGTGATGATGAATGTCTTTCTGGGCCATTTTGCCGCCGTCCTCGGCCAGTTTGTCGTCCGGTGAACTGACATGGCGGGCAGCGACGACCAAGACCAGAAAACCGAACAGCCGACCCAGCGAAAGCTCGACAAGGCGATCGAGCAGGGTGACGTCGCCAAGAGCCAGGAAGTCACCAGCCTTTTTATTCTCGGTACCGCAACACTGACCTTCATGATCAGTTCGGGAACAATCGGCATCGATCTCACCGCCAAACTACGGGGCATGATTGGCAATCTGCACCTGATTTCCATGGATGCTGCCGGGCTGAAGAGCCTTGCCTGGTTTTCGGTTCTTGCGGTCCTGAGTGCGGTCGCGATCCCGTTCGCTGCCGGTGTCTTCGCTTCCATCGGCGGCAACATGATCCAGCACCGGATCGTCTGGTCCGCGAGCCCAATGGCACCGAAGCTGTCGCGCCTGTCACCGGCCCAGGGCCTGAAACGGATGCTTGGCAAGGAAGCCATGGTCAACTTCCTCAAGGGCCTTGTGAAAATCATGCTGGTCGGCACGGTGATCTGCTTCGTGCTGTGGCCCTATCGCGGCTATTTCGAGAGCATGGCCTCCACTGACATCGCCGCTGCCCTGCCGCGCATGTCGAGCATGGTGCTCAAGCTGCTCGGCGCGGTTCTGGCCATCTTCTTCTTCATTGCGGCTGCTGACTTTCTCTATCAGCGTCATACCTGGATCACGCGCCAGATGATGACGAAGCAGGAGATCAAGGAGGAGTACAAGGAATCGGAGGGCAATCCCGAGATCAAGCAGAAACTGGCACAAATCCGCCGTGAGATGTCCCGCCGCCGGATGATGAGCAATGTTCCCAAAGCTTCGGTGGTGATCATGAACCCGACGCATTATGCGGTGGCGTTGCAGTATGAGCCGGGCATGGATGCGCCGATCTGCATCGCCAAAGGCCAGGACGAGCTGGCACTCCGGATCAAGTCCGTGGCGCTCGACAACGATGTTCCGGTGGTCGAAAATCCGCCGCTTGCCCGCGCCCTGCACGCTGCCGTCGGGCTCGACGAGCCGATACCGGAAGATCAGTTCAAGGCCGTGGCCGAAGTGATCGGCTATGTCATGAACCTGAAGCGGAGAAGAGCGTAGGGCGCATCAACCCGGCGCTGCAGCTGCTGGACGCTGACCCTGCTGCTGTGCTGGTGACGGAACAGCAGGTGGCTGCCCTTGCGAACGCTCACGCAGAGCTTCTTCCGCAGCCCTCGGGTTGCGCGGATTGCCAGCGGCTTCGGGGTAGCGCAGGCGATACACCTTCAGGAATTCCGTCAAGGTATCTTCCGAAACGACGCTGCGCGCGATTTCGCGGAATTCCTTCTGCCGGTTGCGGCTGTCGCCGCTGACCAGCGCGAAG
>JANMGP010000275.1:0-9941 GCA_031374705.1 Verrucomicrobiaceae bacterium | reverse complement strand
CCGCAGCCCGATCGCCCCAGCACCACAAGCGTCTCGCCGCTTTGGACACTGAGACTCACGCCCCGCAGGACCGGTTTATCCCCGAAACTTTTCGTCAGCTCGCGAGTCTCGATCATAAGCCCGCCGGAAAAATCACGTTCAACGCGAACGTGAGGATGAAATTAAACGCGAGAATCGACAGCGACGAAATCACGACCGCTTCCGTTGGCGCGCGGCCGACTCCCGCCGCGCCATTCGATGTTTTCAGCCCCTGATGGCACGCGATGAACACGATGAGGACGCCGAATACGAAGCCCTTGATGCTCGCTTTATAAATATCCTCGAGCACGACCCAATGCGTCAGATTCCGCATGTAGCTGGCCTCCGGCACGCCCATCACGGGGACCGATACGATATAGCTCGAGACCAACGCCAGAGCGCATGCCTCCAGAACGAGAAGCGGCATCGAAATCATCATGGCGATGGCCCGCGGCATCACGAGATAATCGATCGGGTGAACGCCGAGCGCGCGCAGTGCATCCACCTGTTCGGTTACTTTCATGGTCCCGATTTCCGCCGCAATCGCCGCGCCCACGCGACCGGCAACCATCAGCCCTGAGAGCGCAGGCCCGAGCTCGCGAAAAATCGCGACCGCCGTCACCGACCCGACGGTGGAATCCATCCCGAACCGGTGGAGCTGAAAGTAAAGCTGCGCAGCGAACACGGCCCCGGTGAACGCCCCGGTGACTGCGACGACAAGCTGGGAGCGCGTGCCGATTTCATACAACTGGATCAGCGCAAGCCGCCAGCGGATGCGACCGATGAATAGTGCGGCCACTGTCTCCTGCGCGAGACGCGCCACTTCGCCGACATAGTTGAGGAACGTGATTACCGTCCGGCCGATCGCAGAAAACATGCTGCGCGTACCGTCAGGCCGGGAGCCGGATCGGCTGGGTCTTTGACTTTTTCGCGCTGAGTTCCGGTGGAATAGGGCCGACAAACTTCGCATCGAGTCCCAACTTGGAGAAGATTGCTTTGATCTCCGTCACGGTAAATGCCGCCGATTCGAGCTCCATATACACGATGTCATGGTTGCTATCGACCTTGTAGTGCAGGCCGGGAATCGCCTCGAGTTCGTGATCGAGCTCCAGGATTTTCTCCAGATTGCGGACTCCAGCGGCGTAAACTTCAATTTCGATCATGGTGGCAAGAAAAGATTGATTCTTGGTGTGAACCTACGCGACGGCAGGGCAATCACGCAAAGGGAAAGTTTGCGTGCTTTTTCGCAGGCCCGGACCGTTGCCCGAAAAAGCGCGCTCGACAGTTTCCATCCCGTTCGCATTCTCGCTCCATGAAACTGACTTCCGTTCTCATTCTCACAACCTCTATCGCAGCGCTGGCGGATGTCCGCCTTCCAGCCATCGTCAGCGACAACATGGTCCTCCTGCAGGACACCAAAGCGAATGTCTGGGGCTGGGCCGACGCCGGCGAAAGCGTCTCCGTAAAGCTCGGAGAAACCACCGGATCGGCAAAGGCGGATGAAAAAGGCCGCTGGTCGGTGAAACTTAAAGGGCTAAAGCCGGGCGTCGCGGGCGACATGACCGTGGCTGGAAAGAACACGCTCACCGTGAAAAACGTAGCGGTCGGCGAAGTGTGGCTCGCCAGCGGTCAGAGCAACATGGAATGGGTCGTGAAGAATGCCAGGAACGCCGAACAGGAAGTCGCGGCGTGCAACTTCCCGGGTATCCGCGTCTTTACCGTGGCCAAAAAAGGCAGCGCAACTCCGCTCGATGATGTCACTGGAAAATGGGACGTCGCCACGCCGGAAACCGCGCCGTCCTTCAGCGCGGTCGGGTATTTTTTCGTCCGCGACCTCCACGCGAAACTAAAGGTTCCCGTCGGGCTCATCCACAGTTCCTGGGGAGGGACGCCGGTCGAGACATGGATTCCCGCAAGCGGCATGAATTCCAACCCGGCTTTTGCGGAGCACTGGAAGAAAAAGCAGGCTGCTTATCCGCAGGCAAAAGCAACGTTTGACGAACTGATGAAGGCCCAGAAGGACGCTACGGAAAAAGCCAAGGCGGAAGGCAAACCCGCGCCGAAAGTGCTGCGGGCTCCGGATGGCCCGGACGCTCTCTTCGCAGCACCGATGGGGCTTTTCAACGGGATGATTGCACCGCTGGCACCCTACACGATCCGTGGTGCACTATGGTATCAGGGCGAAAGCAATGCCGGGCTCACGAATCGCGGCAATATGGACCTCTACGGCCAGCTGTTCGCAACCATGATTCTCTCGTGGCGTTTTGAATTTGCGCGCGCGCAAAACATCCCGCGCGACGAAAGCGAGTTCAGCTTCCTCTTCGTCCAACTCGCCAACTACTTTCCGAAACGCGAGGAGGCGTCCGACAGCTATTGGGCGCAAATCCGCGAGGCGCAACTCGGCACGCTCGAAATCCCGCGCACGGAAATGGCGGTCGCCATCGACATCGGCGAGGCGAATGACATCCACCCGAAAAACAAGCAGGAAGTCGGCAGGCGCCTTGCGCTCGCAGCACTGGCGGCGACTTACTTTGAGGAGACCGAGTACAGCGGGCCCATCTACGGAGGGATGCAGGTGGAGGAAGGAAAAATCCGCCTGAATCTCAGTCACGCCGAAGGCCTCAAAGCGGCGGACGGCGGCGCGATCAAAGGATTCGCCATCGCGGGCGAGGACAAAAAGTTCTACTGGGCGGATGTCGCGTTGGAAGGCGATCATGTGGTGGTCTCCAGCCCGAAAGTGCCGAAGCCCATCGCCGTCCGGTACGGATGGGCCGACAATCCGGACTGCAATCTCGTCAACGCCGCATTACTGCCCGCCAGTCCTTTCCGCACCGATAAATGGCCGCAAAATCCCCCCGCCGGCAGCGCTGCCACTCAATAGACATGCACGGGGCTTACACACTTCTCGCAGCCGCACTCCGCGAACGAATCGCAATCATCGCAGATCGCGATTTTTATAACCGCGATCCGGAGGCGCATCTGGAAAAACTCAAGGCGGTTTCGGAGCAAATCACGGCACATGCCGCCGCGCTGCCGAAGCCAGTGGATGGAGAGTTCGCGCACTTCCTCCATCGTGCCAGCTATGCCAAGGCCCTCGACTGGCTCGCAGCGCGTGGAGCTTAGCGGCACGCCTCAGCCCATTTTGAACCGAACGTCTCGCACCGCTTTGCCGAAGCGCTGTTTCAGCTTCTGCAAAATCTCCTTTTTCCACGTGCGCTCCAGCTCGAACTGCATCGATGCCTGAAGCACGCGGACGTAAAGGATCCCTTCGAAAAGGCGGCTCGGCTTGGAGTGATTCGCGAGAAACTCCCCCACAATCTCCTGCCACGCCGAGATGATTTCCTCTTCCTTCACGCGGGTTTCCAAGCCGAGTTCCTTCATCAGCGCACTCACAAGCGGGCCGACCGCCCGGGAGGTGTCCTTTGTAAAAGGAACCTCCGGCAGACCTCGCCACTCGGCGATGACTTGGGCTTTGATGCGGCTGTTCACGTCCCGAAGCATGCAGCGAAAGTCGCCACCATCCAACCGAAAAAAGCTTCCGCGATTGCCGGACTCCGCAGTTCCGGTTAGCGTTCCTCCATGATCGACAGTCCGCACCTTTCACCAGACGACCAACAGCGCCTATACGACCTCGCTGCGCGGTTCCAGTCGCTGCGGAAAACCAACATCGGCTACCCGTGCAATCAGGACTTCGACTACTCGGAGCTCGCGCCCTTTTTCGCATGGTCGGCGAATAATATCGGCGACCCGTTCGGCCCTTCGAACTACCGGCTGAACACCCTGGAATTCGAGCGCGACGTCCTCGCTGAGTTTGCTCGTCTGGCGCAGGCCGAGGACGGGCAATGGTGGGGCTACGTCACCAGCGGCGGCACCGAGGGAAACATGTACGGCCTCTACGTCGCGCGCGAAATGTTCCCCGATGGCATCTGCTATTTCAGCGAAGACACCCACTACTCCGTCGCCAAAGTCCTGCGCCTCCAGCACACCCGCAGCATCATGCTGAAATCGCAGGCCAACGGCGAAATCGACTACACCGACTTGCGCGAGACCCTGCGCATCCACCGCGATGCGCCGCCCATCATCTTTGCAAACATCGGCACCACAATGAAGGGCGCCATCGACAACATCGCCACCATCCGCGGCATCCTCGAAGACCTCGCCATCAGCGCCGCCTACATCCACGCCGACGCCGCGCTCAGCGGCATGATCCTCCCGTTTGTCGCCGAGCCCCAGCCGTGGAACTTCGCTGCGGGAGCAGACAGCATCAGCATCAGCGGGCACAAGCTCCTGGGCTCCCCACTTCCCTGCGGCGTCGTGCTCGCGCGGAAAAAGAACGTCGATCGCATCGCCCGCAGCATCGAATACATCGGCGCGCTCGATACCACCATCGCCGGCTCGCGCAGCGCATTCGGACCGCTCTTTTTGTGGTATCGCCTCCGCACTCTCGGCACTGCCGGCATCACGGAAATCGTCCGCCGCAGCCTGGAGCTTGCCGCATTTGCCGAAGAACGCCTCAACGACGCCGGCATCCCCGCATGGCGGCACAAGAACTCCGTCACCGTGGTCTTTCCCAGACCGCCCGCCTCGCTCATGGAAAAATGGATCATCGCCCCAAAGCGGGACATCGGCCACATCATCACGCTCCCCCACGTCAATGAAGGCATCATCACGGAATTCATCGCCGACTTCCTCAAAGCCCGCGCCCAAACATGAAACGCTACACCGCAGCCCAGCTCGACGACATCCCCTCAGTCCCCTGCCCTTGCGGCAACGCCCGACGCGCATTCGCGGAACTCCCCAGCCCGCTGCTCAGCGCGCACCTCGTCGAAATTTCCACCGACGCCCGACTGCACTACCACAAGCGCCTCACCGAGACCTACGTCGTCATCGAAGGCGAAGGCTGGCTGGAGGTGGACGGCGACCGCATCCCCCTGCGCCCCCTCACCACGGTGACCATCCGCCCCGGCTGCCGCCACCGCGCCGTGGGGAATCTCAAACTCCTCAACTTCGTAGTCCCCGCCTTCGACGCGGAGGATGAGTGGTTTGATTGAGGAAATAAATTGCAGGGCCTCGCGTTTGGCGCGCCCTGTTCGCCTTTACCCGCCAAACGTTGTAGCGCAATCGCAAAGGTAGCTCGAAATTCCAATGTCGAGGATCGGCTCGCAATCGAATCGAACATCATCTCTGAACGGAGCGACAAAACTCGACTTTTGGAAGTCGAGCTACGCTGCCGCACCCGGGGCGCAAAACGCCCAAACGGCCCGCTATTTCCCGCCGGAAACGGCGGCAAGTGGTGGTCGGACGCGTTGATTGACGAACGGGTAGCTGGTGACGACTTCGGTGATGAGCGTCTGCATGTGGTAGCCGTCCTTCGCGATGGTTTCCATGAGGTGATCGACTACGATTTCGTCGTAGCCTTCGAGCTGTCGGCACAGGGCGTAGGCCAGCAGCTTCTCCGTGAGGTTTCGCGCGAGGTCGTCGGCGCGGGCGGCGATGATGACTTTGAGTTCTTTGGGCGATGAAAAACGCTTGCCGCCGGGAAGCTCGCCTGCGGCGTCGATTGCACCGCCGGTGTCGTCGCGGTCGCGCCATCTTCCGATGGCATCGAAGTTCTCCAGGCCAAAGCCGATGGGGTCGAGAATCTTGTGGCAGTTGGCGCAGACGGCATTCGTGCGGTGGAGTTCGGTGCGCTGGCGCAGAGTCAAATTCGCGACGGTCTTCTGGTCCTGCTTTTCCAGGGCCGGAACGTTTGGCGGTGCGGGCGGGACGTGTTCGCCGAGGACTTGTTCGAGCACCCACACGCCGCGTTTGACTGCGCTGGTGCGGTTTGGGAACGAGGTGGTGGCGAGGATGGCGGGCATTCCGAGGATGCCGCCGCGGTTGGCGTCGGTGAGTTTTACTTTGCGCATCTCGGGGCCGGTGACGGTTTTTTCCATGCCGTAAAGGGCGGCGACGGTTCCGTTGAGGAATGTGTAATCGCTATCGACGAAGCCGACGACGCTGCGGTTTTCGCGCACGATACTCTCGAAAAACAGGCGCGCTTCGTCTGCCATCGCGGTGCGCATTTCGGCGGTCATTTGCGGGAATTTTGTGGTGTCGAAGGTCTTGCTCTGCAAGCTCCCGACGCCGAGCCACTGTGCGCCGAATCCATCGAACAACGCCCTCGAACGCGGGTCGGCGAGAAGTCGCTGCGCTTGTGCTTTGAGAATCGCGGGCTCGTGCAAAGTCCCGGCATCGGCGAGCGCGGAGATCTCGGCATCGGGCATCGTAGCCCACAACAGATACGACAAACGGGATGCAAGTTGGTGGTCGTCGAGCGGGGCGATGTCGCGGCCGGATTCGACTTCCCTAGCGGGCGTGATGAAAAGAAACTGCGGAGAGACGAGGACCGCCTTGAGCATCAGCCGCAGCGCGTCGGCGTGGGCGAGTTTGTTATCGCGCGCCAGATCGAAGACCGCGAGCAGGACGTCGAGTTCCGCATCCGACGGCGGGCGGCGGTATGCTTTCCGCGCGATGGAACGGGCGACGTTTTTCGCTGCCGCACGGGCATCGCTGCCCGGCGCAGGCGATTCGCCGAATAGACGCTTTTGCACGTCTTTGGATGCCATTGCGCGGTCGAGCACTTCATTGGCAATCGCGAGATACTGCTCCGACTGGAGCGGCGAGAGCGTGTTCAAATATCCCTCGCCGAACACTTCATCCGGCAGTTCGTGGGCGACGCCTGGGTCCACGCCGAAGAGGTCGCGGAGCGTGTTGCCGTATTCCATTTTGGTGAGCCGTCGAATCACAAACGCACCCGGATTTTTCGAGCTGAGAAACTTGAGCTTGCCGATCCCGTCCATGAACTTCTTCCGCTCTTCTTCCGTCGGCTGCTTGTCCACGTCGTCCGGCGGCATGTCGTGGGCCTTCACGTTTGCGAGCGCCTGCTTCCAGCGCTTGCCGGATGCGGGTTCGCCGGGGTCCTTGAGCGCTGGCTCGAAGTTGATGCCGCCCTTCTGTTTCTTGATGCCGTGACAGCTCGAGCAGTAGGTCTGGACGAACGGGTTGACGCCTTCGCTAAAGGACTTTTTGGCATCGGCCTGCAGCGCGGCAAAATCTTCGGTGTCCGCTTTGCACAGGGCCACGAGGGCCAAGGCAATCGCGGCGATGGTGAGAATTCCGGGAACTCTCATCCTGCGGTGCAAACTGTATTTTGATCGTTCATTCATTGCTCTAGCCAAATGGGAGCGCGGCCTTTGCCAGAATCTGCTTTTCAGCCCCACTCCGCAATTGAGGCACAGGACCGTGATCGGTCCCATGCGCGGGACAGGCGGAGACATGCGTCGCAGAGAAGGCAGAAATCGTGATTTCCAAATATCCTGCCGCAGTTTTCATTTCCATTCGTGCTTGGCGAGTGACTCAAATCTTAGAATCGGATACTGAATCCGACGAACGGCGTAGCGTCCGGTGCACTGTCGGTGATCCCGAAGTTTGCGCCGATGTCGAACTGCAGATTTTCAGTCGGTGAGTACGTCCAGCCAATGTCGGCTTGTCCGACGAACTCGCCCGCGCTTTTCCCGGGGAAGCTCGCGACGCCTTCGACGTACATGCCGACTTTCTCGGTGAGGTCGAAGCTGACAGTGGCGGTGACGACGTGATCAGCGTGGTAGGCGCCGACTGAGTCGTTATTGAAGTCGATCTCATACATGATTCCGAGGCTTACGCCATCGTTGAGCCGGATGCCCACGGGGAAGATGATGCCACCTTCGACAGAGTCGTTGTCCCGCACCGTGTCGCCTGCTGTAGGCCATCTGACGAAGGGCATCACCGCGAAAGCGGTCCTCCCTCCGTCATTACCCCAGAGGTTGATTTTCAGGCGGGTTTCAAAGTCGCCCCACCCCGATCCGCTCGAATCGATGAAGTTAAATCCGTTGAGAACGAGTTGCAGGTCCACGTTATTGAGCAGGCCAATTTTAAGATTCGTGTTCGCCCATGCGAAGTCATTTCGACCTCTGTCATGGGTCCAGTTCACGAAGTCCATCTCTATTTGGATGTGGCCGGCGTCCACAGTGTACGGGCTTTCTGTCTGGTCCGGACGGTCGGTGCTCATCTCCCGCATCAACGTCGCGGGCGTGGGATTAAACAAGTCGTACTGCCACTTGTCCTCAATTGGCCCCGATTTTTGCCCGGCAAACGCCGACGGTGAAAGGACGAGAAACGAGGCTGCGGTAAACGTAAAAAGGCGCATGTTAGCCTGTACTAACTTGGTCCGTGCAGGGCATCAAGGAATTCTTTCAAACCCCTTTGCCCATTGCTGCGACCCGCACCTTGGAGGCTTTGCTCACTACAGGGCACCACAAAGCCTCGGGCGCGCGGCGATGGTGAAAATTCACGGAACTCTCATCTCGCGCAGCAAACTGTATTTCGATCGTTCATCCTTTGCTCTCGGCGAATCGGAGCGCAGCCCTTGCAGGAAACTGCTTTTGGGCCGTGTTTCGGAAGGAGGCGCGCGATTTTAGCCGCAAAAGAACGCAAGGAACGGAAAGAATGCTGGCGCTCCGGAGTCCGATGAGCCGAACCTTCAGTATATGATCGCTGCTTTGCGCCGCACACTTTCCGACCTGCTGAGTCCCCGGCTGACGTGGACGATCATCAAAGCTGTGATGCTGAGTGCGCTGGCGTATGCGACTGTGTGGAGCGCGGCGTGGTGGCTCATCATCAGGTCGCAGTGGGCGGATACGGCATGGCTGAATCAATCGCTGCACGTGCTCGGCGGACTGGGCGTGATGGTCCTGTCGCTGATCCTTTTTCCTTCGGCGTTTGGTGTCGTGCAGGCGTTCTTTATCGACGGCGTGGCGGACCGGATCGAATCGAAGCACTACCCGGAACTCGGAGCTGCGCGAGGCGCAGCGGTTTGGGACGGGATGATGGTCGCGCTGAACGTGCTGGCGCTGATGGTCGTGGTGAATTTGGTGATGCTCCCCGTTTACATCGTCGGGAGCCTTTTCCTCGGCGCTGGCATGATCCTCTTTTACGCCGTGAACGGCTGGCTCTGCGGGCGGGAGTATTTCGTGCAAGTAGCATTGCGCCGTATGACCCGCGCGGAAACCAAACTGTGGACGCGCGCAAACCGCGGCACGCTCTGGCTGGCCGGCATCGCCATCACACTGCTGGGGACGGTGCCGCTGCTAAATCTCGCCGCACCGGTCGTGGGCTGCGTCTTCATGGTGCATGTCGCCCGCACCTTGCGCCCGCCAGTCGGCGCGTGACGCGCTACTCTGCGGCGATGCAGTAAAGAAACCGCTCGCCGCGCAGGAAAAGTTCGCGTTCGACGATTGAGGGGGAGGCGCTGAAGGAGTCTTCGAGTTGATTCACGGCAATCGTCGCGTTCTGCGCATCGTGGTTCAGGACCACGGTCCTGCCATCGCGGGCCGTGACGTAGATGCGGCCCGCAGCGCCGACAGGGGAGGCGAAAATGTGGTCGCGGATTCCTTCGAGGCGGAGCGGTTCGCCGCGGGATTGGCCGGTGATCGGGTCGAGGCGCACAAGGATGTTTTGGTTGTGCCTGAGGTGGTAGAGTGTGTCGTCGTAAAGCAGCGGCGAAGAAACGTAGGGCGTCATGCGGTTGAGCGTCCAGACGACGTGCCCGGTGTCGGTGATGTCACCTTTTGCCCCGGCCAGGCGGATGCCGAGCATGGCCTGTCGATAGTAGCTATTCCCGGCGATGAGCATCCCGCGTGTGTAAACCGGCGAAGAGACAACGTTGTCTGTGAGACCCGCGCATTCCCAAAGCTGCTCACCGGTGGCTAGATCGTAGCCGCGCACGCGTTTCGTCGCGCTGACGATCACCTGTGGCTTCCCATCGACCTCGACGATGAGCGGCGTGGACCATGATGTTTTCTCGTCGCGCTTCACTTTCCAAAGTTCGCGGCCCGTTCGTTTGT
>JANMGP010000246.1:0-44145 GCA_031374705.1 Verrucomicrobiaceae bacterium | reverse complement strand
CGGAGGATTTTGACCAACGACGTCGCGCTGTGGATCTGGCGTTTTTGCGCCAGGGCATCACGTTTAACGTGTATGGCGATGCGCAGGGTACGGAGCGGATTTTCCCGTTCGACCTGATTCCGCGCATCATCCCGGCGAAGGAATGGGAGCACATCGAGGCGGGGCTGGCGCAGCGCATCACGGCGCTGAATATGTTCCTCCACGACATTTATCACGACCAGAAGATCCTGAAAGACGGCATCATCCCGCCGTTCTATGTGCTCTCGGGGAAACACTTCCGACGCGAGTTCAAGGGGTTCAATGTGCCGAAGGATATTTACATCCACATTTGCGGGTCGGATTTGATTCGCGATGCGGACGGCAATTATCTCGTGCTGGAGGACAATGGCCGCTGCCCGTCGGGCGTGAGCTACGTGCTGGAAAATCGCCGCGCGATGAAGCGGACGTTCCCCGGCATGTTTGAGGGAATCGGTGTGCGGCCTGTGGAGCACTATCCACAGGAACTGCTGAAGATGCTCCAGTATATCGCGCCGCAGGGAATCGCCGATCCGACGGTCGTCCTGTTGACGCCCGGCGCTTACAATTCCGCGTATTTCGAGCACACGTATCTCGCCCGGCAAATGGGCATCGAGATTGTGGAAGGCCGGGATCTTTTGGTGCGCGATTCGCGTGTGTTCATGCGCACGACGAAGGGGCTCCAGCCGGTGCATGTCATCTACCGGCGCCTGGACGACGATTTCCTCGATCCGACGGTCTTCCGTCGCGACTCGCAGCTCGGTGTGCCGGGGCTCATCAACGCGTATCGCTCGGGCAATGTTTCGCTCGCAAACTCACTGGGGACGGGCATCGCGGACGACAAGGTGATTTATCACTTCGTGCCGAAGATGATCAAATACTACCTCGATCAGGAGCCCATCCTGCCGAACGTCCCGACGTATCTCGCAAGCGAGGACGCCGACCGGCAATACATCGTGGAGAACCTCGACAAGCTCGTGGTGAAAGCCGCGAACGAAAGCGGCGGATACGGCATGCTCATGGGGCCTCGTGCTTCGCAAAAAGAGCGCGATGAATTCAAGGCCGCGATCCTCGCCGACCCGCGCAATTACATCGCGCAGCCAATGATTTCGCTGAGCACACACCCGACGCGGCAGGACGACGGCACATTTGAGGGGCGCCACATCGACCTTCGTCCGTTCGTCCTTTACGGCGAAAAAATCACCATCGTCCCCGGCGGTCTCACGCGCGTCGCATTGCGAAAAGGCTCGCTCGTCGTCAACAGTTCCCAAGGCGGCGGGAGCAAGGACACATGGGTTCTCTACGGCGATGAGTAATTCCGCCACATCACTTTCCTTCCTGCATGGCCACCTACATCAAACCAAAACTACATTGCCATGCTCAGTCGCGTCGCCAACTGCCTATTCTGGATGAGTCGTCACATCGAGCGCTCGGAAAATACCGCGCGCATCGTTGATACGAATCTTCAACTACTACTCGATTTCCGAAACTTAGACGACTCTACGCTCGCCGAACACTGGATGCCCATCGTCCAGTCCACCGGCGACGAAGAGGACTTTCTCGCGAAGTATTCCCGCGCCACAGGTCAGGCTGTGACGGAGTTTCTCGTCTTTGATGCGAGCAATCCGAACAGCATCGTGAGCTCGGTCGCCCAGGCTCGCGAAAATGCGCGCATGGTCCGGGACCAAATCACCGTGGAGCTCTGGGAGGAACTCAACCGCATCTACCTGTGGCTCCGCTCGCCGGACGCCCGCCAGCTTTGGGCGCACAGCCCGGCGGAGTTTTTCTCCCACATCAAAAACGGAAGTCTTTTGCTGCTCGGGCTCATCTACGCGACGTTCGTCCACGATGAAGGCTGGCAGTTCATGCAGGCCGGAAAGTTCATCGAGCGGGCGGATAAAATCACGCGTATCATCGACGTGCGTCATTCGACATTTCCCGAGAAGGGCGCACCGTTAAATGTCACGCAACGGGATGCTCTCGACTGGAGCGCGGTGCTCCGCTCCTGCTCCGCGTGGGATGCCTACAAGGCCGCCTACGGCGCGGAGGTCCGGCCCGAATGGGCTGTGGAGTTTTTGCTCTTCAACGCAGAGTTCCCGCGCAGCGTCCGGTTTTGCATCGAGAAATTCGATGATGCACTTCGCGCCATTTCCGGCGTGCGTGATCGGCGCTTTAGCAATGAAGCGGAGAAGCTGAGCGGTCGTCTTCTTGCCGAGATGCAATACGGTTCGATCGAAGAAGTCCTCGCTTACGGAGTGCATGACTACATGGACTTGCTCCAACTGCGGTTCAACAACATCGGCGCCGAGCTTTTCAACGCATATATCTTCCAACCGTTCGTCGCCCTCGAAGACGAGATTCTCGTCCAGCAGGAGATGCAGCAGCAACAGTCGTTCGCCGCCGTCCGCTAAGTCGTCCATACGCTTATGACCAAGCCCGATTACATTGCCATTGGCTTTGAGCAAATCGACCGCGACTTGCGGGAATTGATGGCCGCATTTGCGGAGGTCCTCCGCGACCTCGGCCACGAAGACCTCGCGAATCACCTACCATGGACCGGTGCGCCGCTGGATGATGATGCCGGGGCTGAATTGCCGCCGCGCCTTGGCCTGGCCTATTCCGTCGCGTTTCAGCTCCTCAACATGGTCGAGGAAAACGCCTCGGCGGAAATGCGCGAACTGCGCGAAGACGGCGAGGGCATCGAGGCCGAGCAGGGCTTGTGGGGCGCGCAACTCGCGAGGCTCAAAGCAGCGGGAATCGCCGAGCAGGAAATCGCCGGCGTACTGCCGAAAATCCGCGTGGAACCCGTGCTCACGGCACATCCCACCGAGGCAAAACGGCTCACCGTTTTGGACCATCACCGCACGCTGTTTGCCCTGCTGCAAAACCGGAAAAACGTCCACACCCCAACGGCTCGCGAGCGGCACGGGAACGCCATCAAGGCTGCGCTGGAGCGGCTCTGGCGAACGGGCGAAATCCTGCTGGAAAAGCCGACGCTCACCGACGAGCGGCGCAATGTGCTGAACTATCTGCGCGACGTTTTCCCGAAAGTGCTGCCGCTGCTGGACGAACGTATTCTCCTCACATGGAGCGAATCGGGCTTCGACCCCGCGCCGCTGCGTCTGCCGGGCGCATTGCCCAAGCTCGGCTTCGGAACATGGGTCGGCGGCGACCGGGACGGACATCCCGGCGTGACCGATGAAGTCACACGCGAAACCCTCGTTCGGCTCCGCGCAAACGCGCTGCTCGTGCATCATCGCGGGCTCACCGCGCTCGCGGAAAAACTCACGCTCACGACTTGGATGCAGACTCCCCCGCAGTCGCTCCGCGAAGCCATCGGGCAACTCGCCAATTCACTCGGAGACATGGCCGCGCCGATTCTCATGCAGTTTGGCGAAGAGCCGTGGCGGCAATTCGTCGAGCTGATGATCGCGCGCCTGCCACTCAACGTCACGCCCGGCCAGCTCCCGCAATTGCGCAACGGCCCCGAGTTTTACCGCGATGCATCCGAACTCGCCGCGGATATCGCGCTGTTGCACGGCCTGCTCGTCGAAGCGGGCGCGAAACGCCTTGCGGAAGCCGACGTCGAACCCGTGCGTCGGGCGCTGGAAGTCTTCGGCTTTTTCCTGGCCCGACTCGACGTCCGGCAAAACTCTGCATTTCACGCAAAAGCACTCATTCAACTCGTCGGTGCGGCGGGCATCGACGGCAGCCAGTGGGAGGAATGGAGCGAGCCGGAACGTCTGCGTTTTCTCGAGCGCGAACTGCGTTCGCCGCGTCCGTTCCTGCACATGAGCGCAAGCGCGGGACCCGAGGCGGATGCCGTCCTCGGCTGCTATCGCGTCCTCGCTTCGCACATCGCAACCTACGGTGCGGATGGCATCGGAGCGCTCATTGTGAGCATGACGCGGCGTCTCTCCGACTTGCTTGTCGTTTACATTCTCGCCCGCGAAGCCGGATTGCTCCGCGCTTTCCCCGAGGGAATCGTATGCCTGCTCCCCGTGGTCCCGCTGTTCGAAACGGCGGACGACTTGGAGCGCGGCCCCGAAATGCTGCGGCTTTTTTTGGCCGAGCCTGTCACGCGAAGGAGCCAGATTTTTCAATCTCAGCGCGACCGCGCCCCGATCTCGCAGCAAGTCATGGTCGGCTACAGCGACAGCAACAAAGATGCGGGAATCCTCGCCAGCCAGTGGGCGCTCCATCGCGCACAATCACAGCTCGCAGCAGTGGGCGCGGACTCCGGCGTGCGCATCCGCTTTTTCCATGGACGCGGCGGAACAGTGAGCCGCGGCGCGGGACCGACGCATCGCTTTCTCGACGCGCTCCCGCACGGGTCGCTGACCGGCGACATCCGGCTCACCGAGCAGGGCGAGACCATCGCGCAGAAATTCGCGAACCGCACGACAGCCGCGTACAATCTTGAACTGCTGCTCGCCGGAGTTACCGCGACGACATGCCTGCATCGCGGTGCAGTCGAGCCCTCGCACCCGCTGGCGGCCATCGTCGAGAAACTCTCCGTCTCCAGCCGCATCGCGTATCGCGGGCTGCTCGACCATGAGCATTTTCTCTCGTTCTACCGGCAGGCCACACCCATCGATGCGCTGGAGCACAGCCGCATCGGCTCGCGTCCTTCGCGACGCACTGGCAAGCCCAGCCTGGCCGACCTCCGCGCCATTCCGTGGGTCTTCTCGTGGAACCAGGCGCGCTTCTACGTTCCCGGCTGGTTCGGCGTCGGCAGCGCGCTCGCATCGCTCTCGGAAGCCGAGTTTACGGAACTCGCGGCCGGACTGCGAGGCTGGCCGTTCCTGCACTACGTCATCACCAACATCGAAGCCTCCATCGCCAGTGCCGATCGTGAACTCATGATTGCATATGCCGGCCTCGTCCAGCAGCCCGAAGTCCGCGACCCGATGATCGGAATGCTGCTCAAAGAGTGGGACCTCACCCGCGAAATGCTCGACCGACTCCGGGGCGGTGCCATGGCCGCCCGCCGCCCGCGCATGTCGAAGACGCTGGGCCTCCGCGCCGAGGCGCTCCGCATTCTGCACTTCCAGCAAATCGCCCTTCTCCGACGCTGGCGCGGCCTTCGCGCGGAGGAAAACGAATCCGCCGCTTCCGCACTCCTTCCAGACCTCTTGCTCAGCATCAACGCAATCGCCAGCGGTCTCCGGACGACTGGCTAGAAACATCATTTCATGGCCATTCACGTCGCACTTACTCATCGCACTCATTACACCTACGACCGCCCGGTCGCGCACGGACCGCATGTAGTGCGGCTGCGGCCGGCACCGCATTGCCGGACAAAAATCCTCAGCTACTCGCAAAAAATCGTCGGTGGAAAACCGTTCCTCAACTGGCAGCAGGACCCGTTTTCGAACTGGAACGCTCGTCTCGTTTTCCCGGATAAAATGACGGAGTTTGCCGTGGAGGTGGAACTCGTCGCGGAGATGGCGGTTCATAATCCGTTCGACTTTTTCATCGATGAATCCGCGGAGGTTTTTCCGTTCGCATACGATGCCGCGCTGGCCAAGGAGCTCGCGCCTTTCATGGAACTGCCACAGCCGACGCCGCGCCTGCTGGGGCTCGTCGATGAGCTGCTGGGCGTCTATTTGAAGAAGGGCGCAAAGACGATCGATTTCCTCGTCGATGTGAATCAACGGCTTCAGCAAAAAATCGGATACACGATCCGGCTGGAACCGGGCGTGCAGACGCCCGAGCAGACGCTGGAAAAATGCACGGGCTCGTGCCGCGACACAGGATGGCTGCTCGTCGAGTTACTGCGCTCCATGGGCTTCGCGGCGCGCTTTGTCAGCGGCTATCTCATTCAGCTCAAATCCGACGTGAAATCGCTCGACGGTCCAAGCGGGACCGAGGTGGATTTCACCGATCTCCACGCGTGGTGCGAAGTGTATCTGCCCGGTGCCGGCTGGATCGGATTTGACCCGACGAGCGGCTTGCTCGCAGGCGAAGGGCACATCCCGTTGAGTTGCACGCCCGAGCCCGCAAATGCCGCGCCGATCACCGGCGCGACGGATAAATGCGAGAGCAAGCTGCATCACGAGATGAGCGTCGCGCGCATCTACGAATCACCCCGCGTTACGAAGCCGTACACGGAAGAGCAATGGGAAGTGATCAAAGCGCTCGGCCACGCCATCGATGAAGATCTGGTCGCAAACGATGTGCGGCTGACGATGGGCGGAGAGCCGACGTTTATTTCGATCGATGATCCGGATGGCGCCGAGTGGAACTTCACCGCGACCTCGCCGAAGAAGCGGCTGCTTTCCGACACGCTGCTCACGCGGCTCCGCGAGAAATTCGCAGCCGGTTCGCTGGTGCATCACGGACAGGGAAAATGGTATCCCGGCGAATCGCTTCCACGCTGGGCGTTCGCATGTTACTGGCGTCGCGACGGACAGCCCATCTGGCAGGACGATGCGCTTATCGCGAAGGAGGGCGCGGACCACGGCTGCACCACAAAGACGTCTGCGGAATTCATCACCGCGCTCGCCGGGAAACTGGGCACGGACCCAAAATGGATCATGCCCGGCTACGAGGATCCGTTTCATCATTTATGGAAGGAGCGGAAGGTTCCTTCGAACCTCGATCCGCACAAAGCTGATCTCGCCAAAGACGAAGAACGCGAACGGCTCGCGAAGATTTTGGAGCAAGGCGTGGACAGCGTAGTGGGCCATGCGATGCCGGTTCAGCGTGCGTGGAAGAACCACTATCCTGTGTGGGTGAGTGGACCGTGGTTTTTACGCTCGGAGCGGCTCTACCTGTTGGCTGGCGATTCGCCGATGGGCCTGCGCCTTCCGCTCGATTCGCTGCCGTGGGTGGACAAGGACGAGTATCCGTATCTCAACGAACTCGACCCGACCGCAGCGCGCCCGCCGCTGCCGAAGCCCGAGGAACTGCGCCAGCGCTATCTTCGCATGGATACGCCCGAGCGCATCCGCGCCGCGCAGGCCCGCCGCCGCCTCCACGCGGAGAAGGACGCGAAGACCGAGAAAGACGAGGCGCGTTTAGCCGACCCGACCCGGCAACCGGCCATCGGCGAATCCGCGCCGTGGATTGTGCGCACCGCACTGTGCGTCGAGCCACGCGGCGGACGTCTGCATGTTTTCATGCCGCCGATGGCAACGCTGGAGGACTATCTCGAGATCGTGACCGCTGTCGAAGACACCGCTGCGGACTTGAAAATGCCCGTCGTCATCGAAGGCTACACGCCGCCTTTCGACCCGCGGCTCAACGTGCTCAAAGTCACGCCCGACCCCGGAGTCATCGAGGTGAACCTCCACCCGAGCAAGACGTGGGAGGAACTCGTCGATCGCACCACCGTGCTCTACGAAGAAGCCCGCCAGACGCGGCTCGGCACCGAGAAATTCATGGTCGATGGCCGCCACACCGGCACCGGGGGCGGCAACCACATCCTCATTGGCGGCGAGACACCCGCAGATTCACCCGTTCTGCGCCGACCTGATTTGCTGCGCTCGCTGCTGACCTACTGGCAGAATCATCCATCGCTGAGCTGGCTGTTCAGCGGGCTCTTCATCGGCCCGACTTCACAAGCCCCGCGCGTGGACGAAGCGCGCAACGATTCGCTCTACGAACTGGAAGTCGCATTCAAGGAACTCGACCGACAGGCCGAATCCGGAACCACGCCGCCGTGGCTCCCCGATCGTCTCTTCCGCAATCTGCTTCTCGACGCCAGCGGCAACACGCACCGCGCCGAGTTCAGCATCGATAAACTCTACTCGCCCGACTCCGTCACAGGACGCCTCGGGCTCGTGGAAATGCGCGCGTTTGAAATGCCGCCGCACGCGCAGATGAGCCTCGCCCAGCATCTCCTGTTGCGGGGTCTCGTCGGAAAATTCTGGAAGGAGCCTTACAAAAACGAGCTCGTCCGCTGGGGCACCGATCTCCATGACCGCTGGATGCTCCCGCACTTCTGCGAGACCGACTTCCGCGAAGTCATTCGCGATTTGTGCGACGCCGGATACCCGTTCGATTTCGAATGGTTCGCACCGCACTTCGAGTTCCGTTTTCCTCGCATCGGCGACTTCTCGCAGCGCGATGTCGAAGTGGAACTCCGCACCGCGCTGGAGCCATGGCACGTCCTCGGCGAAGAAGGCGCGGCCGGCGGCACCGTCCGCTATGTGGACAGCTCGCTGGAGCGAATGCAGCTCAAAGCGCGCGGCCTTGTCGGCGAACGGTTCATTTTGCTGTGCAACGGCCGCCGCGTCCCGCTTCGCCCGACCGGAACCAACGGCGAAGGCGTCGCCGGAGTCCGCTATCGCGCATGGCAGCCGCCAAACTGCCTGCAACCCACCATCGCACCACACGCGCCGCTGACGTTTGATCTCTTCGACACATGGAACCAACGCAGCCTCGGCGGATGCCAGTACCACGTCGTCCATCCCGGCGGCCGCAGCTACGACACATTCCCCGTAAATAGCTACGAAGCCGAAGCCCGACGCCTCGCACGCTTTGTCACACAAGGCCACACACAGGGAGTGAAAGTGCCGCCCGTGGAGCTCGTGAACCGCGACTTCCCATTCACGCTCGATTTGCGGGGATGAGGCGAAGAAGAGAAAAGAAACATCGTCAGCCGTACATACGCGCGGCGAGCATTCAAAAAACTCGCGTCCTTCGCGAGCACCGGGGCGGCACTTTGCATGATGTCTCCGTACCTTCTCAATAGTTGAAGAAAACTACGCTCCTCGCACCTCTCCTGCCGCGCGCAAGGAACACGAAAGGCGCAATTTCCCGACGCCACCGCGCGCGGTGTTCTTCGGAAAATAATTGTGCTCTCGGAGTCATTGCGCGTTTCTGAATCGTGTTCAATCTTGCCTGTAATCGGCGCCTCGAACAGAGTACCGACGTGAATTCCAACACCGGCGAGAGTTATACTGAGAACGCGATAAAAGACCACTACCCCTTTATCACCCGGTTGCTCATCGAATTGTATCATTCCGGCGATTTGCCAAATGTCGCCTCGTTACAGGTCGAGCCCGTTTATGGCTACACGGGGAGGATTGTTTACAAAGATGGCAATGTCCGGTTTTTCCGGGGGACCAGCGCGGGCATGAACCGGCTTGGCGCGTCCGAGGTTGCGAAAGACAAAGGCTACACCAAGTTTTTTTTGGAACGCCTTGGTTTCGAGACGCCACCTGGTCGGGTATTTCTTTTTCCGCGGTTCGTCGAGATGATGGACAAGAATCTCGGGCGTTTCGGTTTCAAGGATTTTGCGCTCTGCGAAGGCATTCTGGATTACGTCGCCGGGTCACTGGGCTATCCCTGCTATCTAAAGCCAAACGATGGATCACAGGGACGTGGGATCGAGTTTTGCACCACGCCTGCGGAAGTTCAGGATGCCGTGGATCGTTACGCGAGCGGAGGATCGATGAAAGTGCTGGTGGAACGGGCGGTTCCGTTCCCGGACTATCGGGTGGTGGTTTTAGGGGATGAGGTCATCTCGTGCTATTTGCGGAAGCCGATGTGCCTTATTGGGGATGGCGTCTCCAGCATTCAGGAGTTGTTTGCCGGGCGGCAGCGCGAGTTTGTGGCCCGCGGACGCGATACGATTATCAACGCGGCGGACTCCCGCATCGACAAGGAATTGCATAGGCAAGGATGGAGCCGTAAGACGGTTCTCGAGGCGGGCTGCGTCTGGCAGGTGTATCACGTCTCGAATCTTTCCGTCGGTGGAGATTCCGAAGACTACAGCGATTTGATTCATCCTCGTTGGAAGCAACTGTGCGTGGAAATCACCGCTGCGATGGGGCTTCGGTTCTGCGGAGTGGACATCGCTTGCGAGGACATTCGTTGCGCGGATTCCGCCTACAGTATTCTGGAGATCAATGCCGCGCCCGGCCTCGACAATTACGCGGCCAGCGGCCCCACGCAAGCCGGGTTGGTGAAGGACCTTTACCGCCGCGTTTTCAACGAAAGCACCAGCGCCTAGCTGGACGTCTTGCGGTCTTTTGGAAAAGGATAACTCCACTGCGGGAAGTCACTCCCTGTGGCCCGCTGCACGAGCCGTTCGATAAGGACTGACATGGCCAGCGGTCCCGTGCCGCCCGGCGTCTCGGTGAGCCGCATCGGAATGGCGTAAGCCGCGCGACTGACATTGCCGACGAAGACTTTGAGTTCCCGACCCACGGGGCAGAAGCCGATGTCCACCACCATCTCGTGCCGGGAATGCAAGTGCCAGGCATCAAGAATTTCCGGCTCACTGGCGGCGGCGATCACGGTTTTCATCTCCCGTGCGCGGGAAAGATCGTCTCCCAATTCCAGCGGCAGAAACGGGGTGCCGGACGCCTGGAGCGCACGACACAGGGCGCGTCCGACGAACCCCTTTGCCCCGATCACCGCGACACCGCCCTCGCGCCACGGAGCAACGAGGCGCAGCGCCGCTTCCGCCACCGCGCAGATGGACGCGGCATCGGGCGCGACCGCATCGAGGTCTTTTTCACCCAGTCTCGAAAGCGCGGACGCCAGCGCAGGGGGAACGGGCATCTGCACGCTGATCGCGAGGAAGTCCGCATCCGCTTCCATCCGGCCAAGGAGTCCCTCGAACTCCGCGGGCGGGAGATTGGGCCGGAGATGGTTACAATTTAATCCATATTTCTAAACTTACTCAGTTACTGTATCTGGAGCTGCGCCTTCGCGTAATAAAGTGCAGAACCATTTTCGGCGAACTCACGGTGCTTGCCCGGCGGGATAGGACGCGGGAATTGCGGGAGTGGCCCGGTTGCGGGAAAAACTGGTCATTTCGCTCGCTGTAATCGCGTAAGGTCAGGATCCTCCGGAGCGATAGCGCACGAAGGGTATCAACTTGCTGAAGCCTTTGGCACTGATGCAATCCGCAACGGGAGTGGACGAACTTCTGACAATGTCCGAGAAGAAAAAGTGATGCCTGCTGACGCTATGGGCGATGCTAAAATTTAATGCAACGTCCGGCTTTCCGTGGGCCGGAGAACCCGCCACGCTATGCGCGTGCCTGTAACTGAAACTGCTGAAAATTCCGGAGTCTCCGCTTCGCTCGCGATGAGCTACGCGCAGAGGCCCGGTGTGTTTGACGAACTGCTGGGGCGCGGCGGCGTTCCGCGTGAGCATTGGCGTCCGCTGCTCGGCGAACTCGATTCGCTGGGGGCCGCAGAGTTGAGTCACCGCGCGGAGTCGGCAAATCGCATCATTCTGGAGCAGGGAATCACGTATAATGTGTACGGCGATTCGCGTGGACGGGAGCGGCCTTGGCAGCTCGACCCGATTCCGTTTGTGCTCGATGCTGCGGAATGGGCAAAACTCGGAAAGGCGCTCACGCAGCGGGCGGTGCTCATCAATCGCGTGCTCGCAGACTGCTACGGCCCGCAAAATCTTCTTCGTTCGGCGTGGCTGCCGCCTGCGCTGCTTTTTGCGCAGCCGGAGTTTTTGCGCGCGGCGCACGGGATTCGTCCGCCGGGCGGAATTCATCTCCATTTTTATGCGGCCGATGTGGCGCGTTCGCCGGATGGACGCTGGTGGGTGCTGAATGACCGAACGCAGATTCCCACCGGCTCCGGATACGCGCTGGCGAACCGGCTGGTTTCTTCGCGTGTGCTGCCGGAGGCGTTTCGCGATTGTCGTGTGCAGCGTGTCGCGGGCTATTTCCGGCAGGTGCAGACGACGCTTGCGTCGCTGTGCTCGCGCAGAACGGACGAACCGCGCGTGGTGATGCTCACACCGGGGCCTTACAACGAAACGTATTTTGAGCAGGCTTACCTCGCGCGTTATCTCGGATACACGCTCGTCGAGGGGCAGGACCTCACGGTGCGCGATGAGCGTGTGTTTTTGAAAACGCTCAGCGGACTGGAGCCTGTGGACGTGATTCTCCGCCGGCTGGATGATGACTTCTGCGATCCGCTGGAGCTGCGAAGCGATTCCACACTCGGTATTCCGGGGCTTGTGGAGGCGGTGCGCGCGGGGAATGTCGCGGTCGCAAATGCGCTTGGAACGGGTCTGTTGGAGAGTCCGGCGTTCATGTCATTCTTGCCGGGGCTCTGCCGCCACGTGCTCGGCGAATCGTTGCTCATGCCGAGCGTCGCGACGTGGTGGTGCGGGCAGAAACCGGCGGAGGCTTACGTCATCGCCAATCTCCAACGCTTGGAATTGCGTCCCGCATTTCGCAGCCACCGCGGATATTCGCGTCCGGCGGCCGACTCCAAAGACATTCGCGAGCAAATCCGTTTCGCCCCGCATTTATGGACGGCGCAGGAGCGTGTGCCGCTCAGTACGACGCCTTCGTGGAATGGCTCGCGGCTTTTTCCTCAGCCGACCACGCTCCGAGTGTATCTCATCGCCACGCCCGACGGCGGCTACACCGTCATGCCCGGCGGCCTTGCGCGCATTGGCGCGGAGAGCGGCGCGCAGTTTGTCACCATGCAGGGCGGCGGTGCGAGCAAGGATACGTGGGTGCTGAGCGATGGACCGGTCGAAGAATCCACACTCATCAATCCTGCGGGTGGCGGCGTGGAACTGCGACGCGTGGGAAACAACCTGCCGAGCCGGCTGGCGGACAATTATTTCTGGCTTGGGCGGTACGCCGAGCGCGCCGATGCCACGGGCCGATTGCTCCGAAGCGCGCTGCTGCGATTCAACCCGGAGAGCGCGGGCAGCGAAGCTCCGTTCATCGCGCCGCTTCTCGACACGCTGGAATCGCAGGGACAGATGCCCGATGGGCGTGGAACCACTGCGGATGAGCTCGAGGCCGTGCTGCTCGCTGCGGTGTATGATCCGGAGAACCCCGGCAGTCTTCGCGGGCTTGCCGACAAATCCGAGGAGCTCGCCATGCTGGTTCGCGACCGCACTTCGAATGACGTATGGCGGGCGCTCAGCGGCTTCAATGAATGCGTTTCGTCCAGCCCGGAAGGCCCGGAACCATTGCCGAGCGACGCGATCATCGGGATCAATCGGTTGCTGCTTCAGATCGCGTCCTTTTACGGGCTCTCGCGGGAAAACATGACGCGCGCGCAAGGCTGGCGCTTCCTCGACATGGGCCAGCGGATCGAGCGTGCTCTTTATCTCGCGACGTTCCTCAGCCGCGCGCTGAGTTCGGAAAAAGCAGACAACCCGAGCGTGCTCGAAGCCGTCCTCGAAGTGGCCGATTGCACTATCACGTATCGCTCGCGCTACTCGCTGCTGCCGAATCTCGCGGCCGTGTATGACCTCGTGCTTCTCGACGACACAAACCCGCGCTCGCTGCTCTTTCAGCTTCTCCAACTCGTGAAACACTTCGACCGGCTTCCCCGCGAAAAGCAAAGCGCGCTGCCAACCGAAGCGCAGAAGCTCCTCATCAGTTCGCTCGCGAGCGTCCGCCTGCTCGACCCGCGCGAGCTTTCCGCACGCGATGCCAACTGGCATATGGGCCAGACTGCGCGGGTGCTCCGTGAGATCACTCAGAATATGCCGAAGCTGTCGGACGCTATCGCCGCGAGCTACTTCGCACATTCCTCCATTTCTCGCGCCGGATGAACTACGCCATCACCCACCGCACCACTTACGAGTACTCCGCGCCCGTCACGGCTTCGTTTCATGCCGCGCGGTTCGAGCCGCTCACGACCGCGGGTCAGAAATGCCTGGAATTCAGCATTCATGTTTTTCCCGCGCCCGCCGTGCGAAAATCGCGCGCCGATTACTTCGGGAATCTGATCTCGTTTTTCAGCATCCAGGAAATGCACAAGAAGCTCGAGGTCATCGCGCGAAGTCGCGTCAGCGTCGAGCAGATGACGGTTCCGCAGTTGCCCACTTCGGCACCTTGGGAGGATGTCGCCGCGAGATTTCGCGATCCGATTTCGCCGGCGGACGTGAAGCCCTATGAGTTTTGCCTCAACTCGCCGCTGCTCATGGCGAACCCCGCTTTTGCTGATTACGCCCGCGCCAGCTTCCCTGCGGGCACTCCCACACTCGTCGGCGCACGTGACCTCACGCGGCGAATCTTCCGCGATTTCAAGTATGACTCGCGTGCCACCACGGTCGCCACGCCGCTCGACGAAGTATGGAAAAAGCGCGCCGGAGTCTGCCAGGATTTTGCACACCTTGCCATCGCGGCGCTCCGCTCGCTCGGCATTCCTTCGCGTTATGTGAGCGGCTACCTTCGCACACTGCCGCCTGTCGGAAAACCCCGATTGGTCGGCGCAGATGCGTCGCACGCGTGGTTCGCGGTGTATTGCCCGCAGCATGGATGGATGGACTTTGATCCCACGAATGATCTGCTTGTCGGCTCCGACCACATCACCGTCGCCGTGGGCCGCGACTTCAGCGACGTGAGCCCGCTCAGCGGCATTCTCACGGGCGGTGGCGAGCACGAAGTCTTCGTCGCCGTGGATGTCGCGCCAGTGGAGTGAATGACTGCGCTTGCACTGCGCGCCGGTTGCCATGCAGTCTTCGCGGACCAATGAAATTGTCGGTTCTGCACCGCACGAAATACGAATACGCAAGTCCGGTGAAAGAGAGCTTCAACGAAGCCCGCCTTCAGCCGATGAGCAACGAGCAGCAGCAATGCGAGAGCTTCGATTTGAAAGTTCTGCCTGCGGTCCGCATCTCCACTTACTCGGATTTCCACGCAAATATCCTGCACTACTTCGAGCTGCCGGAGCCTCATCAGACCTTGCTCGTCGAGAGTTTCTCAACGGTTACGACGACGAAGGTAATCATGCCGACCGATGCGCTTCCCGCTTCAATGTCGCTCGTTCCGCAGTGTCAGCGAATGGAGCGGTGTTTCGATTTTCTTCAGGACAGCACTTACATCGAAAAGAGCCCGGAGGCATGGAGGCTTGCGCTCGATATCACTGCTGGAATCCAGGACATCTGGCAGGCGGGACGGGCCATCATGCGGTATGTCCACGCAAATTTCGCATACACGCCGAGCGCGACTTCCGTCCACACGCACGCGCGCGATGTCCTGCGCGACCGGAGAGGTGTGTGTCAGGATTTAGCGCATGTGATGATCGGCCTTTGTCGCGCCATCGGAATCCCTGCGCTGTACGTGAGTGGCTACCTTTATAACGGCCCGCGCGGCCAACTTGTCGGCTCGCAGGCCAGCCACGCATGGTGCGAAGTTTTCCTGCCGGGCACCGGTTGGCGCGGTCTTGATCCAACGAACAACCAGCCTCCGGACGAACGCTACATCAAGCTCGCCGTCGGGAGCGACTACTCCGACGTGCCGCCGGTGCGGGGGCATTATAAAGGAACGACCGAGCGCGTGATGACGGTCGATGTGCTCGTGGAGGAGATCCCTCCGCAGGTATGAGACATCGTTTCCCAACGGAAACGTCCGTCGTGCGGAAGACGCGAATACTCGACTTTGGAAAGTCGAGCTACGTCGTGTAGCGCGGGCGTAGCCGTGGAGCGCGGCAGTTGCCAGGCTTTCCCGTCACAGCAGGACGCGGCTGCTCGTACTATTTATTGCGGGAATCGCAGTTTCGGGAATGTGACTTTAATCGCGGCGATCGACTCCCGGGAGAGCCGCTTGGTGTTGACGATGTAAAGCTTGTCGAGCTTGGGAAGGTTCCGGAGTCCGTTCAGGTTCGTCAGGCCGGTGCAGTGTTCCATGCGGATGGTGTGGAGCCATGGGATGCCATTGAGGTCATCGACATTTTGAAGCGCGCTGCATCCGTCCAGGGTGAGCTTCATGAGGTGGGTGAGCTTGTGGATGCCGTCCACATTCTGGAACTGGGAGCATCCTGTGAGATCCAGAAATTGCAGGCGCGAGAGGCCGGCGATCGGCTCTAGATTCGTCATGCCGCGGCAATACTGGAGGGTGAGTGATTCCAGGTTCCGCAAGCCTTTGAGCCCCTCAACATTCGCGAGGCCGCGGCAGTTGGCGATGTGTAAAGTCCTCAGCTTTGAAAGACCCTTCAATGCGTCCAGGTTCGACAGGGCTTCGGAGCCGGTAATCTGGAGGCCGCTCAACTTGGGCCGGTCTTTCAGGGAATCAAGGTTGCCGAGTTTAGGACACGCGTTGAGGATGATTCTCCGCAGGTTTTTCGCGTCTCCGATCCCGTTGAGGTTTGTCAGCATAGGGCAATTATGGAATTCGATCGAAAGCACGGTGGAGAGTCCTTTGAGCGCGGTGAGATCGGTGAGGCTGTTTGCGCCTCGTATTTGCAATTTGCGGACATAGAGGCGATTGATGAGGCGGGAGTTTTGCGCAAAACTGGCATCCGTCGTCATGACAAGCGTGCGTTCCAGTTCGGACCACGTCTCTTTTCGAAAAGCAGCCTTCCAATTGTCTTTGATCGTCTCAAATGGATCCTCTGCATACCAGTCCCAGCCGAGTGCTTCGGCTTCTTTTACCGCCGAACGGTAATCGTGCCGCTTCCAGAAGCCGTAGCCAAATGCCGCGAGTGCGACGATGAGGAGCCAGCGTCGAAGATGAAGCTTGCGCCGTGTTGCGGATGGGCGTTGCGGGGTGACTGGTGTCATGGCAGGTGCGGAGTGCTGATTAATCGTCGCGAAAGGGCCAGGTGTTTGCCCATTTCCACCAGAGAGCCCTGGCTTCGCCCACGGTCGCGCGGATGTTGTAGCCTTTCCACCAGCCGTAGCCATATGTCGCGAGGATGATGACGAGGAGCCAGCGCAGGAGCGGGCGCTTTCGCTGCGGAACGGATGTGGCTGGCTCGGAAGGCATGGAAGGTTTCGGATACTCGATGTTTGCGGGGCTGACAAGCTGTGGAACTCCAAGGGCGCAGAACGCCCGGCTAACGCTTTGCTCGCGCGGCGGTTGTCTCGCCATGACTCCGAACCCGCTTTCCAGACCGATGAACGCCCGCGGCTTTTCGCGTCGCGAATGGTTGCGCGTCGGCGGGCTGGGTGCGCTGGGGATTTCGCTGCCGCATTTGCTCGGCGCGCGCGCAAGTGCTGCGACTGCGGGGAAAGGCGCGAGCTTTGGCCGGGCGAAGTCGTGTGTGATCGTCTTCCTCGGCGGGGGGCCGCCGCAACACGAGACGTTTGACCCGAAGCCGGATGCGCCGCTGGAAATCCGCGGGACTTTTCGCGCGATCGCGACGCGGGTTCCGGGCGTCCATTTCTCCGAGACGCTGCCGCACACGGCGCAGGTGGCGGACCGGCTGGCGGTGGTGCGCTCGATGACGACGGATATCAATTCGCACTCCACGAGCGGCTCTTTCATGCTCACGGGCTACGTGCCGCAGTCGAAGGCGGAGAACGTCCCGGCGAGCCCGGACGATTGGCCGAGCATCGCTTCGGTCGTGGGCACGCTGAAGCCGAGCGAGCGCTCGCCGCTTTCGTCCGTCGTGCTGCCGGAGCATCTGGCGAACGACGGGAATATCGTGTGGCCGGGGCAGAACGGCGGGTTCATGGGGCCAACGTGGCATCCCATGATGATGAAGTGCGACCCGACGGAACAGCCGATGCGCATCGAGGGCCTGAGCCTCGCCGATGGCGTGACGAGCGCGCGGCTGTCGGAGCGGTTCAGCCTGCTCGGGCAGATGGATGCGCATTTTCGCGCGAGCGCGGAAAGCGGCGCGGTCGCCGAGCTGGGCCACATGCACCAAAAGGCGTTCGATGTGCTGCATTCCGAAGCGAGCCGGAGGGCGTTCGATTTGGAATCGGAGTCGGGCGCGCTCCGCGACAACTATGGTCGCCACAAATTCGGCCAGAGCATGCTGCTCGGGCGTCGGCTCGTGGAGGCCGGCGTGCGGCTCGTGCAAGTCAACTGGCCGCGCGAAGGCAAAGCGGAAGTGAAGGGCAGTCCGCTGTGGGACACGCACGCCGATAACGCCGGGCGGGTGCGCGATGTGTTGTGCCCGCAGTTCGATAAGACGTTCGCGACGTTCATCGCCGACATGCAAACGCGCGGTCTTCTCGACGAAACGCTTGTGGTGGTGATGGGCGAATTTGGCCGCTCGCCAAAGATCAACGCGGTGGGCGGGCGCGACCATTGGGGCTCGTGTTTTTCCGTCGCTCTCGCCGGTGCGGGCATCGGCGGAGGTCAGGTGATCGGCGCGAGCGACCGTATAGGTGCTTATCCCGCTGACCGCCCGGTGACGCCGCCGGACCTGGCCGCGACGATTTTCCACATGCTCGGCATCGACCCCGCAGGCGAGTTCATCGACCCGCTCGGCAGGCCGCGGAGAATCACGGACAACGGCAATGCGCTGCGGGAGCTGGTGGGCGCGTAAAGAACGGTCGCTAAGTAAACGCGGTTCGCGGAGTCTTTTTCAGCAGCCATGTCTCACACGTCAAACTTCCTGCCCATCACCCGATGCCGGGGCCCGATTTCCCGTCGCAGCTTTCTCGAAGCCGGCGCGCTGAGCCTGCTTGGGCTGGGCATGAGCGATGTCTTGCGCGCGGAAACCGTGGCGAAGGCGGCGGGCCGCAAGGTGCGGGAGAAGTCCGTCATTTTCATCTGGCTGCCCGGCGGCATGCCGCATCTCGAAAGCTACGACATGAAGCCCGAGGCACCGCTGGAATACCGCGGTCTCTTGCGTCCGATAAAAACGAACGTCTCGGGCATCGATGTCTGCGAATTGCTGCCGATGCACGCGAAGATGGCGGACAAATACACGCTCATTCGCTCGGTGTGTCACGAGTTCGCCGACCACGGCGGCGGGCACAAGCGCTTCCTCACCGGCCGCGCTCCGGCGACGCCGACGGGCTTTGTGAATGATGCGCCCGCAGTGACATCGATCGTCAGCAAAATGCTCTCGCGTCCCGATCAAGCGATGCCTCCGTGCGTCGCGGGCGTGGATGGCGGACGGCAAGGCATCGATACGTTCTCGCTCGGCGCAGCGTGGCTCGGCGCGAGCACGACGCCCTTCATGGTCGCGGGCGATCCGAGCGCAGCGGATTTCAAAGTGCAGAACATCGGCCTCACGCCCGACATGCAATCGCGGCTCGATGACCGTGTGCATTTGCTGGAAGGCATGGATCGCCTGCGTCGCGATGCCGACTCTAGCGGCCTGATGGGCGCGATGGATGAGTTCAGCCAGCGCGCGTTCCACATGCTCACTTCGCCGAAAGTACAGACGGCTTTCGACCTCTCGCGCGAGCCCGATAGCGTGCGCGAACGCTACGGTCGCCACGCTTACGGGCAGCGCGGCCTGATGGCCCGCCGCCTCGTGGAAGCAGGCAGCCGCTTTGTCACCATGGTGTGGGAAAATCCCGGCGGAAAAATGCCGGCGGACTGCTGCTACAATTGGGATTCGCACGCAGTGAACTGCGACATTTACTCCGACCTCCGCTGGAAGATGCCGTATTACGATCAAGCCCTCACGGCGCTCATCGACGACCTCTACGCCCGCGGCCTCGACAAAGACGTGATGGTCATCGCGACCGGGGAATTCGGCCGCACGCCGAAGGTCGAGCGCAACGTCGGCACCCAGACGAAAGTCACGCAGCCCGGCCGCGACCATTGGCCAAACGCGATGTCGATGCTCGTGAGCGGCGGTGGGATGCGCACCGGCCAGATCGTCGGCGCCACCAACGCCCGCGGCGAACATCCCGTGGACCGTCAGCTTTCGCCGAACGACTTGTGGGCGACCGTCTATCGTCACCTCGGCATCGACTACACGGAGAGCACCCTCGACCTGCAAGGCCGCCCAATGCCCATCCTGCCGTTCGGCGCGCCGATCGAGGAGATTCTCCCGGCGGCGTAGGCTCCGAGCGCTCGGAAAAAGAACGGCTGGTCCGCGATGCACGACGAGTTCCCGCACCGCGAAACACTCTAAGAACGCCCCCTCATTCGGGCCTTCCCAGATTGCCATGCGTCACTTCGTTTTCCTCATCGCCATCTTCGTCTCACTCATCCCGGACCTCCGCGCGGAAGAACGCTTTTTCTGGCACAATGACGTCGTCGCGCTTGTTGGAGGTGAGGACATGGTTGTTGTCGCCGAACGCGGCAACTTGGAGACGCTCATCCAGCTCGCGTTACCAGACTACAAGCTCAAGTTTCGCAGCCTCGCTCGCGAAGGCGATACGGTCTTTGAGCAACGCCGCGACCTAAACTATCCAAAGCTCGAAGACCAGCTCGATAGGATCGGTGCGACGGTGGTGATTTGTCAGTTCGGGCAGATGGAGAGTCTCGCGGGCGAGCAGAAACTTCCCGAGTTTATAACGGCTTATCAGAAGTTGATCGACCGGCTGAGTCGTGGAGGAAAAAGAAGGATCGCTGTGATTGAGCCGCGCGTCGTTGAGGCATTTGGCGACGGGCTACCGCTCAAGCTGGACGCTGAAGCAACAGCAAGCAGTGCTTACATGAAGGCTCTCCGCGAAACCCCCGCACGGATTCGCTGCGATAGATTTGTCCGCTTCCGCCAAGGCTCTGGATTTGGCGCTGATGTCCCTGCCACTCGGGACGGATTCCACGCAAACAGCATTGGCTTCGGCGTCGCCGAAGACACTATCGCCGGAGTCTTGTGCGGAACTGACGAGCCCAAAGGCGGTCGGCGCTTCTTCCCTTATCAGGAGAACATACACAAACCCCTCACCACCCTCGTCGCCGCGAAAAACCGCCTCTGGTATTACTACTACCGCCCGCAAAACTGGGCGTTCCTTGCGGGGGACCGCACCAACCAGCCGAGCAGCCGCGACCACCTCGACCCGAGCAAGCGTTGGTTCCCGGAGGAGCTGGAAAAGTTCGTCCCGCTCATCGACGCCAAGGACGCAGAAATCTGGGCGCTCGCCAAGAAGCTCTCAGCCGGAGGGAAGAACTAAATGCCAGTAAACGCTCATCGGAGCGGGGGTTTCCTAACCCCCGACTGCCCCCGCAGGGGCAGCAAGGCCGCCCTATCCGCCATCCGCGTGAGCGTTCACGGGAGCCCCGGCGGTGGCACACGGGGGTTAGGAAACCCCCGCTCCAATAACGCCAAGGACGCGGAAATCTGGGCCCTCGCGAAGAACCTCCAATGAGACGGGCCTTTTTCGTCCGCAGATTACGCAGATTGCGCAGATTACGGATGCGACGCCACTGTGAAGCTTCCCGTTATGGATGTCCGCGTCAGTGTCGCATCGCACAAGCCCAATCTGCGAAATCTGCGAAATCTGCGGGCCAACACTGTGCGGAAAACCACCGCCGTCCGCTTGCGAAAGTAGTCGGCGGCTTTAGCCGTAGCGACGTTGCACACACGGGCAGTGAGCAGGCTTGCGAGCAGGGTGTTTTTGCAAAGCGAGGCCGTATCCTCTTTGCGGGCGGTTTGACGGCTAAAGCCGCTGACTACTTTCGCAAGCGCGAGCGCCGCATTCGCTTACAAGGCAACGCCACGCCGGACATCCGCCGCCTCAATTGGCGATCCCAAAGTTCGATGCCGGACATCCGCCGCCCCGACTGGCAGTTGCCAGTTGCGATGCCGGACATCCGCTGCCCCGACTGGCAGTTGCCAGTTGCGATGCCGGACATCCGCCGCCCCGACTGGCAGTTGCCAGTCGCGATGCCGGACATCCGCCGAGCCTCCGGGCAGTTGCCAGTCGCGATGCCGGACGTCCGCTGCCCCGACTGGCAGTTGCCAGTTGGCCCGCTGGATCTATTTGACCACGTATCTCGACACAAAATGGCTATTTTTAGCCACCAAACACCCGTTTTCTCATAAATGAATACTTCACCGCACTTTCCGCAGACTGAGGCTGACTTCGGCAAAAATACGTAATAAGTTCCGAGTATGCGCACACGCCCGGCAGGCAACATTTCCAGTTCCTTCATTCTGACGATTGCCGTGCGCCTCGCAGCGTCGGGGGCCGATGCCGCCCCTGATTTTTCGAGGGAGATTCGTCCATTGCTGGAGGAGCACTGTTTTAAGTGTCACGGACCTGAAAAACAAAAGGGCGGGCTGCGGTTTGACTCGCGAGAAGAAGCGCTCAAGCCGGGCGAGTCCGGGGAGAAAGCCATCGTGCCGGGACATGCCGGGGAAAGCCGGCTCATCAAACTGGTTTCGTCGAAAGACAAAGACGAGCGAATGCCTTCCAAGGGCGACGGGCTGTCCGCCGCGCAGGTGGAACTGCTCAAGCGCTGGATCGATGCGGGCGCGGAATGGTCGGGGGCAAACGCGGCAGTCGTGTCTCGCTCGGAGATGGTGGTGACTGACGAAGACCGCAAGCACTGGTCGTATCTTCCGCTTTCCAATCCGCCGCCGCCCGCTGTGAAAAACATGGCTGCCGTCCGGACGCCGGTGGATCGCTTCATCGTTGAACGGCTCGAAGGGAGCAGCCTCGCGCTTTCGCCACAAGCCGACGCGCGGACGCTCGTGCGGCGGATGTATTTCGACGTCGTCGGGCTGCCACCGACTCCGGGAGAAATCGAGGATTTTGTCCGGGCATTCGCGACTGATTCTAAAGCTGCCGTGTCATCGCTGGTCGATCAACTTCTGGGCAGCCCGCACTATGGCGAACGATGGGCGCGCCATTGGCTCGATGTCGCGCGTTATGCCGACAGCAATGGCTCGGAAGGCGATGCCGACCGGCCCACCGCGCACCATTACCGGGACTTCGTCATCCGGAGCCTGAACGATGACCTCGCCTTCGATACGTTCGTGCGCTGGCAACTCGCAGGCGATGAACTCGAACCAGACAATCGGGATGCAATTGCCGCAACCGGGTTCATCGTGGCAGGCACTCACGCAGCGCTGCCGGACAACCTCATGGCGGAGGAACGTAATCGGGAGCGCTCCAACGAACTCGACGACATGATTTCCACGACCGGCTCCGCAATGATGGGCCTGACGCTGGCCTGCGCACGTTGCCACGACCACAAGTATGACCCCGTGCCGCGACGCGACTATTACCGGATTCAATGCGCATTCAACGGCGGCGATCGCGCAGAGATTCCGCTCGCCCCGCTCGATGAAGTCCGGCGACACCGCGAGGCGGAAGCGAAGTGGAAGGCGGAATTTGAATCGGCAAAGAAGCGGTTGGACGACTGGGAAAAGGACGCACGAGCCCGACACGACACTGCGGCTCGGCAGGCGAAAATCGACGAGCTGAAAATCAGCTACGACGAGAAAGCACTTCTGAAAAACAATCCGAAGGACGCGCAAGAGCTGGCGAAGCGATTTTCCAAGGAGTTGAAATTAGAGGACAAGGATTTCCGCCCGTTCTATTCGGGGGAAGAGCGCATCGAATGGGAATCGCGGGAGAAGGCATTCAAAGAGGTCAGCGCTCGGAAGCCAAAGCCACTGCCCACCGCGCTTGGTTTCGCAGACTTCGGCGTCAAACCGCGCGAGACGTTTCTGCTCGCTCGCGGGGATTTCCGCGCGAAGGGCGAGCCCGTCGAACTGGGATTTCTGACTGCACTCACGCGGGGCAAGACCCCGGCCGATTATTGGACCGCTGCACGCGCCGCGAGCCGCCGGCCCGATTCCACACAGCAGCGGCGGGCGTTGGCGGAATGGATGACGGACACCGAGCATGGCGCAGGCGCCTTGGTCGCACGGGTGATCGTGAATCGTGTCTGGCAGCATCACTTCGGGCAGGGACTCGTGCGCACGGTCAACGATTTCGGTGCCCGCTGCGATCCGCCCACCCATCCGGAGTTGCTGGAATGGCTGACGAGCGAATTCGTGAAGGGCGGGTGGAAATTGAAGCCGTTGCACCGGTTGGTCATGACCAGTTCCGTTTATCTCCAGGGCACCGCGTTCGATCCCGCGAAAGGCAAAGTCGATCCCGACAATCGCCTGCTGTGGCGTCGCCGCCCGCAGCGGATCGAATCCGAAATTTTGCGCGACTCGATACTGGCGGTCAGCGGGACGCTGAACCCGCAGATGTTCGGCCTCGCATTCAAGTCGCCCGTCGCACCCGAGGCCATCCAGGCCCGCAACATGAAAGACCCGTATCCCAAGGATCTCAAAGACACTCCGGACACGCGCCGACGCTCCGTGTATATGTTTCACAAACGCGTCGTGCAGCAACCGCTCATGCAGGCGTTCGACGGCCCGGATGCGCAGGCCAGTTGCGGTCGCCGCGAAAACACGACCGTCGCGCCGCAGGCGCTCGCGCTGCTGAACGACAAGTTCATCCGCGCACGTGCTGTGGACTTTGCCCGGAGAGTGGAAAAAGAGGCAGGGGAACAACCCGAACTGCAGGTGCGGACAGCCTGGCGCGTGGCGCTTGGTCGCGAGCCATCGACGGCGGAACTCGAGTCAGGGACGGCCTTCATCAACGCCCAGCGTCAAGTGCGCTCGACGCGCGCCGCAAACAACCCGCAAACCGACGCAAAGAATCTTGCGCTCGCGGATTTGTGTCAGGCGATTTTCGCAATGAATGAATTCATCTACGTCGATTAACCACGGTCACCAAATGCCAAACATCAATTCCCACTGCGGACGATACGAGAGCTTCACGAATCGCCGCGAGTTCTTGAAAAAAGCCGGTGCCGGTTTCGGCATGCTGGCGCTGGCGGATCTCTTGCAAGGTGAGGAGCCCGATTTCGCTGCGCAGATTCCCACGCTCAACCCGATGGCTCCGCGGCCATCGCATTATCCCGGCAAGGCCAAATCGGTGATCTGGCTCTTCATGGAAGGCGCGCCGAGTTCGGTGGACTTGTTTGATCCGAAGCCGGAACTCACCAAGCGCGACGGCCAGCGCATCGCGATCGACGTATTCAACGGAAACCCGGGACCGCTGATGAAGTCACCCTTCAGCTTTCAGCAGTACGGCCAGTCGGGCGCATGGGTCTGCGAGAAATATCCGAACGTGGCGAAGCATGTGGACGATTTCGCGTTCATCAAATCGCTCTACAGTGAATCGAACGATCACGTTCCGGCGATCTACCAAATCAACACGGGCATTGCGCGGCCGGGCTTTCCTAGCACGGGCGCTTGGGTCACTTACGGACTTGGCAGCGAGTGCGGCAACCTGCCGGGTTACGTCGTGCTCGGAAACAATCAGGGCGTGAAAGGCGGCCCGTTGAATTGGAGCGCGGGATTTTTGCCGACGAGTTATCAAGGCACGCTGTTTCGTTCGTCAGGCGCGCCGATTCTCAATCTGACGCGGCCCGAAAACGTCACGCGCGACGACCAGCGGGCACAGCTCGATTTCTTGAAGACGGTAAACGGCGAGCACCTCAGGCAGCATGAGGGCGAGCCGGACCTGCTCGCGCGTATCCAGAGCTTTGAGCTGGCGTATCGCATGCAAATGGAAGCGAGCGATCTGACTGATTTCTCGACCGAGTCGAAGGAGACGCTTTCGCTTTACGGTCTCGATAACGAGGTCTCAAAAAACATCGGCACCAAGTGTCTCATGGCGCGCCGACTGGTTGAGCGCGGCGTGCGGTTCGTGCAGGTGTACAGCGACGGGGAATGGGACGCGCACAGTGACCTGAAAGGAAATCATTCGCAGCATTGCGCCTCAACAGACATGCCGATTCACGGACTGCTCACCGATTTGAAACGCCTCGGTCTGATGGAAAGCACGCTGGTGATTTGGGGCGGGGAGTTTGGCCGGATGCCAGTCTCGCAGGGCAATGGCGGTCGCGACCATAACCCGAATGGGTTCATGGCGTGGATGGCCGGTGCCGGGATCAAAGGAGGCACGAGCTACGGCGAGACGGACGAAATCGGCTACAAGTCGGTGACCGATCGCGTCAGCGTCCACGATCTACATGCGACGATGCTTCACCTGCTCGGCATGGATCACAAAAAGCTCACGTATTTCCACAACAGCCGGCGCTATCGGCTCACGGACGTGGAGGGAGAAGTGATCAAAAAGATTCTGGCGTGATTTACGTTCGTGGTCACGGACGGGCTCCAGACTTTTCCGTGGCCGGAAGTGCGAAAGCGACCAGGCTTCCGCCGGATGGGCGCCCCGATTTCCCGCCCCCGGCGGAGATGACGACGTATTGCCGTCCGTTGACCATGTAGGTGCTCGGCGTCGCGTTTCCGCCGAAAGGAAGTTTCGCTTTCCAGAGAATCTTTCCGGTTTCCTTATCGAAGGCTCGGAATGTCTCGTCGGCGGTCGCTCCGATGAAGATCAGTCCGCCGGCAGTCACCACAGGGCCGCCGTAGTTTTCGGTGCCGGTTGGTGCGATCCCGCGGGCCGTCAGTTCCGGGTATTCGCCGAGCGGGACTTTCCATTTGATTTCGCCGGTATTCAAGTTCACGGCGTTCAGCGTGCCCCATGGCGGCTTGATTGCGGGGTAGCCTTCCTTGTCCAGCCACCGGCGAAATCCGCCGAACGCGTACGCCGTGGCGGCGTTGGTCTCCTGAGCGGCCGGCAGCCCGGGCTCTTTGCGCATTGCAGACGGTTCTTCGTTCAGTACGTAGTTCAAAATGGCGGTGCGTTTGGCTTCCGGCATGGTTGCAAAACCGGGCATGCGTCCGCCGCCTTGACGTGTGATTTGTTCGATCTCCGCGCGGGTTTTCCGCTTCGCGACGTCGAGCAATGGCGGGAATCCGGCTGCGAGATTTCCCTTTCGATCGAGACCGTGGCACGCTCCGCACGAGACCATGTAATCTTGCTCCCCGGGAACCAGTGGAGTGCCGTCGGCCCGTCGCGTCTCGACCATCTGCAAGAGCCACGGCATCTCGTTGACGTTCACATAATAATTGCCTTCCGGATCGGCCGCGCCGCCGCCCCATTCCATGCCTCCATCGAAGCCCGGGAACATCACAGTCTCGTTCAAACTCGGCGCTGGAAACGGACCGAAGTTGGGCGATGCACGAATGCGGTCGAGCGTCATCTGATGAGTCTCCGGCGAAAGGTCCGAGGCGTCCGCTTCCGTGTAGCGCTGGCGCATGAGCGGCGCGGGCCTGGAGGGGAAAGGCTGTGTCGGCCACGCCTTCTCGCCGCGCAAATCAGACGCCGGGACGGGCCGTTCCTCGATGGGCCAGAGCGGTTCGCCGGTCACCCGGTTAAACACAAACAGCAGCCCGTGTTTAGTTCCCTGAGCGACTACGTCGATCTTTTCGCCGTTGTGAGTCACGGTCAGCAAAACCGGCGGGCAGGGCAGATCCTTGTCGAGCAAATCGTGATGGACGATCTGGTAGTGCCAGATCCGTTCCCCGGTGGCGGCGTTTAGCGCGAGCACGCTATTCGCAAAAAGGTTCATCCCGTGGCGGGCTCCGCCGTAAAAATCGGGCTCGGCTGTTTTTGTCGCGACGTAAACGATGCCGCGCGCTTCGTCGAGCGACTGTCCACACCAGGGCATGACGCCGGTCGCGGTCTTGTAAGCGTCTTTCGGCCATGTGTCGTAACCGACTTCGTCGGGCCTGGGGATGAGATTGAAAATCCACCGTTGCGCGCCGGTCCGCACATCCAAAGCGCGGACCGCCCCCGTGCCGCCCACGCCGCCTTGGATCAGTAGATCCTTGTAGATGACGCCCGGCGTGTTCAGGCCCGAGCGGAGATCGACCGAGCCATTTTCCCCAAAGCTCCGGATGACTGCGCCGGTCTTGGGGGCCAACGCGAAAAGGAATCCGCCCACGCCGGTGAACAGCCGCCGCTCATCCCCGTTACTGTCCTTCCAAAAAATCAGCCCGCGCTGCCTCGCTGCGCCCTTGCCGGAGCGCTCGGCGGCAGGGTCCCATTTCCACAGCTCTTTGCCGGTGGCTGCGTCCAGTGCGATGAGTTTTCTCGACGGCGACGGCGTGTAGAGCACGCCATCCACGACGAGGTTGTTCGCCTGATACTCGCCTTTGTCGCCGGTGTCGTAAGTCCACGCGACTTCGAGCTGTGCAACGTTTTCGCGGTGGATTTGAGCGAGCGGTGAATAAAGGTTGCGCTCCTTCCCTCCGAGGTATTCAGGCCAATCCACGTTCTTCGGCTCCGCGCCAGCTGCGTTGAACGCGCAGGGGAGCAGTGCAATCAAGGCCGATGAGAAAACGGAAACGCGCATCGGGATTCTAAGAGTCATTCGAGCGGCGTCATTTCGGCGACGCCGGAGCAACGGGCGCTGGCTCCGGAATCGCTAGCCAGCGAACCGCGTTCTCGACGACACGCAGTGGCTCGGCCTGTTTGTAAACGGGATATGTCTCGTGGCCTGGGCGGAAATAGAAGACGCGGCCTTTTCCCACCCGCCAGACACAGCCACTCCGGAAGTATTCTCCTTTGTCCCAGCGCTCCTCAAAGACGACCGCATCCGGCGGCGGGACATGGAAAGGTTCGTCGTACATTTCCGTTTGCGACACGTCCCACTTCGCGGGGAGTCCGGCGGCGATGGGGTGCTGCGGAAGGAGCGTGGTGATGTGGGAAGGAGCACCGTCCGGGCGGTACGCGGGGAAAACGCAGAAAGGCAGCGTGAGGCGCCACACATCGCCGTTGTGCGTCACAGAAGGCGTGAGTGGACCGTCGCGCTTCACGCCTTTGCCGATCGGACTTTCGTTGATGTATTCCCATTTCGCCGCGGCGCGCTCGGCCTCGGGCAGTTTCGCGAGCGCGTCGGATTTAGCGCGGTCCTGCATGAGGCGGACGAAAGGTTTAGCCCAGTGCGCGGAGTGCAGCGCGATCAGGCTGAGACGGCCCTCACGCACGCGGGATGCGATGCGCTCGGCATTGGCGTTGGTCACTGCACCGTTTTGCACGTGCCCCCACCAAATCACGACATCCGTGGCATCGAGTGTGGCTTCGTCGAGGCCTTGCTCGGGAGCCTTGAGGTTCGTGTTTTTCACCGTGATGCCCTTCTGTGCGCCGAGATGCGCAGCGATTGTCTCGCCAAGAAACTTGTCGCCGTAACCGTTCTTCTGCTCCGGCTGCTGTTCGTCCCAGACGAGGACGCGGACCGGCTTTGAATCAGCGGCTTGTAGTGCCGCGGTGGCGAGCAGGGCGAAGGAGGCAACGTTCGGCAGGAATTTCATCGGCATGGGCATCGTATCAGGTTTGATATCGGTTTAGAGCGAATTTGTGAAGTGATGATTACACGTACACGCGAGCCCCTCCCGGCGGTTGCTGCGTTTTTTGCGACTTCCCAGCCTTGCAATCGACTCAGACTCCGGCGTAAAGTCCGATTGGTTTGCGTCTCGCCATATTCCGGTCACGGAACTGGAATCTCGGTAAAGGGCACGCTTTCTTCGCTGTAATGCGCTCGTAGCTCAACTGGATAGAGCAGCGGTTTTCTAAACCGCAGGTTCCGCGTTCGATCCGCGGCGGGCGCACTTCTTTTTTCCCTGTCGGAAGCTGCGATCACGCATCGCGTCTTGCATGTCCGCCGCGAATCGTTCATTTCAGCCGCATGAACCTTTCACACCTCCGTGCCGGACTCATCGGAACCGGATTCATTGGCCCAGTTCACCTCGAAGCACTCAAGCGCCTCGGTGTGCAAGTGACCGCCGTTTGCGGCTCCACAAAATCGGCGACGGCGCTCGCGGAGAAGTGGGGCATCCCGGAGGTGTATGGCGACTACGACTACGAGGCACTGCTGAAGTCGCCGAATGTCGATGTCATCCACATCACATCGCCAAACAAGGTCCACGTGAAGCAGGCGCTCGCGGCAATCAAGGCCGGCAAACACGTCATCTGCGAGAAGCCGCTCGGGATGACGACGAAGGAAACGGCGCTGCTCGTGAAGGCCGCAAAGAAAGCGAAGACGGTCTTTGCGGTGAACTACAACTGCCGGTTTTTTCCCGGCATTCTGCAAATGCGCAAGATGGTCCAGCGCGGCGACCTCGGCCGCATCATCCATGTGCAGGGGCATTTCTTTCAAGACTGGCTGTTGAAAGAGACGGACTATAACTGGCGACTGCTGGCGAGCGAGGGAGGCAAGCTGCGCGCCGTCGGCGACATCGGTACGCACTGGATGGACGCGGTCTCTTTTGTCCTCGGGGCGAAAGTGGACAACGTCTTTGCCACGTTGGAGACCTTTCACAAAAAACGGTTGAGGCCAAAAGGCGAAGTCCAAACGTTTGCCACAGTGGATCCGAAAGACATGATCCAATACGCCGTGGATACGGAGGACTACGCCAGTGTGCTGCTCCAGTATCAGCGCGCGAAGCACGGGTTCGCCGACCGGGTTCACGCAAACGTGAGCATTTCCCAAGTCGCCGCCGGATGGAAATGCAGCCTCGCGATTGGCATCTACGGCAGCGAAGGCAGCGTGCGCTGGGATTTGCAGGATCCAAACGTCCTGCACGTCGGTCGTCGCGACACGCCGAATGAAACGCGGCAGCGCTTCGCGCCCGGTTTCCACGAGGACATCGCGCATTTCTCGGATTATCCCGGAGGTCACGCCGAAGGGTTCCCGGACAGCCACAAGATGCATTACCGCTGCGTGTACGAGTACGTGGCGAGCGGCGGAAAAACCGAGCCGCTTTTCGCGAGCGCCGAGGACGGTCACGAGGAAGTGAAGCTGTGCGAAGCCATCCTGCGCGCCGACCGCGTGCAACGATGGATGAAGGTGTAGCGGAACCTCGATGGAAGGAGCACGTCGGTTCCGGTGGGATGCGCTGCCGATGGGCTCGCTTGCCGTCCTGCTTTTGTCCGCGTTCCCGTGGGCGCTTTGGTTCATGCTCCGGCCGACGTTTCCGCTGTCGATTCTGTTCATCCCGGTCTTGCTCGCATCGCCATTTGTCATCGTCGCTGCCGCGATACGGCTCTATCGACGAAGGAACCTCACGGAGCATGATCGCCTTGCGTGCGAATACTACATTCGAGGCGTGGTCGGCGTCATCGTCATCGCAATCTTGATGAGCCTCGCGATGATTCTTCCGGTATTCAACGCGTCGCTGGATGGGAGCTACGTTCCTGATGAGCCGACCCGACTCTTCCTGAGCCAGGAAATGAATCATTTCACCAACCGAAATCGGATCGATCTTCGGAAGGACGGGACGTTCACGATGACCGATGTTCCGGACTTCACGCAAATGTCCGAGGTGCCGACGGGATTCCTCAACGAATCGGGGACATGGAAGGCCGAGGGGCGCGAACTCACTTTAATGTATCATCCCGCTTCAACCCCAGGCACGGAGGTTTGGTTGGGGATTGAGATCGAAGGAGCGATTCCGCCCTACAGGCTCAAAATGGTTTTTGGCGATCCCGATATGGACAAGTATGCCGTCTTCGAGCGGACCGCCGAGTAGTCGGCGCATTTCGCCCTCACGCATTGGCGCGGGACTTGCATCGGTTCGGCGCAGATGACGCTCGCCACAATTACGACCTTTCTCCCTTTCGCCGTATTTTTCCTCACGGTTCTGACAGTCGTGGCCAAGGGAAGCCAAAAATGGGGCCGAGCAGGCGGAGTGATGCGATCGGTGCTCGCGGTTTTCTACGCGGCGCTTGTGGTCGCGGGAGTTGGCGGGCTTGTGCTCTCGGTATGGCTGGTGGTGGCGGGCGGCGGAAAGGCGATGCTGTTGCTCGTATTGCTGGTTCCGCTATCACTGATCCTCATCAGTATGGGCTCCAGTCTTTTTCGCTTCGTGCTGAGTCCTCTTCCGGAGGCTGCGAAGCCGCTTGTGACCTCCACAGGCTGGTCGGATCTTGGGGACGCCGCCGAGCGCGCGCGCAACGGTGGCGTGGCTCCGCATTTGCGTGTGGATGCCCTGCGGAAGAGCGGCTCTGCGGAGTGAGCGCGGGAATTTTCGGAGGATGATTACCCTCGCAGTGCCGGTGGGTTTGCACGCAAGCTCCGCAGCACACTATTGAACAAGCGCACCATCATCGAAAAAATCATCGCCGTCCTGACTGCGGAGCTCGACAGCTACACCCAGTCGGCGCGTGCAGCTTTTACCGCGGCGACCGACGAGCAGAGCAAGGCCGAGGGCAAGTACGACACGCGGGCGATCGAGGCTTCGTACCTCGCCCGCGGTCAATCCATCCAGGCCCGGGAAATCATGCAGGCGCTTCAGCAATTCGAGACGCTTCCGGTGCGGGACTTCATCCCCACGGCTCCAATTGACATCGGAGCCGTCGTGGAACTCGAAGGGAAAAGCGGGCGCACGTTTTACTTCATCGGCCCGCGTGGTGGCGGCACGGAGGTCGAATGCGAAGGCCGCACGGTCCTTGTGCTCACTCCTCAATCGCCGATGGGGCAGCAACTCGTCGGACGCAAATGCGGCGAGCGCCTGCAAATCAAAGTCGGAAGATCGGGCGAAAGCTACGAAATCGCCGCAGTGTCGTAAGCGGGCAGAATTTTCGCCTCTTTTCTTGCAGCCTGCCGTCGCTCCCGCAAGGTTCGCGGGATGATGCATTCTTTCTTCGACAAATCGGAAGCCGGCGGCGGCGCAACCCCTTCGCGTGCGGATGCACGGGTGGAGGATACGTGGGACCTGGCACCGCTCTTCAAAGACACGCTTTCCTGGGACCACGACCTCGCGGTGTTGCAGCGCTTGTATCCGGTCATCGAGCAGTATCGCGGGCGGGTAGGGGAGTCGGCGGCGACGCTCGCGGAGGCTCTGAATTGCGACAAAAAAGTCAGCCAGCTCATCGAGAAGCTCTACCACTACGCATCGCTCCGCGCGGCTGAGGACAGCTCGGATGCAGCAAATCTCGCACGCGAATCGCAACTCCAGAACCTGCTGACGAAAATCGGGGAGGCGTCGTCGTTCCTCATGCCGGAGATCATGGCGATCGATGACGCGGCATTCTCCACCTATCTCGCCGAGCCCGTTCTGGAGGAATGGGAGTGCCGCCTCGCGAAGTTGCGTCGGCTGAAAAAGCACACGCTGAGCGCCCCGGAAGAGCGCCTGCTTGCACTCGGACACAGCGCGATAGCGGGACATGACGAGGCGTTTTCGCAGCTCACGAATGTCGATATGAAATTCGGCAAGCTCGTGGATGACAAAGGCGTGGAGCGCGACCTTACGCAGTCGAGCTATTCGTCATTCCTGCAAAAGCGCGATGCGGGGCTTCGGCATCGGGCGTTTACGCAGTTTTACGGTGAGTTCGACGATCACAAATTCACTCTCGCCGCGACGCTGTCGAACTCGGTGAAGGCGGACGTCTTTCGCGCCCGCGCGAGGAACTATCCGAGCGCACGCGAAGCCGCCCTGTTTCAGGACGACGTACCGGTGGAGGTATACGACAATCTCATCGGCAGCGTGCGGGCGAATCTCGCACCGCTGTTCCGCTATTACGCGCTGCGCAAGCGCGTGCTGGGGCTCACCGAGATTCGGCAGTGCGACACGTATGTGCCCATCGTGCCGAACTTCGAGAAGGTGACCTCGTTCGACGAAGCCGTGGAACTTTGCCTCGCTTCTTTTGCGCCGCTCGGGAGCGAATATGTCTCCGCGCTGAGCGACGGCTTGAAGCAGAAGCGCTGGTGCGATCGCTATGAAAACAAGGGCAAACGGAGCGGCGCGTTCAGCAGTTCGACCTACAGTGCGCCGCCTTACATTCTCATGAACTACAAAGAGGACGTGTTCAGCGACGTCTTCACTCTCGCGCACGAGGCGGGGCATTCGATGCACTCGTGGTATGCGAATCGTACGCAGCGCTGGCAGGATGCCGACTACCCGATTTTCCTCGCGGAGGTAGCGAGCACTTTTAACGAGGAGTTGCTCACGCATCATCTGCTCGAAAAGACAGACGACCCACAGATGCGGGCATATTTAATCAACCGCCAGCTCGATGACATCCGGGGGACGGTCTATCGCCAGACGATGTTCGCCGAGTTTGAGCGCGACATTCACGCGATGGAGGAAGCCGGTGAAGCGGTGACGCTGGATACAATCCGGCAGACCTATCGCCGCCTGCTTGATGCGTATTTTGGCCCGGACTTTACCATCGACCCGCAACTGGAACTCGAGTGCCTGCGTATTCCGCATTTCTACTCGGCATTCTACGTCTATAAATACTCCACGGGTCTCAGTGCTGCGGTCGCGCTCAGCCAGCAAGTCCTCACGACCGGCGACGCGACAAAGTACCTCGGTTTCCTGAAAAACGGCGGCAGTCGTTTCCCGATTCCGACGCTTCGTGAGGCGGGTGTGGACATGTCGAGACCGAAGCCCGTGGAGGACACGCTAGCGCTTTTTGCACGGCGGGTGGACGAACTGGAGCAGTTGCTCGGGTAAAGGCGGGCGGTCGCGCTGCCGGAAAATGGGGCTTTCGTTCGGCGGGGGAATGGTTCTTATCAGATGAATGAAATCCGCCTTTTTTCTCTCCGCGTTCTTGTTTCCGGTCCTCGCATTTGCAGCGCTGAAGCCGGCAGCCCTCCGCACGGAGTGGTTGCAGGATCCGCAGGGGATCGATGCCGAGCATCCGCGCCTCTCGTGGAGGGTCGAGGATGATGATGTGATCGTGCGTGGACAGAAACAGTCGGCGTATCGAATCATCGTCGCGTCGTCGGCAGAGGTACTCGCAAAAGGCGAGGGGGATTTGTGGGATACCGGTCTGGTCGGCAACAGCGAGACGCTGAATATCGAGTATGCAGGTGAGCGGCTCGCGAGCGGGCAGGCTGCGTTTTGGAAAGTCCGCGTGTGGGACAAGGACGGCATTGAAAGCGGTTGGAGCGATGCCGCGAGGTGGAGTATGGGGCTGCTCAAACCCGAGGATTGGAAGGCGCAATGGATTTCGTTTAAGGACGACTCCCCGCTTCATAAAGACAGGAAGACACTGTATCTCCCGCCAGCGCATCACTACTTGAAGCGCTTTACGTTGCGCGCCGAGGTAAAGCGGGCGGTTCTTCACGGAACGGCGCTGGGACTTGCGGAATGGCATCTCAACAGCGAGCGGGTGGGCGATTCGTATTTTGAGCCCGGCTGGGCGGACTATAAGGAGCGCCTGCATTATAGGACTCACGATGTCACGAAGCTCGTGCAAAAAGGGCCGAATGCCCTCGGCGCGGTCGTGGCCGACGGTTGGTACGCGGGATACCTTGGCTATGCGCTATTGGTGGGCTACGGTCCCAATCAGAGCGGGCGGAACATCTACGGAAAGACGCCCGCATTACTCGGCCAGCTCGACGTGGAATACGCCGACGGATCGCGTGAGACGATTGCCACCGATGCGACGTGGGAGACATCCTCGGACGGCCCCATCCGCGAGGCGGATTTCCTGATGGGCGAGAGTTTCGATGCGCGCCGTCGCGTGCCGTTCACGAATCCGATGGGTGTGGAGTCGGATTGGAAATGGACCCGCGCAACTGCCGCGGAGGCGAACGGAAGTGTGAAGGCGAAGTTCTTTGAGCCCGGTGTGCAAAAGGAAGTGGAACTTGGATTTCAAAAGCCAAAGAAGCTCGTTGCTTACACCGCCCCGCCGATTCGAATCACGGAGGAACTTCCCGCGAAAACAATCACCGAGCCGGCCCCGGGTGTGTACATTTTCGATCTCGGCGAAAACATCGCCGGTATCATTCGTCTGAAAGTGAAAGGTGCCGCGGGAACGAAGCTGCAGATCCGCTACGGTGAGATGCTGCACAAGGACGGGCGTCTAATGACGGAGAATCTCCGCAAGGCGCGGGCGACCGATTTTTACACGCTGCGAGGGGATGCAAACGGCGAGCTCTGGCAGCCGCGCTTTACGTATCACGGCTTTCAGTATGTGGAAATCACCGGCCTCACGGAGAAGCCCGCACTGGATGCGGTGACCGGTCTTGTACTGAACAACGACACGACGATGGTCGGCGATTTTGCGTGCAGCGACGAAGTCATGACGAAGTTCTGGAAAAATACGGTACGCACGCAGAAAGCAAACTTCATCGAGATTCCCACCGATTGCCCGCAGCGCGATGAGCGTCTCGGGTGGATGGGCGACGCGCAAATCTACGCCCGCACCGCGAGCTACAACGCGGATGTTGCCGCCTTCTTTACGAAGTGGGTGGACGATGTTCGCGAATCGCAGCGCCCCGGCGGCGCTTACCCCGACTATGCGCCGTATCCTTACGCGCATGGCGCTCCCGGCGCGACGCACGGCGCAGCGTGGACGGATGCAGGGGTGATCGTCCCGTATACGATGTGGAAGGTCTATGGCGACACCCGGCTCATCGCGAAGCACTGGGATTCGATGGTGAAATTTATGGACTGGCGCGCCAAATCCGACCCGCAACTGAAGGGCGTCAGCCTTGGCAACACGTGGGGCGACTGGCTGAATGTCGGAGAGGATACGCCGATCGAGTATGTGGATCTTTGCTACCATCGGCTGAGCGCCACGCTCATGGCGACGATGGCTGCTTCGCTCGGCAAGCATGCGGATGAGGAGCGCTTTTCGAAAACCGCCGAGGCATTGCGCGAGTCATTTCAAAAGCAGTTCATGAAGCCCGATGGGAGCCTTTCCGTGGACACTCAGACGGCTTACGTTCTCGCCCTGGAAAACCGGCTATTCCCGGAGCCGGACGGCGCGCACGCGGCTGCGGTACGACTGATGGACCGCGTGGCGAAGAATGATTTTCGCATGGCCACCGGCTTCCTCGGCACAAAGCCGCTGTTACTCGCGCTCACGGCCGGCGGACAGATCGATCTCGCGGCCCGTCTTTTCCAAAGCCGCAAGTTTCCGAGCTGGGGCTATGAAGTTGAGCAGGGGGCCACAAGCGTTTGGGAGCGCTGGGACAGCTTCACCAAGGAACACGGCTTCAACGGCGCGAGCGGAAAAAACAACGCTGCGATGAATTCCTTCAGCCATTACTCATTCGGCGCAGTCATGCAGTGGGCATTCCAATCGCTCGCCGGAATCGATACGAACGGTCCGGGCTTCAAGGACATTATCATCTATCCGCATGTGCCGGGCACTCAAAGTAATCCCGACGGTCTGCCGCTGAATTGGGCGCGCGCCAGCTACGTGCATCCTCGTGGTCGCATCGTGAGTGCGTGGAAGCGGGAGGGGGATTCGATTGTTTACGACGTCACCATCCCCGCGAATACGACAGCGCGGGTTTATTTGCCGGACGGTGGGGTCGTGACGGAAAGCGGGAAGCCCATGCCCGAGGAATCCAAGCTCAAGGAAACCTACAAGGGCACACAGGGCTTACAGATCGTCCCCGGGACGTACCGCTTCGTCTGGAAGAAGTAGGAAGTCCGGCTTTTCACTTGCCGGACGATTGCCGCCACGCCAGTCATAGCGCCACGTCATGCCAACAACGATTCGGAATTTAGGGGAATGCAACATCAAGTCGCCGCTGCATCAGATAGGAGGAGTGGAGGTCCGCTACAGGAGCGATGCCGAACGCGTCCTCTACGACCACAACTGCACGGCAAACCAGCCGCCGGTGAATCCGAAAGACATCGCCACACTGAGCTTCGAGCAGGCCGGACCGCGCGAGCACATCTTCTTTGACCCGGCCAGAACGACCGTCGGAATCGTCACGTGCGGGGGCCTGTGTCCCGGATTGAATGACATCATCAAGGGCCTCGTGACTCAGCTTTCGAACCGTTACGGATGCACGCGGATCTACGGATTCCCGTTTGGCTACCAGGGCCTCATCCAGAGACTCGGCCACCGACACGTGGTGCTCCAGCCAGACAAGGTGAAGCAGATCCACCTGCTCGGCGGCAGCATCCTCGGGACATCGCGCGGCAACCAGCCCATTGGAGAAATGGTGGACACGCTCGAGGATATGAAAATCGATATCCTTTTCGTGGTGGGCGGCGACGGCACGATGAAAGGCGCCGAGCAACTCGTGCTCGAACTCGAGCGCCGGAACTTGAAGATCGCCATCGTGGGAATCCCGAAGACCATCGACAACGACATCCAGTATCTCGACAAGTCCTTCGGCTTTGAAACCGCGTTCGCCGAAGCCGTGAAAGCGGTCCGCGCCGGGCACACCGAGTCCGAAGGTGCGCCCAATGGCATCGGCCTCGTGAAGCTGATGGGGCGGGACTCGGGGTTCATCGCCAGCTACGCAGCGCTGGCGGATGGTAATGTCGATTTCGTGCTCATCCCGGAAGTCCCGTTCCGGCTCGACGGACCACGCGGCTTTCTCGAAGCGCTCCGGCATCACGTCGCGAAACGCGGAAGCGCAGTCATCGTCGTTGCCGAGGGCGCGGGCCAGAACTTGATGGAGGACTACGAGGACATCGATCCCAGCGGCAACCGCCGCCCAAAGGACATCGGCGTGTTCCTTCGCGATAAAATCAACGCCTTTTTCCGGGAGCGGAAGATCGAGCTCAACCTCAAGTATATCGACCCGAGCTACACGATCCGAAGCGTCCCCGCGAACGCGCAGGATAACTTCTACTGCCAGCAACTCGCACAGCACGCCGTGCATGCCGCAATGGCTGGAAAGACCGGAATGCTGGTCGGGCGCTGGCACACTGCATACGTGCATCTGCCCATACAATTCGTCTCGAAAGTCGGACGCCGCATGGTCGATCCCACCGGAGAACTCTGGCGCGCGGTGCTCGAAAGCAGCAACCAGCCGGGCAGCATGATGTGACGCACGTGCCGGGATAATCGCGGCACGATTCACGAACGCATTGCAACTCGACGCGCTTTCGCTCATGCACGCGCGGATGAAAACCTGTCTCCTCGTGACTCTCGCTTCAGCCACCGTATTTGCAGCCGACCTGCCCGCTCCCGCGGACCTGCCGGAAAACCCGATGCCCGACGTGCTCGCAATGCGCGACGGCTCGAAAGTGACGACGCTCGCCGGGTGGAAAACCAAACGCGCACCGGAGCTCCGCGCGCTCTTCCAGCATTACATGTACGGCAACAACCCGGCGGCGCGACCGGTGAATGGAAAGCTCCTCCGCGAAGACAAAAGCATGTTCGGAGGAAAGGCCACGCTGCGGGAAGTGGATGTGGACTGCGGGCTGGCGGCACCGGTGCATTTGCTGATCGTTTTCCCAAACAAGCGCGAAAAGCCGGCGCCGTGTTTCCTCGGGATGAATTTCCACGGGAACTACCAACTGCTCGACGATCCGGCCATCACGATGCCGAAAGGCTGGGTCGGCGATAAGTTTCCCGGCACCCAGCCCAACCGCGCAGCCGACGCAGGACGCGGAAAGGAAAAGGAAGTGTGGGCGCTCGAGCAGAGCATCGACCGCGGGTACGCCGTCGCGACATTCTTCAGCGGCGATGTTGTTCCCGACGACAAGACGCTCGGCGAAGTCGCACTTGCGCGGATTCGCGGGAACGACGCACCGCGCGGCCCCACGGATACCGCGACCATCGCGGCTTGGGCGTGGGGATTTTCGCGGATGCTCGACTACGTCTCCACGGTCCCCGAGATCGACGCAAAGCGCGTGTCCACGGTCGGCCATTCCCGCAACGGAAAAACAGCGCTCCTCGCCGCGGCGATGGACGAGCGCTTCGCCATGGCGATCCCCAGCCAGGCGGGCAGCGGCGGCACCGGGCCAAGTCGCGTATCCCCCGAGATGGCGGCAATCCAGCCAAACGGGCGGCCCATCGCCGAGACCATCGCGGTCATCAACAAAAACTTCCCGCACTGGTTCTGCGAGAACTTCAAGGGCTTCCTCGCGAACCCGGCGAAGCTGCCCTTTGACCAGCACTGCCTCATCGCCCTCTGCGCGCCCCGCCCTGTGTTGCTGAGCAATGCCGAGGAGGACGTGTGGGCAAATCCCAACGGCCAGTTCGCCCTCATCGCTGCCGCAGCGCCGGCATATACGCTCTTTGGAAAGGAGACCAAGGTGCCCGCGGCGCGGCCCGCGTTGAACGAATTGCTCAACGAGCCGATTGGATACTTCATCCGGCCGGGCAAGCACTCCATGACCACGGCGGACTGGAAAATCTGGCTCGACTACGCGGACCGCTGGCTGAAATAGAGCATTTCCTTGCCGACTCGCGATCGGCTGGCTAAACAACCGCCGCAACTCAACGACAATTCCTATGGGCAAAATCTACAACAACATCATCGAGACCGTCGGCCGCACGCCGCTGGTGAAATTGAACCGCATCCCAGCCGAGGAAGGAGTGGACGCAAGCACGACCATCGCGCTGAAATGTGAGTTCTTCAATCCGCTCGGCTCCGTGAAGGACCGTATCGGCGCGGCTATGATCGAAGACGCTGAAAAGCGCGGCATCCTGAACAAGGACACGATCATCATCGAACCAACGAGCGGCAACACCGGCATCGCGCTGGCATTTGTCGCGGCGGCGAAGGGATACAAACTCATCCTCACGATGCCCGAAACGATGTCGCTCGAACGCCGCACGCTGCTCGCGATGCTCGGCGCGAAGCTGGTGCTCACTCCCGGCGCGGAGGGAATGAAGGGCGCAATCGCGAGAGCGGAGGCCCTTGCGAAAGAGACGCCGAATTCGTGGATTCCCCAGCAGTTCACGAACGCCGCAAATCCTGCGATTCACAAAGCGACGACCGCCGAGGAAATATGGGAGGACACAAATGGCGCGGTGGACATTTTCATTTCCGCAGTCGGCACCGGCGGGACGATCACCGGGTGCACCGAAGTCCTGAAGCCCCGCAAGCCGAGCTTCCAGGCGATCGCCGTGGAGCCCATGGATTCCCCCGTCATCAACCAGACGCTCGCCGGCGAACCCGTGAAGCCCGGCCCGCACAAGATCCAGGGAACCGGCGCAGGCTTTGTTCCCGGCAACCTTCATCTCAAGAATCCCGAGACCGGCGAAGCCCAGATCGTCGAGTGCGTAAAGGTCAGCAATGACGACGCATTTGCCATGGCCCGCCGTCTCGCGAAGCAGGAAGGCATCCTCGTCGGCATCAGCACCGGTGCAAACGTCTGGGCCGCCATCCAGGTCGCCAACCGGCCTGAGAACAAAGGCAAGACGATCGTCACCATCGCGTGCTCGACCGGCGAACGCTACCTCTCCACCGCCCTCGCCGCAGAGGCCCGCGCGGAAGTCGGCGGCTAACCAGCCATCGGGCCTCGCGCCCTATGCCACCACGTCTCCCGCGGCGACGCGGCCTTTGAAAAACTCGATCGTCTTCACGATGCCCTCGGCGAACTCCACCTTCGGCTCCCAGCCGAGCAGCGTCCGGGCGCGGGTGATGTCCGGCCGCCGCAGTCTGGGGTCGTCCACGGGCAACGGCTTGTAGTCGATGGTCGAGCTGGAGCCCGTGTAGCGGATGACTTCCTCGGCAAACTGCTTGATGGTCATCTCGTGCGGATTCCCGATGTTCACCGGCTCGTGGAAATCGGAGCGCGAGAGCCGGTAGATGCCGTCAATGAGGTCGGCGCAGTAGCAAAACGAACGCGTCTGCGATCCATCGCCAAAAACGGAGATCGCCTTGTTCGTGAGCGCCTGTCCCACGAACGCCGGCACCACCCGCCCGTCGCGGAGGCGCATCCGCGGGCCGTACGTATTGAAGATCCGGACGATCTTCGTGTCCACCCCGTGCGCGCGGTGGTAGGCCATCGTCATCGCCTCGGCAAACCGCTTCGCCTCGTCGTAGCAGCCGCGCGGGCCGACGGGATTCACGTTGCCCCAGTAGCTCTCCTTCTGCGGATGCTCCAGCGGGTCGCCGTAGCACTCGCTCGTGCTGGCGATGAGATACCCCGCCTTCTTATCCTTCGCCAGCCCCAGCGTATTATGCGTGCCCAGCGAGCCGACTTTGAGCGTCTGTATCGGATACTCGAGGTAGTCGATGGGCGACGCGGGCGATGCAAAATGAAACACGAAGTCCACATCGTCGGGCAGGAAGATGAAGTTCGACACATCGTGCTTTATAAAGCGGTACCGCTCGTTCCCAGCCAGGTGCGAGATGTTGTTCGTGTTCCCGGTGATGAAGTTATCGATGCCGATGACCCGGTGCCCTTCGGCGAGGAGCCTGTCGGTGAGATGCGAGCCGAGGAACCCGGCTGCACCGGTGACTACGGAGATAGGACTGCTGGTCTGTCGTTTAAACATAAGTCCCGCCAACATGCACAAACCGCGCCCCACTGACACGAGCTTTCTACTCGCCCTCCCATCGCCGCGCAGGCAGCCTCCATCCGTCATGAAAACCGCAGTCGCCCTGCTTCTCCTGCTCACCTTGCCCGCGCACACCGCGCCAAAACCGCCTGCCCAGCCTGCCAAAGGCCCCGGCGGCTCCACCTATCCCCACGCCGACGTCCGGGAAACCGAACACGGAGCGGCCGGGCAGCGCTACTGGCTGTTCGAGCCCGCCCGGCCTGCGCCGAAAACCGCCCCCCTCGTCATATTCCTCCACGGCTACAGCGCCATGACCCCCGAAGCCTACCGCGCATGGGTCGAACACATCGTCCGGCGCGGAGCCATCGTCATCTACCCCCAATACCAAAGAGACCTCGTCACCCCGCCCCCCGAATACCACCCCAACACCGTCATCGCCGTCCGCCGCGCCCTCGAAACCCTCGCCACCGAAGGCCATGTAGCACCCGACCTTGCCCGAGTAGCCGTCGTCGGACACTCTGCAGGAGGAGTCGGAGCCGCTGCATACGCCTCCCGTGCCGCCGCAGAAAACCTCCCCGTCCCAAAAGCCATCATGCCCGTCCACGCAGGGCAAGGCCCCGAGAACGGCTGGCAAGTCATCCCGCTCCCCGACTTCTCCACCATCCCCGCAACCGTCAAACTCGCCATCATCGCCAGCGACTCCGACGAATTCGTCGGCACCCGCACCTCCCGAAAAATCTGGGACGGCACAAAACACCTCGCCGAACGCACCTTTATCACCCTCCAGGCCGACGCCCATGGCCGCCCGCGCCTCATCCCCGGCCACCTCGCCCCGCTCGCCCAGGACCGCTTCACCGCCAACGCCCTCGACTTCCTCGGATACTGGCGCCTCTTCGACGAACTGTGCGACGCAGCCTTCGCCGCCCGCCCCTACGCCCCCGCCACCGACATGGGGAAATGGAGCGACGGCACCCCGGTCAAACCCATCCTCATCGAACGCTAACCCGGATTTCTCAAAGCCAGAGGAGGAAGGCCGCAGCATGTCCGGAGTTCCGCCTTTAGGCGGCCGCACGCCCACCGGATGTTCGGAGTTCCGCCTTTAGGCGGCTTGCACGCGCACCGGATGTTCGGAGTTCCGTCTTCAGGCGGCTTGCACGCACCGCCTAAAGGCGGAACTCCGAACCGTGCCACCGCAAAGCGACGGGGACACAATCAGCGGCGATGAAATGAGGGCCGAAGGCCCGAAAATGTAAAAGCCCAGGGTCAGCGAGGAACGAGCGCAGCCCTGGGTCACGCCGAAGAAACCCGAACGCCGCTTTTTGGCCCGCAGATTTCGCAGATTGCGCAGATGTTGTGGGCCGTGCGCCATTTGAGAATGGGACAAAAGCGTCCCAAATCGGAAAGCGCGCAAGTTCTGTGCATCTGCGAAATCTGCGGAATCTGCGGGCAACAATCGCTTTGTTCGGGATAAACCGAACAAGCCCGGAAAGGGCGGCACAACGCGGGACGAGCGCAGCAATATCCCTTTATAGACACACCCCCGCAGTCCGCAGGCCCCCGCAAACCCGCCGCCGCCGCATCCCTCATCATCCGCGCGGCGTCCCATACCATCTTTCAGAAATAAAGAGACGTTCCCAAGGCGGGCGACGAGCGGCGGGTCGGAGATCAGAGAGAGACGCGACACCCGGGACCAATCGGAGCGGGGCTTTCCTAAGCCCCGGTTGGCGCGATAGCGGCAACTCGCGCTTGCCACTGACGTGGCAACGGGGCTTAGGAGCCGTCAGACCGCCGAAGGCAAAGCCCCGCTCCCATTCGCGCCTCCGCTATACTCTCATTATTTTGGACAGATGGGTATAATCCTATGCGAGTGGCTCGCCCGGCGGCTTTGGAGCGTTCACTGCTGAAAGAAGCTGACGAACCGCAGCATGGTCGCCCTCGGCAAGCAGTCGCTTGGGCAGAATACAAGGCGACCGTGGAGAAAAATAGAGTATGAAGAACGAATCGGTTTCCTGAAACCGGTAAAAACTCCGCCATGCCGTATGAACTCGGTTACCCAAGTCATCTTTCGAATTCAGCCCATCGGGTGTCACAGTCAAATCGATGGTCTTCTTCATTCTGGCGTGACGATTCCAATTCCTGCTGACACGGATGCGGAACAATACAGGGGAAACAAACCTGGGATACAGGAGGATTGTCCAACTGATCGCATATTCGAGCAAGCTACGGGACTTTAGATTTTGTTGATGCCAATCCGCGAAGACAGCGACGACGTAGAGTAACGAAAGCCCACGGATTCGGGCATCACGTTTGGCCTCCATCAACCTGTGCACTTCAAAATACTCCTTATAAGTGCCTTCTCCCTTAAGGAAACGCTGAATAAAGCGAGTTGAGGCTGGTTGTGAAACGAGGGGTGGTTGCGGTGGGAGTTCTGAGGTGGAAAATCATTGGGAAATCGCTGTTTTTGGCGCGTTTTGGCGCGATGCGGGCAGGGTCAGGCTGCGG
>JANMGP010000018.1:0-28259 GCA_031374705.1 Verrucomicrobiaceae bacterium | reverse complement strand
AAGCAATCAGCGAAGCTATCGACCAATTTGAACATGCGGTTAGCGCAGCCGTGCAGATGGCCGCCGTCATTTTTTTCTGACCGCTGCATGGCGGCCACTGGTTTTGTTGGTTATTTACGAATCCCGCCAATCACGGTGTGAGTGCGCGGAAGTTCTCGTTTTTATGCTCGGATGGCTGAAATGTCCAGAAAAATAACTAACAAAGTAGAATTAATCACACCCCGTCACGCCGGGAATTGTCAGAGGAAAATTCGCGTTCTCCGAGACTTCCCGGCGGAGGAGTTCCTCGGCCTGCTTGATGAGTTCGGCTTTCCCGGCTGCGATGTCGTTCATTTCGCCGATGTCTTTTGAAAGGTCGTACACTTCCCATTCGCCGGGCTTTTTCGTGGCGAGCTTTTGTCGCATGAGCTTGTAATCGCCGATGCGCACGGCGACTTGTCCGCCGTATTCGGGATAGACCCAGAACATCGGTTTCGCGCGTGGCGGAAGTTTGCCGCCGGTCATTCCCGGCCACAGCGTCTCGCCGTCGAGGCCGTCCGGTTTATCCAGTCCTGCGGCGTCGCAGAGCGTCGGGAACCAGTCGGCGAAATATCCCGGCGCGTTGTTGACGCTGCCCGCAGGGATTCTGCCGGGCAGCCGCGCAATCATCGGCACGCGGATGCCGCCTTCATACACGCTTCCCTTGTAGGCGCGCAACCCGGCGGTGCTGTTGAAGAAATCCGGGTCCACTCCGCCGATGTGAAACTTCGTACCCGCGGGGCCTGCGTGCGTGGTGCCGTTGTCGCTGGTGAAAATGACGAGCGTGCGGTCGGCGACGCCGCCTTTTTCCAGCGCCTCCATCACGCGGCCGACGTAGCCATCTAGGTCCGAGATCATCGCCGCGTATGCCGCGCGCGGACGCGGGTGCGGGAGGTATGCACTCTCGCCGCGATACGGAACGTCGTCCCAATCCTTCGGGAATTTCTCCACGGATGAAATCGGCGGATGCATGGAAACATGCGGCTCGATGAACGGCAGGTAGAGGAAAAATAACTTCTCTTTCTGCGTATCGATGAACTTCAGCGCCTCCTCGATCATCAACTTCGGCGCATACACTTCGCCGATGTAGGTCTCCATCTTCACGTCACCCTCGGGCTGTTTTTTTCCGCCGGGGATGGGCTTGGCATTGAGCGGCACCTGTTCGGAATTCCGCCACAGTGCGGCGGGGTAGAAACTGTGCGCGACGGCCTGGCAATTGTAGCCAAAGAAAAGGTCGAACCCCTTCGCCGCCGGGTCGCCCGTGCTGCCGACCGGCCCGAGTCCCCACTTGCCCATCGCGCCGGTGGCGTAGCCGGCTTTTTTGAAGACCTGCGCAATCGTCACCGCCTGCTGGGTGAGGGGAATCTGCCCTTCCTTAAACTGCGGAAACTTCACCTTCGCCTGCATATTCCCGCGCACTTCCGCGTGACCGAGATGCCTGCCCGTCATAAGGACGCATCGCGACGGCGCGCAGACCGGGGCACCGCTGTAATGCTGGGTGAAGCGCATCCCCTGCGAGGCGAGTTTGTCGATATTCGGCGTGGGGATTCTCTTCTGGCCGTAGCAGCCGAGCTCGCCCCAGCCGAGGTCGTCGGCGAGAATGAAGACGACGTTTAGCCGTTCGTCGGCGGCATGAAGTGAAGAGGCAAGGAAGGAGATTAAAAAGAAGATGCGCTTCATCGTGTTGAGGATTCCCCAGAGTATCCCCCGCAAGCAATGCAGAATGACGGGCCTCACCCCGTAATCACCATTCCTTCCCCCGAAGGACAGGCCGCTTCCCCCGTGAAACACCCAGCTTCCCCCGTGAAACACCCCGGTTCCCCGGAAGAATACCCCTCTTCCCCCAAGAAAGATGCCTATTCTACCGAGGAAGCGCCCTGTTTCACCGAGGAATCGCCCTGTTTCACCGAGGAAACGCCCTGTTCTACCGAGGAAGCGCCTTGTTCCACCGAGGAAGCGCCTTGTTTTACCGAGGAAACGCCTTATTCCACCGAAGAAGGTGCTTGTTCGACCGGGGAAGGTGCCTGTTTCACCAAAAAGCCATCCGATGGGGCCGATTCACAACCGTGGAATAGGGGGTGTGGAAAGGCTACAGGCCATCCGTCACACCAAAGTGGGTCGGTAGGGGATTCGCTCTATTTCACCGAGGGCGATAGATTGAATGTGATGCCGTTTTTGAGCGGGATGATGTTGCCCTGAACGCCCTGAACGGGACTGCCGTAATTGATGAATCCTTCGAACTCCACGACTTGTGAACCGACCATCATTTCGATGGAATCGCCGTCAACGATGACCGCATCTGGAGTGGTGAAGGTGAAGTCTGTAGAGCCGTCGGTGTAGAGTTCGAGGATACCGCCGCCGTTGTTCGAGATGGTTCTTCCGTTTTTCCGCACCAGGATGGAGTCGTCTTGAAAACTCGCGGTCATGGTGAGGAACTTGGGAGATGGGGTGATGCGATCGAGCTCGGCGTGGAGCGCTGGAGGGAGGACTTCGCGCAATGCGGCACGGGCTTCCGTTCCCATCCCGGCGATGTGGAATCGATCGATGCGGTTGGGTCTTACTCCATCGCTATCGCGGGCGTAAAACGGGTTGAGCGTGTCGGCGATGCGCTGCTGGATGCCGGCGGGCTGGTCGAGCGCAGCGCTGAGGATGGCGGCGAGGTATTCGGCGCGCCGGCGCGGGTCGGGGTTTGGCTGGGCGAGGTCCACGGGCGGCGTGGTCTTTTTGAGTTCCTCGGCAAGAAGGGTGGCGTCGATCTCGCCATTGCCGGAAGAATCCACGGTGCGATTGGCGAGGATGTTTTTGATGAGATTGCCGATGATGTATCCGCGTCCACGGACGGTGGCGATGTCAAGGTGCCCGGCTGCCGCGGTGGTGGCCGTCGTAGTTTTCACCGAGACGTCTGAAGACTCGGCTACGCGTTCGGGGAGACTTGTGGCTGACGGTGATTGCGGTGCGACCACCTCGGAGGCGGTTATATCTGGCAACACGCCGCTCTTATAAAAGAGGAACGCGCCAAGGACCGCTACGAGCGCGCAGGCAAGGAGAACGGGAAGTGTCCGGCGGTCGGTTGCGGGCGATTTCATCGAATGCAAATACCAACGCGCCGACGGATCGGCAATCGCGAAGAAATCACGGAGTGCGGTCGAGGGTGTGATTAATTAATTAATTCGTCCGACGAAGATGGGGTTTTGTTTTTTCAGTGTTGCGCGGCGGGAGTGAGCGCGAACGCTTCGAAATGGGTCTTGTTTTGTGCAGGTCGTTCTATTTCGTAAGTATGAACGGAGCGCTCGCATTTTTTGCGGGAAACGACATGCTCCATGAATGCGTACATTCGCCACTCTCGTTACCTTCCTCTTAACATCCGGCCTGTTCGCCGCCGACGTGATGGTAGGCGATTCCGAGTCACTCGGTCGCGCGCTGCGCGAGGCAATGCCCGGGACCATTATCCGGCTCGCTCCGGGGCGCTACGCCGGCGGGTATTCCGTTTCGGGTGTGAGCGGCACCGCTTCCTCACCGATCGTCATTGCGGGCGCGTCGGGCGGCACCTCGGTGATCGAAGGCGGTGCATCTGGCGTGCATTTGAGCGGGTGCTCATATTGGGAGCTGCGCGACGTAGTTTTCAGCGGTGCCGCGGCAAACGGAATCAACATAGATGACGGTGGAAAAGCAGGCAGCCCCGTGAGAGGAATCGTCCTCCGCGGGCTCGACTTCCAAAACAAATCGCCACGCGGCAATCGCGATGGAATCAAGCTGTCCGGCGTGGACGCATTCACCATCGCGGAATGCAAAATCAGCCAGTGGGGCGACAGCGGCTCGGCCATCGACATGGTCGGCTGCCACGATGGCGTGGTCGAAGGGTGCACTTTCACCCACGGCGAGAACGCCACGATGGCAAACGGAGTGCAGACGAAGGGAGGCAGCCGCGCGGTGGTGATTCGGAAATGCAAATTCATCAACGCAGGAGGCCGCGCTGTGAACCTCGGCGGCAGCACCGGAGCGCCCTACTTTCGCCCGCTCAACGCGAACGCCGAGGCCCGCGATATCACGGTGGAAGACTGTGAATTTACGGGCAGTATGGCACCCATCGCATTCGTCGGCGTGGATGGCGCAATCGTGCGCTACAATACGTTTATGAACCCCGGACGCTGGGTCGTGCGCATCCTGCAGGAAAACCAAAACGGCACACTCACTCCGTGCCGCAACGGCGTGTTTGCGAACAACCGCATCACGTTTAAGAGCAGCCTCGCGATGGCTGTGAACATCGGCGGCGATACAGAGCCAAAGAGCTTTCGCTTTGAAAAAAACGCATGGTTCTGCGCGGACGCACCGGCGGAGACCCGCGCCCGCCTCCAATTGCCGTTCGACGAAGCCGCGGGCAGCTATGGAGAGCCACAGCCGGCTGGAGCAGGCGTGCGCGTAAAGTGAATGGCGGCGATGGTCCACTCTGACTTTGCGCGCCACAGAGGGCGGCCAAAACGTCACCCCGCCTTGGGTGACAGGAAATCACACACTACGCCAAAGCCGCCGCAATCGCCCCGCCCATCTCGCTCGTGCTTGCGCGTTTGCAGCCTTCGCTCCAGATATCGCCCGTCCGCAAACCGGAGTCGATGACCGTTTGGACGGCTTTCTCGATGGAGGTGGCGGCTGCATTTTCGCCGAGGGCGAAACGGAGCATCATCGCGGCGCTGAGGATCTGAGCGATCGGATTTGCGATTCCCTTGCCCGCGATGTCGGGCGCGGAGCCGCCGCCGGGCTCGAACAGGCCGAAGTAAAGCCCGCCTTCCTTGCTGTTGCCGAGGCTGGCGCTGGGCAGCATGCCGATGGAACCTGCGATGGCTCCCATCTCGTCGCTGATGATGTCGCCCATCATGTTCTCCGCCAAAATCACGTCGAACTCGCGCGGCTGGCGGACGAGCTGCATGGCGGCGTTATCGACATACATGTGGGAGAGCGCCACGTCCGGGTATTGCGCGTGGATTTCGATCATCGTTTTACGCCAGAGCACGGAGCACTCGAGGACGTTGGCCTTGTCGATGGAGCACAGCTTTTTCCGCCGTCCCTGCGCCGCGCGGAAGGCGACGTGGGCGATGCGCTCGATCTCGCTCTTTTTATAAACCATCGTGTCGATGGCGACGGGCTCGCCGCTTTCATCGCTCGTCTTCTTGGGCTGCCCAAAATAGAGGCCGCCCGTGAGTTCGCGCACGCACAGCATGTCGAAGCCGCCTGCCACCAAGTCCGCACGGACCGGCGATGCGTGGGCGAGCTGCGGGTAGCAAATGCCGGGACGCAGGTTCGCGAAAAGGCCGAAGATTTTCCGCAGCGGGAGCAGTGCGCCGCGCTCGGGCTGTTCATTGGGCGGGAGGTTCTCCCACTTCGGTCCGCCGACGCTGCCGAAAAGGATCGCGTCGCTCGCTGAGCAAAGGTCCACCGTGCTTTGCGGCAGAGCCTTGCCATCCACGTCAATGGCGATTCCGCCCACGCGGGCCTCGGTGCATTCGAGCGTGATGCCGAACTTCTTTTGCACAACGGCGAGGACGCGATGCGCCTCAGCCATGACTTCCGAGCCGATACCGTCGCCCGGCAAAACTGCGATTTTATACGTGGACATAGGGCGCGGGAACGTAGGGATTCGGGCGGACTTGCCAAGCGGAGAGTGCAACGGGATTGGATCCGCCATGCGCGGGCTTTTGCGAAAAAAGAAGGAGGCCCGCGGTGGTTTCCCATAGAACCGATGTTTGAGTTTTTTAATATCTGATATTAAAAAACTCAAACATGCGGCGCTCTTCTATCGCCGTATTTTATACCAATGAGCACCTCGCGAACCCGGCGAATTGGAAGTGAGAAATGCGCTTCGTTTTTCACGAGAGTAATGTGCGCTCCCGGAATTCGCGCGGCGAGCTCGCTTGCGAGCGTGTGGTGAAAGTTGGCATCATCCATCCCATGCCAGAATTGCACCGGCACGCGGATTTCCTCGGGGCGAAAACCCCATGGCTCGGCGTAAAGGTTTGCGTCGGTGAAGAGCCCGTCGAGATTCGCAAATGCGTCGCGCTGGCAGCCAAAAATCACATCGAAATACGCCGGGTCCGCAAGTGCTTCGGCATCGGGTCGCGGCAGAAAGATGCGCAGCGGCGGGAGAAAACGAGCGGCTTCAGCCCAAAACATGAACGGACGTGCAGCCGCGAAAAGTGCGCGGACCGCTTGCGGATGATTGCGGTAGAGCCAGATGAGGAATCGATAGCTCGGATGCAGCCGCCCGGTCCCCACAAGTTCCGCCACTGGCGGCGCGCCACAGACTACATTGGCACTCACGATTCGCTCCGGCAACCCCCAGGCCGCTGCAAGCGCGTACGGCCCGCCACCCGAGACTCCGAGGACGGCGAATCGGCCGATCCCGAGCGAATCTGCCAGCCCCGTGAGTTCCGCCGGCCAATCGGCGAGCTTTCGTCCGGCAATCATCGGCGATGTCCCGATGCCCGGGCGGTCAGGCGCGAAGACGCGAAAGCCGAGTTCGCGCGCCACATCGTGCATCATCGCACCTTGCAGCGCACTGCCCGGCCAGCCGTGGAAAAAGAAGAGCGGAGCTCCAGTTGGGTCGCCAAATTCGCGATAGGTCACGCCCGCCTTTATGATCGTGGCAACGCTAATGCGAGCATTCCAGTAGGTCAGTAGGTCGGTGGGAGAAAAGCTTGGACAGGCTTTTTGCGCCTTTTTCTGGAAAAAGACGACCATCCCGCGAAGATGGATGCGGACAAGCTGTCGATGAAAAGGGTGGCCAATGTGGGAATGGCGATACGGAGGTTGAAAAAAAGCGCGAAGCCCTGAAAGACTGCGCCGCTTCCCGCGAATAGGCTTACTTGCGCACTTCCATCCGTAGCACCGCACTCGGTGCGCCCCACACCTCTCCGAATCCTGCCTCCGGGCTGGAAGCAGCCAGCATCCCTATGGCCATGAACTCGACGACCTCTCCGTAAACCTCTTCGTTTGCCGCCTGCGACTCTGCGTCCGTAGCAAAGTAATAGTCCTGCCCGTTGATTGCCAGAAATTGCCAGGCGTCCTCACCTGCATTGCGGCGATAATACCGGCGCCACACGCACGGCTCCGGCAGAGTCACCTGCAAAACGATTCCCTTGTCGTAATATTCTCCGCGCAAAACCGGCGCGGCCTTCGGCGAACCAGCCCGCATAATTGCCGCGCACCAACGCACCAATTCCTCCATCATGCGTTCGCGGGTCGGCTGCTCGATGGCGGGAATCTTGTGTATCAGTTCCCGCATCACCGGAGGCGCAGGCCAGCCGTCGGGCACCCTGCAAAGCTGCGCCTCAATCCATTCGAGGCGCGACTTATCAACCGCTTCCTGAGCCTCCCGCATCTCGTCCCACATCATCTCGACAGAAAGCAAATCGGCATCGGAAATCTCCAATTGCTCCTGATACTTCGGGAGCTTCTCCGCGAAATTCTTCATCCAAGCGAGCAACTCGCCGGGATCTTCGGGAAACTTAAAATCGGGTGGTACACCGGGTAGGTTCATAGATTTGTCGTTCTGTTTTTTAGTGGTTTCCCTACACGCTCATTTGCCTCCATTGCAAGAATGAGTGGCCATGCTTTATTCTTAAAGAAATCCGGCGTTGTTGCTTTGTAGTTTTCTACCAGCGCAAGGAACTCGGTGTTCATCTGCGTGCCTGCGACGCCAAGATCGGGATAGCGCCGCACAGCCTCTTTCTGTGCATCCTCCATCCTCGCAAAGGAAGGAAGCGGAGCGGGCGTCGGCGTGGGATGGAGTTACGGAGGCAGCATTGGATGTTACTACCGGAACCGTCTTCCGCTTTGGCAAGCAACGCACAATGAACCACACTCAAAGTACCCCCCAAAGTAGCTCCCCGCCTGCCTTTCTATGCGACGGACTGCCAGTTTTACGCTGCCTCCTCGGATATGCAACACTGCGTCCGCGTTCGCCATTTGCACGAAGCCGAGAAAGGCGACTACGAATGGCGCGAAGAACGCGAAGTTAGTGGTAACTGGATCTTCGCGACCTTCGTAGTTCCGTTTATTGGAACTTCGCCTGGCGGATGGGCGTGGCGGCGCTGCCCGCGGAAAAGGATCGCTCGATCCGGGTCACGTTGCCCTGCCGGTCTTTCACGGCGACGGTGAGCCGGCCGTGCGGCAGATCCTTGATCGGCTTCGCGAGCCTGAGTTCCCAGACGCCTTGCGAGAGCGGCTTGAAGTGCGGCACGAGGTTTTCGCCGGCGGCGCTGCCATTCACGCCGAAGTCGGCGGTGACGGTGAATCCCGCAGGGTCCAGCCCTGTGTTGTAGTCGTGCGCGCCGACGAGGATGCGATCGAGCGAGGCGTTTGCACCGGGCTGCGGCGACGTGACCGTGAGCGTGGGGCGGTTGTCGTCGAGCATCCAGCCGAGGCCGCGCTGGTCGGGATGGGCCGGGTCGAAATCGAGATCGATCGGGCAGCCGAGATCGATCCAGCGCACGAGCGTGAAGCGATCCTCGTCGGTGAGCGGCGGGACCTTGATGAACCGGCCATCGGGCGCCTTGTAGGTGCCCGCGACAGCGTCGGGCGGGGGCATTTGCAGGCCCTGATAGTCGAGGTCGTAGCGGGCGCGGGCCTTCTCGGTCGGCACGCGCTCGCCTTTCTGCGTGAAGTATCCGGCACCGGGCTCCGGCTCGGACGGGTGGTCGTCGTTCGTGAAGCCATCGAGGCGCTCGCCGAAGATTTTCCAGACGAGCAGGCTGCGGCGCGATTGCATCTTGCGGATGTAGCGGGACGCATTCGGGTAGCCCCACGAGTCGTAGCCGACGGGCTTGTGGCCAAATTTCGCGCGTTCATCGAGCGCGAGGCGGGTGTAGGTGCCGGGGAATTTGCCCTGCTGCTCGTGCGGGATCATCTCGTCGTCGGCGTCGAGCACGAGGTTGCCGGCGGCCTGGTTCGGAGTTCCGGCTTTAGCCGGCGGGGCATTCGCGGGATCGCGAGGTTTGGCCTGGTCGGGCACCGTGCCGGCTAAAGCCGGGACTCCAAACTTGGAGGAATGACACGCGGTGCAGCTCCGATCGAGGATCGGCTTGATGTCGCGCCAATACTCGACGGTCGCCGCGCCGTTCTCGTGCGACGCGGTGCGCAGGCCGGCTGCGTCGGCGGCGTCCCATTTCTGTTTCGACGTGTCGGCGCGCTTGGTGGCGACGAGCGGCGTGTCGTTCACCAGATCCCACACCTTGTAACCGGGCTTCGCGGCGGCGGTGAGATTGAAGTCGGTCGGCTTCTGGCTGTGCGCGTGGCAGCCGCCGCAGTCGTTGCGGATTTCGCCGGGACGGAGCTGGTGCCATGTCTGCGAGGTGTTCAGCACCATTCCGCGGCGGTCGAGCGTCTGGAAGGTGAACGCAGTGTCGGCGGGAATCCGAGCGAGGAAGCTGGTGTCGGGATTGCCGTCGGGATCGACCGGCTGCGTTCCGTCGTTGAATTTCCGCACGGGAATCTCGCCGAGGATCCTCAGCCGCTCGCTCGCGTGATTGTAGAAACGCCGCCCGGTGTTCGCGCCGCGATGGCGGTCTGTCGTCGGTTCCATCGCGAGAATGCGCACGGCGTGAATGTCGCTGTTTTCGTAGAGCCCCACGTCGCCGCCCTGATTGTGCAGGTTGTGCGGCATCCCGTTGCCGTGGCTCGTGAACGCATCGAGCCCGCGCCACGGATCGTTGCCGCCCGCGTAGGTCGCGGTGACTTTTCCCTCGGGCACCCTGCCATTCGGATAGGTCTCGCGCTTGTAGAGGCTCGCCGTGCCGATGAGTCCGAACGGCGTCCCTTCCGGCAGGAGCTTCGAGCGCGAGCCGTCGTTCGCGAGCGGCGCGAGGCGCTTCGGTTCCTTCACGCCGTGGATGCGCTCGTACGGGACGACCGCGCGCGCCCAGCTTTCGTTGTAGTTCGGGTCGTTCTTGATGAGGAGCATCTGCGCCGGTTCCTCGACGACCGCGCCATTTTTGATGAGGTAAATGCCGCCGTCGAGCTGCGGGAGATGCGTGTATTGATGATTCACCGGGCCGGGTGAATAGATCGTGAGCAGGTGATTGTCCGGCGCTCCCGACGGATGCGTGAACTTGCCGACCGCCGGCGAATGTTTGTCGCCCACCACCGACGGATCCGCCGGACCCTCCAGCCCGTGCGAAAACGGAGTGAGCGACACCGACGCCACCGGCATGAACGGCATCTGATACCACTTCGCCTTCGCATTGTAATGGCGCCCGTAGCGCCACGGCGGATTGCTCGCCATGTGTCCCGGGCCGAACTGCGGCGTGCCATTCGGATGCTCCGACGGGAACTTGATGTAGGCGCCAAAGCCCGAGTTGTTCTGGTTGTAGTATTCCTCGACGATGAGCGAGCCGTCCGTGAGCTGCGTCTGGAAATGAAACCCGTTCGGCGCGCCGCCCGGATCGAACGCGCTCATCAGCGGCCCCCAGCCCGTCCCGTCGGGATTGATGCTCCAGAGCCCCCACAGGATTTCGCTGCGGATGCCCTGCGATTCGAGCGTGCTGAACATGATGCGCCCGTCCGCCAGCGCGACCGGATGCAGCGCGCCCGCGATGTTGAAATGGCCGATCTTCCCGATGTTCTTGCCGGGTCCGTCGTCCGAGTCGTCCATCACAAAGAGTTGCAGCGCGATGGCCGGATATCCCTTCGACGGACGGAACCCGTCGCGATTGCTCGTGAACGCAATACGCCCGCCCGGCAGCGGACACGGCCCCATGTTGAACACCCCGTAGTCGAAATGCGTGCGCCCTTCGCGCGGCGTGCGAAAATCATCGGCCCACTTCGCCGCGCCCGTGTTGGGAGTGAAGACCTGCTCCGTGAGTTTCACGATGCGGCGCGTCTTCACGTGGATCTTGAAAATGTCCGCGCCCTGCCGTGCCGGCGTCCACTGGCTCACCTTCTGCAAGCCCGCAAGGCGCGAATAGTAAATCCACTGCCCGTCGAACGACACCACCGGGTCGGTGATCGATCCATCGCCGCCCGCGACGAGCAATTCCTCGCGCCCGTCGGGATGCAGCAGCATGAGGTCCGCGCCCGGCTCCATCGTCACCGGCTGCGAGAAATCCGTGTAGAAGCGCTTGTGCTTCTCATCCCCCGCCCTCGGCGCGCGCACGTAGGCGATGTCGTAGTCGTAGCGCACCGACTTGTCGCTCGCGATGGGCGGGACGGTGACGTCGATGTCCTTCGTGTAAATCGGCGCGTCGTTCCCCTGAGTGTCGCCGGGCGCGGCAGCGACATGCACGATGCCCGCAGCAAGGCACAGGCTCGACCAGAAGTGATGTGTGTTCATTGAGAGTCGGTTGGGTCGATGGAACCCTCCGACGTTTTACTCCGGCCTGTGCCAGCGAGCCAGAAAGATTTCTGCCAGGGTCAATATGGGATCGGCTCGCTCCGGCAAGGGTCTGGACGTAACGAGATTTGACACCTCGCCCGCCACGCAGCACACCCCTGCATCTGCATGATGACGAAATCCTTTTTGCTCCGTTCTGCGCTCAAGACATTGCGCTTCGCTTTGCTGAGTGTCGCTACGGTGGTCTGTTCCAATCTGGGATTCGCAAACACCGCTGCGGATGGCTCTGGGGCCGGGCCGGATGTGACGGTGACGGATAATGGCGATGACACTGTGACGATGAGCAACGGGATTGCTTCCATTGTCATCGTGAAGAAGACAGGGCGGCTTAACTCGGTGAGTTATACCTACACCCATGACGGCACGACCAAGACCTGTGAAACGCTACAGGGGAAGGGGCAGTATTACTACGGCGGGTTCAGTCTGGGAAATGGCATCTTTGAATACTCGCTGGCCACGGACCCGGCCAGCGTGGGCGGCAATCTTGCCGATGTGAAGCTGCTCAGCACCACGGAGAAAAATGGGATCATGGAAATCCACTTTTCGATGCTGCGCGGGTCGCCGGGCTTTTACTCCACGGCCACGATGACGCATCGCAAGCAGGACGAGCGATTCGAAGTCGGTGCTTGGGGTGTGGTGACGCGGGTTCCGCCTGTTTTTAATTGGCTGAGCGCGGATGAAAAACGGAATTCGTTTATCGGGGTGCGGACTACGAAGGGTGTCAAAGTGCCGGATTCGCCGCATGAGATCACGGTGTGTTTGGATGGCACCAGGGCGGGGGAATACGAGGACAAGTTTATTTACGCTCAAGACCACTCGGACTTGCGTGCGTGGGGCTGGAGCAGTGTCGGTACGGGTGGATTGAATGTCGGTCGGTGGATGATGACGACGATGGAGTTCAGCAACGGGGGGCCGCTGAAGCGCGATGTGTCGGTGTATCCTTATAGCGAATTGAATAACTCGATTCTCACCGGCGAGGTCGGCATGGGATCGGATGGTTATATGGACGATGGAGAGGAATGGACGAAGACCTGCGGCCCGTGGTTCATCTATTTGAACAGCGTGCCTGCATCGGTGAAGGACGCGAAGCAGGCGGCGCACGCGCTTTATTCGGACGCCCTGGCACAGTCGGACGCGGAGGCAAAGGCGTGGCCGTATGCTTGGTTTAAAAATGAGCATTTTGTTCCGGCTTCCGGGCGCGGCGTGGTGAAGGGCAAGCTCGTAGTCAATGACGGCGGCAATCCGAATGCGTCGCCGGAGGGCGTGTGGGTCGGGCTCCAGCGGCAGTCGCAGACTTACAAGGGCTTCTACGATTTTCAGAAGTGGTCGAAGACTTATCAGTGGTGGGTGAAGACGGAGGCCGATGGCAGCTTCACCATTCCGCACGTCATCGCTGGCGATCAGTATTTGCTGTGGACGTTCGGACCTGGGGCTGCGGGGACTTTCCTCTCGCACACGCTCGAAGGCGGACAGCCGCCGTTTGAATGCAACCTGCCGTCGAAGGAATTCACCGTGGCGGTGAAAGCGGGCGAGACCACGCAACTCGGCACTATCGAATGGAAGCCGGTCCGCATGGGCGCTACGGTGTTTGAATTGGGAACGCCGAATCGGAAGTCCGACGAGTTCCGTCACGGCGAAGATTACTGGGTGCCCGGCACGCCGCCGAAGCTGGGCTTTCCCACGCCGGTGTGGGGCGGGCAGATGGAGTTCCCGTTGGATTTTCCCAACGGCATGAAATACGTCGTGGGCAAGAGCCAGTGGACGAAGGATTGGAACTACGTCCTTCCCGCCGCAGCCGATGCTGCCGGGATCTATCAGCCTTGCACGGGGACGATCACTTTTGACCTCGCGAATGTGCCCGCGAATGGAGTGATGGCGTCGCTCTACTTCGCGCTTGCTGGCAACGATGGCGACAAAGTGGTCATCAGCGTGAATGGCACCAACCTTGGTGAAACTGCGGGTGTCACCGGCGTGCCGAACGCGGTGGCTCCGGCCGGCTTTGCGCCCCCGTATTCCGACACGAGCAGCATTCATTTTAGCGACCACGGCCCGTTCTGCGACGAGCGAATCAACTTCCCGGCATCGCTGCTGCGCGTCGGCGCGAACACGCTTACTATCACGATGGATTCGAGGAAAATGGTGTCCTTTCTCATGGTGGATTATCTCCGGCTGGAGTTGCCCGGCTACGTGCCGCCCGCGCCTTCGAAGTGTGTGGCGTTTGCTGGAAATAAGCGGGTCGCAGTGCGATGGCCGCTGGTCTCGGGTGCGACGAGCTACGACATTCTGCGCTCGACGAAATCCGATTCGGGGTTTGCGCCGATAGCCAGCGGCATCGTCGGCCCGGTGTGCGGGAGTGGCCAAGGCTGGACGAGCTTTACCGACACGACCGCCGCGAACGACACCGGATATTTTTACGCCATCCAGTCGGTGAACCCGGGCGGGCGGAGCCTTGAATCAATACCCAGCGGAAGCGCGATGCCGGCCTCGCAACTCTCCGCGAATGCACCCGCCACACCGACGAAGCTGACCATCGCAAAGTCGGGTCATCACGAAGTCGCGCTGACTTGGAACGCCTCGCCCGGTGCGCATTTTTACTGCGTCTGGCGCACAACGCTCCACATCGACGGCGTCGGCGGCACGTATCCTTTGCGGACCATTTTCATGGATGAAACGGCGGACACGAGTTTCATCGATCACTCGCCCACCGATGGAAGAATCTACAGCTATCAAGTCACCGCCGTGAACGCCGTCAGCCCGAGCGAGCTATCCGCCGCAGTGACCGCCGTGCCGCTGCCCGCCGCGCCTGCGACGGCGACGGAATCGCTCGCGGGCACTTGGAAAAAGACGCGCAACGGCGACGCCATCACGCTCAAGTGGTCGCCAGTTCCGGGCGCGACGGGCTACGTCATCTATCGTTCCACGGGAGCCGCAGAGGAGTTCAAGTGGCCCGCCAATTTCCTCACCGCGCTCGTCGAAACGACTTACACCGACCAAGGCAACACCGACGAAAACGCCAAGGTAAAAGGATTGGACCACACCAGCGACTATTCCTACCAGGTGACGGCGGTAAACGCAGGCGGCATCTCGCCGCCTACGATGGTTCATGTGGCGGCGCACTGATTCTATGAAATTGATTCTATTCTCCATCTTCCTGTTGACCAGCCAAGTCGGCGCTCTCCGAGCCGTGGAACCCATTGCCGCTTTCTCGCAAGGCGCACGCATTCTTTTTCAGGGCGATTCAATCACCGATGGCAACCGCGGCCGCAGTGCGGATCCCAATCACATTCTCGGGCACGGATACGTTTTCATCGTCGCGGCGAAATACGGTACTTCGTTCGCGGGTCTCGATCTCGACTTCATGAATCGCGGTTCCTCCGGCAACACGGTGCGTGAGCTACAGAAACGCTGGGAGAAGGACACGCTGGCGCTGAAGCCCGACATTTTGAGCATCCTCGTCGGCGTAAATGATCTGTCGCATGACGTGCCGCTCGATGAATACGAGCGCACTTATGATGAACTCATCACGCAGGCGAAGACGGCGAATCCCAAGCTCCGGCTCGTGCTGTGCGAGCCCTTCACACTGCCGGTGGGCAAGCGGAAGGAGGGCTATGACACATGGCGCGCAGGGATTCAGGCGCGACAGGATGTGGTCGCCAAACTGGCCATGAAGCACGATGCGGCCCTGGCGCGTTTCCAACAGGTTTTCGATGCCGCCTGCAAAGCCGCTCCCGCCGAGCATTGGATCTGGGATGGCGTGCATCCGACTTACTCCGGCCACCAATTGATGGCCGACGAATGGGAGCGCACCGTCCGTGCAAAATGGCCGGGGCCTTGATGCGCCCATACCGCAAATAGTCTGCACGGCATGGTTTCTCACTTCATTCTCTTGCTCATGCTCATGCTCGCGTTGGCACGGCGCAAAAGGGCGCATCGACCATGCGAGGCCGGATGAGTTTGGCAATCTGGTGAAGCGATTTCCTGGTTGCCGCGTTGCGTTCGAAGCCTCCATGAATTGCCTGCGGCCATGCAGATAGCGCTTCGCGTTTTGGAGGGGACGCTCGCGCGTTACGCGTTGGCATTGGCTGTTCGAAATCCTCGAACTGCAAATGTCGGCGGAGGACATCGAGTTGGCCAGTCCGTTCAAGACGCGCATCATTGCCGAGGCGCAGGTAAAGACGCATAGCCGACCGAAGGGAGACAGCCAGCCGCAGGCTGCCGAAGGGCGAAGCGAAGCGAGGCAACGTGGATGCGCGCATCCTCGGGCACCCTGTTTGCGGCACACAAACAAGGGGCGAATAACCGTCGTTCCCTGATGGGGGAATCAGCCGCAGGAAAGGATTTTCGACCTGCGCGGATTCGTTGGGGGGAACAATTGCCGCTTTCGCGTGAGTTTACGCGCCATCGAAACCGTCGCTCACTCGCCAAATCGCACCATTCCATCACCGCGAAATCACACCGCTTTTCCTCTTGCCGCGGGTTTCTTTCAGAGACGGCGAGAAAAGGAAATGACGAAGCAGGAAGGCCGGTGACAACGACGAATGCGCGTGGCAATGTGAGGACGAATGGGTATGACGCAGAAGGCCGGACGTCCACTTGGGTGTGACCACACCATGCGCTGCGCGGACGCTGGTCTCGATGATTCCGCGTTTCATTTTTAAAAAAACGACGGCTGCTCTGGCATGGCATCCCTAGCCTTTTGGGTGGCTTTCTTCCCGCGGGGTTTGCCGAATTTCGGCGGCGGGGGGGCTTCGGCGAGGGTGGGCTTTCCGTCGGCGGTGAGTTCGTGGCGCTCGAGGTTGCTGAGGATGTCTTTGGCGCGGGCGATGACTTTGGCGGGGAGGCCGGCGAGGCGGGCGACCTGGATGCCGTAGCTTTTGTCGGCGCCGCCGGGGACGATCTTGCGGAGGAAGATGATCTGGTCGTTCCATTCGCGGACGGCGACGTGCCAGTTTTTCACGCCGCTGCGGGTGATGGCGAGCTCGGTGAGCTCGTGGTAGTGCGTGGCGAAAAGGGTGCGGCACTTGGGGTCGTCGTGGAGAAATTCGGCGACGCTCCATGCGATGCTGAGGCCGTCGAATGTGGAGGTGCCGCGCCCGATTTCGTCGAGGATGACGAGGCTGCGGGCGGTGGCGTTGTTGCAGATGTTGGCGGTCTCGTTCATCTCGACCATGAAGGTGCTCTGGCCGCGCGAGAGATCGTCGCTCGCGCCGACGCGGGTGAAGATGCGGTCGGCGAGGCCGATCTCGGCTTCCTTCGCGGGCACCCAACTGCCGATTTGCGCCATGAGCACGAGGAGCGCGACCTGCCGGATGTAGGTGCTTTTTCCCGCCATGTTCGGGCCGGTGATGATGATGATGCGGTTCGTCGTGTCATCGAGCGCGATGTCGTTGGGGACGAATTTCTCCTCCACGAGTGATTGGTCGAGGACGGGATGCCGGCCGTCCGTGACGCGGATGCGGAGGTCTTCGGAGAGCACGGGCTTGCAGTAGCCGAAGAGGCGCGAGGTCTCGGCGAGGCCGGCGAGAACGTCGATGGTGGCGACTGCGGCGGCGGTCTCCTGGAGCGAGGTGAGTTCGCGGAGGACATCATCGCGGAGCTGCACGAACAGCTCGAATTCCAGCGCCTGCGATCGTTCGTCGGCCCCGAGGATTTTGTTCTCCACTTCCTTCAGCTCGGGCGTGATGTAGCGCTCGCCCGTCGCGACGGTTTGCTTGCGGTGCCAGGTCGATGGGACGGCGGCGAGGTTGGATTTTGTGACCTCGAAGAAGTATCCAAAGACGCTCGTGTAGCGGACTTTGAGGTTCTTGATTCCCGTGTCGGCAATCGCCTTCTCCTGGAGCTGCGCGATCCACTCCTTGCCCGCCGTGGACGCGTTGCGAAGCTCGTCGAGCGGCGCGTGGTAGCCCTCGCGAAAGATGCCGCCTTCCTTGGTGAATGCGGGCGGTTCATCGACGAGTGCTTTGGTGAGGAGTTCGACGACGTGGGGGAGCGGATGGAGCTGCGGAAGAAGGAGCGCGGCGAGGGAGCGCGTGATTTGTGAATGGTGATTTGTGAGTTGTGGCACAAGCGCGGAGTCGGAGGATTCGCTGGCGAAGAGCGGTGTGCCGCTCTCCTTTCGCAGCAACGCGCCGAGGTCTTCGCGGAGCTGCGGGATTTGTTCCAGCGACGTGCGCAGGACTTGCAAATCCCGGGCATTGCCGCCGGTTTGCGTGAGGCGGCCGACTGTGCGCTCCAGATCGCGGATGCCTTTCAAAGTCTCGCGGATGTTGCCGAGAAGGAACGGCTCGCTGAGGAAGTCGCCGATGAGGTTCTGCCGCTCGCGGAGCGTTGCGATGTCGCAGATGGGGTGCAATATCCAGTCGCGCAATTTGCGTGCGCCCATCGGCGTGAGTGTGCGATCGAGGCAGCCGAGTAGGGAAGTGTCGCGTCCGCCGCCGCGGCTCTGCACGAGCTCGAGATTCGACTGCGTGGCGGCATCGACGACCATGAACTGGCTGTTGCGATACACCGAGAGGCGGTTGACGTGCGCCAGCGAGCGGCGCAGCTCTTTGAGATACTGAAGGATGGCGCCTGCCGCGGCGATGGCTGCGGGCATCTCAGCGCATCCAAAGCCATCGAGACTCTGCACTTTGAAATGCTCGCGAAGCGTGAAATACGCCTGCTCAGGGAGGAACGTGTAGCCGTCGCGCGGCACCATGCGCGCCATCTCCCGATAGCGCTCGGTGTTTTCCTCGGAGACGAGAAGTTCCGCGGGCTGCACGCGTGCGATCTCATCGGCGAGCGCCTGATCGTCGGCCAGCTCGGTGAGGCGAAAATCGCCGGTGGTAAGATCAAGAAATGCGAACCCGTGCCCGCTCTTCGCGCCGGGATGCAGCGCGGCGAGGAAGTTGTTCCGCTTTGCATCGAGCATGTTCACGTCCCCGATGGTGCCGGGGCTGACGATGTGGGTGACTTCCCGCTGCACAATCTGCCCCGGCCGCGGCTCGCTGACTTGATCGCAAATGGCGACGCGTTTCCCCGCTTTGATGAGCCGCCGGATGTAGCCGTCGAGCGCGTGATGCGGCACTCCGGCCATGGGCGTCCCGTTGCGCTTCGTGAGCGCTATATTCAGGATCGCAGCAGCGTCTTTCGCATCGTCCGCGAACATCTCGTAGAAATCGCCCAGACGAAAAAGCAACAGCGTATCCGGCGGCAAAGTGCGTCGGATGCCGTGGTATTGCTGCATCATCGGAGTGAGTGTTTCTGACATGGCCGCGGAGGGTAGCGGCTGGCGCGATCTCGGCAAGCAGCAGGTGCGCGTCTTTCTGACATTTCGCCCGACGGGCGAATCGGTCGAATAAATCGTTGGCAATTCCCAATCGGCCCCTTAAATTCCTTTCCTCATGACCACACCTCGCGAGTTTTTGAAGGCCGGAATCGTTGCGATTCTTTTGCTTGCGTCGATTCATCATGCTGGAGCCGCCCAGCCTTACTATTCAATGGTCCCAAAGCCGCCCGTCAAACGGCAGCCTCTCTCGACCCAGACCGGCTACGTCCTTCCACGGGCCAGTGCCCTGACTCGCAATACGCTGCCTGCAAAAACAAGCATAAAGCCTCAGAGCCTCGAGCCGGCTCACACGTGGGATGGTTTGCGCACATCGAGAAAGCGGATTAACGACGTCTCCGCCTTCGGAACCCGTCGCCTCGCGGCTCCGGTCGTGTCGGGGTTGAACGACAAGAGAAGCACCCGCAGTTCACTCTGGACGCGCACTTCCCGCTACTCGGTGGATTAATTCCGTCGGGGACCATCCCGATGCGAATGTGATTCGCCAAGACACCCTTTACGCGGCGGCGTATTCCGCTTTAATGGGTGCATGATTACAGCCGATTGCGACGAAGCCGTTGTGGACAAAGTCATCGCCGGGGAGCGCATCTCGCCGGAAGACGCCCGAGCGCTTTACGAACTTCCGCTCGCGGAACTTGGGGAACTCGCCAACCGCCGTCGCGAACTCGCGAAGGCCAGTGCATTTGGCGGACGCGGCAACGAGGTGGTCACCTACATCGTCGATCGGAATATCAACTACACAAACGTCTGCAACGTTTACTGCAAATTCTGCGCTTTCTACCGCACGGAAAAGGACCACGACCACTACGTCCTCACGCATGAGCAGCTCGATGAAAAGCTCGATGAACTCAGCGCCATCGGCGGCGTGCAGATCCTTTTGCAAGGCGGTCACCATCCGAAACTCGGCATCGATCATTACCTTTCGATGCTCCGGCATATCCGGGAAAAATACCCGCACATCAACATCCACGGATTCAGCCCGCCGGAGTTCCAGCATTTTGCCGGCGTCTTCGGAATGCCGCTTCGCGAAGTCCTTGTAAAATTCAAGGAGGCCGGCCTCGGGAGCATCCCCGGCGGCGGCGGAGAAATTCTCGTCGATCGTGTCCGCGACCGCATCGCTCCGCTCAAGTGCAAAAGCGACCAGTGGCTCGAAGTCATGCGCATCGCACACGAACTCGGCCTGAATTCGAGCTGCACGATGATGTTTGGCCACGTCGAGACTGTGGAGGACCGCATCGAACATCTCCAGCGCCTTCGCGAGACGCAGGACGAGACCGGTGGTTTCACCGCGTTCATCTGCTGGACCTTCCAGCCCGAGAATACAAAGCTCCGCGCCGAGCCGGTGGGCAGCAGCGAATATCTCCGGATGCAGGCCCTTAGTCGCATCTACCTCGACAACATCGAGAACGTCCAAAGCTCATGGGTCACCCAAGGTCCGCGCATCGGCCAGATCGCGCTCAAATATGGTGCCAACGATTTCGGCAGCGTGATGATGGAAGAAAACGTCGTATCCAGCGCGGGCACCACCTTCCGGCTGAACAAAGAGAATATCGAGCGGCTAATCTCCGAAGCCGGCTACGAGCCGCATCAGCGCGACAACTGGTACCGGCTGCTCAGCTAACGTCGCGTTCTACGTGAGAGCGCCGAGCACAATCGGAATAACCTCCGCGCTGCGCGGCAGGTCCTGCGGAATGTGAATGAAGCCCGCAGGCACCGCGCTCCGCTTTTCGTGGAGGGCATGCATGAGTGTGAAAAAGACGTGGTTGCAGACGTAGCGTCCCGCATCCTCCGATTCCGATGCCGCAAGCTGCTCCTCGGAACACCGACGTAAGATCGTTGCAATAGGCAGCGTGCTGTGGAGTGTGCGCGTCGCTCCGGGGACTATGGCACAGCGTTCCCGAATGACGCCCGCATTGTCGGGGAATGCGGAATCGTCCTCGTTGACCGCCGTGCGTTCGAGTCGGATGCAGTCGGCAGTGGCTGCGAGGCCCGTGCAGATGATCGCTGCCGGGCACAGTTCAGCCATCCATTCGAGCAGGAGTTGCGATGAGCGGGAATACTCCACCGGCAGCACGCGCCCGACGACGTGCATCGCCCCAAACACAAGTCCATCCACGGAGAGCGCGAGCTCGGCGGATGGGTTTGTAGCGTCACCACCGAAGGGCTCGAAGCCCGTGACGAGCACACGCTGGATCACGGGAGCTTATTGAGCTCGGCGAGCAACCCGGCTTGCGTGAGGCCGTCCGCGACCCACGCGTCGCCGCGTTTACGGAAGAGCACGTAGAGCGGCACTCCCGCGCGCTTGCACTTCACGAGAGCCTGTTTGATGTCGGGCGCGCCGGCGGTGTAGTCTGCTTTTACGAAGAGCACGTTCTTTGCTTTGAAGGCGCTCTGGATGGGCTCGGTGTTGAGCACGAGCGCTTCAAAAGCTTTGCAGTTCTGGCACCAGTCGGCGGTAAAATCGACGAACACCGGGCGGTTCGCATTGAGGCCGCGGCGGATGTCCACGAGGAGATTCGATGCTTTGCTTTCGAGCGGTTGCACGGTGCCACGGATGAAATACAGCCAAGCTCCTATGACCACGACTAAAGCGACCGGAAGCGGCCAGCGCGCATCCGGATAAGTTCCGTAAATCCACGCCGCAAAGCCCACCGTGAGCAGAAACGCTGCAACGGCGACCACCATGGGGCTCGTCGGCAGCGAATTGAGCAGCCACACGGCGAAGCCCAGCATGGCGAAACCAAAAATCTGCTTCATGCGCACCATCCACATCCCCGGCTTCGGCAGAAACTTCATCCATGCGGGCTGCCAAGTGAGCAGGAAATAAGGGAGCGCCAGGCCCGTCGCAATCGCTGCAAAAAGGGCGAATACTTTGGGACCGGGCTCATTGACCGCGATGCCGATGACCGGGCCGACGAGCGGCGCCGTGCAACTCGTACCGAGGAGAGTCGTGAAAAAGCCGTGCATGAACGCTCCGCCCATCCCCTCTTTGCCCGAGGCCTCGCTGATCTTGGTGGAGGTATCGCCGCCGAGCGTGACTTCAAAGACGCCGAGCAGACTGAGACCGAAACCGAACATGATCGAAATCATCACGGTGAGCCCGAGCGGATTTGAAAACTGCGCGCCCCAGCCGAGTGATTGATTCGCCGAGGCGAGCCCTAGGACGAGCACCGCCAGCGCGCCGAAGAACGCGAACACGCCAGCGCAATAGGCCAGCCCGAGCTTGAAGATGCGGTCTTTCGCTTCCCCGGCCTGCTGCATGAAACCGAAAATTTTCAGGCTGATGACAGGCAGGACGCAGGGCATCAAATTGAGCAGCAATCCGCCGAGGAAGCCCTTGATCAAAAGCGACAGAAGGCCTTCCGGCTCGGACTTTGTGATTTCGTCGAATGGGTCCCAAGTCTCCCCATCGTCGTCGGCATCGGCAACCGCAGCGGCTTTTTCGCCGCTGTCGACGGGTGGCGGATCGCCGATGTACCAGCCTTTGCGTTTCCCGTCGGGGTCGGTGACGACGAGCAGCCCGCTCCAGTCGAGTCCATTGTCCCACGGATACTTGAAGAGCTTTGCACCGTCCGCCGCTTCTTCGGTGACGACGGATTTCTGGAACTCGATCCCGCCGCTGAGCTTCGGCGCGGGGATGACAAAGAATTCGGTCTTCGTTCCTTTAGGGAGCCCGCCGACGCGCACGGACAATTCCTTTTTCGGCATGTCGAAAGACACATCCTTCGTCGGTGGCTCGTCGGTCCTCGGCATCTGCCCGCCCCATTTGGAAAAGAGCTCGGCATTCGCCGGTGCGACCTTGCCGACGGGAACCGTGAGGCGGAGTTCATCGCGCCCTTCGACACAAATATTGGAGCAGACTTGCCATTTGATATTTGCGGAAATCGCGGCGCTGCCGGGCGGCGTCTTTTCCGGCGGAGTGACTTTCACCGTGAACATCACCTCATGCTCGTAACCGTACAAGGTCGCCATGTTTCCATCGATCAGCATCTCCGGCAGCGGGAACTCCGGCTCTTCGACTTTCCATCCTTTTGGGAGATTCCATTTCGTCACCGTAAACGGTGTTCCGACGCCGCCCGGGAAACGCCAATAAGCGTGCCACCCGTCGGCGATTTTGAAGTGGAAGCCGAGTGTGAATGGCTTGCCGGGCTCTGCCGCAGTGGTGTCTGCAAAAAGAGTTCGGGTGGTGAGGTCCGGAGCGCCGGGCGCTTCCTTTTGCGCGAACATCCCGGATGGAAGCCCGAGCCAGAGCAATACAGCGATCGTGCGGAGACGGAGTGTGTGAGGTGTCATAGAAAATGTAAGAAGTTGCGCATGAGGGCTGCGGTTTTTTCCGCGACGAGCGGCGCAAGAGTTGCCCGCGGGACTCTGCCGATTAGCATGTAAGCGGTGCCTTTGTCCTCCCACTGGGCGGCAGTGTAGCCAGAGATTTCAGACCATGCCGGGACGCCCGTAAGCGGGACCGGGATATGCCGGGAGTCGATGCTGACGAGGTGAACCTCTTTGTCGTCACCGAGCTTGAAGCAAACGATCCCCATCGGCTTGCCGTTCCATTTGACGCTGGAGCATCCGAAGATCCCGAGGCCTTGCAGACCGGCAGGGAGAACCTCGGGCGCAGGACATGCCCGTTCGCGGAGCCACCCGACGGTGGTCTCGAAAAGCGCATCCTCATGTTCGATGGATACCGTTCCGGACTCGATCTCGGCCGCCTTTGCGACTGCGAAAGTCTGCCATGGCCGCCCGTCGATCGTTTGCGTGAAATAGTTGTATGCGAGGGCAACGCCGAGCAACGCGATTACCGCGGCGATGGCGACGAGTTCGCTGTTTCTGAGAAAGCCAAAAACCCGCCGCTCGAACCAGCTCCCGCTGCCGCCGGCTCTGGCTGGCCGGCTGACCCGGGCACCGGCGATGATCCGGTCGCGAAGTCCGGCGGGAGGCTGGACGGTGCGCAGTGCGGTGGCGATTTTCCGATCGACAGCAACCTGCCGCTCCGCCCATTCGGAAAGTGCAGGGTCGCTTGCACTCGCCGTGATGGCAGCGGCAACTTCGGGTTCGTGATCGTCTTCACCGCCGGGTCGGCGGGCACTGAGGATCAATCGCAGGTCTTCATTCATGATACGGCTCCTTTCCGGGGTTCAAACTGGACGACTTTACTGGCCGCGCCGGCACCGTCGGTGAGCAACGCACGAAGCTGTTCCTTGCCGCGCGAGAGGCGGGACATGACAGTTCCGATGGGCGTTTCGAGGATATGCGCGATTTCTTTATATGAGAGATCCTGGAGGTAAAACAGCGTGAGCGGGACACGGAAAACTTCGTCGATCTGGTGGAGCGCTGTGACTGCCGCGGAGCCGTCGAGATTCGCAAAGACCGCGGGATCAACGCTCGGGAGGTCGCCGGTCGTGTCATCGAGCTCCACATGCGGATGCTTCACACCCCGGCGATAGGTCGTTAGATATTCCCGGTAGAGCGTGGTGAACAGCCAGCTCTTCGCCTTCGACGGGTCGCGGAGCTGGTGTCCTTTCTCCGCCCAAAGGAAAAACGTCTGCTGCACGAGATCGCTCGCGGCATCAGCGTTTCCCGCAAGGCTCAAGCCAAAGCGGTACAGCGCGCCATAGTGGCGATCGACGAGCAGTTGGAATGTTTGGTCCGGGTTCAAGTTGCTGGTGTGAGCCTGAACGCTGGCGCTTATTCCCGCAAAGAGGAAAGTTTCTCGCGGCGACGTTTTGTAGCGGCGTCCATCCGGGCAGGCCGGGCGAATGGTTTCCTCACTCGGATGTCGCCTGCGGGGCGGCGTTCAGTCACACTCACCGACTCTCATGCTCAATCTCGATGCTTTGCTGGAAACAAATCTCGTCCCCGACGGTCTCATCCGCGCGGGGATTCGCCGTCTTTTGCTGGGAACCTTGCGTGAGCATAAGCGGGACGGCGTGGAGGAGCAACGGGCTGCATTGCTGGCTTACGTGGCGGATTTGAAGCAACGCGGAATTGCCGAGCAGACTCAGGACGCAAACATCCAGCACTACGAAGTGCCGACGCGGTTTTATCAGCTCTGCCTCGGCAAACGGCTGAAATACAGCTCCGGACTCTGGACGGCTGGCGTGACCACGCTCGATGCGGCGGAGGAAAAAATGCTGGCGCTCACGTGTGAACGCGCCGCCCTCGCCGATGGTCAGCGCATTCTCGAGCTGGGTTGCGGGTGGGGTTCACTGTCGCTCTGGATGGCGGAGAAATACCCAAAAGCCCAGGTCACCGGCGTGTCGAATTCGCGCACACAAAAGGCGCACATCGATGCAGAGGCCGCACGCCGGGGGCTGGGAAATCTGACCATCATCACGGCTGATATGAACGTCTTTGAAGCACCGGCGACGTATGACCGGGTGGTGAGCGTGGAGATGTTTGAGCACATGAAGAACTATCAGGCGCTGCTCGGGAAAGTGGCCCGCTGGCTCGTGCCCGGCGGCAAACTGTTCGTCCATATTTTCACCCACCGCGAATACGCCTACCACTACATCGACAAAGGCCCGAGCGATTGGATGACGCGCTACTTTTTCGCCGGCGGGCAGATGCCTTCGGACGACTTGCTGCTTTATTTCCAGGACGACTTGCGCATCGAGGAGCACTGGTGCGTGAGCGGAACGCATTACCAAAAAACGGCGGAGGCGTGGCTGCGTAATATGGACGCGCATCGTGACGAGATCTGGCCGCTTTTCGAGGCGACTTACGGTGCCGGAAACACGAAGCGCTGGTGGGCGTATTGGCGGGTGTTTTACATGGCGTGCGCAGAGTTGTGGGGCTATCGCGAGGGGAACGAGTGGCATGTCTCCCACTACAGATTCATAAAGCCTGCGTGAGTCCGGAAGGGCGCACGGCGCGGTTCCGCAGTCTGCGCTGATAAGCACTCGCCAATCCGCGCAACGTTCCGATACAAGCGCAGGCATGCTTTCAGTCGTCATCCCGCTCTTTAATGAGGAAGACAATATCGCTCCGCTTCAGGAGGAACTCGCCAAGGCTCTCGCCGGCCGCGATTACGAGCTCGTGCTCGTGGACGATTGTTCGACGGACAAGACGCTGGAGCGCATCGTGCGCGGCCCCAAAGTGCGGGTGATCGAGTTTGAACAAAACACCGGCCAGAGCGCGGCGATGTACGTCGGCTGCAATGCGGCGAAAGGCGATATCATCGTGCTTCTCGATGGAGACCGGCAGAATGATCCAAACGACATCCCGCTGATGCTGGCAAAACTGGAAGAGGGCTACGATCTCGTGTGCGGATGGCGAGTGAAGCGGCAGGATAACTGGTCGAAAAAAATCAGCAGCCGAATCGCAAACTTCGTGCGCAGCCGGTTCACACGCGACGGCATCCACGACACGGGATGCTCGCTCAAAGTGATGCGGACGAAGTGCCGGGAGTCGCTGTTCCTTTTCCGGGGGATGCATCGCTTTATCCCTGCGCTCGTGAAAGGGCTCGGATACAAGATCACCGAGATGCCCACGAATCACCGTCCGCGTGTGGCGGGCGTGAGCAAATACGGATTTGGAAGTCGGGCGGTGAAGGCGACGTGCGATATGTTTGCCGTGCGTTGGTTTTTGTCGCGGCAACTCCAGGTGCGCATCCGGCGGGAATCGTAGAGATTCCGCGCGTCGTGGCATGTGCGCCCCGCTCGTGAATGTGTCCCGGACGCCCCGTCCGGATCCTCAAACGGCGAAGCCGCACATTGATGAATCGCCTAAAACTGAAGCTATTCGGTTGCCGTTTGCGGGCAAGCATCGGACGAGGGCGTTCGCGCCACGATGCTCGACTCTCAATCGCACCCTTTCAGCGCATGGCGCGCGATGGCGGCTTTCCAAAGGTCGCCGGACGATGTATCGGTGCGCGATCATGTTTCGCATTCTCGCTTTACTCTTCGCTTTCACATTCGTCGCGCACGCGTCCGTGCAGCCGGGAATCGATGTCCTCGCCGGGCGCGGCTTCGATGCGGTGCGAGGGAAGCGGATCGGGCTCGTCACAAACCAGACCGGAGTGAACGCCGCCGGGACGAAGACGCGTCTCGTTTTGAAAAAAGCACCGGGTGTGCAACTCGTCGCGCTCTTTGCGCCGGAGCACGGGCTCGATGGAACCGTCGGCGCGGCCAAGTACATCCCAAACCGCAAAGACTCCGCCACGGGGCTCACGGTCTATTCGCTCTACGGCCCCACGCGGAAGCCCACACCGGCAATGCTCGCCGGGCTCGATGCGCTCGTCTTTGACATGCAGGACATTGGCATCCGCAGCTACACCTACATCTCCACGATGGCGCAGGCGATGGAAGCGGCGGGTGAAGCAGGCATCGAATTCATCGTGCTCGATCGCCCGAATCCGCTCGGCGGCGAGCGCGTCGAAGGACCGGGCATCGAGGAAAAATGGCGCAGTTTTATCGGCCAGCTCCCGACGCCGTATCTCCACGGGATGACCGCCGGCGAGCTCGCGCGAATGAGCAATGCGAAAGGCTGGATGGGCTCGCGCTGCAAGCTCACCATCGTCCCGATGAGCGGCTGGACTCGCGATATGACTTGGTCAGATACCGGCCTGCGCTGGGTGCAAACTTCGCCAAACATCCCGCGTATTTCCTCCGTCGCATACTACGCGGCGACGAGCATCTTCGGCTCACTCGAAGGTTCGGGCTTCGATGTCGGAATCGGAACCGGCGATCCGTTCCAAATGGCGGGAGCATGCAATATCGACGGAGCCGCTTTCACCGCGCGGGTCCGGGATGGCGGGGTTCCCGCGTCGTCCTACAGTCGCGAAGACATGGCCGGCGCGAGACTCAACATCAGCGCGAAAAGCGCGATCAATCTCACTGGGATCAACATCCACCTGCTCGCTGCGGTACAGGCGGCGAAGCCCGGCATTTTCCGTCGCTACCACGATGCCGATGGAATCTTCTGGAAAATTTACGGCAGCGAAAGTCTGCAAAGTCAGATCGAGCGGGGCACGTCGCCAGCGACCATCATCGCGGGGTGGCAGCGCGGCGTGGATGCGTTCCGTTCAGCGCGGCAGCCGTATCTCATCTACCAATGAAGGCGGCGGCCGTGCCATCGCCGGATCAGACGTATCTCGTCGCGGTGTCCGGCGGGCGAGATTCCATGGCTCTGCTCCACTGGCTAAACGCGGGCGGTTGCCGGAATCTGACCGTGTGTCATCTCGACCACGCCCTGCGCGCAACGAGTGCGGAAGAAGCCGGATTTGTCTCCGCGTACGCCAAAACGCTCGGGTTGCCGGCGTGTGTGGCGCGGGTCGAGGTTGAGGCACGGGAAGAGGCCGCCCGCGATGCGCGTTACCGATTTTTTGCGAGCGTCGCGAAACAACACGACTGTGCGAGTGTCATCCTCGCCCATCACGCGGACGATCAGGTGGAGACGTTTCTATTCAACCTCTTGCGGGGCGGCCCGAGCGCGATGAAGCAGCGCGCCGAGAGGCTCGTGGATGGAGTAGCGCTGACTCTCATCCGTCCATTCCTCGCAGTCTGGCGTGAGGAAATTGACGCTTACATCGCGCAGAAT
>JANMGP010000099.1:0-4043 GCA_031374705.1 Verrucomicrobiaceae bacterium | reverse complement strand
TGATTTCACCGGTACGACTTCACCGGGATCGGACACGCCGTTTCCATCTCGATCAAACCACACGGAAAGCCTGTCCAATTCTGCTTCTTCGAGGATTCCGTTGCCATCCGCATCGAGAACACTCATCGCTTCGTATCCGTCGCGCCAGAAAATCTGCCACGTGTACGAGCCAAACATTTGCTGCCCCGAATCAATCACCCCGTTGCGTTCCGGATCCCAAACGAGAAAACCGGTGTCCGGCTTGACCCAGGTCCACGATTGCTTCGGCCCGTATCCTCGGAGGTCGAACTCGACAACTCGTTCGGGAGCGAGAAGGTCATCCATTCCCTCAACCGATCGAAAACTGAAAATCACCGGAGTAATAAAACTTCCACCATCGGGGAGGTCGGTGAGGAGTTTTAGCCCGTTGCGAACTTCAATCAGGCGCGCGTTTTCCTGCTCGGAGAGCTTTTCGCGATGCGCCTCTGCCACTCGAACGTATCCCTGCCCAGCTTCGTAGCTCAGGAAGTTCCCGACTCCGTTTGTCGGCTTCGTTTCCGCCTTTCCGTCGGTCACGAACGCTAACGAAAACGCGTTCCAATAACTCGTCAAAATATCGCTTTGAGACACCTTTGATAGGACTGGCGGCAATCCACGTTGCTTGTTCGCAGCGTTTCGCTTCTTGAACTCTTCGAGAACTCCAGCCCGACCTAGATGATAGAGAGGTTTTGTGCCATCCAAACGAATCGCCTCATCGAATGACAATACCGCGCTCACCGCATGTTGGACCTGGGCCGCTGGATAGACCTCCGTTGAAATCCAACCGCTTTGTGTCAGCGCCTCAAAGTGTTTCTCCTCGATTTCAGCGAACTTTTCATACTCCTCCGGCTTTAGGGACTGGAGTTGACCAAACCCGAGTTCCCGACGTGCCAGCCTTTGCGCCTCCTTCTTCCTCGCGAGTTCGATCGAGTAACGCGCCCCTCCATCTAAATGCTCAGATACAGCGGGAATCCCTTTGTCCTCGCTATCCGAGATCACGGGAATGCTGGTCGCGCCATAAGCAAACGCCATGTAGCGAATCCTTCCGACTCGATAGAAAGCCTCAGCGTCTCTCGGATTTGCCCTTAAATATTCACCCGCGTGCTTCAGTAACTCCGGGACTGGCACCGGAACGCCCATATTAAACAATGCGCGCGACGAAACAGCGGTGGACACTAACGCAAGCACAATCAACCGGCGGGATGATCTCATGTAGAAGCTCTACGCTTTAAGTCGGACCGTGTCGCGGACTAAAACCGCGTCTCACAGGAATTAATTTCGCCATCAATTCGTGATCGTCTCGTTCAAATTCAGCAGCACATTTCCGAGCGCGGTCCACGGTGCAAGTTCGCTTTCGTTGATGCCTTCGGGTTTCCGGTCTCCGGAAATACGTCCTTCAATGGCGAGGGTGCGTTTTAGCAAACTCGCAACCCGTCCACGTCCTTGAAGTGGGCGTCGGAAGTGCAGAGTTCTAGATCGTGCTGAAGAGCCAACGCAGCGATCCAAAGATCGTTCGTGGGAATCCTGATGCCATTCTTCCGGAGGCTGAGAAATATGCGGCCATAATGTTTGGTCGTCTCGTCGTCCGCCGGAAGGACGGTCACCCGGCGACTGGCGAGGAATGTGTCGAGTATTTGAAGATTCTCGCTCTCGCGGCTTCCGGCGGCGAAGCCTGCCCGCAACTCGCCGAGGACGATAATCGGCAGAAAAAGCCGGTCGGCTGTTTGGACGACTTTCACGCGTGCGGGAATCCCGCGCATGAAGTCGCTGTAGGCGTTGGTATCCAGCGCGACGTTCATTTCGCCGCTTCTTCGTCCACCTGCTCAAAGACTCGGATTGCAGCGTCGAACTCCGGGTCATCTTTCCATGAGCCGATGAGTGGGTCCAAATCGTGATACTTCGCCTCAGCCGCGGCGGTTTTCGCGGAACGCCCGGATTGAACCCGCTGGAGCGCAGCCTCGACCCTACGCAAATCCTCTTCGGAAAGTTCCGGTAGTGCAGCTTCAATTTCGGCAACTGTGCTCATGATGGAAAGATACCCGATGTTGTTTGGAGCGTCAACGCGCCCCTCAATTCGTGATCGTCTCGTTCAAATTCAGCAGCACATTTCCGAGTGCGGTCCAGGCGGCGAGTTCGCTTTCGTTGATGCCTTCGGGCTTGGGCAGGTCGCCGATTTTGACCAGCGCGGCAGCGGCGGTTTTGTCCTGATTGTATGTGAGCAGTTGCGCGTCGAGCGTTTTGGCGAGGATGGCGGTTTCCTTTTCCGTCGGGATGCGGCCAAGCGCAGTGCGCCAGGCGAAGCGGAGTTTTGCGGCATTGTCGGGGCCGCCTTCTTTGAGGATTCGCTGGGCGAAGCCGCGCGCGGCTTCCACGAAGACGGGGTCGTTCATCAGCACGAGCGATTGCAGCGGTGTGCTCGTTTTGGCGCGCTGGGCGTTGCAAAATTCACGCGTCGGGGCGTCGAGCGTGATGAAGGACGGATAGACCGTCGAGCGCCGCCAATAGACGTAGATGCCGCGTCGGTAAAGGTCCGCGCCTTTCGACTTGTCGTAGTTGTAGCCGCCCATTTCGTTGATCTCCCAAGTGCCGGGCGGTTGCTCGGGCTTGATGCTTTTGCCGCCGAGTTTCGGGTTGAGGATTCCGGCGATGGTCAGCGCGTTGTCGCGGATGATTTCCGCATCGAGCCGCTGACGCGGGCCGCGGGCGAGCAGACGGTTTTCGCTGTCGCGGGCGAGCAGTTCCGGCGCGACGCGGGCGGACTGTCGGTAAGTCGCGCTCATCACCATCTGCTTGATCACGCGCTTCGTGTTCCAGTCGGTCATGAAGTCGCCCGCGAGCCAGTCGAGCAGCTCGGGGTGGCTCGGCCATTCGCCTTGCGAGCCGAAATCATTGACCGTCTTCACGAGCCCCGTGCCGAACAGCATCGACCACCAGCGGTTCACCGTAACGCGGGCGGTGAGCGGCTGGTCTTTGGAGACGAGCCATTTTGCAAAGTCGATCCGGTTCAGCGGCTTGCCGTCGGCGCGCGGAGGGATTTGCGGGAGAAAAGCGGGAGCGGCTGCGGTGACTTTCTCGCCGTTCTGGTCGTATGCGCCGCGGACTTTAATGAACGTATCGCGCGGCTTCGCCATCTCCGACATCACCATCGTATTCGGGATTGCCTTCTCCACGCCTTCCTTCGCCTTTTTCAAATCGGCGACCTTCTTCTGCGCGTCGGCGTATTCCGGTGCCTGCGTCTCGCGGAACAGTTTTTGCAATTGCGCCTTCTGCTCCGGAGTCCGCTTGTCCGCAGGGATTGCCGCGATCGCCATCGTCGCGCCCGCGCCCAGCGATGCGACTTCTCCGCCAGCGAGCGTGCGGCCATACACTCGGAAATCATCCACGCGTCCCGTGAACAGCGGGCCGGCTGCGCCGCGCCGTCCGATGCTGAAAGGCTCCGGCGTTTTGATCGTCTCCGTGAGCGTATCCACGACGACCGCCGTCTTCTCCAGTTGCCCGTTCACATACATCTTCACGCCCGCACCTTTGCCGGAGCCGTCGTAGGTGACCGTGAGATGAAGGAACGTATCCGCCGGCAAATCCCGCTGCCCTTGCACATGAATCGCATTTGCCGGGAACTTGTTGATGAGATGAAAGCTCGGCTTCGTGCCGTGAAACTCCACATCCCAGCCGCGCACATTTCCCGCCGCCTCCATCTTGCCAAAAGGCGAGCCGCCACCCGGCTTCAGTCGCAGCCATGCCGACACCGAAAACGGCTGATCGCGTTCAAAGCCGAACATGTCGCCGTATTCGATCCACCCGTTCTTCTCCACGCGGAAACTATTCCCCACCGAGCCCTCCACGAAAGTGCCCGTGCCCTTCACCGAGCCCTCCACTTTCTTCCCGTCGTCGCTCGCGCCGTTGCCGTCGGCATCCAGCGGGATTTTCACCACCGGGCCTTTGGGCTCCACGGCTTCACCGCTGGCCACGCGCGCCTTTTCCCACTCCGCCTGCTTGCCATCCAGCGACTTCCCGATCTCCTGCGC
>JANMGP010000081.1:0-3081 GCA_031374705.1 Verrucomicrobiaceae bacterium | reverse complement strand
GTGGGTGAAACTGGGGGGATTTCGCGTGTTTTGGGGGCTTTTTGGGGGCTTTTTGGGGGCTTTTTGGGGGTGATTTGGCTTGGGGAGGCGGTTGGGCGGGGTTTCGGCGGGCGGTGGCTTTGTAAGATTGGTACGGTTTGCCGACAGTGGCTCTGGATGCCTTGCGCTTTGGTGAGTGGTTTGTTTCGGCGAGTTTGGTGGGTTGGCCGGGAATCGCTGGCCGGATATCCGGAAGATAACATCCGTGTCATGAGTTGTGGGTTTGCTGTATAAATATCGCCACTTCTCTGACGGGGAGGTGGTCAAAAATCCCAATAATCGTAATACCGTCCCCGAATCGTGGCCTCTGGATGTTCAGAATCGTAATACCGTGCCCGGATCATGGTTTCTGGATGCTAAGAATGATAATTCCGGGCTCGAAAAACAAAGGCGGCAATGGGCCAACCCCTCCCCGCCCCGCCGAAGCCTTCCGCACCCTCGTCGCCGACTGGCAGAAAAGCGGGCGGCCTTTTCCGAAGTAGCATTGCCGTCCTTTTCAAGCCGACCCTTCGGGGAAAAGAACCGTCCGAAGCAGATTGTGGATTTACACACGCCGTCCCGCCCTGATAACGCCTTGGCGCAATGAACTCGCCCTACGCCAGCCTTGCAACCAGCGCCCGCTCTCAGGAACTCAAAAAAGCCCGGGGAATTCTCTGGTTCGTCGGGATAATTACCATCCTCTTTCAAGGCTTCTTGTTCGCCAATGCCCGGAACGAGCTCGATGAAGCAATAAACGCGGAACTCGGCAAAAACGGAACGACCCTTTCCCAAGTCCAGACGCTCCCTGCTGAAGCGAGGGCGGAATTCGACAAGAGATACACGAGCGCTTTTGGGAAGGTGCGGCTCATTTACGGTGCAGGCATCGCGCTTGGTGTCATCTTCGTCCTGTGTGCGCTCAGCGTCGATAAGAAGCCCGTCGCGGCGACTGTCACCGGCCTTGTGCTCTATCTTGGCAGCCTCGCCGTGCAGGCGGCGATCGAACCTTCGACCATCGTGCAGGGCATCATCATCAAAATCTTGATTGTCGGCGGCCTCATCTCCTCCGTCAAAGCGGCACTCGCCATCGAAAAGGAACGCCGCTCGCAGGCTGCGGGCTGATGCCATGAACGGCGAGCCCTCGGACGCCCAATCGGAGAACCCGGAACCTCCGCCGGCGGAACCCGCGCCGCCCCAGCCGCAGCACATGGTGCTCTGCCGACGCTGCCGACGGTTCTCACCCGCCGATGCGGTTCGCTGTCTTTTCTGCCGCGCACCTTCGCGCGACCCGGAGGCTGAACGCTCTGCTGCGCGGGAACGTTTTGAAACCGAAGAAACAGGGAAACGTTTCTCCGCGTTGTTTTGGATATTCGGCTTACTGCTCGCGGTGAATGTGCAGCTATTTTGGTACTTTCGGGACACTCCCGACGTGAAGCCGCTGACCGAGCCCATGGTGAGGAACTCCGCCATGGCTCTCACAGTCGCCGAGGCTGTGGATGCCCTCCTCGTCATCTTTGCATTTGCCCGCCTGCGCACGGTCATCGAACCCGCACCGGGCATCGGCAGGCGCCGCCGGCTCGGATGGCTCCTGGCAATTCCGCTCCTGGCGCTCCTGCTGGCGGCGAATACCGGCTACCACTGGGTGCTCATGACCATCGCGGACATCAAGCCGGAGGTGGACGAAATCGTGACCAGCGGTCACCATCGGATCTGGCTGCTCGCGCTCTACTGCGTGCAGCCCGCGATCATCGAGGAACTCTTCTGCCGACGGCTCGCGTTCGACTTTTTCTCCCACCACACCACCGTCGGAACCGCAGCGTTTGCATCCGCCGCGATGTTTGCATCCATGCACACGGGCGCGCTCGTGGCGTTCCCATATTTCGTCCTGTTTGGCTTCGTCATGGCATGGTTGCGCTGGTGGTCCGGCAGCCTCGTGCTCCCGATGATCCTGCATTTCGCGCATAACTTTCTCATCTCCATTCATGAACTGGCAACCACCTGACGAAGTACGCTTCCGCCGCCGCATCCCGGTGGGCGCGATCCTCCTATTCATCATCGGTTCGCTCACCGCGGTGGCCGGGAAGTCCGATCGCGATGCCGTCCCGTTCGCAGTGACTTTCCTTGTCCTCGCCGCTGCGGCCTGGGCATTCGCACCGGCGGGATTCACGCTCCGTTTCCACCCCGATGGAATCGAGCACCGCGAGGCCGGGCTGCGCGTTCCGTATCATGAAATCACATTTCTCCGGCTGACCAATCGTGCTCTGATCGACTTCTCGGCGGGTAAGGCGGGCGAGATGCACATCGGCCATCAGCGCGGCTGCTGGAGACTCGGCCGGCACGCCCAAATCCCGCGCAACGAACTCTATCAATTCCTCCTCGCGAGATCCCGTCTCCTTGAACTTCCGGCGATCCTGCCGGGTCAACTCCGGGAAGTCTATGAGCGGGAGGTCGCGGATTTTGGCGAGGAGCAAGTCCTGGCAGCCAGCGGTCGCGAGGTCAGCGAGTATGAAATCCACCGTGTGCGGATTCTGTGGATCGTCGTCATGGCGCTGCTGCTCGGCGCAATCGCAGGTTGGGCCGTCAATGCCAGCGACAGTATGTCAACGACCTTCGGAGTGATGACAGGCGCTTTTTCCTTCATGGCCCTGCTGTTCACCTTCCTGTTCCGCGCGCAGCGGAGCGCACTGCTCAAAATGCGGCAGGCGTGCGGCATCGTCATCAGCCCGCGCGGGCTCACCATGGAATCGCCCATCGTCAAAGGCGTCATCGCATGGGAGGAAGTCAAAGATATCGTCGTCGTGAACCGCGCACACGCACTCTTCCGCGGCCTGCTGTTAAAAATTGAAGGCGGCCAGTTCCTCATCAGCGACCACTACACCTGCCCGGTCACGGAAATCCACCGCCGCATCGTCGGTTACCGGGCCTTCGAGCGGCGGTAGGCGTCGCAATATTACACCCACCGGCAAAGCAGGCCAGTTTTGTAGCCCGGCTGCGCCCGAAAAGCCGTCGTGCCCGCGAGTGCCGTTTGTATCTGGATAGCCCCCAAGGAGGGGGAACGTCCCGTTC
>JANMGP010000047.1:0-2208 GCA_031374705.1 Verrucomicrobiaceae bacterium | reverse complement strand
CATACGGCGCGGATGTTGTGCAGCGCGCGGCTTTGGGCAAAGAAGAAAATCAGCAACCGCGCAGGCTTGGGATCATCAAGACAACGCCCTCGAAAACAGAACGCCGATTTCAGCCGGCAGCGAGCTGGAATTCCCGGGCTGCTGCCGGATAAATCCGGCGTTCCGATTTCCCGGGTTGGAAAAAGATTCCGGGTCCATTCGGACCTGTCACGTGCCATGAACAGATCGGGTCGGATGCCGGGGATTGCGCCCCGGCACCCTCCCACACCACCGGACGTGCGGTTTTCCGCATCCGGCGGTTGAACGCAGCGGCCTTCTACACAGTGGCCGCAAGCTCCGATGGCATCCAGAACCCGTAACGTCGCAACACCGCGTTGCTTAACGCACTCTGCACACTCGGACTGGCTGCTATCTTCCACGCTCCTTTGGAACTGTGCGCCACTTTCAACATCCGTCCGCTCAGTCCCAACGAACGCAGCTTCCTCAGCCGCCCTCGCCAGTTGTCCCATCGCTGCCAGTAGCAGGCTCGTATGTGTCTCCGTATCCACCCCTCCAGTCCGAAGATGTTTCGTCGTGCCTCCGCCAGTCGGTAGTATCCCCACCAGCCTCGCACATACGCGCGCCAGTTGTCCCTCAGCTCTTCGCTGGTCTGACTCTGGCAGCTTCGCCACATCTCACGCACTTTCGTTTTGAACCGTTCCACACTCGGCGGCGCGGCTTCGATCTTCCCTTCAGGGTTGATCCGAAAGCCGAGGAACTTCCGCTCCCATGGCCGTCCCGTCCCGCTCTTGCTCGCGTTGACTTCCAACCGCAGGTGTTTCTTTATCCATCCGGTCAGGCTCACCAACACTCGTTCCGCCGACCGTTGACTGCTCACATATACATTGCAGTCGTCGGCATATCGGCTGAACGCCAGTCCGCGCTGTTCCAACTCCCGATCCAGCGCGTCCAGATAGATGTTGGCCAGCAACGGGGATAACGGTCCGCCTTGCGGCGTGCCTTCCTCGCTGGCCTGCACCAGCCCTTCCACCATCACCCCGGCTCGCAGGTATCGCCCAATCAAACTCAACACCCGTTTGTCCCGGATCGTTTGGCCGATCCGGTTCATCAGGATGTCGTGGTTCACGCGGTCGAAAAACTTCGTGATGTCCATGTCCACCACCCAGTCTTTCCCCGCTTGGACGTAGTTCTGTGCTGCGCGCACCGCGTCGTGGGCACTTTTCCCCGGTCGGAAGCCGTAGCTGTGCTCACTGAACGTCGGGTCGAAGATGGCTTGCAGCTTTTGCATCAGCATTTGCTGTAGCCATCGGTCGAGCACCGTCGGGATGCCCAGCAGTCTCACGCCTCCGCCCGGTTTGGGGATTTCCACCCGCCTTACCGGACTCGGGACATACGTCCCGGCCAAGAGCTTGGTGCGAATGGTTTCCCAGTGCTTCCGCACATGGTCGCGTAGCTGTTCTGTCGTCATGCCGTCTATGCCAGGCGCGCCTCCGTTGCGTTTGACCGCCAGCCAAGCCACCGTCGCATTGTCTTGCGTGACGATTTGTTCCATCAGGTCTTCGTGCATTGCTTTCTGTGGTGAGTCCCGCGTCAGTCGCTTCTCGCCGTCCACTCCCGCAGCTTGCAGCGGCTTCTCCGCCTGAGCTTTTGGTTTGCCAGTCCGGGGTGGCGACCGCAGTTGTCGCGCCCCCCTGTTTCAGACGACTCTCGTTGCTTCTTTCAGGTTCTCATTGAGTTTTGCTCTTTCGTTCTTCGGCCCTTCGCTCGGAACGCCTTTTTGTTCGTGCGCTCCTCAATCGCTACTATGGCCTCTGCTGACTTCCACGCGTCTCTCAACGCGGGGATCTCCCCGGGTCAGGGCATGGTCTTTCCGCTCGCGCCTCTGGGCTCTACAGGATGTCGTCAGTGACTTTTGGACTTCGTGTTTGCTCGCACACTCCTCCCCGACATCCTGCCTCGCTGCCCATTTGTATTCCTTCGGTCGAGCGTTTGCCTCCCGCTCTTTCGCGCCCTCACCTCACGGTGATGACCTAGCGGTTCGGCTACGGTTGGTCTCACTAACCCCCGTCGGGAACCTTTCATCCCGATAGACCACACCCCTGCCGGGCACACGAGCGCCGGTCTGTGACCGGCTTTGTGGCGCTGGTGACAGATTCAATCATTGAATCAAACGGCTGAGCGGGCATTTCGGCCAGTGTGGTTCGATTA
>JANMGP010000031.1:0-11044 GCA_031374705.1 Verrucomicrobiaceae bacterium | reverse complement strand
AGACGGGGCACGGTTCACGCCGTGCCCCGTTTTGCGTACGGAGCCAGTGGACGTCCAACGTCCAACGTCCAACGTCCAACGTCCAAGAGTTCAGCGTGCTGCAATCGGGAGGAAAAACAATTTAGGGGTGGACCACGCATGCACGGGTCTTGCTAATAGGACTCAGCCCAATGAATCAACCGCCAGCCAATCAGCCGCCACGCCGGAATGCCGGCGTGTTTGTGCGTACACCGGCGCAGGCTCAAGGCGACTGCCCGCATCCCCACCCGATTGGGACCACGCTGGCCGTCATGATCATCGCCATCGCGCTCCTCACACTTCAGGGACAATACCCGGCCGATATCGCGGCCTACGGAGCAAAATTCACCGCCGTGGCGCTCGTGGTGAGCTTCCTGTTTGACGTGCAGAAGGGCATCGCAAACGTCATCCGCGCGGACGTGATGGCGATGCTGGCGTTTTACTTCCTGACGTTGTTTGAATTCCTGTTTCCGCAGACAATGTTCAACGCAATGTCACGTTCCGACAGCGCCACGGCGGCAACGCAAGTCGTGCTCACTGGATTCATCGGGATGCTGGTAGGGCGGCATCTCATCCATCCGAAAAAGCAGCCTTTTCAAAGCGTGATGAGCCACGAGATCCCAGCAAAGCTCCTCGTGATGCTCTTCTGGATCGCCTTCTGCGTCGGCTATATGCACCAGTGGATGGCCCCAAAAGTAGGGTGGGATCCCGTCAAATGGCTCAATTTTTCCATGGCGGCCCGGTTCGAGCAGCCATGGGGACGCGGGCGACTCGGTGATTTCGGCGCTCTCCTGTACGAGCTAAACATGCTTATCTTCCTGCTCCCTCCACTGGCAGGAATCATCCTCGCACGGCGGCAGCGATTTGGCGGCATCGCGCTGGGACTCGTCATGCTCGCCTACCTGCTCACGTTGTTCCTCGCGTACTGCGGCGGCACGCGCAACGTGCTCGCGACTTATCTCGTGACGTTCCTCATCGGCTTTGCATTTGCTTCCTCGAAGGGGCGAAAGAAGGAGCTTTTCATCGTAGGCGCAGCGGCAGGAGCATTGCTCATTTTCGGCACCGTAACGATGATCCACATCCGGACCGTCGGCCTCAAAAAATACCTCGCTGGTGAAATCCCGACGTCCGTCGGAAAATCCGAGTCGCTCTACGTGGACTACAATTTATACAACATTTCAAAACTGAGCGAAGTCTTCCCGAAGCGGGTTCCTTATCTCGGAATCGAAATCGCGTACCTCGCCATCATCCGGCCAATCCCCCGCGCCCTCTGGCACGGCAAACCGGAGGGACTTTCCAGCAGCATCGAAAGGGCACTCGGCTACGACAAGGGCGACGTCACCATCTCCGCAAGCTACGCCGGAGAGGCCTACATGGCTGGCGGCATCATTGGAGTTTTCCTGTTCAGCGTTTTCTTTGGCGCAGTGAACGGCTGGTGGTCGCATCTCGCTTCCCCAAAAAACTCGGAACTCGGCATCCTGATTTATTCCTCCGGCTTCTTCGCCGCCGTGATTTCGATGCGCAGCCTTTTCACGTACACGACCGCCCTTTTGCCGACGGTGGCAGCGATTGTCGGCACGACCTACCTCGTCGGCTACCTCACCGAACAGACGCGGCGCATGGCCTTCCGTGGAGGAAACAAGACGCGACAAAAGGTGCGCACCAACAGGCCGGCGTCGCCCCCCGCGAGGCCGTTTCAACCGCCAAGCCCGCCGGAAGCATGAGCACGCCGCTGGTGACCGTCACATTTGTAGGCTGGCAGCGCCGCGAAGCACTGGAGCGCGGGATCAAGAGCGCGCTGGAGCAGGATTATCCGGCCATCGAAGTGCTCGTGCTGGATAACTCGCCAAAGGACGACATCCACCGCTGGCTGCTGGAAGCGTATCCGCAGGTAAAGAGCATCAAAACCGCGCACCCGATTCCGCTGCCCGCTGCGCGCAATATTCTCGTCGCCACGGCTCGCGGGGAGTTCGTCGTTTTCCACGACGACGACAGCTTTTTCGCGACACCTCGCGACGTGAGCACCGCGATGAATTACGCGCTGGCGCACCCCGAAGCGGCGTGCCTCGCCTTTCGAGTCGGTGACGGAAAAGCCGACTGGAATCCGCAGTTCGACGCGCCCGAGGCGGGCCCGCACTACACGTTCATCGCGTGCGGCACGATGTTCCGCCGCACTGACTTCGCCGCCGCAGGCTGGTACTACGAGGATTTCTGGCTCTACGGCGAAGAGCGCGTCATCAGCCTTGGGTTCTACGGCATCGGAAAAGAGATCCACTTTTTGCCCGCCGTCTCCAGCATTCACCTGCCGGAAACCAAGGGCCGCGCGACCGACAACGGCGCACGCTACAACCTGTGCGACGTCGTGATGGTCTCCGGCACCGCGCTGCTGAAGTTCCCCTTTCCCGGCGTACTGTTTTGGTATCCCGCGCTGCAACTTTTCTACTTCCTGCAAGTGCTGCTCCTGCGCCGCCGCCCCATCGTGGCGCTGAAAGGACTGCTCGTCGCATTTTGGATGATCCCTTCTTTTCTCCGCAATCGAAACCCCATCTCCCGCGAAGCCTACCGCCGCTGGCGCGAAGTACGCGGCCGCGTAAACGCAGACTACCTGCGGCGGACCGGACGCTGGAAATGGTATCACTCCTGGCTGCCTGCCGCCGGATGAAAGTCGCATTTGTCTCCGTACTTCCGTCCCCGTACCAGCGCGATTTATTCGCCGCGATTGCCGCGCGCCCGGAGATCGAGCTCAGCGTTTTCTACATGGAAAAGGCCGCACCCGATTCACCGTGGCCGCAAAAGCCGCTGGCAGCGTACGAGCGCTACATGCCCGGCTTTTGGTTCGGGCTGGGAAAAGCGCGCATCCACATGAATCGCGGACTCCCCCGCCCTGCCGACTACGACGTCACCGTCATTAACACGCTCACCGTTTCAATCACCGGCCAGTGGCTCATGCGGGCGAAGCTCCGCGGGAGAAAGTGGATGTTCTTCGGCGAAAAACTCGGCCCTCGCAGCGGCAAGCAGGAACTCCTGACCGCGCCGCTTGCACGCGCCAGCGGCATTGCGGCGATCGGCTCCTGGGCTCAGCGCGATTACGCCGCACGATTCCCAAGCGTCCCCGTTTTCAACATCCCGTATCACTGCGATCTCCAGCCGTTCATCGACGCGCCACGCGCCACGCGGGAGCCGGGCACCGTCACGTTTTTATTCTGCGGACAAATGATCGCGCGCAAAGGCCTCGATCAACTGCTCGCCGCATTCGGAAAGCTTCCGGACAACGCGCGACTCCTCCTCATCGGCCGCGAAGCCGAGCTCCCCCAAATGCTCGCCGCACTTCCTGAGGGCGTCCGAAGCCGCGTGAACTACGCCGGCTTCCAGGCACCCGACGCGCTCCCTCAATTGTTCGCGCAGGCCGATGTCTTCGTGCTCCCGAGCCGCTACGACGGCTGGGGCGTCGTGGTAAATCAAGCGCTCGGCGCAGGACTCCCCATCATCTGCAGCGATCAAGTCGGTGCCGGCCACGACCTCGTCACCGACGGCGAAAACGGCTCCATCTTCCCCGTTGGCAACGTCGATTCGCTCGCAGAAAAAATGTCCCACTTCACAAGCGACGAAACGCTCGCCGCGAGGCAAGGAGCCGCATCCCGCCAGCGCGCCGCGGACTGGACGCCTGCCCGCGGTGCCGAGCGATGGCTCGCCGCGCTACAAAAAATCACCGCATGAGCCCAACCGGTCGCAGCATAAAACCGTGGCACAAGCGCCCCGCTCGTGATCGTGTCCCGGACGCCCCGTCCCGCGCAAAAACAAAACCGCGAAGCGGGGCACTTGTGCCACACGACGAGCGACACCGATCATGAAAATCCTCCTCGTCAGCAGCAGTTCCGGCTCCCGCGGCGGCGGAGAGCTCTACCAGCTCTACCTCGGCCAGGCCTTGCGCGAGCGCGGACACGAAGTGACGCTCTGGATGTCCACCCACGAGCGCATGGACGAGCTAGAGCGGCTCTTCGCGCCCATCGGCAAAGTCATCCGCGCGCCTTACAAAAACACCTACGACTACCGCTTCCGCTCGCTCAACCACCTCCTCGGCGGCGGCATCGCCAAACGCGTCGCCGAGCAGTGGAAGTTGCTGAAGCCCGATGTCATCCACCTTAACAAACAAAACCTCGAAGACTGCCTCGATCTCCTCGAAGCCGCGCGGCTTACCGGCATCCACAGCGCCGCCACCATCCACATCACGCAGGACGCAAAATACCTCCGCGCCAAGTACGCCGCCGCCCGCGACTGGGTCGCCCGCCGCTTCCTCCGCCGCTTTCCCGGCATCCTCGTCCCCACGCTCGACCAACGCGAACGCGAACTCCGCGACTTCGTCGGACCGCGGGCAAAAATCCGGACCGTCATCAACGGCGTCCCGATGCCCGACCTCACTCAACGCGCCGCCCGACGCGCCGAAGTCCGCACCGAACTCAACTTCCCCGCTGACCAGCCCATCATCCTCGCGGTGGGCCGCGTCGTTCCGCAAAAGCGCCCGCTTCTCTGGCTCGAATGGGTCGCAAAAATTCAACGTGAGATCCCAAACGCCCGCTTCGTCTGGGTCGGCAGCGGCGAGATTGCCGAGGACTTCGACCGCGCCGCCGCTGAGCGCAAACTCCCCGTTCAGCGTGTCGCGTGGACCAACGACGTCCCACGCTACCTCCTCGCCGCAGACGCCTTCATGCACACGGCTGAATTCGAAGGACTCTCCTTCGCCCTGCTCGAAGCCATGTCCGCAGGCCTCCCGATTTTGATCACGGAAAATTTGCTGGCCGAGCTCCCGTTCCTCACCCGCGAAGTCTCCATCGCCCTCGCAGACGACGGCAATTGGCAGCCTTCCCTCAAAGACGCCGACCACCTCGCCCGCCTCGCTGAAGCCACGCGCGCCCTTGCCGAGGAGAAATTCTCTTTCAGCCGCATGGCAGGCGACTACGAGACCACCTACAAAGAAAAGCCATCTCGTTAAAGGCGCTGGCCAACGCGCACTTCCCCCAAACCTCAGATGGGCACCATCGCGTCCCTGTTTTACTCCTTTTCATCCCGAGGTCCCCGGCCAATCATGCCAGCGATGCCCGTTCAGCGTGAAGATATCCGCCTCGCTCCCGACGAAACATTCCGCCTTCTCCGTTGGACCCGGAGCGTGGATCGCGTGAGTGTAATTCGCGGCGGGGTTGCCCGGTCGATTCAAGGCCAGGGAGATCACTGGCATTACCATCGCGCCACGGAATTGACACTCATTCAGCGCGGGTCCGGGACTCGATTTGTCGCGGATCACATCGAGCTTTTCGACTCGGATGATTTGGTGCTCATCGGCTCGAACGTGCCTCATTACTGGCATCAGCACGGCGACTCCGCGGGGCTTTCGCTTCAGTGGGATTTCCCGAGGGAGCACGGAATATGGAGCTTTGGCGAGGCTGTCGCACCGCTGCGCTCGCTCGCGACAAACGCCCAGCGAGGACTCCATCTTCGTGGCGAAACGGCTCGCGCGGCGGCCGGGATGATGCGCGAGCTCCAGCACCTCTCGGGAATGCCAAAGTTGCTCTCGTTTCTCAAACTGATGAGCCTGCTCGCCAGCGCCCCAACCCGCGAGATGCGGCCGCTGGCCGCTCGGCCGTTCACGCTCGATGGCACCGCGGAGCAACAGAACGCCATCCAACGCGCCGTGAGCTTCATCCTCGCGCACTACCGCGAACCCATCCGCCTCAATGCGCTGTTGCCGCTCACCGGCATGAGCCGCGCGACGTTTGCCAGGCAGTTCCAGCGGCACGCGGGCAAACCCTTCTCGAGCTTTCTCAATCAAGTTCGCTTGCAAGCCGTCTGCCGCGCGTTGCGCGAGTCGGCGGAACCCATCAGCGCCATCGCGTTTGGCAACGGGTTCAATCAGCTCTCGTTTTTCAACCGTCTTTTCCGGCGGGAGTTTAACATCAGTCCCGGCACCTACCGTGCTCGGATTTGATTCGTCTCCGCCCGGACTGCACCAAAGAACGAGAGGTACGCCGGAAACACGACCTATCGGAAGCCGGCATCCGATACCCAATCATGAAAACTACCCAAATCTGGCAGACCGACGTTCGAGCACCGCATTTCCCCACACTCGACGCCGACCTCAGCGTGGACGTGCTCATCGTCGGAGGCGGCATCACCGGTGTGACGGCCGCGCTGATGCTCAAGCGCGCCGGACGTTCCGTGGCGATAATTGAGAGGGGGCGAATCGGAGGCGGAGAAACGGGGCACACGACAGCACATGTCACCTACGCGACCGACACGCGATTCACCGAGTTGGTGAAGACTTTTGGGGAAACTCACGCGCAGGCAGCCTGGGATGCCGGCCGCCTCGGGATGGAGCAAATCGCGGCCTTCGTTGCGTCGGAGCGCATCGACTGCGAATGCCGCCGCGTTCCCGGCTACCTCGTCGCGGCGGGCGGTGGGGACACCGCCGCGGAGGCGAAAGAGCTCGACGACGAATCGGCGCTCGTGAAGGGACTCGGATTCGATTCCACTTACGTAAAAGCCGCACCGTTGCTGGATCGGCCGGGGATCCGCTTTGCCAATCAACTGAAGATTCATCCTCTGAAATATCTCCACGGACTCGCGCGGCAGATTCCAGGAGATGACTCGTACGTTTTCGAGAATACCGAGTCCGGCGAGTTTTCCGCCGACGGCTGGCAGGTCATTGCAAATGGCCACCGCATTCGCTTCGAGCATGTGATTCTCGCAACGCATGTCCCGCTCCAAGGGCATACCGGCGCGCTCAGCTCGGCACTGCTTCAAACAAAGCTCGCGGCCTATTCCACTTATGCTGTCGGCGCACAGCTCCCCTCAGGCCACACAGCCGAAGCGCTGTTTTGGGATACGGCAAATCCTTACCTCTACATTCGAGTGGATCGGCGCGACGGCGGCGATTACGCCATAGTCGGCGGTGCCGATCACAAGACCGGCCAGGAACCGGACACAGAGAAGCCGTTTCGCGACCTCGAGCGGACCATGCTCACCCTCTGGCCCGGTGCGGAAATTGATCATCGCTGGTCCGGGCAGGTCATCGAGAGCGTGGACGGCCTGCCGTTCATCGGCGAGACCGCGGAGCGACAATTTGTAGCGACCGGCTTTGGCGGCAACGGCATGACGTTCGGAACACTTGGTGCGATCATGGCTCGCGACTGGGTTCTCGGCGTGCGCAATCCCTGGGCGGAGCTATTCGACGTGAACCGCAAAGAGTTATCCTCGCTGTGGAACTACCTGAGGGAAAACAAGGATTACCCTTATTACATCGCGACGAGCCAACTCTCCGCAACCGCAGGCAGCAACCTTGAAGTGGTGGGATGCGGTGAGGGAAAAACTCTCCGCATCGACGGGACAAAAGTAGCCGTGTATCGCGACGACCACGGGGCTCTCACCACACTCAACCCGGTATGCCCGCATCTCGGTTGTATCGTCGCTTGGAACGGCGCCGAGAAGACCTGGGACTGCCCCTGCCACGGCTCACGATTCACGTCGAAGGGTGATGTGATCGCTGGTCCCGCTGAGAAGCCCCTGGCAAATCAGGAAGTCTCCCCGTCTGCCGGAAATCCGACCGTAGTCGAAGCGGATGATTCGACGTTCGCACCCGCTTTCCCAGCTTGATGAAATCACGAGTCGTCGCGAGCCGCGCAATCTACACGGCATGAAATATCAGAAGTTCACAAGCAATCGCATCGTGAGGTTGCTCAAAGCCACCTTGGACGATTGGTTGGAAGACAACGCGCAACGCCTCAGCGCGGCGCTGGCCTACTATTCTATTTTCTCCATCGCACCGCTGCTGGTGATCGCGATTAGTGTGGCCGGCCTTGTTCTCGGCGAAGACGCGGTGCGGGGGCAACTCGCGGCGCAGCTAAACGCATATGTCGGCCCGCAGGCGGCTAAAGGAATTCAGTCCATGGTCCTCAGTGCTTCCAAGCCGTCGGAAGGTTGGATCGGAACGATCGTTGGGTTTGCAACATTGCTGCTCGGCGCAGCGGGCGTTTTCGGGCAGTTGCAGGATGCATTGAACACGATTTGGGAGGTAAAGCGGACGAGCAGCGGCGGTTGGAAGGCCTTTGTCCGGGCGCGCTTGTTGAACTTCGGCATCGTCCTCGCCATCGGTTTTCTGCTGCTCACTTCGCTCCTGCTCACGACTGCCCTGGCAGCCATGAACGGATACGTGGAGAGGGTCATCGGAATTCCGCCTTTCATTAGCGGGCTGCTGGCATTTTGTGTGTCCTTCTGCGTGGTCACCACCTTATTCGCATTCATCTTCAAGGTGCTTCCGGACGCCCGGATTAAATGGCGTCACGTGTGGAACGGAGCGATCGTCACCGCGTTGCTTTTTGAACTCGGAAAGTTTGGCCTAAGCTTCTACCTCGGGCGGGAGAGTACCGCCTCGAGCTTTGGAGCGGCAGGGTCCGTCGTTGTAATTCTCCTCTGGGTTTTTTACGCCTCATGCATTGTACTTTTTGGCGCAGAGTTCACCCAGGTTTATGCCCGTGAATTCGGCGAAACGATCCTGCCTTCCGAGAATGCAGTAGCCGTCACCGCAGAGGGCCGGGCACAGCAGGGGTTGGTTCCCGCCGCCGAGATCGAAGCGGAACCACCAAATGCTTCAAAACGAGTCATTGAAGTCCGCCCGCCAATCAAGGAGCCCGCTCCAATAAGCGCGCTGCTTGCCATAACCACGGTGAGTTTTGTCGTGGGGTTAATCGCCCGGTGCAAGACAAGGAAACAGTAAGCAAGGGCCCCAAGCCTCGTTACTTCTTCGCATCATGTGCAGCCGCGCGCCTTTCAATTCGTTTCTGGATAAAATGAGCGAGCGCAGGCTGCGCAATGCCAAAAACAAACTTCAACGCTGTTACCACCACTGCCAACTTCCCCGTTTTCTGAACGGGAACACTCCAGCCGTGCGGAAGTTTCGCCACAACCTTGCGGCGGGGAAGCAGGATCCTCGCAAGCAAAAGCCCAATCCCCGCTGCGACACCAAACCAAGTGCCCGGGTTCCTCGAGTAATTAGACTTCAGACGAGCCCCGACATCCAAGTCGTTACGGACGACCGCGACGAAGCCCGCTAATTCCGAACGGGCTTCCCGAAGCTCGTTGCTTAGCGATTGTTTGCGAGTTTGTTCAGCCATTCTTTGTCTTTCTTAAATTCTTCAGCGGTGTTGGAGAAAGCCCCTGTCCGCATTCGCCGGACGCCAAGAACCATCAGGCTCGCGGCTCCTCCGACATGCAGCAATGCGGCGCCCGCCAGCACAAAGATCCACGCATGCTTCCCATCAAACGCAGCGGCGATGGCGAATACCGCGGTCGTTACAAACAACACGTATCCGAGAAGTCCGACGAACAAGCCGACGACGATCAGTGCAAACGCAGCGCCATAGTGCGCCCCTGCTTCCTTCGCCTCGATGCCGGCAAGCGCAAGCCTTGCCGAAAGATATCGAAGTGCGCCGCTCGCCAAGCCGGCAAGATGCGAAATCAGGCCCGATTGAGCGCCAGTCGGTGGAACGGATTTCATGGTGAAGACATTGCTTGCTCCTGCAAAAGGCCTGAGCCGGCCTTTCGAGAATCACGGTTTCCGCGAACCTCCCGATGCTCGGAGTCTATTCCTTTGTCTGAAACGGAAAATGCAGGCTATCGAAAGATGTCCCGGACACGTCCACCAGCGCCGCGAACGGCCTCCATTGCAGCCTCCATTGAAGTCGGTTCAGTGGCTCGGTTATGCAATATGCGGGCTACCACACCAATCACGATTCCGGTGCCGATTGCAGCCAGAATTGTTTCGGCCGGATGAGTGCGAACGACTTCGTCGAGTTTGGAAGGTGTGCAGTTAGTATTGTTCATAATTATCGTTTATTTGGTTTTGTTGTTTCGGATTCTCCGTCGCAAAGACCCGTTGAGCGGCAATAGTCAACGACCTTTGCCAGCCCGAAGCACAGCAGCAACGGGCGCACGAGGGCGAAGGCAACGTCGATGAGCATGCCCACGATCTTGCCAAGCGGTAAAAACGTCATAAGAAAGCCGACACCCGCGGCAGTCGCCGCCGCTTTTGTCGGTCGGTCAGCGATGTACTGGTTAGGCCACGGGAGGGGTTCCTTGTTCCCGCTCTCGCGGGGGGTAGATGATTTTTTGTTGTGCATGCAAACGAATCGTCCGCCCGTCATCCTTGCGCGTATCGAAACGAAAACTTTTTTCGGGATCGCCGGTATCCGCATTGCGGAGAACCAGTTTTCCGTCGGAGCCGGAAAACTCGTGGGTGTGCACCCGTTACAGTGCCTAGCCCGTGCCAAAAAATTCCAGCGCGTGGAATTAGTGTGGCTCGTCAAACAATTCCAATGAACAAAAATCCGCATGCGCAGACATCCAGCCCGCCTTCTCACCGCGATAAGATTCCTGTATGAACAAATTCACATTCGATGGTTCCTGGAACGAAATCAAAGGCAAGCTTCGCCAGAAGTACGGCCAACTCACGGACGACGATCTTCAGTTTGTCGAAGGCAAAGGTGAAGAATACCTCGGGCGTCTCCAATCACGTCTCGGTGTCGGCGCGGACCAGCTCCACAAGACGCTCAACGAACTCAAAGCCGACGTCGAGAAGACTGCCGGCACCGTTCAAGGCAAATACGAAGCGGCCAAAGCAAAGGTCTCGGAAGTTGCCCACGACGTATCCGCCAAAGTCTCGGAGGTCGCGAGTGACCTCAAGAGCGGTGCCGCCGAGCAGGCGGAGCACCTCAAACATAAGGTCACCGAGGTGTATGACGATGCACGTGAGAAAGTCCGCACTTGGGAAAGAGAAGGTGCCGAATACGTTCGCGAACAGCCGCGCACCGTTGTCCTGACGGCGCTTCTCGCGGGATTCGTGATCGGTTTCCTTGCACGGCGTTAACCCGAGTTCCGCACTTCGCACCCTGCGCGAAAAAACTTTTCTCTGACGGCGTCCGTCCGCGCGGTGGCGGCTTCTCTGGCGGCGTGCGGTTTTTAGCGTTGTAGTGAAGAAGAC
>JANMGP010000027.1:0-14436 GCA_031374705.1 Verrucomicrobiaceae bacterium | reverse complement strand
CGCAACCGAATCCTCGCCGCACCTACAGCCGCAAGCCCCGCCGGAGCCGGGCAAATGTAGTGCAGAAAACTCGAGTTCGCCGCCCGGGGACCCGCATGGATGCGAGACCGGCCTCCGCGAAGTGCGGAACTTGGGTTAAGGAAGAACTTTGATGTCGGAAGCCTTCCGCAATTCGATTTCCGGGGTCTCTTTATAAAGAATCAGCTCGCCTTTTACTTCGACGTTTTTCCCCTGCAGGCTCGTGATATTTCCGCCGAACTGCCCGGCGATCCCGGGTAAAAAATCTTTCTTCACAATCGCTACAAAATTTCCGCGGCCACTGCCTTCGAAGTTGATAAATGTCATGCTGCCGGTCTTCGTGCTCCCCACTTGCGACACCTTCCCGCGGACCGTGGCGTTTTTACCGATGGCTGCGCGGATTGCCGCGTCGTCGGATGCCGCGATGATGCCGGGAAGTTCCACCGGAACGTTGGGCGATGGTATGGATGAGAGGGCTTTCATCCCGGCGGAGATCTCGACGGCAGGACGAAAGTCCGCTTTCGCCAAATCGATGTCCACGATCACCGGATTGTGATCGCTGATTCCGCGATAGGCTTTCACAAATGCAACCGGCTGGCCGAGCCCGTCCGTGAAGATGTGGTCGAAGCAATTGTCTCCGTAACTTCCCTCGGCGGGGATAGTGGTCCTGTTCGCGAACGGGACGCCGGTGTGCGTCCACCAAAGGCCGGCTCCGGTGAATCCCGCCAAGGTCGGGTCGCTCGCGAACTTCGGGTCATCCGAAGACGTATTCATGTCGCCGGCGACGATCACAGCACACGGGCCCCGCTTCCCATAAAGTGCGACCATTTCTTGCATATGGGTGAGCAACTGCCGCGCGGACTCCGCCCTTAATGCGATGTTCTGATTGAGTTCGCCGAGGTTGCTTTTCAAATGGAGTGACCAGCACAGAAGAAATCGGCCGCCCCCTGCGTCGAGCGCGGCAAATCCATAACCGCGTGGCGGCCCGTAGTTGCCGCCGATCCATTTTGCAGACCACGCGGAGTCCGCCTCCACTTTCGCTGCGACGACCTGATTCTGCGGACGCGCGTCAGGGCTCCCTTGATCAAATGCTGTGACCACATGCGGAGTGAGGCCGGGGACGGCCGTGCAGAGATCCGCGGCTGCCTGCCATGTCCGCACCTCCTGAAGCAAAAGGATGTCCGGCTTGAGTTCGGCGACCGCCTTTTTTGCCGCCGCCATATGCGCGGCGGCGACCTCCGGCGTGGCTTCAGGTTTGTGCCCCGGGAACCATTGGAGATTCCACGATACGACGCGGATGGTTTGCGCCGCTACGGGCGTTGTTACAGCGACTCCCGGCTGGGGCGTGGGAGGCTGAGCCGTCGCGGTCGCCTGCGGTTCAGGCGGGCGATTGCTTGTGTTTTCCGACTTCTCACACGCGCCGAAGAGCAACGCGACAATCAGCGGGAGAAAGAGGCGGAGACGGGATTCAGATTTCATACAGTTCATGGAGCATGGTCCTTCATCCCGCAAATGCGAGCCCACGATTGGGTTTCATACGAGGGCGTTGTCATCCCGTTTTTCGAGTTTCATGAGCTGCTTCTTCACGACTTCGATATTCTTCGTGACTTCGTACAACGCTTTCACGATTTCGCCCTTTGTCGCGTCATCGCCGAGGGCGTTGAGCAGCGGGTGCATTTTCATCACTGCAACTCCTGTAGTGTTGCAGTGTTCACGGAGTTGTTCGCTGGCTTCGGATCGGGTCATAAAGCTCTGTATCGAAAAATGCGTTCGATTTCCAGAAGAGACACACTACGACTTCCGGAATGAAAGTCATCATCACGTGCGGACCGAGCTTCGAGCCCATCGATGGGATGCGCCGAATCACCAATGCCTCGACCGGCGAACTGGGACTGATGCTTGCTCAGACGTTCGTAGCCGTCGGTCACGAAGTCACCGTGCTCAAAGGCGAAATGGCTACGAGTATGCAGCCGTGCGGGACAGGTGACGTCGTTCCTTTTTCCACCAATGATGATCTCCTCGACAAGCTCGCCGGTCGCGCCGCGGACGCTGTTTTTCACGCTGCTGCGCTCTGCGATTTCCGGGTAAAGGAGGCGCGCTCCGCGGATGGGGAGGTCATCAGAGCGGCGAAAATCCCCACCCGCGCCGGTGACGTCACGCTCACTCTGGAGCCCACGACGAAGGTCCTTCCGAGGCTGCGTGGCCTCTTCCCATCGGCACGTATCATAGGATGGAAGTTCGAACTTGCCGGTGCCCGCGAGGACATCGTCGGCAAGGCGATGTTGCAAATGCTGGAATGCGAGACCGATGGTTGTGTCGTCAACGGGCCGGGCTGGGGCGCGGGCTTCGGGTTTATCCGACCGGACGGTTCTGCGCAGACCATCGACGGGCGTCCGGCGTTGTGTGAATTTCTCACCCTCTGAGCTGGACTTGCCCTGTCCCCCGCAACCCGAGTCGGATTACAAAACAAACGAGCCCGGAGTTCGAAAACCCCGGGCTCGATTTGCAGTCAGTCAGTATTGGCTTACTTCAGGTCCTCGACCTGCAGTGACATCGTTGCGTGGGTCTTGCCGCCTTCTTCGCCCATCTGGATGTTCGCGGACTTGATCGCGCGGACCAGACCGATGACCGCATCGATCATTGGCTTGTTCTTTTGAAACTCTTCCGCGGTTCCGGAATTCCCCTGGAAAAACTCCGTCGGATTCGAGGCGATCAGCTTCACCCATTGATCGGCGAAGTTCGCTAAGGCACCGAAATTCATAGTCATTTCGACATCCTGCTTGGCTGTGCCGGAAGCGGGCTGCTTCGCGAGTTCGAGGCTGTAGCTCGGCGAAGTGCTCATGATCCATTTGTCCTTGGAGATGGCAATGTGCGGAAGCAGGTCGCCCAATTTGATCGGCAGATCCACAAAGTAGATCTCAACGTCGCCTTCCTTCTTCATCTGCGGCTCAGGCACTGCCGGCGCGTCGGCTCCCTGCGGGATGAGGGCGATGCCCTGCTTGATGATTTTCTCAAAGCCCTTCCACGCTTCGCTCAGCGCAGCGCGGTCCTTCAAGTCCATGGCGATCGCCATGCGTGGCATCTTGCCACCATCGATCACCATTTTCGGTGCATTCGGGAGCGGAGGCATCTTGCCATTTAGATCCACCAATGTGGCAGACTGATCGCCGAGCGCCTTCCCGAGCTTGCGGCATGAACTCCAGAACTCCTTTACCATAGGGAGTGCCATGGATTCCACCATCGCGGCACCCTGCTTGCCATCCTCCGGCACCATGGTACGGCCGTACTTTTCATACCAGCTCCACAGCATTGCCGCGCCTTCTTCGATAAGGTCGTTCGTCTTCTCCCCGTTCGTTCCGTTCGTGCGACCAATCAATGCCATCCCGGTGGTTGGCGACATGAGCGTCGAGAAGGTGAGCGGCTGCGATGCTGTCGCGTTTGCCGAGCGGGCTCCGCCGAGAAGGTCCGTTCGAAGACCGCCGTCGAGATAAGTGACTCCGACCTGCGAAGAATTCACACTCTTGAAAAGGTCCTGCACTTTGCCTTCCATTCGCTTCACGTCAGCCGTCATGCCTTTAATGGCTTCCGGAGCGATGATACCCTGAAGGGAGGCTGTCATATCCGCAAACGGTTTCGCGAGCTCCATCGGCTTGCTCATACTGTCGAACAGCACCTTGCCGCTGAAAGCGAGACTGATCGGTTTCTTGCCGGCAAACATCGCTGCGCGCGCGGCGACTTCCGGAATCGAAAGTGCGCTGTCGGCATCGCCTGTCGCGAGCTTCAAGTGTGCGTGGTCGCTCCCGATGGACATGACGAGGTAGTCCTCAACCCAGCCCCACGTGAATTCAAACCGTTTCGCCATCAGGGAATCCACGGCTGCTTTCGCCTGCGCTTCGTCACCGAGCACTTCCTTGAGCTGGAGAAGCAGATTCGCCTCCTGAAACTGCGGCACAACCTTGCGAACAATGACGCTGAGCGACTGAAAGTCATACTTGTCGGCCAGCTTGAATGTCCCCGTCTCCACACCGGGAGGCAGGTTGCCGGATTCCAATCCCTGCTTGATGAATGCGTCGAATTCCGCGCGCACTTTACCGGCCTTGAATCCCATAATTAGCGGCGGTACTTCCAGCTTGGTCGCCTTGGGAAGGAGCTCTGCGGCATTGTCTTTCATCGCACGCATGAGCGCCTTGTTCGTATCAGCGGGGCCTCCGCCGGTCATGCCGCCCGTTACGATCGCCTGAAGCTGAATTTGCGCCATCTGGACATACAGCTCGGCCAGCGGCGCAATCTTCGCGCTAAAGCCGGCGGCACCCGCTACGAAGAACTCGTTCCCGAGGAATGCCTCGGCGAATTCCTTGGGTTTCTGGGCTCCGGGATCGTTCCACTGCGTGAGCATACGCTCGCCATCCGGCTGCTTCTTGATGAGGTCGATGACCGCAGACGCCCACTTGCTGTTCGAAATGGAGACCCAAAGATCATGCAACCGGTATGTGGCGGAAAATGTCTCCACATCCTTCGGCAAACGCGCGGCAAATCCGTAAGTTTCCCGCAGCTTCGCCACATCGGCCGCGGGCGTGACTGCCGTGACAACAGCGGCTGCCGCTTTCTCCACTGCCGCCTTTGGTGTTTCAACGGGCTTGGCCGGATCACCGGGTTTCGGCGGCTGTTCGGTCGCGGGTTGTTTCGCCGGGTCAGCGGGCTTGTCGCATGCGACGAATGACCACGAGACCGCGAGCGCGGTGACGGGCATGAGGAACTTGTTGAGGTGCAGTTTCATAGTATTTTCTGTGTGATGTATTGAGATAAAATTGGCGGTATTCGGACGCATCTCGGCCCCCGAGCTTCTCTGCGAGACGCTGTTCATTAGCAAAACGTTACCTGAATGGCAGAAAAAAAAACGGGATACTTGAGGATTGGCAGCTTTGCCAGCGCGGTCGACCAAGCCCGGACCCGCGAATTCTCCCGCGACACCGTGATCACTGCCGGCGTAAGGATTGCTTCGTCGATTCCCCTTTTAACTGACTTTGCGGAGCTTGGTGATACGCCCTGTGTTCACCCACTCGGCGACGAAGATATTCCCGGCGGCATCGAAGCACGCATCGTGAGGATGCAGGAACTTGCCCGAAACCCATTCCCCGCCTTTCGCACTTCCCCGCATCTTCATGCCGTCCTTCAGCACCTGCGCGCGCCAGGCTTCATCCTCGCCGAGATGCACGAGCACCTGGTCGTCCTTGCCGAGCAGCGTCACGCGTGCGCTGAGGTCCGGCACCAGCATGACATCGCCGCGGATGTCCACATTTGCAGGGAGGATGAAACCATCAAGGGTCTTGATGTGCTTGCCCTCCATCGTGAACCACTGGAGCCGCTTGTTCGCACGGTCTGCAACGACCACAGACGCCTCGCGGCCCGGACGGTTGTCGATCCAGATTCCGTGCGGTGTGTTGAATTGTCCCGGCCCGGTGCCGCGCTCACCAAACATCGACACCCAGTTTGCATCCTTGTCGTAGCGATGGATGTGGAATGACCCGTAGCCGTCCGCGAGGAAAAACCCGCCATCCGGAAGGAATGCAAAATTGGTCGGCATAAACGCATTCGCGCCCCAGCGTTTCGTCGGCTTTGTGTCCTCACCCTCCGGATACAGCTTCGAGTCCATCGGCGCGTGTTTTTCCCAAACAGGCTCGCCCTTTAGAGTGAGCTTCGCGAAGTTTTTCAGTTGCTGGTAGCCGGTCACGTAAAGGAACTGCTCCTGGCCTTCGGTGCGCACCTCCAGCCCGTGCCCGCCGCCCTGAAATTGATTCCCAAACGCACGAACAAACTTCCCCTCCGCATCAAAAACGAAAATGGACGGATGGTCCTTCATGTTCTCCCGCCCTTCGTGAATCACGTAGAGCAGCCCCTCCGCATCCACCGCGACATTGTGGGTCGTCTGCCACGAGTACTTGTCCGGGAGCTGCGGCCAGTTGTGCAGGACTTCGTAGCGATGCTCGCCCGTGCCGATGACGAGTTGTTCGCCCGCCTTTTGAGCCGTAAGAATATTCGGAACCGCGATGGCGGCAGCGCTGGTGGCGATAAAACGACGGCGGGAAATACGTGGAGCGATTTTCATGGTCTTGGAGAACAAGCGCTATCCGGGCCGGTGCGCATTCTTAGGAACGGATACCCGCCAATAATCTCAGAAACGGTTGATGAGCATCCGGATCGCAGCGTCGCATGCATTCGCGGCATCCGCACAGTCAGCGTTGCACGTCGCGACGAAGCAGGTGTTCTCGCCGGGACTGAGCCACATCACGGCATAAAAATTCGTGTTTTCGCCGCTGTGCATGAGTGCTCGTCCGCCCGCCCATTTTCGGTGAGTGACGGCCCATCCCATCGCGTATTCCTGTTCCTCGGGCGGCGTGTGCAGCTTTTTAAAAGAATCCGGCCGAAGCAACGGCGCGTGACCGCGATCCCCCTGCACGTGCCAGTTCGCGTAGCGGGCAAAATCCGTGATGCTCATGTGGACCGTGGCCGCCGGGGCAAAGGTCGGTGCGTAGTCCGAGTCCGGACCGGGCGCCACCGGCTTGAAAGGAGCTTCGTAGCCGTGATGACCCCATGGTTGATCCGCCTTGCCGGGCGTGGCCGGCGGGCCAAATCCCGCGCTCTTCAGCCCGAGCGGGATGAAAAGCCGGTCCCGCATCAAGTCCTCGAAAGCCTTGTCCGTCACACGTTCCAGCATCGCTCCTGCGAGCGCATAGCCACTGTCGCTATAGATCCATTTCGTGCCGGGTTCCACGGCGGGTTTGCGCCCCAGCATCCCGACGAGAAACTCGAACCGTTGCAGTCGCGGTGTTCCGCATCGGGCCTCGGCCGATTTTAGCAGCGCGTCCGGAGGTTCATGCGGAGCGCCGCCGCGATGGACGAGGAGTTGCTCCAGCGTGACATCCCGCCAGTCGGCATCCATGCATTCGCTCACGTCCGGAAAAATGCCGCCGAGCGTGGAGTCCCAACGAATCAGCCCGTCCTCGACGAGCATCGCCGCGACGCTCGCCGTCATGCTTTTTGTGCAGGAGCTGAGGATCCACAGATCGTCGTCCGTCACCTCGCCGCTTCGCTTTACGCTTCGCACACCGTCGGATCCGATCGCAACAAGCTCGCCTTCGTCAAACGCCGCAGCAGCAAGGGCCGGAACGTCGAATTCATCGCGTATCTTTTCGAGCATCGAGGACACATCCGTCGGCTCCCCTGCGAAAGCGAGCATCGGCAGTGCAGCCGCGATTCGAACCATCATCCATCTCATGTCCGCTACGAAACGCGAAGTAGCGCGGAATGCGAGCCGCAATCTGATTGCGCACTGATTTGTAATGACGGGATGTGATGCCGCGACAGGTCCACGCGATTCAGCACCGGCACCCCGAGGTTTAATCTACGCTCCAAGCCTTTCCCTCCCTCGGGCGGTGAAAACGAAAATAGCCCGCGCTACGAAGGGCAGATTAAACCCGAGTTTGAAGGCAAATACCGCTCCCCACCCCGGCAAACCACAATCCCCCGCCCCGTGAACCGATCGCGCGGAACCGGAAACTCCATCCCGCTCACCACATACCCGCAAACATTTCCATTTTTCCCATGCCCCCTTTTGACCCTGTTCTCGCTGCTACGGAAGGCGACGACCAATCAAGGGAGCGATTCGACGGGCGAGGGGCTGCAATTCCCCAACGAAACCGTTAAACGAATGTCGTTTGCGCTTGGCGCGATTTCGTGGGAGAAGGAGGGTTCATTATGCGTCCTACATCACTCCTGGGCATTCTCGCTTTTTCTTTGGCTTCGATATCCGCGCAGGCGGCGATCACTTTTACCGGCGTCGCCGACAAGACGAAGTATATCGACACGCTCACGTTCACCGTCGTCGCCGACAACACGGCGAATACGACCACGACTGCGACGCTCGATGGCGTTTCGCTGCCTGTGGGCGTGGCAAAGACGCTGAACCAGCGGTTCGAGCGCAGCTTCCACCAAATCGTCGCCACGAGTCGCGACAACACGACAAACGCCGTCGTCGATACGAAGACCGTCCGCTTCGTCATTCGCGACAACGAGCGCATGGCAGGCCAAGACCCCGGCTCGGAAGACGGCATCCCGCCGCACACGCCGTTCAAGACCGTCAATGACGCGCCTTCCGCGTTTGCCGGACAGGCTTTCAAAGTGATCGCACCTGCTGCGTGGCCTGCGAATCTCCCGGTGCCGATGGCGGTGAAACTCGTGAATGGCTCGAACGAAACCGTGCGCCTGAACGGACTCGTCACCTTCAGCGGATTCTCGGGCACGACCGCGCAACTCCGCCGCGGATGGGGCTCCGTCGTCGCTCCGGCGAAGACGACGGCCGGGGCTGTTTCTGTCGGCGGCGCAGTGGCCGGGCTCACAGCCAGCCCGACGATCAATATCGAGGCCGCGCCGGTCTTCACCGATGTCACCGGCACCATTTCGGCAAATACGACGTGGCCCGCAAACTCGCGCATCAATATCCCGACTGGAGGGCTAACCGTCGCTGTGGGCGTGACGCTTACCATCGGCGAAGGAACCATCGTGAAAGTCTATTCCGGCAACGGCACCGCGGGCAGCGCGGCGGAAATCACCGTAAACGGCTCGATGGTCATCAACGGCACCGAGGCAAATCCATGCGCGTTTGTTCCCGCGACGCCGGGCGGACTTTGGGGCGGCATCGAGCTGCAAAACTCCGCCGCATTGCTCGATGCAAAATGGACCCTGTTCCACGGCTCCGGCGAAGAGCAAAACTGGTTTGGCACTCACAGCGGTTACACCACGCATAAAAATCAGCAGGCGCTCTTCATCAACGGCGGCACGCTCGCTTCCGGATCTGTCACCGGCTCTCACGTGAAACTCACCGATTGCTTCTGCTTCAGCCTCGGCGGTCAGTTGATGAACTCCAAAGCCCGCACGTGGGTGGACTTCACCCGCGTCCTCGTCCAGCGCGCCGTCACTTGCGGCGAGCAGAACGATTGCAAAGTGACCATCGACCGCTCGGCGCTCATGGAATTCCCCGGTGAATCCGAAACATTTGCCGATGCCGATAATGACGCCATCTACCTCACCAGCGGCGACCTCTCCATCACGAACACAATCATCGGCTTCAGCAAGGACGACGGCGTCGATAGCGGCGGAAATGGCGGTGCCAGCCCGTTTGGCACGATTGATCCAGCGACCGGCACGACGACGACGCGCTACGTCTCGACGAACAATTGGTACGAAGGCACCTACCACGAAGGCAATTCGCTCTCCGGCACTCGCAACGTCTATTTCACCGGCTGCGTCTTCCTAAACTGCGGGCAGGGCGTCGAGGACGGATACAGCAACGGCGGGAGCGGCGACGGACCAAACGCCATCGTGGACAACTGCCTCTTTTCAAACAACATGGTCGGCGTCCGCTGGGGCGACAACTACGGCAACGGATACTCCTACAACGGCTCCATGGAGGTAAAAAACTCCCTCCTCCTCAACTCCCTCTACAAAGACGCATTCAGCGGCGAATGGAATACCGGCACCGCCCGTGCCTACGACTGGGTTTACGCGACCACCGCAACCAACACGTTCGGCAAACAATACTTCAACGTCCACGACAACTACATCTCGCAGCCCGACGCGCTTCATCACCCCACCAACACCACGTGGAACCCTGCAAACCCGGTGCACAACGCGCTCATCGAGCCTTTCATGCCGGTGCCCGGATCGAATGTCGGGGTCGCGATTTCGACGTATCAAGCGCAGCAAAGCGACACCTCCGCGTACGCCGCGACATTCACCGCGCGGCTCAGCAGTTTTAGCTCAAAGCAAGTCGCAGTCGGCTGGGCCGTCTTTGGAAAAGCAGACCCGCTCGCGGAAGCGGAAACCTCGCTCGCCAGCGGCACGCTCACCTTCCAGCCCGGCGACACGCTGGAAACTTTCACCGCCACAGTCCCGACGCCCGGCAACTACGGCCTCATCCGCGTCGCGCTCGGTAATCCCGTGAATGCAGAGGTCACCGGCGAGCAGGTGTATGTAAAACTCCCCGCCGCAACCACGCCGCAAAACTACTTCGTCTATGGTACGGGCGGCACGGGCGCAGCGGGCATTTCCGGGACGGCAGGCTCGACCTGGAAATCCAAGACAGACTTCACATCCACCACGCTTTCCGCGTTCGTCACGGCAAGCGGAACCACATGGAAAAACGAAGTATTTGACGACTCATCCTGGGTATCCATCCGCACACAAACAGGATTCGGCGATGCAGACGAAAACCAAACGTTTGCCATCACCGACTACGACACCTCGGCAGCAAACGTCCAAGTCAGCCCGGTCACACTTTTCCGAAGCACGTTTACCGTGACATCGGTTGCGGCGCTCGCGAGCGTGACCGGCGAAGTGAAATCGGACGACGGTGCGGTGGTCTATATCAACGGCACGGAGATCTTCCGCAGTCCGAACGTCGCCGCAGTACTTACCGCTTACGCCACGGTCGGCATCGCCGCCGCGCCCGCAGACAATCTCACCGCCGCGATCACTGTTCCGCTGAATCTCCTCCACGACGGCGTGAACACGATCGCCGTTTCCATCCACCAGTACAACAATACGACGAGCGATGCGACATTCGACCTCAAGCTCACCGGCAATCCCACCGCCGCCACACCACCGCTCGTTCTGAACTTCGGAAAATCCGGCAGCCAGCCAGTGATGTGGTGGTTCGGGCCGAACGATGTCCTTGAGCACTCCTACGACCTCCTCAACTGGCTCCCAGCACCCGTCACCGGCAGCCCGGTGACCATCACCCCGACCGGGCCAAAGGAGTTCTTCCGATTGAAACGATAGTTCATTCCGACATGGAATCCTCCTTGAAAAAACCGCCACGGACCGTGCACTTCGCTCGGGCCTCTGAACAAATATTCGAAGTTTCGAGAGAGCAACTCCAATGCTCGTTCTCCATGACTGCGACTGCCGACGATTGACAGCGGGTTGCCGGTAAGTGAGCCTTTCGGAGGCATGCGCCACCCGCAACCCAACTACCGGCGATACGTCGTCGCGGTCATCGTTTTTTCGATGTCCGCGATAGTTTTAGGTACCGCATTTTTGGCGCAGCCGGTCATCCCAATCGGGGCTGCGGACAGCAATGAGGGAGCCGCCGATGGACAGATCGTAACAGTTACGCAGCGCCGGGACGCGGCAATGGAACGGCTGCGGATCGGACGCCCGATTCCGATCGAAGCGAGAGCGCCGATTCGGACCGCACCGAACTCCGCGATACATCTCACGCAATGGCAGACGGGGAGCGAGCGTGTTTCGATGGCGACGGAGATCGCTCGGCGGGATATTTCCCGACTCCCCGAAGTTGCGCTCAAAATGCAGACGCCAAATGAACTCGACCACCTCGTCGTGGATTCTGTTTCATACTCGGCGCGCCGCGACCCGGCTCGGACTCTTGCTGCCGCGGCCAAGCTGGGTGTGGATGAAAGAAACCACGCACGGGCTTTGGTGGGACATGAACTGGCACGGGGCGGCGATTTGTATTCTGCGATGAGTGTCATGAAGTCCCTCGCGCCGGACAACTCGCGGACGATGCTCCTGTGGAGCATCGCCGAAAAATATGCCGACCGGGATTTCAGCGGCGCTACGCAATGGGTGCGTGCCTCGTTTCCGAAAGGCAGCAGCGAGCGCGAAGAGGCACTCGGCGTGATCGTCGATGCGCGAATAGGGAGCAATCGCGCGGGCGAGTTACAGGATCTGCTCCCGGATATCGAAAATAAGACCGACCGGATAAACGCGATTACCGCCGTCTCGCGATCGATGGCGGCAGAACTGAAAACAGATGCGTTTCAACAGTTCACCGCCGGCCTCGCGGACGAGGAGTTACAAATTGCCCGCGACGCATACCAAAAAAGCATCCGACGGCTAAGTCCGGTTTACGTGTGGTAATCGCGACTCCATGAAATGCGGTACACGGGCGAGTTGACGTCCTGCGAGTCGGCGGGCACTTTCCGCAAATGATTCCCGGCTCCCGATACGAATTAATCCGCTCGCGCCTTATCGCCCGCGAGGCGTCGGATTTCGCGCGCGCGCTGCCGGAGCACGAGCTTCAGTCGCTGTGGTTCTCCGGCGCATTTGGGCGGGAGTTTTCCACGACGGATGGGAGGAGCGTGCGCGTCGTCCAGTTTGGTATTTGGAATCACGAAGCAGGCCCCGATTTTTCCGAGGCTGCTGTTTCCATCGGCGGCGGTCCGGTCGAGCGCGGCCATATCGAGCTCGACCCGGACGTCCGCGATTGGGAACGCCACGGGCACGCGACGAATCCGGCTTATGACGGCGTAATCCTCCACGTGTTTTTTGAGCGCGGCGAAGCCGAGTCATTCATCCGGACCAGCCGGAACCGCCTCGTCCCGCAAGTGCGGCTCAGCCGGGCGATGATCGACGATTCTCCCACGCTCCAGCCCGAAGCAAAACCGGGGCGCTGCGTCGGCCCGCTTCGCAATCTACCCGAGGCCAAAGTGCGCGATGTGTTGCGAGATGCGGCGCTTTTCCGAATGCGGCGAAAGGGTGCCGCGCTCCTTCGAATCGAAGAGATTCACGGCGCAGACGAGATGCTTTTTCAGGCCCTCGCCGGGACGCTCGGATACAAGTCAAACAAGCTCCCCTTCACGCTCCTCGCGCAACGTCTGTCGCTGAAACTCCTTCGGGCGGCGAAGGACGACACCGCCGCGCTACTTTTTGGCGTCGCCGGTTTTCTCGACCAGAAAGACCTCGCACCGTTCGACTCACCGACACGCGTTTACCTTCGCGCGTTGTGGGAAAGGTGGTGGCCGCGTCGCGCGGAATTCGAGCGGCTCACAGTGCCGCGTTCGCTGTGGAAAATGAGCGGCCAGCGCCCGATGAACCATCCGCAGCGCCGACTCGCAGCGCTCACGCAACTCGTCGCACAATGGCCGCGAGTCCGTGCACTTCGTGTCGCGTGCCTGCCGGATCCGATCTCCGATTTCTGTGCGGAGCTCAGCGACGAATACTGGGACCATCACTACACCGTGACGTCGAAACCTTCCGCGAAACGCATGGCGCTCATCGGCGAAACGCGCGTGACGGAGATGCTCTCAAACGTCTTCTTCCCGCTCGCGCTCGCTGCGCATCCGGAGCGATGGGGCGAGTTCAGCCAACTGCCCGCGCCGCTGAGCAACTCACGCGTGGAGATCGCCGCGCTACGTCTCTTCGGCGACAATCCCCTCGGTCAGGAGTTGCTAAAAAAAGCGGCTTTCCAGCAAGGTCTGATGCAAGTGTACGAGGACTTTTGCCAGCGCGACGCGAGCGATTGCCAGCGGTGTCTTTTTCCCGAACAACTCGCGGATTGGTAGCCGGAAAAACGCTACCCCGCACTTCTCACACCTTTTTCCAGCAGATTCAGGGAAGCCAACAGATTTCCACCTGCAAAGAATCTGCGGGCCTCCCTGAATCTGCTGGAAAACTACATACGCGGTGGTGGGGCCCTTCTCAGAGTGTGAGAAATTCGGGCTATGTCTCGATGTAAAGGATGCGGCTGCAATTGAGGCAGTTCGTGACCTCTTTCGCGGCCTTCACGGAATGGACGATGTGTGTCTGCGATTTGACGTGGCAGCCCTGGCACGTTTCGTTGACGAGCGCCGCCACCGCGAGGCCGTCTTTCCTTTCGAATAGGCGCTGGTAGGTATCGAGCAGCTCTTCCTCGACGTCGGCTGCGAGTTTGTCACGGTTCGCCTGAACCTCCAGCACTTCGGCGTCCAGCGCTTTCACTTTCGCCGCGATGTCCGCGTTTTGCCGCTCGACTAGCGCACGGGTGTCGGCGGCCTCTTTTTCAGCGGCAGCGATGACGGGCTTTTGCGCGTCAGCCGCTTCCATATGCGCAATTTCCTTGTCTTCAATGTCGGCGATTTCCTTTTTGAGGCTTTCGATGGCGTGATCGTAGGCCTGATATTCGTCGTTCTTTTTGGTGCCGAGTTTTTGATTCTCGTATTTGCCAATGCGCTCCTGACGACTTCGCACTTCGTTCTCGAGTTCCTTCCGCTTCACCTCGATCTCCTTCGCCTTGAGCTTCGCGGCATCAAGGGCGGCGGATGCCGCCGTCAAACGTGCATCCATGGCTTTTTTCTCAAGCGGCGCGTTTTTAAGTTCGAGCTTTAGTTGGCGCAGCTTGCGGTCGCGGTCCTGGATGACGAGGAGTTGAGTTACAGCGGGCAGAATCATTTCCTGCGAACTTGTGCAGGAAGGCGGGACGCGTCAACGCCCAAGGGGCACCGCATGGAAAATCCTCGCCCTTTGTACACAAAAAACCGCCCGCTGGTTTCCCAACGGGCGGTTTTTGAATTTCGGTTACGGCTCCCCAGCTTAGCCGATGAGCGCTTTCACGACCTTGCCGTAGTTGTCGGTGAGGCGGAA
>JANMGP010000333.1:0-24760 GCA_031374705.1 Verrucomicrobiaceae bacterium | reverse complement strand
TCTCATCCGCAGTGATGGACTTCCCCTGCCCCTCCGGCACCCAGCCGTAGCGTCCACCCAGCATGCACATGAACCGCGGGTGGCATTCGTCAATGACCGCCCGGCACACGCCGAGTGCATTCTGATCGCTGGTCACGCCCCACCGCAAATCCACATCCACAAAATGGATGCGGTATTTCGCAAGGTCCTCCCGCAATCGAGGGAAGACAAAGCGCACCAGCCAGTCCCGCTCCGCCTGCATGTCGCGGAACGTGCTGATGATGAAGACGCGGATGGTTTTCCAAGGGGCGGGCATGGGATTGCTCAAAATATGCGCCACCAGGGCTTTCCCTTGAGAGCGTTAGCCGCATCCTCTCGAAGCTCGCGAACCGATTGGTGGCGTTCAGCCGCATCGGGAGCGGTGGCGCGGAAGATCACTGCAGCGAGTTGTCGGGGAACGGCGGGGTTCAACCGTTTGAGTTCGCGTTCCATCGTTTCCCGCGTCAAGTATGGGCGTTCTTGCGCGGATTCTTCCAGCAGCACGGACTTTTCGAAAAGACGTTTGCCGCTAAACATTTCAAAAAGAAGTGCGCCCAAGCCGAAGACATCTGTTCTCACCGTGACGACTCCCTCACAACCCTGCTCCGGTGCCATGTACCCTTCCGTACCGAACCAAGTGGTTTTTGGAAAGCTTTGGTCGAGGCCGTCTGTTGATCGGGGGATTGGAGTTGGACCTGACGCAAGCAATTGGTGAAGATCGACCAGCATGAAGTCGATGAGCTTTGCCTCCCCCTTCCGCGTGAGCATCACATTGCCGGGCTTGATGTCCCCGTGAAGTATCCCCGTTTGCTCAAACCCGGATACATCCACATAGCGCACCCGATGAGCCTGATCCAGGCCGTCGCAGAGGCTTAAGAAGATCTCGACTCCTAAGGATAGAGGTAGGGATCGTCCGTATTTTCCAACCGAGTCCGCGAGGGTGTTGCCATCGATGTATTCCATAGCAATGTAAAAGACCTGTTCGCCGCCCCGGCCAGTTGTCGGAGCGGTGCCGCAGTCGAACACGCGTGCAATGGCCGCGTGATTCACCGCAGCGAGCCCACGGACGGATCGGAGGATCGCGCGCTCGACATAGTCGTGGCCGCTGGGAACGGGATAAGAAACCTTGACGGCGACGGTTTGGCCGAGGGTGGAGTGCCGGGCTAGAAACACTTGTCCCATTCCGCCTGCTCCCAGGTACTTCACGAGGGAATAGTTTCCCACTTTCCGACCGATCCAAACTTCCTCCGGCTTCATGCACTGGGGTGCGATGTCCGGGGCATCAGCCTTCTCGGCCACGCCTTCCGTAAACGTGCTCACGTCCAGAATGGCGGCCAACCGATCCAAGTGAGCGGCGGTGATGGGCGGAAAGGCGTCCATCCAGTGGCGCGGTCCTAGGAAGAATTCCATAGCGCGAGTCGGAAGGACGTCCTCCAAGCGAACCGGAATGACGATCAGACCCTTATGCACTGCCTGCAGAATCTCGTTCAGAACCTGTTGGGACAAATTAGATTCGGTGGAGAGAAGAATGACCATGGTCTTGGAAGCCATGATGCCTTCCATGATCGCGTCCGCCCAAGTCTGGCCGGGCGTGATGTCACGGGGCGCGATCCAGCATTTGACCCCGCGGTCCTCCAAGCCGCCGAGAATGAGCCGGGCCTCGACGGCATTCCTAGAGGAATGAGAGATAAAGACATCAAAGCGTTTGGTGGAAGGTGCCTCCGGCATGGTCGCGTTATTTAGACAGCGTCGAAAATCCCGAATCCATCGGTAATTCTCCCGCAATGATCCGGCGGAATCCGCCAGCACCCGCAACGCACATTTTTATCCGAAGTCACGCCCCACCGCAAATCCACATCCACAAAATGGATGCGGTGTTTCACCAACTCCTCGCGCAGCCTTGGAAAGACAAAGCGCACGAGCCAGTCCCGCTCCGCCTGCATGTCGCGGAAGGTGCTGCTGATGAAGACGCGGATGGTTTTCCAAGCGTTCATGAGATGAGATGTCTGTGGGTATATTTGCGAACAAGTGCCCTGCTTCGCTTGGCAACGAACATTCCTCGTTTGCCCCGATGGAGTCAATCAATACAGAGCCCCTCAGTATCGTGACCACCGTCGGCGCTCTGCGCGCTACGGATTTCCCAGCACCAAATGCAAGTGGTCCACAAAAGGCTGAAACTGGCGGACCATGGCGACAAAACCGTGTTCATTCGCAATTCGAAAGGCCTCCTCGGCAATAGGCAGAGCATCCCGGGGGCGCGACATTTTTTGGGCCAGCGTAATCGCCTGATTGAACATCGATATCGCCAGCCCTTCGGCATTGCCCATTTCGCGGCAGAGCTGCTCCTGCTGTGCGTAGAGCGCCATCGCCCCGGCCAGATCGCCGGTCATTGAAAGAATGTTCGCCTGATCACCGATCGACGCTTGCAGGCCGGCTTTGTTGCACAGCTCACGGCAAATTTGTTCGGCCTGTTTTTTCAGCGCCATCGCGCCCTTGAGGTCGCCGCGGGCTTTCAGGACCAAGGCCATGTTGCCCAGCGCCCGCTGCAGGCCATCTTTATTGCCGAGCTCGCGGCAGATTTGTTCTTCCTGCCGGTGCAATGTCATTGCGCCATCCAGATCACCGCACGCTGTCAGGATCACCGCCTGATTTCCCAAACATGTACCGAGGGCGTCCCAATCACCCAACTCGCGGCAGGTCTGTTCCTCCTGCTCATGCAATGCCATCGCTCCGTTCAAATCGTCGCGGGTTTCCAGGATCAAAGCCTGGTTACCGAGCGCCCGTTGCAGGCCATCCTTGTTGCCCCGATCCCGGCAGATTCGTTCCTCCTCGCGGTGCAGCTCCATCGCGCCATCGAGGTCTCCACGGGTTTCCATGATCAAAGCCTGATTGCCGAGAACGGTGCTGAGGCTGTCCCAGTCGGCCAGTTCACGGCAGAGCTGCTCGCTTTCCCGGTTCAGCGCCATCGAACCATCGAGATCACCACGGGTGCGCAGAGCCTCCGCCTGATTGCAGAGACACTGCGCAAGATTCGCTCGGTTGCCCGTCTGGCGGAAATGATCGGCGAGAAAGGCACGTAATGAAAGCGCTTCAGCCGTATGCCCCGCAGCCCCGAGCAAGAAGGAGATTCGCCAAACCCGACCGGAATCAAATCGACCGGGATGGAGCAGCATTGGACGGTAGGCCTCAACCATTCGCAACCCCTCCTTTTCGATCCGCGCCCACAAGGATTTTGCATCGAACTGACTGGCCTCCCAAAGGCTGTCGAAGAAGCTCAAATCGGAAAACAGGCCCAGGAGCCGCGGCCATACTCCGGCCTCCGCAAGCTGCCAGGGAAGCTCATCAAGCTGACGCCGTGTTGCGGGCGTTTCGTTCGACGGTTTGTTCTTAATCCCCAGCCACGCGCACAGTCTGGCGAGCCAGTGAGCAGCCGCTGGTGCTGCCGACTGCGACGCGAAATGATCGGCAAGCCGAAGATGCGCGGATTGCCGGTGATCCTCGGTGGGAAGATAGGCGTTCCTTACGGCTTCGCGCAGGTAGTCGTGAAAGAATGTGAGCAGACCGCCCCGGCTGACCAGCGAGTCGCCCACAGCGAGAAATAGCGGCGACCACTGTGCGCGCGGCATCGGCTCGCCATTTTTGCCGAGCGCTTGGAGGAGTTCGGTTTCCGTCAACCCGCGGCGGGCCGCCCATAGCAGCGTCATGGAGTCACGGACCAGACTTCCGCCACCCCCGTAGTCGGATTCCCATCGGGCCAGAATTTTTCCGTAAAGCTCCGGGATCGTTTCGGACTCGAGATAGTGCGTGATGCGTTCGTCGAGTCGTTCGTGTTCACCGAAAAGACGCAGCTCTTCCAGAAGGGCGCGGAGGTAGAGAGGGTTCGCCGATTGAGGCGCACCGGCGATGCGCGCCGCACGGGCGGAACCGAGGGCCTTGGTGTATTGCGCGAGGTAATCCGTGATGAATCGCAGGCGCTCGGATGGATCGAGCGCCTGAACATGAAGCACGGTCCATTCTCGCTTGTTAATTTCATCCAGCGCGCGCCCCGGCAGTGTGGAGACGATGAGCCGCACGTTCTCCGGCATGACAGGCGACAACCACACGAGGTCCGGCGCACCATCGCGATCCTCCAATTGGTTGAGGGCATCGATGACGAGAATGATCCGGGCTTTCGCAGCAGCTATGTGCAGCAGGTTCTTGAAAGTGGCGCGGAGAGCATCCGGATGCTCCGGAATGTCCCGCACGATGCTGAAGCGGCGCGCAAACTCACCCATGATCCGCCGCAGCATCGCCGCCCAATCCGAACTGTAAGGGCTGCCGCCGATGAAGTGCAGGAGCAAGAACTCACCCGGATGCGAGGCACGATATCGCAGAGCCCAGTTCGCCAGCAGCGCGGACTTGCCGGAGCCCGATTCGCCGAGGATGACGAGAGGGCGGGCGTCGGTGCCGCAGGCGTGGGCGTCGAGTTGCTGGAAGTATTCGTCCCGCCCGATGTAAACCCGCGCGCGGCTTTGGGCGAATGCTTCATGTTCCATCGTCTCGCGATCGAGCGGATCGGGCTGCGAGCCTTCGGGGAAACTCTCATTGATGACCTTCGTGAGATCGGCGAGCACCAGTTCGCCCAGTTCCTCAGGATTTGCACAATTCTCGCGCACCGGAAAACCGCTCGCTCGAATCTGCTGCTTGAGCAGCCGGAGCTTCTCTTTGCTCGCCGAGTCTTCAGTCGTAAAGTCCGACCTCGTTGTCCGCGGCACGCTCTCCACAAACGCCGGATCGCGGAGGTAAAAAAACGCATGACCTGCCAGCGAGGGGTTGTTCAGCACACCATGAAGAATCTCCAGTTCCGTGACGGATTTGAGCCCTGTGATGTGCTCTTTCAACCAAGGCTCTCGCTCAATCAAATCCATCGGGACGCTCTCCGGCACCCAGCCGTAGCGTTCGCCGAGCAACCCGATAAAATACGGCTGACATCGCCTGATTTCCTCCAGGCAAATCGGCAGCACTTTTCCGTCGGCTGCGGCTTCATCCGTGACACCCCAACGCAAATCCACCTCTCCCCAGATGACACCGCGCGACTCGCAGAGCTTGCGCAATTGCGGGAAGATGAACTTCACCAAATAATCCCGTTCCGCACCCATGTCGCGAAAGGTGGAGGAAATGAAGACGCGGATCTGGCGGTCGTGCTGGGCGCGCATGGTGGTAATGCTTGAAGAATGCCTATCGACACGGTGCCCGGCAAGTCTTGTGAACGTGCGAGAACTCGTGGATTTGCGATCCATTTCTGATCGCCGCGTACGCGCCCGGAATCGTCGCATCATATATGCTGCGATTTGCAACGGAGACACGCGCGGGTTTTCCTATAAAGATCGGTGCGATGACTGAAGAACACGCGAATCAAGATTACCTGCCGGTGCAGTTTGATGTGGCGTTTGGTCCGTTTCTCGGGACGCGCAGGAGCATCCGACTCGACGGCGGGCAACTCGTCTGCAAGGTGTCACTGTGGCGTCGGGTGCGGGTGTGTCCTTCGGAGGAAGCGTGGCGGGCGTTCTGGCAGGAGATGGAGTCGTTGCGATTGTGGCAATGGAGCGCGACTTACCGACCCGCGCCGGACACCGTATTTTACGACGGCGCCCGATGGAGTATTGCGATCACCCACGGAGAACGGCGAGTCGCATCGGAGGGCAGCAACGCGTATCCGGGGAATTCAAAAAAGCACATAATGGAAACGCGCGCTTCATCGACGGGCAGCGCCCGTGAAAGCGAACGTTTCCGAAAGTTCCGGCAAGCATTGCAGCGCCTCACGGGTGTCGAGTCATTCGGGTGAGCGAAGACGGGGATGATATCCCCCGCAGGGCCTCTGAGATCGTATGAATTCCCGAGCATGTGGCGGAAGGTGCGATGAATAATGATGCAAAGCGTTTTGCCGAACTGTCTGGATGGGAGAACATAAAATGAAGTATCTGGACGCTGTTACCAAACCTTCCACCACGGCTTTTTGGCTGGGAACTTCGCTTCGCGCTGGCGGCGGAGGTCGGCAACGAGCGCAGTGTGTCCGGCGGAATCGAGGCGGTGCAGGAGGTCTTCAATCTCGGCCGCGGCTTGCGGCAGCAGGTCTTCGTGGGCGCTGAGCAGGCAGGTGACGATCTTCGGCGCCACGTCCTCCATAGGGTCGCCATGTGCTAACAGCTTTTGCAGGTCCGTCGCCGCCGCCTCCCAGTAGCCTTTGCGGAAGTTCTCCCGCGCCGATTCGCGGAGTTCCTCGATGCTGATTTCCCGGCGCGGCTGGGTCTTCGGATCGGGGATGGTGATGCGCGGGGCTGGCCGTGGCGATGCATTACCAGAGGAACTGGCGTAGGCCGCGATCAGGCCAGCGTAATTGTCCAGCGCGGCGCGCTCCAACTGTGCCAGGAAACCCGCGAGACTGGAGTCGAGGTACATGTTGCTGTCGCGCATCCCGCTCAAGGTCAGGTGACATTGGGCGAGATGTCCGGCGGCCTCGCCATGCTCACCCGCCTTTGCTGCGATGTCGGCAAGTTTTTGATAGGAAACAAATAGGTCGCGTTGCCACGCGGCGTTGGCCGGGTCGCTCGCGGCGAGGCGTTCGGCGATGGCAAGGTCGGCGGTGAAGCGCCGCATCGCGCCGGGCAGGTCGCCCTGCGCCACGGCTAAGGACCCGAGCCGATTCAACGGGACCGTGATTCCCCGCTGCAAACTGAGATTGCTTGAATCTCTATCAATTAAGGACTGCCAGTTCGCGCGGCTCATCTCATACCACTCTCCTGCTTTGGAAAGATTTCCTTGCGCCTGCGCCATGTCCCCCAACCGCTCGTGCGAGACGGAGAGGTCGCGCTGCCACGCGGCGTTGGCCGGGTCGCTGGCGGCGAGGCGTTCGCGGATTTGCAGGCAGTCGGTGAAGCGCCGCATCGCGCCGGGCAGGTCGCCCTGCGCCACGGCTAAGTCCCCGAGCTTGTTGTGCGAGAGGGAGAGGTCGCGCTGCCACGCGGCGTTGGCCGGGTCGCTGGCGGCGAGGCGTTCGGCGATGGCAAGGCCGTCGGTGAAGCGCCGCAGCGCGCCGGGCAGGTCGCCCTGCGCCACGGCCAAGTCCCCGAGCTTGTTGTGCGACACGGAGAGGTCGCGCTGCCACGCGGCGTTGGCCGGGTCGCTCGCGGCGAGGCGTTCGCGGATGGCAAGGCCGTCGGTGAAGCGCCGCCGCGCGCCGGGCAGGTCGCCCTGCGCCACGGCCAAGTCCCCGAGTTGGTTGTGCGACAAGGAGAGGTCGCGCTGCCACGCGACGTTGGTCGGGTCGCTCGCGGCGAGGCGTTGCATTACGGCATTGCCGGCGAGATAGAGGCGGCGGGCAGTGGCGAGGTCGGCGTAGGCGGTGAGGATTTGGCCGAGGATCATTCCATTTTGGGCCATGAGGTTTGTGCAGTCTTTTCGCTCCATACGCACGGGGAGGTCTGCCAGCAGGACGGTGCGTTCCCACGGCTGGAGCGGGAAATGGTGGTCATTCTCGGCGAGGGTGCATCTTTGCTCGATGAAGGCTTCGACTTCTGCCACGCGGGGGGCGTCTTCATTTTCCTGCCCGGCGGTGGCGCGGAGGTAGATGCCGGCGAGGCGGTGGAGGCGGAGGATGTCGGGCTGCTCGGCATCGGCGGGGGTGAGGAGGCGGAGGCTTTCGCCGAGGCGGAGGAGGGCGTCGTCCCACGGGGTGTTGAGGCCGGGGGCTTCGGGCGGGGCGAGCAACTCGGGATGGTGCGCGCCGGCGAGGGCGCGCAGCCACGGGAGGGGAACGGCTTCGGCGGGCCAATGGGCGGCGTAGTGGAGGAGGGTGGCGGCGGCGGGGTCTTCGTGGGCAAGGTGGGTGAAGGTGAAGCCGAGAGTGGCGGCGAGGGGATGCGCGTAGGCGGGCAGGTCGCTGTCCCGCATGGCGCTCTGCTGGCCGCTGAGCAGGTGGGCGAGCCGGGCGGGGCCGGTGGCGATGGCGTGGCGCAGGCGGAGCAGGTAGGTGGGGGCGGTCTCGCCGGGGGTGCGGCGGATGTGGCGGGCGGCGATTTCGACGGTGAGGGTGTGGCGCTCGATGAGGTCTATAATCTGGCGGGCGGCGTCGAGCTGGTCGGCTGGCAGGGGGCCGCTGATTTTCAGCCAGAGTTCGAGGGCTTTTTCCAAAGAGAGGGCATCAACGGGGATGATGTGCTCGACGGGGAGGAAGGAGAGTTCGCGGGCCTCGAGGCGGGTGGTGGCGAGCAGATGGAGCCAGCCGGTGCCGTGCTGGGCGGTGGCTTGGTGGAGGGCGGCGCGCTGGGTTTGGGCGAGCAGGGTGGCGTGGTCCACATTATCCAGGAGGATGAGGACGGCGGCGGGGTGGCCGGCGGTGCGGGGGAAGGCGGGGTCGTGGGCGCGGCGGTGGAGTTCTGCCAGGACGCGGCGGGCTGTGGCGGGTTCGTCTTCCTGCGCGGAGGCGGGCAGGCCGAGGGGCTCGCGCAGGGTGGCGAAGAGGGGCAGAAGTTCGCGGGCACCTTCGGCGGCGAGTTGCCAGCAGCCGCCGGAGTAGCGGGTGCGGAGGTTTTGGCCGTAGCGGAGGGCGAGTGCGGTTTTGCCCTGCCCACCCATGCCGCGCAGGGCGGTGATGACGCCGAGTGCTCCGGCACCGAAGAGTTGGTTTTCGAGGAGTGTGAGTTCTTCCTGCCGCCCGACGAAGGTGTCGGTGCCGAGGGCGATGTTGCCGATTTGCGCGCGCTCGGCGCGACGGGCGTGGCTGATCTGCTGGGCGACGCGGGAGGCGATGACTTTGAGGCGCTGTTCGACGTCGGCATTTTCCCGCAGGGCGGTGAAGAGTTCGGCGGCATGCTCGGTGAAGTCGAGCAGGCGGACTTGGCGGGCGGCGAGCAGGTCTTTGGCCCAGCCCGGGGCGGCGGCGATGATGTCGTTGGCAATGACGCCGGGGCTTTCGATGAAGTAGATGGGGGTGATGCCACCGACTTGGTTGGCCAGGCCGCGGGCGCTTTCGTTTTCCAGGTAGGTCTCCCATTCGATGCGGCACCATTTGCTGGCCCAGTAGTTTGGCGAGAGGCAGGCGAGCAGGACGCGGCTGTGGGCGACGGCGGTGCGGAGGCGGGGCTCCCAAAGGTGCCCGGCTTGGATTTCCTCCGGGGCATAAAAGGTGTCCCAATCAGGGAAGGTGTCGGCATCGCCGGTGGTGGTGATGTTTTGCCCGGTGAAGGCTTTGGCGAGTGCGCTGAGGCGCTGGATGAAGGCGTGGACCCAGCCTTCGCGCTCGCCGGGCGGCGGGACGTTGTCCTTGGTGGAGTAGGAGACGAAGAGGTCGTAGAGACCGGGATCGGGCTGGTGCGTTTGGTCCGGCATGGCGCGGGACGTTGGCAAGCGTGGGTGGGGATGTCGAACAGGGAATGGCGCGGTCAGCAATTCTCATTTTGGCAGGTTCGGAGTTCCGCCTTCAGGCGGTCCACCCCGAAAGCCGCGTCAACGCGGAACTCCAAACGATCCGTTGACCGCTCTCAGTGCCAAAATGAGAATTGCTGGGCGCGGGTTTAGAAGCTCGCCTCCTCGAATGGGCCAGACCGGACGCGGTGACCCAGGCCAAGCCGGGTCAGTAAGCGGGCCTGCAGTTTCCTCCCATCACGACAACTTCATCATCCGGCCAACACCGTGAAGCGTCGCGCGATTGAAGCCTCGAGGGCCGGACGGAACTCATCCGTCTTAAAACTCATGAAATACCTACTCACAGTTGCCTGCATTTTTATGAGTTCAGCGTGGCAGGCTGTCTCGCTTCGCTCGGCTCTCGCAGCCCTGCTGCTCGCTCCATTGTCGGCCCGCTGTGCCGATGCCGACACCAAGACCGTACGCGTTTTTATCTTCGCGGGGAACATTGGTCAGCGGGGAACATTGGGTTGCCCCACGGTTGCCCCCGACCGTTTTTCGCGGCCCTGTTTACGAAGCGGGAACTCAAACGCGAGTCGAAGACTTCGCCGGGGGGTCAAGCCACACTCACCGCTGTGACAGTTTTTTCCGGGTCACCGACGCGCGTTAATTCCAACGCACAACGAGCTTCACAGAACGAGGTCGCCTTGTCATCCTGAGTTCAAGATGTCCTACAGTCCTACGCCAATTGACACGTCCGTCATCACGCTCCCACTCGAACTGCACGCGCTCACCAAGCGTTACGCCGAGAACGCGTGCGATCTCTGGGCCGCGCAACGTCTCCCGCACGGCTGGTTCTTTGGCCCGCAGCGTGCTGATGCGAAGAAGTTCCACCCCTGCCGCGTGCCGTACGGCGAACTACCAGAAAAGGAAAAGGAGTTCGACCGTATCGCCGCGCTCGGCGCTCTCAAAGCCATCCTCGCCCTCGGCTACCGCATCCTGCCACCTCAGTCTTGATCCACTCCATGAAAACTCCATCGAATCCAAACCAGGTCCGCGCCCGCCGCATCCTCGTCGCCGGGGATGTCTGCCTGGATGTCGTGGGCGTGCCCATCACCGCGAAGACCGCGAAAACGGACGCCGAAAACTGGCGGCTCACGGGCGAGACGCGCACGCATTTTCTGCCCGGAGGCGCGATGCTGTTGGCGAAATTGGTGCGCGACGCGAAGTGGGCGGCGGCGCAGATGCAGGCGGAGGACAGAGCGCGCAAATCAGTGCCGCCGGTGCCGGTCGGCGTCAAGCTGGACGAGCACGAAAAGAAGGAGCGCGATATCGCCACCGCCCGCCTAATCGAAGACGCCCGGCGGGCCGTGCCAGAACCCACGGAGGATGATGTGCTGGGACCGCGCCCTGCGGTGCCCACTCAGATCAATGAGCCTCCGCTGAAAGGCGAATCCCTCACCAAACATTTCCTCGGGATCGCCGAGAGGCTGCGGCGGGACGAGATCGTGCATTCGTTGCTGGCGCTCGCGGAATTCCCGACCACGGCGGACAAGAAGGACAAAACAAAAACGCTGCGCGTGGAGAAGGAGCACGGATACTCCGGGCCGACCAAGGACACAGACCTCCCCCGGATCCAAGTTGGTTATCCGCCCGACGCGGCGGCGCATATCATATTGCTGGATGACACGGGCAACAGCTTTCGCCGGAGCGTGTCCAGCAATCCCTGGCCGAGTGCGGTGGGCCAGCCGCCCACCGACGGAGCCAAGCCGCTGATCATTTACAAACTGCACCGCCCTCTCCCGCTGAAAACTCCGCTCCCGCCTCCAGAGAACCTGCTCTGGCAGGCGGTGAAATCAAACCATTCGTCGAACCGCCTGGTCATCCTATCGGTGGAAGATTTGCGGGAATGTGGCGTGCCCATCAGTCGCGGCCTGTCGTGGGAGCGGACGGCGCTGGACCTCGTGTGGCACCTAATCAACATGCCCAGCCTGACGGATCTGCGCGACTGCCCGCGCCTGATCATCCGGCTCGGCGAAAGCGGGGCGATTTACTGGCAGCAAATTCCTCCGGTGAAAAAAGATGAGGCCGCCTCGTATCGCGCCTGGCTCATTTATGATCCCGGCGAGATCGAGGGCAGTTTCACCGCGCGGTTTGATCATCGTGGCCGCATGGTCGCCTCCGGTTCCGCCTTCACGGCGGCGCTGGTGCAATACCTTGCCACCGCGCCCGTTCAGGATTTCAAAGCCTGTCTCGGCGCACCCGCCGCCGATGACTTGGAAGATAAAGAACCGTTGGGCGCGGTGCTCGCCGGCATCCGGGCGGGACTGCTCGCGTCTCGCCGGCTGTGGCGGCTCGGATTCGGCACCAAGCCGGGCGAACCGGACTATCCGGGGCCGGAACTTTTCGAGCCGCCCGGCAAGAAGGAGGCGGGCTTTGCCTGCCGGAAAATCCCCATCATCTCCGGCGCCCTCCAGCCTGATCGAGGTTACTGGCGGTTGCTGGATGATGTTTTCACCGACGCCGCCTGTGAACTGCGCCTGGCTGTTGAACTCACGGCCACGAAGAGCGAACCCGAGAAGCTGCTGCGCGTGGACGCGCCGGAAAAGGAGATCAAAGAGGTCGCCGAAGCTGCGAGGAACGCTTCGGCGCAGAAAGCCGATCCTGCAAAGGCGACGATGGCGGCGTTCCTCCTGAGCCAGGCTCCCATTGCGGTGTTTGCCGACGCTCTGCGGACTTATGACCGGCGGGAGATCGAGAATTATCGCGCGTTGTATTCACTGCTCTATGACTATGTCCGGCTGGGCGGACCGAAGCGTCCCCCATTAAACGTGGCGGTGTTTGGGCCGCCGGGCGCGGGGAAATCCTTTGGCGTGAAACAGGTCGCCAAGGCCCTCACCGAACTCAATCCCAAGCGGCCCATCACCGAACTCACCTTCAACCTTTCGCAATATCAGACGGCGGACGAGCTGGCCGCCGCGTTCCACCTCGTCCGCGACCTCGTGTTGCATGGCGAGATTCCGCTCGTGTTTTTTGATGAGTTCGACACCGCGCTCCAAAATCAGAAGCTCGCCTGGCTACGCTACTTTCTGGCCCCGATGCAGGACGGGCTGTTTCTCGACCGCGGTGCGCTGCACCCGATTGGGCAGGCGATTTTCGTGTTCGCCGGCGGCACCTGCGACACCTATCAGGAGTTTGCCGCGCACCCGGCGCTGTCGGACGCGGAGTTCAAGTCCGCGAAGGGACCGGACTTCCTCTCGCGCCTGCGCGGCGCGCTGGACATTCCCAGCCTGAACTTCATTGCTCCGCGCAGCGCACGTCCGGCCGCGCGGTGTGACGTGCGCGAACGCATCGCCGCGCTCCCGGCGGAAGTGCGCGGCCCCGTGGCCAGCCCGTGGCCCGCGCTTTCGAACATCGCCCTGTCCGTCATGGACCGCATCGCCAAGTCGGACGGATCATCGGACGCCGCCCTCGCCAGCACCTTTGATCCCCACGGGCCGATTGAAGCGTTTCCTTGCGAGGCCGCGATTTTGCTGCGCCGGGCCGGCGTGCTCGCGTATCAGCTCGGCCTCAAGGGGCCGGACTTGAAGGACGCAAAGGAGGCGCTTCACGTGCGGACGGAAGTATTGCGCGCCTTTCTCTATCTTCCCCAATTCGTGCATGGCAACCGTTCCCTCGAAGCCCTGCTCGATATGAGCCATCTGCTTGGCCAGCGATCCTTCACCCCCTCGCTGCTGCCGCCGGACGTGAACGCGCTCTTGCACGCGAATCCCGCCCACCTCAATCAACTGGTCGCCACGGAATACCCTTTCCCCGAGCACGAACTGGGCGTTATCGCCGAACAGATTCACGAGGCTTACCTTGAGGAGCGCTGCAAGGCCAACGAGTTCAAGCCCGCTAAAGCATCCCACCAGCCTTGGGCCGTGCTTTCCGATTTCTACAAGAACCGGAACCGTGAATCCGCCCGCGCGATCCCCGGAAAATTGCGCTCAGTCGGCCTGTGGTTTCGCAAAGTCGGAAAGCCGAGTGGTCGCTACCCGCTGCCCGACGCGGAAGTGGAAGCACTGATCGAACGCCTGGCCACTGATGAACACGACCGCTGGGTCGCCGACCAGCGCCGCCAAGGCTACGCCTTTGGCCCCGAGGAAAACCACACCATGAGGCATCATCCATCCATCCAGACGTGGACGGAACTCTCCGACAAAACCAAAAACCAGGATCGCGACACCGTGCGCAACATCCCTCGCATCCTCGCGGTGGCCGGCTACGAAGTCGTGAAATTGTGACGGGAGATTTTGTTATGCCCACCCTCGCCCCGCTCCGCATCTTCCTCAGCTACGGCCACGACACGAATGAAGAACTCGTCCGCCGCATCAAAGCCGACCTGGAGCAGCGTGGCCACGACGTCTGGTTCGACAAAAACGAAATCAAGTTCGGCGACGACTGGCGAAGTTCCATCACGGAAGGAATCGCCAGGAGCCACAAGTTCGTTTCCTTCCTCTCGAAGCATTCCGTACGGGACCCCGGCGTCTGTTGCAGCGGGACCGCCATCGCCTCGGCATGAACTAAGAAGAACCCATGCCCCACGACCTTTTCATCTCCTACGCGCATCAAGGTGACAATACCTCCCGTGAGGCTGTGACAGCATTGGTCGCCCGGCTTCACGCGGAACTGGAAGCCGATTTCCGCCGCCGCTACAACCGCGATCTGGAGATCTTCTTCGACAAGGAAGACATCAAGGACTTCGACCACTGGCAGGTCCGCTGCCATCGGGAATTGCGCGACTCGCGTTTCTTCATCGCCTGTCTCTCCCGCACCTACCTGCGCAGCGATGCCTGCCGCTGGGAATGGGAGGAATGGTGCCGGCACGAACTCGAACACGGCCTCGTGGGACAAGGTGCCGCGTCGCTGTGGTTCGTGAAACTGGAAGACCTCGACGCGCCGGAGGATGCCGCGTTGCTCCGTCGTTGGAAAGGCGACTTGCTCCAGCGCTTCCACATCCAATGCCACGAATGGCGGCATGACGACCGCGGCAACTTCCTTGATGCGGCGGCGCGTTCCGAATTGCAGCAACTCACCGAGCACGTCGCGCAATGGATGCGCTTACTCACACTGGACCGCGCCCAGCGCGGCAATCCATGCCTTTCATTGCCGCCAAGGAACCGACGTCGGCGGAACAGGTGCTTGAATTGCTGAAGAAAAATCAACCTATGAGCGAGCCAGACCGACCTCCATTCTCCGATTACAAATACTGGGCCTTCATCAGCTACAGCCACCAGGACAACCTCGCCACGCGCGGCGACGGCGGCGGTGATCACATCCGCTGGGCGAACTGGCTCCACGAGCAGCTCGAAACCTTCCGCATCCCCGACGGCTACCGCGAGCGCACCACGCGCAGCGGCGAGCCGATGCCCGAGCGTTTCTTCCCCACCTTCCGCGACGAAGCCGAGCTGCCCACCAGCCACGACCTCGGCGGACAGATTCGCGACGCGCTGGAGCGCTCCCGCTTCCTCATCGTCATCACCTCCCCGCGCTCCGCCCGCTCGCGCTACGTGAATAAGGAAGTGCGCTACTTCCGCGAACTTGGCCGCGGCGACCGCATCCTCACCCTCATCGTGGACGGGGAGCCAAACGTCCGCCTCACGCCCAAGGCCGGCTGGACTGCCGGCGACGACTGCTTCTGCCCCGCCCTCGTCCACCCGCTCCGCCCCGATGGCAGCGTGGATGAAACCGCGCGGCTCCCGGAGGAACCCATCGCCGCCGACGTGCGCGTGAAGGACGTCGAGCCACCGCGCGAGATGCACGCCAGCGAGCGCGACCAGCCCGACCGCCGCGCCCTGCTCGACTTCATGAAGCTCAAGCTCATCGCCGGCCTCATGGGTGTGGGCCTCGATGAACTCGTGCAACGAGACAAACAGCGGCAATTGGAAGCGGCGCGGCGCCGCACGAAAACTCTTCGCCGGTGGTTGTCTGCGGTCGGCCTCCTGGCAGTCCTCGCCGTCGCTGCTGCGGCATTCGCCTGGCTGAACAAGCGCGAGGCCGATCGTCAAAAGACGATCGCGGAGACAAATGCAACGCAGGCCCAAAGCGCCAAAAACCGTGCGGTCGCCGCTAAAAAAGACGCCGACAAACTCATCTCCTATATGCAGCATGACGTAAGTGGCATGCTCGAAAAGGTCGGAAGAATCAAACTGATGGACGGGATCAATAGGCGAATTCGCCAATACCACGACGAGCACCCCTTGGAACCTGGCAATCTGGACGGAGCGCACGAACTGCGTACGTCACTTTTGCAGCGTGGAGATGTTCTCCACGACATCGGCCAGCTCGCGGAGGCGCTCAAGGCATATCGAGAAGGCTTGGCGATCGCCGAACGCTCCGCCGCGGCGGATCCGGCCGACGTCATTTGGCAGCGAGACCTCTCTGAGTGTTACGGCAGGATCGGTCGCACTCTGCGGGATAGTGGCAAGCTCGGCGAAGCGCTCCAAGCCTATGGTAAAGGCATGGAGATTACTGAGCGGAACGTCAAAACCCGTCCGGATAACTACTTCTGGCAAGCCGATCTATCCATCACCTACAACAACCTCGGCGTCATCCTTTGGGCTCAGGGCGATCGTGCGGGGGCGATGAAGGCCTTTCGAGACGCCTTGGAAATCGCCGAGCGCTTGGACAAGCAAAACCCAAAGGATGAAACATGGCAGACAATCTTTGCCCTTAGTCACGATCATGTCGGCGACATTCTTCGGGAACAGGGCGATCTCACCGCAGCGCTCAAGAACTTGCAAGCTAGTGTAGCTATCCGCAAAAGGTTATTGGACTCAGAGCCAGACAATGTGGTGTTTGAGATCGACTTGTCCAACGGTTACGAGAAAGTCGGCGACGTGTTTCGCGATCGGGGTGAGATGAAAGCGGCCCTTGGATCTTACAAGGACAGCCTGTCCATTCGCCAGCGATTAGCCAATGGAGACTCCGTCAACAGCACCTACCAATGCGATCTCGCTCGCAGTTATGAACGAGTGGGCTATGCGTTCAACGCGTTGGACGACACCGTCGAAGCTGCCAAAAATTACCGCGATAGCATCATGATTCTGGTTCGCCTGACCGAATTCGACCCTGCCAACACCGGGTGGCAGTCCGCTCTTGCGGCCAGCTTTTCCCTCGTCGGAGATATGAACCTCTACCAAGGTTACTTCGAGGCTTCTTTCAAGGCATATCGTCGCAGCCAGGAAATCACTGAACGTTTGTCCAAAGCGGACCCCAGGAACGCTGATTGGCAACGCGATCTTGCTATAACCTTCGAAAAGACGGGCGATTTGCAGATTGCCGGACGGAATTTCGCTGATGCTCTCAAATCTTACCGGTCAAGTCACAGCATCGTGGCCCAATTTGCTAAAGCCGATCCGCAGAATGCGGCCCGACAGCTTGATTTAGCCAATTCAGGGGCAAGAATTGCCAGAGTGCTCCTCGACCAGGGCGGCGAAGACCGCACCGAAGCGATCCAGCTCATTTCGCAAGGTATCAGCATTCTTGATGCGCTCGAGAAAATCAACCCGCCCTCGGTTCCGCAAAAGCAAACCCGGAAGGGATTAGAAATGTTGCGCTTCCGCGCATCGAGATCCCGATAATTTCATGGTCGCTGGAATCTATCCTAAATTCATAAATTGAAGACCATGAAAACACGAAGGACAAGAAATTATAGGCGCACTGTTTTTCGATTTGGTGCGAAAGAGAACGAAAGAAGCACGAGAATCCATCATCACCGTGGGAGGTTACGCAACCACCGTTCGAGGCTTATGCTGGGGATGAGCCATTCGTTTTTGTCAGTTACAGCCACAAAGACAGCGGAATCGTCTATCCGGAAATTGATCGCCTGCACCGGAGCGGGTTTCGGATCTGGTATAATGAGGGAATTGACCCAGGCAACGAGTGGCCGAAAGAAGTGGCGAATGCGCTGGCTCGGTGCGTGTTTTTTCTAGTCTTCATCTCGCCCCGTTCAGTCGAGTCTGCGAATGTCCGGAACCAAATCAACTTTGCTATCAACCGTAAGAAGCAATTCTTGGCCATTCATGTGGAGGAAACTGTGTTGCCGACAGGATTGGAACTCCGGATGGGTGACATTCAGGCGGTTCTCAAGTGGCGAATGCCGGCCGACCGCTACGAACGGCAGATGGCAAAGTCGTTACCGGAGAGCCTGAAATCCAAACCAATTCCGCAGCCGGGCCTGTCATCCGTTAGCCAGAAACTATGCCCTACGATCTCTTCATCAGCTACTCGAGGCGCGATAACGCGCACGGCCGCATCACGCAACTTGTCGAGCGCATCCCGGCCGACTTCGCGCCCTTCGCGAAGCGTGAACTCGTGCCCTTCTTCGACCAGCAGGAAATCGTCGGGATGCAAGATTGGCGGCAGCGCATCCTTCAGGGCCTCCGCGAATCGCGCCTGTTGCTCGCGTGTCTTTCCCCGGCGTATCTCCAGAGCGAGTATTGCGAATGGGAGTTTGTCGAATACCTCAAATACGAAATCGGTCACCTGCACGGCTTCAACGGTGTCGCGCCGATTTACTTCGTCGAAGTGCCCGGCTGGGACAGCAAGGATTTCGAGCAGCAATGCGCCGCATGGATTGCCGAGTTGCGCAAGCGCCAGCATTTTGATCTGCGCCCCTGGCATGACCAGGGCGAGGAAGCCCTGCGCGAAGCCGCCGTGCAGGAGCGCATGGGCAAGCTCAACCGCCAGATCGTCCAGACCATCACGCGCGGCGAACGCGCCGAGAAAAGTCTCGGCAACGTGGACGCGCACAACCCGCACTTCATCGGCCGCACCGCCAATCTGCGGATGCTGCGCGAGAACTTCGTCAAGCCCGGCCACATCGGCGTCGTCACCGCCGTCAACGGCGTCGGCGGGTTGGGCAAGACCGCGCTCGCCATCGAATACGCCCACGCCTTTGCCGACGAATACGGCGGCGGACGCTGGCAGGTGCGCTGCGCGGGCAAGGACGACCTGCGCCTCGCCCTCGCCGAACTCGCCACGCCCATCGGCTTCGAGTTCACCGACGACGAAAAGAAAAACGCCGACCTCCAGTTCGAGCGCACCCGCCGCGAGCTGAAGAAACTCGCCGACGCCCGCGCGCCGCACCGCTGCCTACTCCTCCTCGACAACGTGGACCGCCCCGGACTGCTCGACCCCGCGCAGGTTGCCCGGCTCAACGGCGGCGACTGGCTGCACGTCCTCGCCACCACGCGGCTCGGCGAAAACGAACTGCACGGCGCGCACCGCGACCGCTCGTTCCTGGCCATTGACGAACTGCCGCCGGACGACGCCCTCGCGCTCATCGAGAGCTACCAGCCCGGCGGACGTTTCCGCAGCAAGGCGGAACGCGACGCCGCGCGCGAAATCGTGCGACTGCTCGGCAGCTTCACCCTCGCCGTGGAATCGGCCGCCGTTTATCTCGGCCATAAATCCAACCTAGGAGTTTTATTTCAATCATTGATTTGGAGCATAGAGCAAGTAAGGGAGGCGGTTGATGGAACGCTTTCTTTTTTGGACTGCTCTTGTCAGCGCACTTATCGCGTTGCTCAGACTGCCTCGACTTGTTGTGCGCTGGATTGTCGCCCGTCGGCTTTACGGAGGCATTCCGTGGAGTCTTGTCTGGCAAATGAGGCAGTATCTTCGCAGATCGCCTATGGGCAGATTGGTGGTTTCCACCATCCTAAATTTCTTGTTGATGCTGTTGTTGCTGGCGAGGCACTTTGTGCGACATGACCCGCCCATCGGCACCATCTTTGCCGTCGGTGCCCTCTCGTTGTTGCTGGTGCTTTCGTTGGAGGCGCTTCTACCTCCGTCCATCCTTTTACTGTCGTCATCTTCAGCTGGGGCCAATCGTTTGCTGGCCAGCCTCAACGCCGCTCTTCCGCAATACCGAACCGTCGCTCTCCTGCGCCCTCCACAGAGCTCTGCACCTGCCCAACGTAGGCCCTTCGATGTCAGTCAATGGAACGACATGATAATAGGTTCGATGGGGGGAATGGAGCAAGATGATCTCCGCCGCTTCTTTTTTAATAACCTACGCACGGAAAACTCCTTTGCTTGGCGCAGCGTCGTGTTTCATCTCATGGATGTCGTTCCGCTTATCGTGATCGACGCGACGGAAAACACCGAACCCATCCGCGAGGAACAAGCCCGCATCTTGCGCCGAGGCTATGTCAGCCGAACTTTGGTGGTCGAATCCGGTCCAAATACCAAGGATTCAACGAATGCCTTACGCGCCGAGACGGTGGATCGTGACTTCCTCCCTCACCGCGCACGCGGACGACTTCGGTCGGTTTCAGATCAAGCGGAACGCCAAGTGCGGCAACGAGAGTATTCCAACATGCTGGCCGGAATCGACAGACGTGTGCGTTACTGCTCGGACCTCGTTCTCCAAGTGATCAAATCCCGGATTATCGGTGAATATGAGACAAGGCGCTTCATTTGCGAATGCAAGAGCATTTCGCCTAGCGAGGCGATGGGTCGGCGTTTGGAGCGGATACCTTCTCGAGTTGGGAGGCAGGCCGAGATTCAGTTTCTTAAAGACAGCCGCGGATGGGAGGAAGTGGAGTCGATTTTGAACGGCGTCAGTGATGCGATCGCGAACGAGAGCGGGGAAGTTGCGGAATTCAATCGTGGCAATGTCGAGAATAGCTTGGGTGCAGCCGCCAGTGCGCAATGTCGTTGGGATGACGCGATTCGATACATCGATAAGGCGATCCGACGACTTACTCCGCTGACAGCCCTCAACTCAGTCGGAATCGACGCGAAGAAGGAAATCGCAACAGCCTACTTCAATCTGGCGGAGGTATATGCTGGCCGCCATTTCGATGATCACATCGCTGCCGATCTCGAACAGGCGCGCATCTTTGCCGAGCGCTGTCTTGCCACCGAGCGGGAAGCCGGATTCAAGACGACGCAGACCAACGCGTTGGTGGCACAGCTTCGCTCGGATAGCGTTAGCGGTTCGACGTGATGATGCCAGAGAATTTTTCGCTTCGCTAAGTGGCCCGCCTGTGCTCTCCAAGCCTGGCCCGTTTCCTCGGCGCGCTTTTCAATTCGTTGATCAAGGCATTGCCCTAGCGTCGCACACTATTGCGGCAAGCTGGAGGAAGCCCGCCAGATTCTCGCCGCGAACTGGCGTCTGAACGCTCCGCCCCACGCCAACACCACACCGCGCATCGCCTTCCTCCGCCACCTCATCGCCCTGCTCGAATCGCAATCGGACACTCCCTCCCCTCGGCCAGTTCAAAACCCTCCTCACCGGCCCGGAACTTCCCGTGGCCAGCGAAGTGGCCGTCCCGCGGGACATCACCTACTTCATCGAGTTTTTGAAACCAAAACTCGGCAAGCACCACGCGGAATTCCTCACGGCCCTCGTCGCCGCGCTGAACGACCGCGCCAAGCTTCCCGATCTGGAGCACTTCTCCGAATGGAAGAATCAACCGCCCGGCCCGCTCGACGCCCTGTGGCCGGATTGATGTCCTGTCCGTACTTTCCAAACCGCGACGGAACAGTCAGCATCCAACTCGATGAGCTATCAGCCCGCGCCAATCGACACCACGACTGTAATCCTTTCACCCGATCTCCACGCACTCACCGAGCGACTCGCGGAGAATGCTCACGATCTCTGGGCGGCGCAACGGATGGCGGGTGGGTGGACTTTGGGGCCGAAGCGAGATGATGCGGCGAAGGAGCATCCTTGTCTCGTGCCGTATGCCGATCTGCCGGATTCGGAAAAGGCTTATGACCGCAATGCGGCGCTTGGGACTCTGAAGGCAATCGTGGCGCTCGGCTACGAACTGCATCGACCGGATTCGAAATGACGCTGAAAGGATTCCCATGGGACACGGACCAATCGATCATCTTCAAATCTCGCGAGCACGGTTTGCTATCGTTGCGCTGGCCGGCGCGGTCACGGTTGTGGCAGGTACAATCGGCGGCATCATCTACGAACAGGAGTATGGACACGACGAAGCACACTTCATGGGCGCGCTGCAAATGCTGATTCTGCACACTCCGCACTATGAGCACAAAATGAACATCTGGCTGGAGATTGGACGCTGGGCCGGATTGGTAACGGCCTTCTCGGCAGCGGCAGTGTTGGTCGGGAAACGACTGCGCCGGGAATGGATGAGAGTTCGCGCGTCGTTTTGGAGCGATCATGTGGTGGTGTGCGGGCTCGGCAAGAAAGGGATGGAGGTCGTGAAATGCATATCGAAGGCAATGGGAGTGCGGCATATCGTGGTCATCGATCCCGCTCCCGAGCCCGCGCTGGCGGACGCATGCGTCGCTGCGGGGGCGTGCTTGATTACCGGCGATGCATCGCAGGCTGCCGTATTGAAAGAAGCCCGAGTGACAAAAGCGCGGGAGGTGGTGGTGATCACTCCGGCGGATGAAGTGAACGTGCGAATCGCCGCCGAGGTGCGATCTGCCTGTGTCGCGGCAAACGCAACAACGCGGTGCCATGTGCATTTGTCGGATATCTATCTACGCGATGCGTTGGGGACCTGGGTGGAGCAGTCGGGAAAACCCGGCGCAGGAAGATTGCATTTCTTTGACGTGTTTGACTCGGAGGCCCGAAGGGTTCTTCAGGAGCATCCGCTGGATGGCGCGGGCATCACGAAGGATTCCCCAACGAGCGTACACGTCGTGATTCTCGGCTTCGGCAGGATGGGCCGGAGCCTCACGCTCCGCGCGGCGAAAATGGGGCATTTTGCAAACAGGAAACCGGTCAGAGTTTCGGCCATCGACCGGGACGCCGCGACGCAAAAGGACAGATTTTTGTTCCGCCACCCGGCAATGTCCGGCGGGCGGATTTGCGATTTGCAGTTTCATCCAATGGAGGCGGAATCGGAGCAAACCCGAAAGCTATTTGCTCAATGGATGGCGGAGGCGAATACGCTGCTCCACGTGTTCGTAACGCTCGACGACGATGCACGAGGACTCGAACTTGCGCTTCGCCTCAATGCCATCGCGACCGGAAAAAAGAACGTCAAAATCCTTGTGCGCCTTCGTTCAGAGCATTCGCTGGCTCCGATTCTGGATGCCACCGACGGCAGCACGGATAGGCTGTTTCATTTCGGGATGCCGGAGCATGCGTGTTCGGACGGAGCTTTCCAGACCGGTGAACTGGATCGTTTGGCGACGGCTATTCACCAAGCGCATGTTCAACGGTGCATCGCCACGACCGCCCGCAGACCCGAGACCGATCCCGCATTGCGGAACTGGGATGAACTGCGCGAGGACATCCGGGAATCGAACCGTCAGCAAGCCGATCATCTTTGCATAAAGCTCCGCGCAATCGGCTGCGAATTGGTCGAGTCCGACGCGTCCGGCGGTCTGGCGAGTCTTTCAGAGGCCGACGTGGAAACGCTTTCTCCGGTCGAACACGCGCGGTGGAACGCCGAGCGATGGCTCGCCGGCTGGCAGTATGGAACGCCAGGCGACAAAACACTCCGAATTTCCCCACATCTCGCGCGATGGGATGAACTGGACCCTTCAATTCAAGAATACGACCGCGTTGCGATAAGGCAAATCCCCGAACTCGTCAAAGTGACGATGCCAACGAAGAAGATCGTTCGTCGGATGTAAGACATCTACCCTCGATCACGTAATGCGGCAGAACCGGATGCGCCGGAAAGAAGCGCCACACTGTCGCTATCTCGTCCTGCGAATCGCAGCTGCCTTACCGCTCACAAAACAAGCCTTGGAGATGTTGGGCGATCTTCGCTTTCATCTGCTCAAGTTCTACATCCGACAGCGTCCGTCCTTCGTTTCGTTCGATGAGGTGGTCGAGGTAGAGTTTTCGCCGCTCGCCCCTCCGGTATCGCACGAGGCTTTGCCGGGCGACGGCGTCTTGCTTTGCACGGTTCAACGTCTGAGGAGTGGCACGGTGTGGCCCGCTGATCAGCAGGTCGTATCGGGCGAGGCCGGTCACGTATGCGGAGAGCGATGCGTAGCCGAGTTCCTGCCAGCGCTCGTCCACATGCTCCCAAATTCGGGACGAGAACATGACTCTCTCAGGCTTCGCATTGAGTGCAGGAACAAGCGCGGTATTTCGTGCGGCCGATCGCAGTTCGGTGAGGCGCTCGACAACTTGCACAAGTAATCCCTCTCGCGCCTGACCGGGACGATAGCGACGGGCGAGTTCGGCATCGACGGCATCTTGCGCGGCCTGCGTATCCGCCGCGATTGCGAGCGTGATTGTGTGCGGCGCGCCGCTTCTGAGATCGTAACTCACGAGATCAAAGACATACGGGGAGAGCGTGCGAAACCCGAACTCCTGCGCGCGCTGGCGCAGCGATGGTGCGAGCAGTCCGGGAATAGTGATGTTCTTGCGAATTCCTTTCGACATGGCGGAGGTAAAAGCAGGTTTTGCGCTCAGTTTTGTTTGAATCCGGGATGCGCGGAAAGCCATTCGTCAAGCCGCCGCATCGTGCATTTGCCGGCGGAAAACGGTGTATCCTGGGAGTTCTTGATTTGAGACATTATGGTCCGCCCCACACCCTAGATGATTGAAAGCTCCGTGGCGTTGAACTGTCGGTGAGGAAACTTCTCCGCGAGGAAGAGCAATGCGGCAAACGCGGTGGTGTCGTTCAGGGTTTCATCTTCGTGGTTAATTGCGGCTGAGTTCGGTGCGGTACGTGTTTTCATTTCGTGTGAGGGAGCAGATTAACGCCGCCCGCGAAAATGCCGCAACGGGTTGGCTATGGACACTTTCTACAGAGAGAAACCCTCCAAAACGCAGCTTTTCCGATCTGAAATCGGTGCCGCACCGCGCACGGAACAGCAGCCCGTCAACTTTTTCCGCAGGTCGCGGAAGAACGCCAAAATGCAGTTGGAGAACACGGGAGAACAAATGCCCCGCCGCAGAACCAGGCAGAAAAATTCCGGGTGTAGAGCCCTCCCCGTCACGCACCGCCGGGCACTCCGCATCGGTGGGCTGACGAAACCAAAACGCATACATCCAATGAACAAAGGCAAACTCCAAAAACTCGTCACCAAAACCGTCGCGCTGCATCGCGAGATCGCTGACAAGACCGAGCAACTCAAGGTCCTCAAAGCGACCCTCGTCCAAGAGGCGAAGCTCCATCCGAAGGACCACGTCCAGACCGAAAGCGGTGGTAAACGCTGGACCGCTGAGGGCAGCAACGGTTGCGTCGCCCGCGTGAGCTTTCCCACGGCGACTCTCGTTTCTGAAGTCGAGGGCAAAGGCGATCTCATCGAGCAATGCAAAGCAGTCGCAGGCGAAGCGTTTCGCAAACTCTTCACGCCCGTGAAAATCTACCAACTCGTGGAAGACTTCCGCACCGAGGCGAAAACACTCCTCCCAGAA
>JANMGP010000307.1:0-9621 GCA_031374705.1 Verrucomicrobiaceae bacterium | reverse complement strand
ATGCGAACTTTTACAGGTAAGTACTAGAGGTATCTCCAGAAGTTAAAGACGGCCAGATCACCCTCTCGGGAAAGAGCACCGTGCGCCAGCTCCTCAATCCGGGAGCAATTCAGCCGCTGAACGCTGTGAGTTTCGCAACACGTGAAACCGTCTTCAGCGACAAGGTTACTGACGGACAGACGATCGTTGTCCGAGTTGGCGACGGACCTACCGACAAGTCGCAAATCACACTTACCATTCGGAAGGTTGCCTCCAAATGACCGAGTAACGAGCCAAGGGCCACACCCGGACTAAGAAAATCCACCCATCCTGAGCCCTTTTCGAGTCGATTGGTTGGTGTCTCATGCGCGCAGGAACCCTGCGAGGGGCGGCGTTGGCGGGAGTGATTCAAAGTGGAATGGTGAAGGGCCGAAGGCCCGGCAATGTGATACGATTTTCACAGTCAGTGGGAAAGAATCAGAAAAGACTGCCGCGTGGGAGCGCGGGCTTCTAGCCCGTTGTATCCGGCATCCTGCCGGGTATCTGGTTAGCCAAGCCTTGCGAGCGTCGGCTCTTACTTCTTTCTATTGCTCATGCTCTCGCTCTGAAATGCCGCGTCTTCGCGAGCAAGAGCATGAGCAAGAGAAAGAAGCAAGATTTCCCGGTCTCACGGTCTTCCCGGGCGGGCTAACCAGATACCCTGCCGGATACGTCAGCGTAATTTTCCTGAGAGGGAGTGCCCATTTCTAAAGGCGCGCGTCTCGCCCGTCGTCGCCTTGGTGACGCGGCCGTATTTCGTGGAGTTGGTGGTCATCCACGAAGTGAGCCGTGGGTCGGCGTGAACGTTGCTCGCGGATAAAAGAGCCAGCCCTAAAAAAACGATTCGGAGCGATGGGTTCATTGACCGGTGTATGAAGGATCATACGGCGCAGTGGCCGTGCGCCTGGTCCGGTAGAATCGCTTCGGCGAACTCAGCGCCGCGCCCGATTCCGTCACCACAGTTTGCGTCGCATTCGCGGCAGCCGGCACTGCGGCGTTGGCCGTCGTCCATGTCGTCGTGAGGTCGTTGGTTGCTTCGAGCAAGTAGGTGCCGCCTTCCACGCTGCTCCACGTCAGCGTCACATTGCCGTTGCTGGCATTGACGGACGGTGAGCGCATGACCTCTTGCGTGTTTGGTCCGCCGTTAAAAAGTTCCACCGCAGTCCCCGGAACGGTCGTCGCGTTTCCGGCATTCGGCGTGCCGTAGTATTGCTTCCCGAGCATGTGGGGAAAGGCCGTGTTTCCCGTGGCGTCGATCGTCACGAAGTAAGCATACGTCCCGCCGGGGAACTCCGGCGTCACGCAGTTGCGGCCATCGTAGGTATCGAGATCAAAACTCACGCCCTGCGTCTGGCCGAGGTCGCCGAGGTAGTCGTAATCGCCGCAGTAGCGACCGAGGGAATACGTCGTCACGCCGCCCGGTCCGGTAGTCTGATACGTCGTCGTCGGGCCATATTGCGTGGCCGGGAGCGTGACCGGATTCGTATTGCCGGGGTTCGCAATCCCGAAGACTGCCGCCGCCCATTTCGGCATCGTCACGCGCCCCGTGACCCGGAGATCTTGTGTGCCGTTTTGCCCATTGCGCAGGACAAATCCCGTGCGCATCCGCGTCACCGCGCTGACGGAATTCATCGCCGAAGAGTAACCGTAAGGCCCGTAGATCGGATAGCCGTCGTAAGCCCAGCCGAGGATCGGCGAGTGGTGCAAATTCGAGGTGTCTTCCGTGTAAGTGTAAGTGTTCGTCGTGGCGTTGTAAGTCGCCTGCACATTGTCCCCGAGCTGGTAGCGGAGCGCCTTGGGCTGCGCGTGATAGTGATACTGCCCGTTGTTCCCCGGCTGATGTGCAAAGCCCGGATCAAACGTCACGACTTCCACCGCCAGCGCATCCCGCGACCACCAGCCGTCGCCCGTTGCACCCATCTGGTCGGTGCCGGTAACGGATGGTGAATTCGCCGTTTGATCAAACGAGAACGCATCACCCAAATCGTAGATCGCCACGCCATTCACCATCATCCCAATCATCCCGCCCGGATGCCGCGTCTTCGTCGTCGCCGGTGCCGGGCTGCGCGTGATGCGCACTTGGTAATCCCGCGCCAACGGCCAGAACCCGAACAACCCACCGCTATTCGTGAACCACGGCCCCATCGTATAGGACGCGAAGCCGCTCGAGTTGATATAAACATCCGTCGCCGTGTAGCGAATGCGCTGCACATCGGCATACGCGGGCACCGTCTGCGCTGCGGCACCAGTGTTGTTATTCGTGATGCCCGACGAAGGCCAAGTAGTCAGCGGCGTCGTGTGAGTGGTGCCGTTTTGAATCACCCGAGCGAGCATCCCGGAGTTCTGTGTGAACCAGGAAGTCAAAATCGGATCAGCCTGCGCCGCAGCAGCGAGCGCCAGAACGGAAACTATGGTCAAAACCTTCATCCCCGAACGGTCTAGCACAAACCTTAATTCACCGTGAAGGCGTGGGAATGTTTTTTACCCGTATCCGCGGCGGTGCGCCATCTCCGCGCAGACCTGTTCTATCGTCCCACGCACCCATGCCGTGTTACCCACGTAGTAACTCAATGCCTCCAGCGCGCGCTTGCGCAACTCTTCCGGGTCAAAAGCTCCCGTGCTTCCGAGCAGCGCGATATCCTCGCGGTCCTGTGGCGAAAACCGGCTAATTGTTGACACCGCAAGGTCCACGGGAGACAGCACGAAGAGACGCACCAGACGCGTCTCGTTCCCGATGCACTGCCACTCGACCGCGTCCGCGCGGTATTCAGGGTGCATCAGCGCGAACGTGTCATTGTAGTTTGCATCGAAATAGAGTATGGACGGAGTGCCGACTTCGCGGACGTAGTCCACGGTCAGCTCGTTCAGCGGCAGCAGCAGGCGCGCGGAAAACGTCGCATCGACATCTTCGGTGAACCGTGAACCACAGTAAAAATGAAGCGCCATTCCCCCGGCGAGAAACATCCGGACCGGCTCGCCCTCAAACCCGCCGCCGCGCACGAGCACATCGAGCTTGTCGAGCATGGTGCGCATTGCGCGGGTGAGTTCAGGATGCAGCGAATGCATGGTGTCTGCGCAGAAGATTTGAGAAGCGGGAACAGTCAAACGCCGTGCGTCGTGCGAGGTCAGCGAACCGTGCATCCGGTGCCAATTGACCGGCGACATCAAGCAATTCGCGACGATGCCCGAACCACTCCACTCCCGCGAGGAATAGCGCCGTCGCCGCCAATTCATCATGCGGAAGCGCGTCATACGCCAGCCACGCAGCCGGGGAAAAGTCCCCGCGCTGTTGAGCGCAGAACTCCAACAGTGCAGCCTCAGATTCACGGTTCATCGTCGGCAAAGTAGTCGGCTGGCGGATGTTGGCACGCGGCGATCCCGGAGCAGCGCATCCGCGATTCTTCATCTGGCGTTTAGTTTTCCGGATCATCATGCTGCGGATCATGCGCCTTCTCGTTGTCGAAGATGAACCGGATTTACGCAGCAGCCTTGCCGAGGCGCTGCGCGAGGATGGCTATGCGGTGGACGAAGCCGCCGATGGCGAGGACGGCTTGGCGAAGGCGTTGATGTGCGACTACGACGCGATTGTTCTCGATGTCATGCTTCCGCGGATGAGCGGGTTTGCGGTGCTCGATCTTCTGCGGGTGCGGAAAAAGACGCCAGTGCTCATGCTCACTGCGCGGACGAAGACGCCGGACCGTGTGCGCGCGCTGGATGCGGGGGCCGACGATTATTTGGCGAAGCCGTATGAGTTGCCAGAATTGCTCGCCCGCATCCGAGCGCTCATCCGTCGTGCGGCGGGAAATGCGACGGCGAAACTCCGAATCGGCGATGTGATTGTGGATGTCGCCGGGCACATCGTTACGCAGCGTGGCGAGGTGGTGGCGCTCACGGCGCGGGAGATTTCGCTGATCGAATATCTCGCGCAACATCGCGGGCGAATCGTCACCCGTGAGCAACTCTACGTGCATCTTTTCGACGAAAACGATAACACGCTTTCCAATCTCCTCGATGTGCATGTTTCCAACGTGCGCAAGAAGCTCGGGCATGAATTCATCAGCACGCGTCGCGGGCTCGGCTACTGCAAAGAATGATGTTTCCGGAATCACTGCGATGGCGAATTCAAATCTGGCACGGCTTTCTGCTCGCGGCAGTTCTCGTGGGCTTTGGAGTGGCGGCGTATCGGTATCAGGCGGCGAATGAACTGCGGCGTCTCGATGGTGAATTGCGGCAGCGAATCCGCGTGCTCGCGGAAGGACTTCGCGGACCGCGCGGCGGGGCCGGTCCGCCGCCGCCCGCACCCGTGCGGCAATTTGCACTGCCCGCAGCGCGTGCGGCGATGTTCGATCCGGCGGAAGGCGGCGGATTTTATTACATGCTCTGGCGTCGCGACGGCTCTGTTTGGGCACGATCTGCGGGAGCGCCGCCGGAAATCGAAAAGCCCGCGCTGCCTCGTGGAAGTGAAGCGGCGCAGACGGAGCGAACGCGCGGAATTTTTCGCGAAGCGTTCACGTTCACTCCGCCCGGCGAGTGCCTGCTGGTGGGCCGCTCCACGGAGCCTGAGCAGGCGGAACTCCGCGAATATGCGCACTGGCTGGCTGCAATTTCTGGGGGCGTGCTCGTGGCTGGACTCGCGGTTGGCGCGTGGATTGCGAAGCGCGCGTTTCGTCCGGTCGGCGTCATCACATCGACCGCCGCGCGAATCGCACGCGGGGAATGGAGCGAGCGCATTCCGGTGCGAGAAAGAAACAGCGAACTCGGTCGTCTCTCCACCGCGCTGAACGAAACATTTACCCAGCTCGAAGAATCCTTCGCGCGGCAGTCGCGATTCACCGCCGACGCCGCGCATGAACTGCGCACGCCGGTCGCGATCATCCTCTCGCAAGCGCAGCGAATTCTCACGAAAGAGCGCGACGCCGCGACCTACCAGCATGCGTTGGAGACTTGTGTGAAAGCGGCTCGCCGCCTGCAACAACTCACGGAATCGCTGCTCGAACTCGCGACGCACGATGCCGGTGCGCTCGACCTCCGCGCAGCGCCGTGCGACCTCGCCGAAATCGCCCGTGAAACTGCGGATCTCATTCAACCCATCGCCGCCGAGCGCGGAATCACGATCCGCGTCGAACTGGCTCCCACGCCATGCTCCGGCGACAAGGGCCGCATCGAGCAAATCATCCTCAACGTCGTCGCCAACGCCCTCGACCATACCGCCGGAGGAATCATCACCATTCGCACACACACGGAGGGCGGCAAAGCCTGCGTCACCGTCACCGACACCGGACGCGGAATCTCGCCCGAGCATCTCCCGCACGTCTTCGAGAGATTCTACCGCGCCGATGATTCGCGCGATCGCAAAACCGGCGGAGCAGGACTCGGCCTCGCGATCTGCAAAGCCATCGCCGACGCACACGGCGCGGTCATGGAAGTGGAAAGCGAAGTCGGGAAAGGTAGTTCGTTTTCGTTGCGGATTCCGGCGTTGGGGGAAGGAGTATTTTGAGCATACAACTTACTTTCACGCGACGAACGAGCGATTTTCCGGTTAATTTTGCGAGCAAGTGCCGCTTGAAGAATAAAATCAACCATCTGCAAAAAATGAATATTCGGACTCTTTTTACGACATTCTCATTGTTCGTCGCCGGCGCGACGGCTCACGCGACGCTTGTCAACGGACCTTGGACTCAATCTGCGGGGACCGCAGTCCTAAGCGACATCAATACGGCCTCTCCAATTTGGGGCAACGGCGCTGCGAATAATGCGAACGCGTCGTCGATTTGGTCTGCGTTTCCACTCTACACGCTGGCGGTTCCCGGCGACAAAATCGTTCTCACCGGGTCAGCGCAATTGGTCGGCACTTTGGGCGGCGGCGAGAATCTTCGCTTCGGCCTTTTCAATGTGAACAGCAGCGCGAACACGGCTGGCTGGCTGGGATACTTTCTGCGCAATGGCAGCGGAGCCACCCAGGCATCGGTGATGGAACGGGCCAGCCCGAACACTGGAACATTTACCAGCACGACGGGCGCTGCAAATGTCGGGACTGCTTCGATTCCCGGCAGTCCTGCGTTTGGAGATGGCCTGTTTAGCTTCTCGATTTCCATTGAACGCAACGCGCTCGACGGACTGAACATCGTCACCTCGCTTCTTCGCAGTGATTCGAATGATTTCGCGCCGGTGACACTCGTGGATCCTTCGCCTCAGACATTTTCGTTTGACCGGGTTGCGTATCAGGCGACGAGTGGTTTGGCCGCTGACCAAATCCTTCTGACCAATGTCGATGTCACTTTCACATCAGTGCCCGAGCCGACTTCGGCGTTGCTCGGCGGCTTCGGCGCGCTTGCGTTGCTCGTCCGCCGCCGTCGATAGGAGCCATCCATTATGAGAACGAAATTCTCCGTGGCGTCTTTCGTTCTGTTTGTCGCGATGCTCGCGGCGTCCTGGGCGGCTCCTGTCGTCGGGCCATGGACGCTCTCCACTGGCACCGCGACGCTAAGTAATACAAACACCGCATCGCCGACGTGGGGCGACGGGACGGTGGACAATGCCGACGCATCATCGGTCTATTCGGCTTTTGCTACGGCGACGCTCGCAACCGCTGGCGACAAGCTCGTGCTGAGCGGATCAGCCGAAATGTTCGGCATCACAGCGGGGAACGAAGTCTTCCGGTTCGGTTTGTTTAACGTCAACGGCAGCGCGGATACGAACGGCTGGCTCGGCTACTTCCTCGGAAACGGGAATTCCGCGACGGTCCCCGTTTTGCGCGAACGCGCGACGGGAAACACAGCGCTCTTCGTCAGCACGACAGGAGCGAGCATCGTCGCTGCGACAGCATCCTCGCCCGGCTCCGCACTGACGAGTGCGACCTACACTTTCAACGTGACCATCGAGCGCGATGCCGCGGGCGCTCTCCAATTCACGAGTTCGCTGCGACGGGCTTCGGACTCCGCTGAGTTTGGCGGACTGAGCTTTCTCGACACCACGCCGCTCACCTACGTCTTTAATCGCGTCGGCTTCCTCGGGACGACCAATCTCAACGCGGACAAAATCCAGTTCACTAATGTCGATGCGACCTTCACGCCCGGCGGAGTCATGCCGCCGGTGTCCGCGTTTAACATCACCGAGTTCTCGCTCGGCCCCGCGCTGGAGCCGGTCGGCGGCGGCCCCACGCTTCGTTGGAACGCCGTCACCGGACGCTCCTACGCCGTCGAGGGCTCGACAAATCTCACATCGTGGCAGCGAGTCGGCGCACCCGTTTTTGCTGGCAATACGAACGGCACCACGCGCATCGGCCCCGTCGCATCGATGCCAAATTTCTTCCGCGTTCGCGACCGTGTCGTCGCGCCCGACCCGACGCCTGCACCGCCGCGAAAGAACGTCCTCTTTATCGCCGTGGACGACCTCCGCCCGGAAATCGCCGCGCTCGGCGCGACCTACATGCACACGCCAAACATGGACAGCCTCGTGCAAAGCGGGCGGCCTTTTCCGCGTCACTACGTCCAGTGCCCCACATGCGGTGCGTCGCGATTTGCGCTCATGACCTCGCGCCGTCCGACCACCGGAACCGCAGCCGGAAACGACGCGTTCGTCTCGCTCTTTCCCGGTGCCGGGACTGCGCAGGCCCCGAGCTCAATGCCCGAGGCTTTTCGCAATGCCGGCTACACCACCGAGGCCATCGGCAAACTCTCGCACTACCCCGGCGGCACGAGCGACTCCGGTGTCCTCGAAATGCCCGGCTCGTGGAATTTGCAGAGCAGCCCAGCCGGAATCTGGGGCACCGCGCGCGACGCGTTCTTCGCGTATGCAGGGGGAATCACGAGGACCATCGGCGTCTCGCTCCGCACGGAAATTGGCGTCGCAGCCGACGGCACCACATCGCTCGAAGACACCGACTACCCCGACGGACTCACAGCAAACATGGCCATCCAGCGCCTGCAAAACTACAAGAACACCGGCGAGCCGTTCTTCCTCGCAGTAGGGTTTTTCAAGCCGCACCTCCCGTTCAACGCGCCGAAAAAATACTGGGACCTCTACGACCGCAACGCCATCACCGTCCCGCCGAATTCACCGCCCGCAAACGTAAACCTCGCGCTCACACTTTCCGACAACGGCGAGTTCCTCGGCAACTACGGCGGCACAAACACCATCGACGCCGCCGAGGCGAAACTCTCCATCCACGGCTACCGCGCATGTGTCAGCTACACCGACGCGCAAATCGGCAAAATCCTCACCACTCTCACCTCGCTCGGGCTCGATCAAAACACCATCGTCGTCCTGTGGGGCGACCACGGCTGGGCGCTCGGCGAACTCGGAATCTGGGGCAAACACACCACACTCGAAGAATCCCTCCGCAGCCCGCTCGTCATCCGCGCACCCGGAATGGCGCAGCCCGGCACCGCATCCCAAGCAATCGTAGAAGCCATCGACATCTACCCGACGCTCGCCGACCTCTGCAACGTGCCCATCCCCGTGCTGGAAGGCCGCAGCTTCGCTCCCGCGCTGCTAAACCCCGCGCTCCCCGCAAAAGCAAACGCCCTCAGCTTTTGGAATCGCAACGGCACAAACGGCTACTCCATGCGCACCGACCGTTACCGCATCGTCCGCTGGGGTACCGCACAAGCGCCCGTGCAAATCGACCTCTTTGATTACCAAACCGACCCCGCCGGAACCCAGAGCGTGACAGCCAGCCAGCCGCAAGTCGTCACTGAATTGCTGAGCTTGTTGCCGTAACGAAAACAGGACGTGTGAATCCGACAATCGGTCTGGCACCTGTGATTCCGTTCTTGGTTTTTACCGTAAAATCGACTATCGAAGCTCCCATTCTATGACAACCACTTTGGAAATCGACTACCCCTCAACGCTCCTCGTGAGAGGCGGCGGACTATCTGCCGTCCGCCAACGCAGCCGCTTCCTCCTTGCTTTGAAATACTTTGAACTGAGCGAACTCACCTCTGGCCAAGCGGCTGCGCTCTGCGGGATGGGCCGGGTGGCATTCCTCGCGCAAGCCGCTCACTGCGGAGTCCCAGCCGTGGAACTCGATGGCGAAGACCTCGCAGCCGAGTTCGCATGAGCGCGGACTTTTTCTCCCGCCCCATCGTCTGCAACACCGGGCCGCTCATCGCACTTGCACGCGCAGGCTTGGCCCGACTGCTCCCCGAAATCTTCCCAGCCGTCCTCATCCCGGAAGCCGTCGCCGCTGAACTCCTCGCCAAGGATACCGCGGACCGCGAACAAATAGCCGAAGCACTTGCTTCGGTAAAAATCATCCCCTTAGCAGCCCCGATGGATCCACTCCTCGCGTCTGAACTCGACAGCGGAGAAGCAGCCGTCATCCAGCTCGCCCGAGAGCAGTCCGTGAGCAGCGTACTTATCGACGAAAAGAAAGCCCGCAAAATCGCCGCAATCATCTACCAACTGGAAGTCCGTGGCACCGCGGCCGTATTGATCGAAGCAAAAATACGCGCACTCATCTCCAACGTAGGCGATGCCCTAGCAGCCATGTCCGCAGGCGGCTACTTCATCGGCCCGCAACTCCGTGCCGAATGCCTAAAGCGAGCGGGGGAATAGAACGACCTACGCGCTGGCACAAGGAGTGTGACCGCTGCGTGATGT